>JBJMKO010000113.1:0-17886 GCA_045805805.1 Solirubrobacterales bacterium | reverse complement strand
TCTCCATAGGCGACCGAAGGGAGCGCGCTTCAGCATTGGGAGCCGTTTGGCGTTGCACGCGGCTGATGATGCGAGGCCGCAACGCACATGTGGCGCGCCGAGTGTCACGTTTGCGCAACGAAAAGAGGTTCCAGCCCGCCGGTACCGCCTCTGGCTTTGATCCCTTGAAGTAAAGGGTGGGCGCCTCCTCCCGATCCCACAGGACCGAGAGAGATCGGCTCCCGCGCCGTTTGTGTTGGGTCAAACGGTGAGACGGCTCACGTACGGGCTCGAACCTCGGGCCAACCGTAGCACCGCCCGGCCTTGCCGCAAGAGATCAATCGTCCAGGTTCGACAGGAGCCACTCGGCCTCGCTCCAGTCCGGCGGCCGGACGCGCAGGGCGATGTCGCCGTGGCCGAACCGGTCGAGTGGCCAGTCGGCTGTCAGTACAGCCTCGATCCGCGCCTCTTCGAGAGCCTGGTGCCAGGCCCTCGCGGTCTTCACGTCGGCGAAATCGCGCACGACCTCCCAACTGTCGAAGCTGGGGTCGTCGACGTGGACCGGGGTCGCGCCGGGCCCAGGCGGCCGAGCTCCGAACACTGCCCGGATCCGGCCGAAGAAGCCCATCTCAGCGGCCGGCGAGGCGGCCTTGGTGCAGGGAGATTCCCAGGTCACGGAGCTGCAGGTCGTCCACCGGGGCCGGAGCGCCGGTCAGCAAATCGAAGCCCGAGGCCGTCTTGGGGAAGGCGATCACGTCGCGGATGGTCTCAGCCCCGCAGAGGCGCTGGGCGATGCGATCCACCCCGTAAGCGATACCCCCGTGCGGCGGCGCACCGTAACGCAGCGCCTCGAGCAGAAAGCCGAAGCGGGCCTCGGCCTGCTCGGCGTCGATCCCGAGCGCGGCAAAGACAGCCTGCTGGACGTCGGCGCGGTTGATCCGGATCGAGCCGCCGCCGAGCTCCTGGCCGTTCCAGACGATGTCATAGGCGAGCGCCCGGCCAGCGCCGGGGTCGTCGGGGTCGAACTCGCCCGCCGGGGCGGTGAACGGGTGGTGCAGCGCGTCCCAGCGCCCCTCTCCCGCGTTCCACTCCATCAACGGCCACTCGACGATCCAGACGAGTCGATCCTCGCCCGCGGGAATCAGCTCGAAGCGCTCCGCCAAGTCGATGCGCAGCTGGCCCAGCACCGCGTCGGTTACCGGGCGCTCGTCGGCGACGAGCAGCAACAGGTCGCCCTCTTCGGCCCCGAGCCGGGAGTTGAGGTCGCGCAGCTCCTCCTCGGAGAGGAACTTGGCGGTCGGCGAGCGCCAGCCCTCGCCCTCGCGGAAGGCCCAGACCAGGCCCTTGGCGCCGAGCTCTTGGGCACGCGAGATCAAACCGTCCAGCTCTGAGCGCGGCATCTCGCGCTTGCCCGCGTTGAGCCCGCGCACCGCACCGCCCCCCTCGAGTACCGATTGGAAGACCTTGAACTCGGTCTCGCCCAGCGCCTCGCCGAGATCGACCAGCTCGAGCCCGAAGCGCAGGTCGGGACGGTCGGTGCCGAAGCGGTCCATCGCCTCGTCGTAGGCCATCCGCTCCATCGGCATCTCGATCGCCGGGCCGCCGGTTCGCTCGAAGACGTGCGCGAGCAGCCGTTCGTTGACCTCGATCACGTCGTCGACGCCGACGAAGGACATCTCGACGTCGAGCTGGGTGAACTCGGCCTGACGGTCGGCGCGGGTCGCCTCGTCGCGGAAGCAGCGCGCCACTTGGTAATAGCGCTCGAAGCCGGCCACCATCAGCAGCTGCTTGAAGAGCTGGGGCGACTGCGGAAGCGCGTAGAAGGACCCCTGCTGCTGCCGGCTGGGGACGAGGAAGTCGCGTGCGCCCTCGGGAGTGGACCGAGTCAGCACCGGCGTCTCGATGTCGAGGAAGCCCTCGCCGTCGAGGAACTCGCGCATCGCCGCGGTCACTCGATGGCGGAGGACGAGCGCGTCGCGCATCTGGTCGCGGCGCAGGTCGAGGTAGCGGTGGCGCAGGCGCGCGTCCTCGCCCACCTCGCCGGCGAATCCCTCGATCTGGAAGGGCGGCGTCTCGGCGTCGGCGAGCAGTTCCGCGGTGCCCACCTTGAGCTCGACCTCTCCGGTCGGAAGGTCGGCGTTCACCGTCTCCGGCGAGCGCTGCACGACGCTGCCGGTCGCGCTCAGCACGTCCTCGGCACGCAGCTTGTGACCAAGCTGGAAGGCGTCCCCGGCCTGATCGGGATTGAAGACGAGCTGGACGATGCCGGTGCGGTCGCGCAAGTCGATGAAGACCAGACCACCGTGATCGCGCCGGCGGTGGACCCAGCCGGCGACCCGCGCCTCGGAGCCGACCCGGTCGCCCAGTACCTGGCCGCACCAGGTGTCTCGGTATCCGTTCGGCTGCAGGGCGGGGAAGTCGCTCATGGACTGTCTCCTACGATCTCGGGGATCAGGCCGGTGGTGTCGACGGGGCGCTGCTCGCCGCTTCCCATGTCGCGCAGCTGGGCGGCCCCCCCGGCCTCGAGCATCAGCACGTGTCGGGCTCCGATCCGGTCGGCATGCTTGAGTTGGCCCTTCGCGCCGCGCCCGCTCAGCTCGAACTCGGCGGAGAGACCGGCCCGGCGCAGGTCGCGCGCCAAGCTCAGCGCCAGCGCCCGCTGGCCGGCGTCGGCGGCGTCGTAGGAGATGAAGACGTCGCGTCCCTCGTCTGCCACCTCCTCGTCGAGTGCCAGCAGGATCCGCTCGATCCCGGCCGCCCAGCCGATCGCCGGGGTCGACGGGCCGCCGAGCTGCTCGACCAGCCCGTCGTAGCGCCCGCCACCGCCGATCTCCGACTGGGCGCCGAGCCGGTCGCAGACGAAGGAGAAGATCGTGCGCGTGTAGTAGTCGAGCCCGCGCACCAGGGTGGGGTCGATCGTGTATTCGACCCCGGCAGCGTCGAGCAGCGACCTCACCTCGACAAAGTGCTCGGCGTCGTCGCCCTCAAGCCGCTCGACCAGCTTCGGTGCCGCCGCCATCACCGCCCGGGTGCCCTCGTCGTCGGAGTCGAAGGCGCGCAGCGGGTTGGCGTCTATCCGCTCGCGCACGTCCTTGGAAAGCTCTCCCTCGTGGTCGTGCAGATGCGCCTTCAGCTCAGCGAGGTAGGCCTTACGGGCGGTCGGCGAGCCGAGGCTCCCCAGGCGCAGCTCCACACCCGGCACGCCGAGCTCGGCCAGCAGTTCGGCCTGTAGGCCGATCACCTCGGCGTCGGCAAGGGGCGAGTCGCTCCCGATCGCCTCGATTCCCAACTGGTGAAACTGGCGGTAGCGGCCCGCCTGCGGGCGCTCGTGCCTGAAGAACGGGCCGGCGTAGGAGAGCTTCACCGGCTGCGCCAGCTTGTGCATCCCATGCTCGACGTAGGCGCGGCAGATCGGCGCAGTGCCCTCCGGGCGAAGGGTGAGGCCGCGACCGCCCTTGTCCTCGAAGCTGAACATCTCCTTGCGGACGATGTCGGTCGAGTGCCCGACACCTCGTTCGAACAGCTCCGTGTCCTCGAACGCAGGCGTGGCGATCGGCTCGTAGCCGGCCCGAGCGAAGATCGCGGCGGCGGTGCGTTCGACCCGGCCGCGAGCGCGCGCGGCATCGGGAAGGACGTCGAAAGTCCCTCGGGGTGCCTGGTACTTGGGTCCCGCCACAGTGGGCGACCTTACCTGCGCCGGGGACCGTCCGGCTGCCTACTGCCGCAGCTCGGCGAGGAACGGGTTGGTCTCCTGCTCGGCCCCGAGGGTCGTCACGCCCATGTGACCCGGGTAGACGCTGGTCTCGGCAGAGTGCGCATCGATCAGGGTGACGATCGACCGGATCAGCGTCGGGCCGTCGCCGCCGGGGAGGTCGACCCTCCCGACCGAGCCCTGGAAGAGCACGTCGCCAGAGAAGATCGCCTCCTCGTCTCGCACCGAGTAGGTGACGTGACCGGGGCTGTGACCGGGAGTGAAGATGACGTCCAAGGTGAGGCCGGCCAACTCCAGCACCTCGCCGCCCTCCACTTCCACGTCGGCCTCATAGCTCTCGTACGGGCCGAAGCCGGCCATCGGCACGAAGGACATGATGTCCGCCAGCACAGGCACCTCGATCCTGGGGCAGTAGACGGGGGCGCCGGTCATCGCCGCCAGCGGGGCCACAGCGCCGATGTGGTCGAAGTGGCAGTGGGTGACCAGGATCGCCTCGACCTTCATCCCCATCTCCTTGACCTTGGCCGAGATCCGCTCCGGCTCCTCACCCGGATCGATCACAACCCCCGCGGCCTCGCCCTCGCGGCGAACGACAAAGCAGTTCTCGGCAATCGCGCCGACCGTGAGCTGCTGGACGTCGAGGCTCACGAGCCGCCGGAGCGCATCCGCGCCCGCTCGCGACGCCGCCACATCATCGTGTCTATGTAGTAGCCGGCCGGGATGTAGAAGACGAGCATGAAGGCGCCGAGGGCAAGTGCCGCCCCAGCCGGCCGTTTGAAGATGATCAAGAGCAGGACGGCGAAGATCACCGCCGCGCCGATTCCGCGCAGCGCCGAGTTGCGCCAGGTCGGCGGATTGTCGGCACGCGGGGTGCGTTTGGCACCGGCCCGGGCCCGGGCTTTCGCCTCGGCGCGACTGCGGGGCCGGGAGGCACGGCGATTGGTGTCGATGCGGCCACCCTGGGTGCCGCGACGCTTGCGGCGACGCTTCTTCTTTGTCTGGGCCATGCCGGGAATCTAGCGAGCAGCACTGCTCAGGAGGCTGTCGGCAGGCGCCTCTCGATCGTCTGGGCAGCGGGATCGAAGTCGCGGATCGGCACGCCGACGGGATAGTCCGCAAGGGCCGCGGCCGGCACGAGACCGACGATCTCGGCTTCAACCGGGCGGACACCGAGCGGGGTCGCCAGGGTCCGGACCCGTTCGACGACCTCCCCCAGTGGCACGGCAAAGGGATCGTGGATGTTGGTCGAGACCTGTGTGCGCCCGCTGGAGAGCGCCAGCCCCATCGCCCGCACGCCGTGCATGCCACCACCGGACTCCCGCAGCCCCGCAGCGACGGCGCGGGCGATCTCGAGGTCGCCGCTGTCGAGCTCGACGTTGAAGGCAGCCAGCGGGGGACGCGCCGTCACCAGGGTCACTCCGGCCGTGCGGTGTGGCAAGCCCGGTCCGTAGTCGGGACAAAGCTCTCCCCCCTCCATCCTCAACAAGAGCTCGGCCAAGCCGCCGTTACGAAAGTAGGCCCGCTCGGTGTGCTCAGGGCGGGTCGCCGGCCCGCCGTAGAGGAAGACCGGCACGCCGAGGCCGCCGATCTGCTCGGCGACCTCCAGCGCGGCGGTATGGGCAGCGGCCCGATCGTCCGGGTCGACCCAGACCAGCGGACAGACGTCGAGCGCGCCGACGGCTGGGTGCAGGCCCTCGTAGGCGGTCATGTCGACCGTCTCGATCGCCTGTTCCGCGCCCGATAGCAGCGCAGCGCGCAGCGGCGCCGTAGCGCCGGCGAGGGTGAAGACGGTGCGATCGTGATCCGGATCGGAGTGGCGGTCGAGCAGAGCCGCCCCGCGCGAGAAGGACGCTTGCAGGCCGGCGATGCGGCCGGCGTCGCGGCCCTCCGAGACGTTGGGAACGGCGAGGAGGGTCGGCGTCACGCGTCAGACGAGCAGGTCGCCGCCGCGGACGATCTCGGTGCCGTCGATTTCCACCGTCGGTTCGACGATCACGCAGTCGAGGTGGACGGGGACCTGGATCTCCCCACCGATCGCCGCCGAGGCCCCGAAGGCGACGTGCGCGGTGCCGAGGATCTTCTCGTCCTCGAGGATGTTGCCGGTCAGCGTCGCCTCTTCGTTGGTGCCGATGCCCAACTCGGCGACGTTGGTGCCGTCCTCGCCGTGCTTGGTCAGCAATTCGAGCAACGTCGCACCCTCGGGCCCGGTCGCGTCGGTCAGGTGGCCGCCGCGGACCGTGAGCTCCACCGGGGTCTCAACCTTGCCCACGCCGGCGATCGAGCCGTCCACGACCAGGGTGCCCTCCGCCGTGCCCTCGAGCGGCGAGACGAACGCCTCGCCGCAGGGCAGGTTGCCGAAGGCGCCGGGGGCGTTGAGGACGCCGGCGTCGGCGATCGGCACCCGCCCCTTCAGACCGAGCCGCAGGTCGCTGCCGTGGCGGCAAGTGATCCGCGCCTCCTCGCCATCGCGCAGGGCCGCCGCGAGCGAAGCGCCGCGTCGCCTCAGCTTGCGCATGTCGGCGTTCATCAACCTCCCGAGCATGTCCTCGGTGACGCCGGGCAGCGTCGCGATCCGCACCCCGGCCAGGCTCGCGGCCCGGCGTGCCGAGGTATGCGAGAGCGACTGGATCGTCGGCGCCAGGACGACTTGGGAGGCGACCATCGCGGCAGCGACCGCCATCGGTGGCTCGGCCCCGTTGGAGTCGAGCTCGGAGATCACCGCCAGCGTCGCGAAAGCCCCGTCGCCCTCGGCCTCGATCCGCATAAGCGCCCCGATATCCTCGGTCACGGGATTGCAGATCACCAGCACCTCTTCGCCCGGTTCCACCCGCAGGCAATCGCGCAGAATCGTCCGAACCGCCCTGTCCAGCTCCTGCATCATCGCCACAAGGCTATGCCCTGGCGCCCGCCGACGAAAGCGACCCGGCCATCGCTACGATCCCCCAACCCCGCCGGAGTAGCTCAGCTGGTTAGAGCAGCGGAATCATAATCCGCGTGTCGGGGGTTCGAGTCCCTCCTCCGGCACTTTGCCCAGCAGCCTCTCGGTCTGCGGTCGATGGCGCATAGACGCCCCAGAGGCACAGCTCGGACGACAACCTCGCTTGGATCAGCCGAGGGTGGCGCCGACGCCGTGCCGGCGGAACTCTTCGAGCATCGCGGTCATCGCATCGACCTCGCAGGCGACGCCTTCCGCCCAGGGCTTGTCGGGATGCTCGTCCAGTGTCTTGTAGCCGTTGCCGCTGACGATCGCGACCACGGTGTCGTCGGGGCCGAGCTTGCCTTCGTTTGCAAGCTTGGCGGTGCAGGCGATCGTGGTGCCGCCGGCGGGCTCGGTGAGGATGCCCTCGGTGGCGCCGAGCAGGTCGATCGCCTCGAAGATCTCCTGATCGCTGGCGGTCGCGGCGCTGCCGCCGCGTGAGATCACCGCGTCGACCACCAGCGAGCCGTCGCCGGGGGCGCCGATCGCGATCGAGTGGGCCGCCGTGTGCGGGGTCTGCGGTTGGATCTCACCCGAGCCGTCGCTGATCGCGGTCGCGATCGGGCTGCAGCCCTCTGCCTGGGCCACGTCAATCTTGACCGCTGAGGTCTCCGCCAGGCCAACCGTCTCGAGCTCGCTCAGCCCCTTGTGCACGCGGGAAGAAAGCGTGCCGCCCGCGGCCGGGATGACGATGTGATCCGGCGCCTCCCACTCCAGCTGCTCGACCACCTCGTAGGCGACCGTCTTCGCCCCCTCGGCGTAGAACGGCCGCAGGGTGATGTTGGCGAACTGGATGCCACTGGCGAGGGCGAGCGCGCGGCAGGCGCGGTTGGCTTGGTCGTAGTTGCCGTCGAGCTGGCAGACGGCAGCGCCGAGAGCCCGGCAGGCGCGCGCCTTGCCACGCTCCATGTTCGACGGATAGAAGACATAGGCGGTGACACCGGCCTTGGCGGCGAGCGATGCGACGGCGGTGCCGACATTGCCTGTGGAGACGCAGCCGATCTCCTCTTTGCCAAGCTCCAACAGGCGGGCGACCGCCATCGAGACGACCCGATCCTTATAGGAGAGGCTGGGCCGCGAGGTGCTGTCGTCCTTGAGGTAAAGCTTCTTGAGCCCCAGCTCGGCACCGAGCCGGTCGGCGTGGATCAGCGGGGTGCGGCCGCTGTAGCGCCCGACGCGCGCCTGGGCCTTGGCATCGACGATCGGCAGCAACTCCTCGAAGCGCCAGATGTTGATCTCGCGCTCCGCCGGCGGCACCTCTCCGAGGCGCGCCTTGGCCAGCTCGTAGTCGTAGTCGATGTCGAGCCCGTTGCCGCAGCCCAGGCACTTCGAGGTCGTATCGAGTAGCGGCAGCCGCCTACCGCAGTCCCGACAGACCAGTTCGGTTGCGCAAGAGCGGGTGCGATCCTCGGGGCTCAACATGGCGAAATCTCCTCCGAGCAGGGTACCGAGCGCCCCCCCATGCTGTCGAATGGCCTCCGCTCCTCGTGCCTGCTCATCGGATCAAGGGGTATAACAGACCGGGGAACGGCGATCAAGCATTTCTGTGCAATACCTGGCCGGGAAAGGAATTGAGCCCGCCCAGCGGTTGTCAGCTTCCGCGGGACGAGCCCAATTTTCCTGGCCACATCTGCCGACGCTTCGGCCTACACGGCCACCATCCCTCTCCGGGGACCCAGCTGATAGAGGCGGGAGAGCCGAGCGGCTGCGGTGCAGGGCGGCGCCGTGGGCTGGAGGTGGGGCAATGCCCGCGGCACCGTCGCCTCCCTATCGCACTCGAAACAGCCGTCATCTCCACTCATGACTGGACACACTCCCATTTGCCATCGCAAGGTGAGCCGACCCCGTCAGGGGACTCCCACCTCTTAGCTTGGTCCTTGGTCGTCAGCGGTTCTAGTCATAACAGACCCCCGACTACCGGTCAAGGCTTTCTGCGTAAACCGAGCTATGTCCCGTCGCGGCAAGGTCGCAGCCGACTGAGGGAATGCTCCCCCACTGCAGAGGTTACCTTCGATGCCGTGGCAAATCGCACAGGAAGAGGCGGGGGGCGACGGGATCAGCACCTAGGTGCTGTCGCCGCCGTCACGGCTCATGTACTGGACTCTCCCTTTGCCGTACCAGGTGAGCCTCTCCGTTGAGAGACCCCCGCCTCTTCGCTGCGCTTGATCGTCAGCAGTTCTATTCATAACAGATTTACCGAAACCAGTCAACCTATGTTGTTCAATCGGAGCCGCTTAGGAAGAGCCGGCGCCGGGGGCCACTGGGGAAAGTACAAGAGACTCGGGCCAGGAGCCCAAGACCACCTCGGAGCCACCCTCCCCGCCCGCGAGCAGGATCGCCTCGGCCGCGTGCGGAGCGAAGGGTGCCAGAACGCGAGCCAGCAGCAGGAGAGCCGCGACCTGGGCCTCCGCGTCGAGGCGACTTAGCTCGCCGCGGCGCGCAACCACCCGTTTCTCGAAGTCCTGGATGCGCTCGAAGAGGCGGGTGACGTTGCGAACCGCCTTGTGCATCTGGAGATCCTCGATGTCGGCCGTGATGCGCTCCAGGCCGTTGTCGCACCACTTGCACAGCCGCTCCCGCAAGAACTCGGTGTCGGCAGCAGCCTCTTCGTCGTCCGGCGCGCCGGCGGTGGCTTCGATGCGTCGATGGGTGTACTCCCAGACGTTGTTGAGAAAGCGGCCGGCAAACCGCAGCGCGCCGTCGTTCCAGTTGAGCGTCTTGGCCGGACCCGCCGCGTAGAGGACGGCGAGCCGAACCGTGTCGGCGCCGAAGCGCTCGACCAAATCGTCTGGATCGACGACGTTGCCGAGGTGCTTGCTCATCTTGCGCCCGTCGGCGATCACCATCTCGTGGAACAGACAGCCCGAGAACGGCTCACCGTGCTCGAGGAAGGCAAAGGGCCCGATGTCGCGCAGGGCCTTGGTGACGATTCGCTGGTCGAAGACGAAGCCGCCGCTGTCGGCGCCGGCGACGAGGCGCTCGGAGGGCAGCCAGCGCTGCAGGTCGGGGTGGGAGAACATCTCCTCGGCGCGGGCCTCCGGCGGCACTGCCGAGGGCACCCAGAGCCAGAGGGCATCGAAGTGACAATCGAGGGTGTCTGTCTCGCGCCGGGCGGGCTCGCCGCAACGGGGACAGGCAACCTCGACGAAGTCGATCCGCTCCGCCAACGGGTTGCCCTCTCCCGTCGGCTCAATATCGCGGGGCAAGACAACGGGCAGGTCCTCCTCCGGGACGGGCACCGCGCCGCAGCCCTCGCAGTGCACGATCGGGATCGGCGTTCCCCAGAAGCGCTGGCGGGAGATCGAGAAGTCCGCGGCCCGGTAACGGACGACCTCACGCGTCTCGGACCACGGCTCGACTCCGGTCTCTTCCATGTCGAAGTCAGACACACGCGGTATGCGCCCGGCCAGAATGGCGTCCGCCTCATCAGCCTCTGGTATGCCCAACACCGCCGTAGGCCCGAAGCGAGCATCGACAAGCGGCGAGACCACTATGGGCAAGGACTCCGTGCCCCACGGAGTTGTCGCCGAGAGGCCGGTGTCAACCAGTGGCACCGACCTGGCGTCGCGAGCACTGCGCTCCCAGCCCCCCGAGCGCAGCTCGTCCAGTTGCGCGGCGACCCCAGCCTCGATAGGCAAGGCCTCAAGCTCAGGAGAGCGTGGGGAAAGCAAAACGAAAGCCGATGCCGTGACGATGTCGCGATACGGCGTGAAGACCGTGATCCGTGCCCCCCCCGGCCCCTGAACGTCAACCTCCACCCCGTCGCTGCGACCGAGGATGTAGCGCTGGGTCGAGAGCGAGATCTCATCCCAGTCGGCCAGGTCCGGGAGGCGGCGGTCGTTCTCCTCGAGGTAAGGCGTGATGCGCAAGAACCAGGTGGGGCGATGGACCAGGCGCACCTCGTTGTGGCAACGCCAGCAGGCACCGTCCTCGACCTGGAGCGAGGCCAGCGTCGTGCGACAGTGGTCGCACCAGTCGACGGTCGTGTCGTCGAGGTAGATCAGGCCGGCCTCGTAGAGAACGAGGAAGAGCCACTGGGACCAGCGGTACTGTGCCTCGTCGGAGCTGTAGAAGACGCGCTCGTAGTCGAAGGAGAAGCCGAGCCGCTTCATCTGCTCCAACATGCGCTCGCCGCAGCCCTGCACCCAGTCCGCCGGCGCCATCTTGCGCTCGATCGCCGCCATCTCGGCCGGCAGGCCGAAGGCGTCGAAGCCGAACCCGAAGAGGACGGCGTCGCCACGAGCGCGGCGAAAGCGCGCGTACGCGTCGCCGATTGCGTAGTCGCGGACGTGGCCCATGTGGAGGTTTCCCGAGGTGAACGGGCTCGATGGCTTGATGTAGACGCCCTGCCGGCCGTCGGCCGGAACCGGCGTCGCAAAGGCGCCCTCCCGTGCCCAAGCGGCCTGGCGCTCGGCCTCCACCGCCGTTGCGTCGTAGCTGGATCTTCCGCTGCTCATCTTCGTGGCCTTCCCATGCGCTTCCGTGCTCCCGGGTGCGTCGCAAAGAGATTATTTGACCATTGAGGGGCGGGCGCTTATTGTCTTCAGGCGAGTCTACACGCGCAAACTCTCAAAAGGCGACCCCGGCGGTGCTTGCGACACCCCGGGGCCTGGCCGAGACCTAATAGAGGAGGTCCCAACATGACAGAGGGTAAAGCAGTCTCCGCAGTAGTCGACGGTCGCTTCGAGGAACGGGTGCGGGAGCGGGCCCTCGAAGCCTTTGCCGATGCGCCGCCGCGGCTCCGAATTCGCAATGCGTTGGAGAAAGCTATCGACGTAGCCGAAACGGATCCAGTGGGAGCCCGAGAGGCACTCTGGTCGCTGCGCGGCGATCACGTAACGATGGAGCGCCTCGAGGCGCATCTCAGCCTCGGCACCAAACGCGCCATTTTCGCCCTGGGGGCCGCAATTCAGCTCGCCGACGCCGAGCTTGCATCCCCCGATCCCGACTTGCGCAGCCGTACTCCAGAGCTGCTGTGCTGGCTGGAGGGGACTTGGTAGGGCTAGTCCCGCCGGCCCTCGACGAAGAGCTCGAACTGGCTGTCCTTCGGCGGGCGGGGCTTTCCGTTGCCTCGGAAGACGTTGGCGAGGGACATGCCGATGGACGAGTAGAGCTCGGCAAGCTCGTCGACCGAGTAGAGGCGCTGCCGGAACGGAATCGGTGAGACCCCCTCGAAGACGTCGCCGAAATGGATCGGTGTCGTCGTGCCTTCTAAGTAGCGGCTCCCGGCGTCCCACCGGTGGTCGATCAGTTCGATCATCGAGCCGCCCTCGATCCAGGTTTTCTGCGGCAGGTGGGTTTCCGCGTAGAGAACGTTCGGAAGCTGCATCAGGTGCCCACCGCCGGCGCGCAGCGCCCGCGCCACGACCTCGAAGGTGCGGCGGTTCTCCTCCTCGGTCTCGAAGTAACCGACGGCTCCGTCGTTGAGGCTCAGGACCAAGTCGAACTCGTCCTCGAAGACCAGCTCGCGCAGATCGGCTTCGACGAAGGAGGCATCCAGCGACTCGTCGGCCGCGTCGCTTTCGGCGATGTCGAGCAGGTCCCTCGCGATGTCGACGCCGACCACAGAGAAGCCGCGCCGTGCAAGCTCAAGCGCGTGCCTGCCCGTTCCACAGGCCAGATCCAGAACCCGCTCCGACCCAGATGCGCGCAGCATCGCGAGCGCACGATCGACTTCGGGCTCGGTCTGGTCCGCCCACGGCCTTCTGGTGGTCTCCTCTGCTGGAAACGCCCTTCGATACCAATCTGAAGGGATCTCGGTGGCAGTACCCTGCTCCATCGCTCAGGAATATTAACGGTTATAAAGGCCTGGCGGGTGCGCCTCTGCGGGAATTGACATCGCCCGCGCCTATGGCGCGTAGCGACGAGATGAGGTGCGCGGGCTATGCCCGCGCTCAAGGTTCACCCCATGCGCGAAGCGCATGGGTGTCAATTCGACTGGAGGGCGGCCAGGCTCCCCCGCCCCGCTCCAGTGGGAACAAAATCAAACCTAGGCGAACGCCCAGAGCTTGTTGCCGAGAAAGTTGAAGGGCATGGCGACGGCAACGGCGATGGCCTGGGCCGATAGCTCGCCTAGTGAAGCCCACGCTACGAGCACCTCGAGCACGGCCAGGTTGATCGCCAGGGCGGCGACGCTGATCGTGAAGAAGCGAACGGCCTGGAAACCGGCGTGACCGTCGCCGGCCGCGAACGTCCAGTGGCGATTCCAGAAGAAGTTGCTGCTGACGGCAACGCAGAAGGCGCCGATCGCGGCCAGGGAGTAGTGGACGCCGAGGCTGTCGTTGAGTAGGGCGAACACGCCGAGGTTGATGACGTATCCCGATGCGCCGACAAGCCCGAACTTGAACAGCTGCCACCAGCTCGCCGGACGGCGAGCGGCGGCTCCCAGCCGATAGGCAAGCTCTTCGATCGGGCTCATCGCTGCGCTCCGGTCTGCCCGTCGACGACGACAGCGTTGTCGCCAAAGCCGGTTTGCACCCTTTTCAGCGCATAGAAGGGAACTTGGCGGATTCGGCTCGACTTGTAGCGGGAAAGTGTCAGCCGTTCGAACCTTACCCGTCCCGCTGGGTGAAACCCCGACGGCACGCCGGTGACCGGCCTTCCTTCCGCCGACTTGCCGATCACGTCGATCTCGCGCAGCGGAATCTCGCCGCTGTAGACCCTCACCGACCTGTCGTGCAGGTAGAAACGGACCGGGTCGGCGGCGAGCTTCCAGGTGACTATCGCCCGCGGCCCGCGCGGCGGCCCCAGGCCATCGGTGAGCTCGCGGAAGTCGGGGCGCTGCAGGTTCGGCGTCCGGGTGACGTGGATGTCAAAAGCCATCCAGTAGGCGACGAGCGCAACCGCGAGCAGCAGGCCGAGGCGGCGCGCCCCGTCGGTGGCGAAGCCGATCGCCCCCGCGACGGCCAACGGCACGAGGGCGGGAAGCAGGTTGCGCTCGACCACGTAGTCCTTGCCGATCGCCGCGGCCAGCGCCGCAAGGGCCGCCACGCCCAGCCCGATGGCCGCCCCGAGCAGGGCTCCCCGCCGCTCTCCTCTCCCACCTCGCACGGCGACGAGCACGAAAGCCAAGCCGATCAGGATCGCGGGCAGCAGGGCGTAGCGCTCGCGCGGCGGCTCGGCGATCACGTGGCCGGTCTCGCCGACGAGGAAGCTGACCCCAGTCTGGAAGAAGCGTGACGAAAGTGGGCTGTGATCGATCCAGCCGATGTGGGTCGGGTTGACCTGAGCGGAGATCAGCGGGATCAGGGCCAAGCCGACGAGCGCCACCCCCCCGACCGCGGGCAGCACGGCCCGCCAACGCGAGCGCAGCACGATGAGCAGCCAGAGGGCCTCGATCCCCACCGCGAACACGGCGAAGTAGTGACTGCATAGCGCCAGGGCGGAGGCGAGCGCCCAAAGCGCCAGATCTCGTCCCTCGCGAGTACGCAGGGCGCGGACGAAGAAGAGCAGCGAGGCGGCCCCGAAAAAGACCAGCAGGGGGTAGGAGCGAGCCTCCTGGGAATACCAGATCAGCATCGGGTTGACGGCGACCAGCGTTGCCGCGATCAGGCCGGCGCGCCGGCTGGACAGCTCGCGGCCGACGCAGTAGGCGAGCGGGATCGTGGCCACACCGAACAGGGCAGAGAGCGAGCGCATCGTCACCTCGCCGGTGCCGAACCCCTTCGCCCAACCCCAGGCGAGCACGTAGTAGAGGGGCGGGTTGGACTCGCTCCCTTTCACCTGGCGCAACATGTCGGTGAAGCTGCCCGGGATGACGCGGGCGACGGTGATCACCTCGTCGTGGTGATAGCTCTGCAGGCCGAGCGTCGCGAATCGCACCGCGGCGCCGAGCGCGATCAGGCCGGCGAGCACCCAGAGGGCGCCTGTTCGAGACGGAGTGAGGGTCACGGGGTGCAGTCGTTTCTTGGCATTCGCCGGTGCGGGCCAAAGGATGGCGGCTGCGCCGCGGCGGATGCTCCCCAGCTGCGGTCCGGGTGAGGACCGAGCTGGAAGGCAAGATGCGCCCCTCCGGCCAGGGCGCAGTAGGTGATCCATGGCTTTCCGTAGGGGCGGCCGTTGAACTGCAGCGAGCGAATGTAAGGCGCGGCTGACGGGCTGAGCCCGATCCGCCGCGGCTTCGTCGGCCTGCCGTGCCCACCCTTATGGCGCGGCCTGAACGCGTACGCGCCGGCGGAGATCGTCGCTCGCCTGTGGTGGGGCAAGGCGATCGAGGCGTGTCCGAACAGCGGACTGCCCACCGCCAGCAGGCCGACTCCGGGCACCTCCGGGTAGAGGCCAAGGGCCCCGAACACGTACCAGGAGGAGAGCGTCCCGAGGTCATCGTTGCCGGGATAGCCGTCCGGGGAAGTTCGGTACAGGCGAAGTGCGCGTCGCACCGCCGCCTGGGTTCCATAGGGGCGGCGAGCCCAGTCGTAGAGCCACGGAACATGCAGTGTCGGCTCGTTGCCGAGCAGCGCGTGGTCGGTGTGAGCGCCCCCAGGGCCCCCGTTGAGCTCGCGCAGGAAGTGACCGAGCCGCGAGGAGGCGCTCATCGCCCCTCCCATCCGGTGGAAGAGCCCGGCCGGATCATGGGGCACCATCCAGGTGTACTGGGAAGAGTTTCCCTCGACGAAGCCACCGCCGCGGAGGTTGTCGTAATTGGCTGGAAAGCTGCCATTTTCGTAACGTGGCTCTATCAGGCCGCTGTTGCGGTTGAAGAGCTTGCGCCAGTTTCCCGAACGGCGCATAAAGCGGTGGTATGAGGCGCGATCGTGCAGGGCTCGTGCGGCGAACTGGGCGATCGCGAAGTCGTCGACACCGTACTCGAGCGAGGTTGCAGCCGAGCCCCAGACGTCATCGGGGCTGCCGTAGATCGAGTTGGCGTTGCGAACGTTGGTATCGAGGTCGAAGGGGACGTAGCCAAGCTCGAGGTAGCCGGCGAGGCCCTGACGCTCGAGGTATTCGCCGTTGGCGCTGCGGCACGGCTCGTCGGCGCCCTTGAGCATCGCGGCCAGGGCGGCACGACGATCGAAACCGGTGGCGCCGAAGGCCGCCGCGGAAGCGATCAGCGGGTCGGCCGAGTCGCCGACCATCGTCATGCTCTGGCCGTTCGCGTAGGGCCAGCGCGGCAGGCAGCCGCTCTCCGCGGCGTCGGCGAGCAGAGAGCTGACCATCTCACCGGCCCGTCGGGGCGCCAGGATCGAGAGCAATTGAATCTGCGTCCTGTAGGTGTCCCAACCGGAGAAGTCGGCGTACTGGATGCGCCCGCGGGCGCGGTGAACGAGCCCGTCCATGCCGACGTAGGCCCCGCCGACGTCGCTGAAGGTTCGCGGTGCCAGGAAGACGTGGTAGAGCGCGGTGTAGAAGGTGTCGAGCAAGCGCCGCGGCCCGCCGTCGACGCGGATACGGCCGAGCGACTTGTTCCAGTCCCCCTCGGCACGCTTGGCCACCTCGCCGAAGCCGAGGCCTGGATTTTCAGCGGCGAGGTTGGCGCGAGCGTCCTCGACGCTGACGAAGGAGATGCCGACACGAGCGACGACGACCCGGTTGTGACGGGTGTCGAAAGTCGCGAAGGCGCCGGCGTCCGCCGTCGATGCCGGCTTTGCGGGGGGCTTCTGGCTATCGCTCGCCGCGCTGGAGCCAGCCGTGACCTCGTTGCCTTCCCAGGTGCCGTAGGTGTCGAAGCGACGGTCGAAGACGGCCGCGATGTATACCCGGTAGCGGGGGCGATGCCCGCAGAAGAGCCCGCTCGACGCGGTGCCGTCGATCTCGCGGTGCGCCGGGTCGACTTGGACCGCAGCGAAGTCATCGGGCTGAGCGCTGCCGCCGGCGTTGATCAGGACGCTCGCGTGAAGATTGCGTGGGAAGGTGAAGCGGGCCATCCCGGTGCGGGTCGTCGCCGTCAGCTCGGCACCGATAGCGGCCCCGTCGACCGGATTGAGACGAACGGAGTAGTAGCCGGGCCGCCCGCTCTCGCGGGCGTGAGAGAAGCCGGGCTGGAATTCGCCGTCGAGCGAAGAGCCGCGTGCGGCCGGCGATGAGCTCAGCGGCTCGGTGGTCGGCAGGAACGGGAAATCGCCATAGAGCGAGCAGCCGGCCCCGGCGAGGTGAGTGAGGCTGAAGCCCTTGATGTGGGAGTCGCGATAGTCGTAGCCACTCCGGCCATTGGTGTCGGCCGGAGTCGTGTCGGGGCTCCACTGGACCATTCCGAACGGCACGGTTGCGCCGGGGAAGTTGTGACCGCCGCCGAACGTGCCCGGGCCGGGCCTGGTGCCGGCGAAGACATGCACGCGATCGGCTGGCCCGGCGCCATGGGCAACGGGAGCCGGAAGGGCAACGGAGATCAGGGCTGCCGCGATGGCGATGCCTGCGCTTCGGATCAAGGTGTAAACGTTACGGCGCTCGCTTAGTGTTCCCGGGTCCATGCCTCTCAGAACCGCCATATTCGTCGTCGCTGCGGCGGCCGCGGCCATCTTTGCCGCGATCTTGGCGCTGGGAGGGGGCAAGGAAGATGCCGCGAGCGCGGCGAGCGGCGGCCCGGTGCGGGGCGAGCCAAGCGTGCAGGTGATTTCCCCTCGCAACGGTGCTCGCCAGTCCAGTCACGCGGTCGTGGTCAAGGTCAAGGTCCACAACTTCCAGCTCGCGCCCAGGCATTTCGGCGGTGAACCGCAGCTCGGCGAGGGCAATATCCGTTTCGGGCTCAACCGGGTCCCCGACTGCGTCGATCCGGTCAAGCTGCAGCGGGCGATCGACAGCCCCTTCGGCAACGGTCGCCTCGTCGGCGCCTCCTACGACAGCCGCGAATTCGCAGGCCCCAACGGAGTGCTCGCCGAACAAATCCGCTCTGCCGGCAGCTACTCGCCGGCAACCCGCCCCGAGATCTACTACCACGACCTCAAGCCCGGCTTCTACCGCCTGGTCATCAACCTCGCCCAAAACGACGGCTCGACAACTCCGTTCCACGCGGTAACCAACTTCCAGATCCTCTCCGCCTCCGGCTACGGCCCGAACTGCAAGGGCGGCAAGGTCCCCAGCGTCAAGGCGGCCGCGTTCGGCTGAGAGCCGTTTCTCGGGCGGAGTTGATGAGCCCTGGCGGGTGCGCCTCTGCGTGAATTGACGTCGCCCGCGCCTATGGCGCGGAGCGACGAGATGAGGTGCGCGGGCTACGCCCGCGCAATAACCGGATTGCATTTCCGCCGCCTTCGGCGACATTCCCGCAGAGGCGCACCCGCCAGGG
>JBJMKO010000112.1:0-1847 GCA_045805805.1 Solirubrobacterales bacterium | reverse complement strand
CGGCAAGGGGGCGCTGCAATGGGATCACCCCATGGCCGTCGGCGCCATCGGCGTGACCGGCAGCAGCGCCGCCAATGCAGTCGCGCGGGAGGCGGATCTGGTGTTCGCGGTCGGCACGCGGCTGCAGGACTTCACCACCGGCTCGCACGCCCTCTTCCCGCAGGCGCGCCTGCTGAGCCTCAACGTGCAGGCCTTCGACGCGCACAAGTGGCATGGCGAGGCGCTCGTCTGCGACGCGCGCGTGGGCCTGCGCGCGCTCTCGCAGGGCGTCGGCGCATGGAGCGCGGACGACGGCTGGACGGGCGCCGCGCGCCGCGCCGCCGCGGCATGGAACGCGCGCGTCACCGAGCTCACCACCGCCGCCTTGCCGCGCGGCGTGCTGCCCTACGAGGCCGACGTGATCGGCGCCGTGCGCGACTCGGCGCCCGATTCGGCCGGTGGCGACATCGTCGTCTGCGCGGCGGGCACGCTGCCCGCGGAGCTGCACAAGCTCTGGCGCAGCGCCGCGCCGGGCAACTACCACGTCGAGTACGGCTACTCCTGCATGGGCTACGAGATCGCCGGCGGCCTGGGCGTGAAGCTCGCGCGGCCCGGGCGCGAGGTCATCGTGATGGTGGGCGACGGCTCCTATCTGATGATGTCGCAGGAGATCGTCACCGCCGTGCAGGAGGGCGTGAAGCTGATCGTGGTGCTGGTCCAGAACCACGGCTTCGCCTCGATCGGTGCGTTGTCGGAGTCGCTCGGGTCGCAGCGCTTCGGCACCCGGTACCGCTACCGCACGCAGACCGGGCTCGACGGCGACGTGCTCCCGGTCGACCTGGCCGCCAACGCCGCCAGCCTCGGGGCCCGCGTCGCGTCGGTCAGTGGCATCGCCGAGCTCGAGAAGGCCTTCGCCGAGGCTCAGGCAGCCGACGTCACGACCGTCATCCACGTGGAGACCGACCCCTTCGTCCCGGCCCCTGACAGCCCGGCGTGGTGGGACGTGCCGGTGGCGGAGGTCGCGTCGCTGGAGTCGACGCGGGACGCTCGAGCCACCTACGAGGAGCAGAAGTCGCGGCAGCGCAGCCACCTGCGCCCCGCCACGAACGAGAGGGACCACCGATGAGGACGATCGACCACTGGGTCGCCGGCAAGTCCGCGAGCGGGGACGGCACCCGCCGCGGCCGGGTCTGGAACCCGGCCACCGGGAAGCAGCAGGCCGAGGTCGCGCTCGCGTCGCGGGACGACGTGGACGCCGTCGTACGGGCGGCGAGCGAGGCGTACACGACGTGGTCGGAGTCGTCGCTGAGCCAGCGGACCAAGGTGCTCTTCGCCTTCCGAGAGCTGGTCAACGCCAACGTCGGGCGGATCGCCGAGGCGATCACCGACGAGCACGGCAAGGTGCTCGGCGACGCCCGCGGCGAGGTCCAGCGCGGGCTGGAGGTGGTCGAGTTCGCATGCGGCATCCCCCAGCTGCTCAAGGGCGACTTCTCGGCACAGGTCTCGACGGGGGTCGACCTGTACTCGTTCCGGGAGCCCTTGGGTGTCTGCGTGGGCATCACGCCGTTCAACTTCCCGGCGATGGTCCCGATGTGGATGTTCCCGGTGGCCATCGCCTGCGGCAATACCTTTGTCCTCAAGCCCTCCGAAAAGGTGCCGCTGTCGGCTCTGAGGCTGGGCGAACTGCTGACGGAGGCAGGTCTGCCGGCGGGCGTGTTCAACGTCGTCCACGGCCACGGGGCCAAGGCCGGGGCCGCCCTGGTCGCGCACCCGGACGTGCCGACCATTTCGTTCACCGGCGGCACCAAGACGGGGGCCGCCATCGCCGCGACGGCGGCCCCGATGTTCAAGAAGTTGGCCCTCGAACT
>JBJMKO010000111.1:0-115857 GCA_045805805.1 Solirubrobacterales bacterium | reverse complement strand
GTCGCGAACGCTCGCCGAGATGCTCGAGCGCCGCCCCGAGGAGGTCATCCGCAAGGCCGTCAAGGGGATGCTCCCCCGCAACCGGCTCGCCCGCCAGCAGCTGACCAAGTTGAAGGTCTACGCCGGCCCCGAGCACCCGCACGCTGCGCAGCAGCCGAAACCGATGGAGATCCAGACTTGATCGACGACGAGAACAAAACTTCAGAGCAGGACGAGACTCCGGTCGAGGACTCGGAGGAGTCGGCCGCGGGTCCCGACGCAGCCTCGGAGGGTCAGCCCGCGGGTCCTGTCGCGGGGGAGGACTCCTCGTCCTCGCAAGCTGCGGGCGAGGAGCCCACCCCCACGCCACCCGCGGGAGACGCGGATGAGGCGGCCGGGTCCGAGGCGCCTGAGGTTGCAGCTGAGGCCGTCGAGGAGTCTGCGGAGGAGAAAGCTGAGGAGTCTGAGGCGGCTGAGTCTGCAGGGGAGAAAGCTGAGGAGCCCGTGGCGGAGGAGGTTGAGCCTGAGGCGCCCGAGACCGAGCCTGTTGCCGAGAAGGGTGAGAAGCCCGAGAAGCCCAAGGCTGAGGAGAAGAAGAAGGACGTTATTCCTGGCGCCGACTTGGAGCCGATCGCGGTTGAGCCTGAGGAGCGGCCGCTCAGTGCTGAGGAGCTTGCCCGCAAGGAAGCCGAAGAGGAGGAGCGGCTTGCGCGCGAGGCCGCGCTCGTCGGCGAGGCCGAGGAGGAGCCAAGCGCCGCTACCCGTGCCCCGGCGAAGATCGAGGGCGACGCCCGGTATCTGGCCACCGGCAAGCGCAAGACCTCGATTGCCCGGGTAACCGTCCTTCCCGGCAGCGGCAAGATCGAGGTAAACAAGCGGGCGCTCGAGGAGTTCTTCCCGCGGCCACTGCACCAGACCACGGTTCGCCAGCCCTTGACGACCACCGGCTACGAGAGCAGCGTCGACGTTCGTGTCCGTGTTCACGGTGGCGGCATCAGCGGCCAGGCCGGCGCCGTCCGCCACGGCATCGCCCGGGCGCTTACCGAGGTCGACCCCGAGCTGCGCGGCGAGTTGAAGCGCCGCGGCTTCCTGACTCGCGACGCGCGGGCCAAGGAGCGTAAGAAGGCCGGGCTTAAGAAGGCCCGCAAGCGCCCGCAGTTCTCGAAGCGTTAGGTCACCACAAGTGACGACCGGGCGCAAGCTCTTCGGAACCGACGGGGTCCGGGGGGAGGTTGGAACCTTCCTCACGGCGGAGCTGGCGACGTCCTTGGGGCGGGCGGCAACCGCTTCGCTGGACGCCGAACGGCCGCAGGTGCTGATCGTCCGCGACACCCGCGAGTCGGGGCCGATGCTGGAGTCCGCCCTGGCCGCAGGGATCGCGGCCGCCGGTGGCGACGCTCTGCTCGGCGGTGTGCTGCCGACGCCGGCTGCCGCGGTCCTGGTCAAGCGCCTCGGCCTCGACCTTGCCGCCGTCGTCTCGGCGTCCCACAACCCCTATCGCGACAACGGGATCAAGTTCTTCTCGGCGCAGGGCACGAAGCTCGACGACGACACCGAGGCGAGGATGGAGTCCCTTCTTCCCGACCGCGGTCGTCATTTCAATCACGATGCGGACGAAATGACGACCGCTCCTGCGGTCGAGCCCGGTCACGTGCGCGAGCTGAACGGCGGTCTGGAGGACTACCTGCGCGCGCTCGAGGTCGCCTTTCCCCTCGATCTCTCCGGCCGGAAGGTGATGCTCGACTGTGCCAACGGCTCCAACTTCCGCGCGGCCCCCGCGATCTTCGAGCGGCTCGGTGCCGAGGTCGAGACAATCGCCGCCGAGCCCGACGGTCGCAACATCAATGACAACTGCGGCTCGACCCACCTCGATCGGCTGGCGGAGCGCGTTACCACTTCCGAGGCGACGATCGGCTTCGCTTTCGACGGCGACGGCGATCGCGTGCTCGCCGTTGACGGCGAGGGCCGGACGCACGACGGAGACGAGCTGATCGCCCTCGCCGTCCGCGGCATGGCCGCTCGCGGCGAGCTGGGCGGCGGCGTCGCGGTGACCGTGATGAGCAACTACGGCTTTCACCAGGCGATGGAAGGGGCCGGGATCGAGGTCGCCGTGACCAAGGTTGGCGACCGCTACGTCCTCGACGAGTTGCGCGAGCGTGGCTGGGCCGTCGGCGGCGAGCAGTCCGGTCACATCATCGACACTCGCTTTGTCGCCACCGGCGACGGCATCGCCGCGGCGCTGATGACGATGCGGGAGCTGGGTGGGTGCGAGCTCGCCGAGACAGCGCCGATGGAGAAGCTGCCACAGACGCTGGTCAACGTAGAGGTCGCCGATCGCGACGCAATCGCCGATGCCGCCGCCGTCTGGGAGGCGGTCGAGCGCGAGGGCGCGGCGCTGCAGGGACGCGGGCGCGTCCTCCTGCGCCCCTCGGGCACCGAGCCGCTGGTGCGGGTGATGGTCGAGGCGCCGAGCGCCGAAGAGGCGGGCGCCGTCTGCGAGCGCCTTGTCACGACCGTGCGCCAAGAGCTGGCCTAGCTCCGCGGTCTCTACCCTTATTCGCCTCCCTATGTGCGGAATCGTCGGATACGTGGGCGGACGCCCCTGCCGCGACCTCCTGGTCGCCGGTCTCGAGAAGCTCGAGTACCGCGGCTATGACTCGGCCGGCGTCTCGGTGATCGAGGACGGCCGCATCGACAGCGTGCGGGCGGTGGGCAACCTTGCCAATCTGCGCGCGGCCTTCGAGAAGCGCTCCGATGGCGGCGGCGTGGCGGTGGCCGCGCCCCCCGCCACGACGGGGGTAGCTCACACTCGCTGGGCCACCCACGGCCGCGTCACCGAGGAGAACGCCCACCCCCACGGCGACTGCTCGGACCGCATCCACATCGTCCTCAACGGGATCGTCGAGAACCATGCGGAGATGCGCCGCGAGCTCGCGGCCGAGGGACACCACTTCAGCTCTGAGACAGACGCCGAGATCGTCGCCCACCTGATCGAGCGCAATTACGAGGGCGACTTGGCGGCTGCCGTGCGCGCCTCGTTCGCCGAGCTGAGGGGCCACTACGCGTTCGTCGCCATGCACGCCGACGAGCCGAGCAAGCTCGTCGGAGCCCGAAAGGAGTGCCCGCTGGTGGCCGGCGTCGGCGAGGGGGAGACCTTCCTCGCCTCGGCGATCCCGGCCTTCCTGGCCGAGACGCGGACGGCGATTCTGATCGAAAACGAGGAGATTGTCACGATCGACGCGTCCGGGGTGAGCATCACGGACGCCGCCGGCAATCCGGTCCAGCGCGACGCCGAAGAGATCTCCTGGGACGAGGCGGCCGCCGAGAAGGGCGGCTATGAGACCTTCATGCTGAAGGAGATCCACGAACAGGCCGACGCCGTCGCCGAGACGATCGCCGACCGGCTGCCGGGCGAGCAGGGGGTAGACCTCTCCGAGGTCGACCTGGACGACGCCTACCTGGGCGACCTGAAGCGGATCGTGATCGTCGCCTGCGGGACTTCCTACCACGCCGGTCTCGTCGGCCGCTACGCGATCGAGCAGTGGGCACGGGTGCCTGTCGAGATGGACATCGCCTCCGAGTTCCGCTACCGCAACCCGGTGATCGGCCCCGACGACCTGGTGATCGGCATCACCCAGTCGGGTGAGACCGCCGACACGCTGGCGGCCATGCGCCTTGCCCGCGAGAGTGGCGCCAGGGTATTGGCGATCACCAACGTGATGGGCAGCCAGGCGACCCGTGACGCCGATGCCGTCCTCTACACCCGCGCCGGCCCAGAGGTCAGCGTCGCGGCGACCAAGACCTTCGTCGCCCAGGTCGCCGCGATGTACCTGCTGGGCCTGAAGCTCGCGCAGCTGCGTGGGACGCTCCCCGAGGGGGAAATGGCGGAGCTGGTCGCCGAGATGAAGGCTCTCCCCTCGAAGATCGAGGCCACGCTCGCCTCGAGCGAGGACCGGGTGCATGAGGTCTCCAAGATCCACAGCGACCAGCAGTTCTTCCTCTACCTCGGCCGCCACATCGGTCTGCCGGTCTGCCTCGAGGGGGCGCTGAAGCTGAAGGAGGTCTCCTACATCCCCACCGACGCTTACGCCGCCGGGGAGATGAAGCACGGCCCGATCGCCCTGCTCGACGAGTCGACGCCGGTCGTCTGCGTGACCACCGAGAGCCCGGTGCTCGACAAGGTCCTCTCCAATGTCGAAGAGGTGCGCGCCCGCGGCGCCGAAACGATCGCGATCGCCACCGAAGGGTGCGAGCGCGTCGGCGAGGTGGTCGACCAGACGATCGAGGTCGCCCGCACGAACTGGATCCTGCAGCCGATCGTGGCGATCCTGCCGCTGCAGCTGCTCGCCTACGACATCGCCCGCGCCCGTGGCCTCAACGTCGACCAGCCGCGCAACCTGGCGAAGACGGTCACGGTTGAGTAGCGTCGCCGCTCGCTAGGCTCCCGCGCCATGACAAAGACCCGTCTCGTCCTCCCAGCCCTCGCGGCTATTTCGTCCGCAGTCGTCTTCTTCGCCGGATGCGGCGGCAGCGACTCCTCCAGCAGCGACCTGGCCGGCTTTGCGTCGCCCGGTTCGCTGGTCTACGTCGAAGGAACGCTGAAGCCCTCGGGTGAACTGAAGTCGAACGTCGACTCGCTGGCGAAGGCCATTGGCGGGATCGACAACCTCGGCGACTACGTCGTCGTCAAACTCGAAGACTCGGCACGCGGCGACGGCGAACCGTTCGACTACGCCAAGGAAGTCGAACCATGGCTGGGCGAAAAGGCGGGCGTGTCCTTCAAGGGCCTCAAGGACGGGGATCTCACTGAACCGGTCGTCGTCGTCGAATCGACCGATGTCGCCGCGACACAGAAATTCATCGACGCGCAGGCCGAGCAGAGCAAGGTTCCCTACAAGGAGGCCTCCTACGAAGGGATCGACTTCAAAGTCGGTGGCTCGGAGGGCAACGCGATCGGTGTGGTCGGAGAATCGCTCGTGATGGCCGAAGATGGCGAAAGCGGCTTCAAGGCCGCCGTCGACGCCTCCAACGGCGAATCGCTCGCCGACGAAGCTCGCTTCGAGGACGCGATCTCGGCGGCTTCGGACGGCAGCCTCGCCGATGCCTACGTCGACGTCGGCGGCTTGATCGAAGCGTCGGGCAACGGGATCGACCCGCAGGCCCAGGAAGCCCTCGAGAACGCCGGCATCGACCCCAGCGAAGCAACGGCGGTGGCCAGCGTCGTGCCCGGCTCCGATCAGGTCGAGATCGACCTCAGCAGCGATCTCGGTGGCGAGGAAGCGCCCAGCGGCGACGCCTCGGCGCTGATCGGCTCGCTGCCCGCCGACTCCTTCGTGGCGCTCGGCACCGCCGGCTTCGGCGATCAGCTCGAGGAAGCGATCGACAAGCTCAACGAAGAAGGCATCCCGGGCCAGGTGCCGCCGAAGCAGCTGAAGAGCACGCTGGGCTCGATCGGCATCGACTTGGACAAGATCGCCGGCTCGCTCGAAGACGCGGCTGTGTTCGCTCAGGGGAGCAGCAAGAGCGCCCTCGGCGGCGCCCTCGTGCTGACCAGCGACTCAGGCGAAGCGGCGAAGACGGTCGCCAACCTCGGCGTGCTGCTGCGTCGCACCGGCGCGTCCGGCGTCACCGCCGTGACGAGCGGCGGCGCAAGCGGCTTCTCGATCCGAACCGCGGAACTTGGGAAAAAGCCACTCGTCGTGGTTGCCAAGGGCGATCGGGTCGCGATCGGCTACGGGCTCGCGCCGACCCTGCAGGGGCTTGCCACGGAAGGCGAAATGCTCTCCGGCCTGGCGAGCTACAAGGCGGCAGTCTCGACGCTGGGAGACACCCCGATCAGCGGCTTCGTCGACGGTCCGGGAGCGCTGAGCCTGGCCGAAGCTCTGGTTCCGCCTTCGGAGACCGGATTCCAGGAAGCCAAGCGCTACCTGAAGAGCATCGAATACATAGCGATCGGCACGGGCAGCAGCGACGGGCTGGCGACGGCGAAGCTGATCGTGGGCGTCGCGGAATAGGCCTCGTGATGCCGCCGGCCTCCGGCATCGGCATCGACCTGCTCGAGATCGAACGCCTGGAGCGGGCCCTGAGGCGCCATCCGCGCCTGGCCGAGCGCGTGTTCACCGCGGCCGAGCGCGAGTACGCCGCCGCCCGCGCCCGGCCCGGCCGGCACCTCGCCGCCCGTTTCGCCGCCAAGGAGGCGGTGGTCAAGGCGCTGGGCCTCACGGGCGGCTTCGGCCTGCGCGAGATCGAGGTGGTGGCCGGGGAGCCACCTTCGGTGCGTCTCTCTGGGCGCGCGGCTGAGGCGGCGGGCGGCGAGCGCGTTGAGATCTCGCTGACGCATTCGCGGGACATGGCGGCCGCGGTGGCCGTCGCGGTTCCCAGCCGGTAGGCGGGCGGGTCCTGTCGTGGGGTGAGGGGGCCTGCGGGCGGGCCAGGGTCCGTCCTCGACCCCCTCACCCCACGCCACCCGCCCGAGTAGCGGGGTTAGGCTGCGTTTGCATGGAGCCGTGGCTCAATCCGCTTTATGACGCTGAGGGGATGCGCGCAACCGATCGATGGGCGATCGAGGAGCAGAGGGTGCCCGAGGCGGAGTTGATGGAGGCAGCTGGAGGGGCGCTTGCCGAGGCGGTGGCCGAGTTGGCGCCCGACGGGCCGGTGCGGATCGTCTGCGGCAAGGGCAATAACGGCGGTGACGGATTGGTCGCCGCAAGGCACCTGGCCGGGATGGGCTTTGAGGTCGATGTGCTGGAGCTTTTCTCCGGTGACCTGCCGGAGGACCTCGACTCCTGGCTCGATGGCTCAGGTGCGATTGTCGATGCGATCTTCGGTACCGGCTTCGAAGGGGCGCCGCGGGAGCCGGCCAACGAGGCGATCGAGGCGATCAACCGCTGCGGGGCGCCGGTGGTGGCTTGTGACATCGCCTCCGGCGTCGACGCCTCGACCGGCGAGATGGAGAGCGTGGCGGTGGAGGCGGACCTGACTGTGAGCTTCCACGCGGCGAAGATAGGGCATCGGATCGCCCCCGGAAAGTGGTGCACGGGTGAGTTGCGCGTTGTTCCGATCGGGATTCCCGCCGGGGCGCCTGGCGAACCGGCGGCGGGCACGATCGATCCTGCGGTGCTGGCACTGGCCCCGGCGCGTGGATCGCGCTCGACCAAGTTCAGCTCGGGTCAGGTCGTGATCGCCGGCGGTTCCCGCGGCCTCACCGGGGCGGTGCAGATGTGCTCGCAGGCGGCGATCCGCGCCGGCGCGGGCTATGCCACCGTGGCTGTGCCGGCGGACCTGGAGCCGATCTTCGAAGCGGGCCAGCCCGAGGTGATGTCGGTTGGCTGTCCGGGTGGGGACGGCTGCCTGGCGCCGGGCTCGCTGAAGGCGGTTCTACGCACCTGCGAGGGCGCCGCCGCGGTGGCGCTCGGTCCCGGTATGGGCCGTGACCCCGGCACGATCGAGCTCGCCCGCGACGCCATCGCGGCGATCGAGGCACCACTCGTGATCGACGCCGACGGGCTCAATGCCTTCGCCGGTCAGCTCGAGCGGATCGCCGAGCGCACCGCCCCGACGATCCTCACGCCCCACGCCGGGGAGCTGGGGCGTCTGCTTGGCCGTCCCTCCGAGGAAATATCTGCCCACCGCCTCGCCTCGGCGAAGGAGGCAGCGCGGGCGGCCGGTGCCGTCGTCGTCCTCAAGGGCGACGACACGGTCCTCACCGACGGCGAGCGGGTTGCCGTCAACGCGCTCTCGGCCCCGGCGCTGGCAACCGCCGGCACCGGGGACGTGCTCACCGGCATGGTCGCGGCACTGCTCGCCCGCGGTCTCGATCCCTTCGCGGCGGCATGCGCAGCCGTCCTGGCCCACGCCCGCGCCGGCCGCGACGCAGCAGCGCGAATCGGCACCCCCGAGTCAGTAATAGCCACCGACGTAATCGACTCGATCCCCACCGCCCTAAGGGCGTAATGGTCGAGTGGTCACTTATGGACCCTATGGCCGTCATAAGTGACCACTCGCGCATCCTGGCCGTCGAATAACCTCGCAGGCGATGAAGATCGCTGCCGAGATCATGGACGCCGATGTGCCGACCGTGTCCCCCGATGCCGATGCGCGTGCCGCGATCGAGCTGCTGGCCAAGACCGAGATGGGCGCGATCCCGGTGATCGACGCCGAACGCAAGGTGGTCGGGATCGTCAGCGAGTCGGACCTGATCCTCAGCGACGAGGAGGCGGACCTGCACCTACCGCACTACCTCAACATCATGGGGGGCATCGTCTTCGTCGGCTCGATGAAGGGCTTCGAGAAGCGGCTCAACAAGGCCTTTGCGACCAAGGTCTCGGAGCTGATGACCGCGGACCCCGTCGTCGCCCGCAGCGACGACGACGCCGACGTCGTCGCCAGGACGATTGCCGAGAAGCACCACAACCACCTGCCCGTGGTCGACGGCGAGGGCCGCCTCGCCGGTTTGGTGACGCGGGCCGACGCGCTGGCCGCGCTCGTCTCCGGCTAGCCGATGGCGCGGGCCGTCGCCCGGATCGACCTTGGCGCCGTCGAGCGCAACTGCGCCCGGCTGAAGGCGGAGCTGCGCGAGGGGGCCGAGCTCTGCGCCGTGGTCAAGGCCGACGGATACGGCCATGGCGCCGACGGCTGCGCGACGGCGGCGCTGGCGGGAGGCGCGAGCAGGCTGGCGGTGGCGACCGGCGCCGAGGCGGCCCAGGTGGGCCGCCGCTTTCCCCAGGTCCCACTGCTGACGATGGGGGCCCTCAGCCCGGACGACCTGGACGTCGCGCTTGCCGCCGGATCGGAGGTTGCCGTCTGGCGCGACGGCTTCCGTGACCTGGTCAGCGCCCGCGGGCGATCCCAGGGCCGGCCGGTTCGCGTCCACGTCAAGCACGACAGCGGCATGGGGCGCCTGGGCAACCCCGATCCCGACGAGGTGCTGGCCCTCGCCCGCGCCTGCGCCGAGGACCCCCAGCTCGAGCTGGTCGGTGTCTGGACCCACTTCGCGACGGCTGACGAACCCGGCTCCGACTTCTTCGACATCCAGCTCGACCGGTTCTCGGCGGTCGCCGAGGCGGTCAAGTCCGAGTTCCCCGGCGTCACCGTCCACGCCGCCAACAGCGCCGCCGTCTTCCGCGATCCCCGCTCGCACTTCGACATGGTCCGCTGCGGGGTCGCGATCTACGGCCTCGACCCGCTCCAGGGAGACCCGGCCGAGCGCGACCTGGCGCCGGCGATGTCGCTGCGCTCCTGCGTGGCCGACGTGAAGCGGTTCTCGGCGGGCGACAGCGCCGGCTACGGCCAGACTTGGCGTGCGCCCGTGGACACGTGGGTTGGGGTCCTGCCGCTCGGTTACGGGGATGGGGTGCGCCGCGCCCTCTCGAACAACGCCGAGGTGTTGGTGCGCGGCCGGCGCCGGCCGCTTGTCGGCACCGTCTCGATGGACAACGTGACGATCGAACTCGGGCCCGAGACGGATGTCGAGCCCGGCGACGAGGCAGTCCTGATCGGATCCCAGGGCGGGGAGACGATCCACGCCGAGGATCTCGCCCACCGCATCGGCACGATCAACTATGAGGTCACCTGCGGGATCTCTGCAAGGGTGCCGCGGGAACCGGCATGAGCGTTGCGGAGCACCTTGCCTCGGCGCCGGTCGTGGCGCTGGCGCGAGAAGCGCTTGCCGGCGCTGAGGGCGTCTGGGTCGCCGGCGGCGCGGTTCGCGACGCGGCGCTCGGGCGCGACGTGGTCGACCTCGACCTCGCCCTGGCCGGCGATCCCGCCGCCGCCGCGAAGGCGGTAGCCCGAGAGGGCGGCGGGCACTCGTTCGAGCTCTCGGCTGAGTTCGCGACATGGCGGGCAGTCGCTGCCGACGGCTCCTGGCAGATCGACGTGACGGCGCTGCGTGGAGAGACGATCGAGGCCGACCTGGCGGAGCGCGACTTCACGATCGGGGCGGTCGCGGTTCCGGTCTCCGGGGGCGAGCCGATCGACCCGTTCGGCGGTCTTCCCGACCTCGACCGTCGCGTCCTGCGGGTGGTGGGGGAGCGCAGCTTCTCCGCTGACCCGCTGCGCCTGCTTCGGGCGGCGAGGCTTGCGGCCGGGCTGGCGCTCGAGGTCGACCCGGGCACCGTTTCGCTGGCGCGCAGCGAAGCCCCTCGCGCAGCCGACGCTGCCGGAGAGCGGCAGCTGACGGAGCTGCGCCAGTTGGTCGGCGGCCCGGACCCGCTGCGCGGGATGGCCCTGCTCGACGAGCTAGGCCTCACCGCGGTCGTCCTGCCCGAGCTGGAGGCGCTGCGAGGGGTCGAGCAGGGTCCCAACCACCATCTCGACGTGCACGGCCACACGATGGCCGTGCTGGAGCGAACGCTCGAGGTGGAGGCAGGCCTGGAGCGCTTCGGGGGTGGGCGGGCTGCCGATCTCGAAGCGCTGCTCTCGGAGCCGCTCGCCGACGAGATGAGCCGCGGCACCGCCCTTCGCTTCGGGGCGCTCCTGCACGACATCGGCAAGCCGGCGACCCGTTCCGAGCAGCACGGCTTCGTCACCTTCCTCGGCCACGACCGAGATGGCGCCGAGATCGTCGGCGACCTGTGCAAGCGGCTGCGGGCGAGCCGCGTGTTGACCCGCCATCTCCAGGACCTGACCCTTCACCATCTCCGCCTCGGCTTCCTCGTCCAAGAGGCGCCGCTGCCGGCACGGCGGATCCACGAGTACCTTCGAGCCACCGAGCCCGTCGGCGCAGATGTCACCTTGCTGACCATTGCCGACCGGCTCTCCGCGCGCGGCTCGGGGCCGCTCGCTACCGAGGAGGCGATCGAAGCCCATCTCGGCCTCGCAAGGCAGATGCTCGCCGCATCCCTCGACTGGCGCCGCGACGGCCCGCCGCGGCCCCTGCTGCGCGGCAATGAGCTCGCGGCGGAGCTGGGGATGGACGAGGGGCCGGAGCTCGGCGAGCTGCTGGCCGAGCTGGAGGCGGCCCAGTACGCGGGTGAGATCTCGACCCCTGCGGAGGCGGTCGAGCGCGCCCGCGCCCTGCGTGGCTGAGCCCGGCTTTGCAGACGGTCCGCTACGCTCCCCGCCAGATGGGGAAAGAGGAGAAGATCGAGATGGAGGGCGAGATCACCGAGGCCCTCCCCAACACGATGTTCCGGGTCAAACTGGACAACGACCACGACGTGCTCGGCCACATCTCCGGCAAGATGCGCCGCCACTACATCCGCATCCTCCCCGGCGATCGCGTGAAGATCGAGCTGTCGCCGTACGACCTGGACCGCGGTCGAATTACGTATCGCTACAAATAAGAGCCCATCCCGGCAGGGGTTCCACTTAACTTTTTCGAGAATCGCTGGATTGCTGGCGCTTCGGTCCTAGCTCGCGAAAAAGTACAAGACGTTCCACCCCTGCCGGGATGAGCTCTATGTCGCCGACAGCTCGGCTACGAGCGCGGACCAGGCGAAGTCCTTGGCTCCGAGGCCGGCGCCGGTGCGCGGGTCGTAGTACTCGCGCAGGCCTTCGCGTTCGACCGCACCGATCACGCCGCTTGCCATGCGCGCCGCGGCCTTCTCGTAGCCGAGCCGCCGCAGGCCGAGCCAGAGCAGCCAGGCCGAGTTGACCCAGGTCGGTCCGCGCCAGTAGCGGCGCACCGGTCCGCGGGTGCCGCCAGGCGCGTAGCTCGGCTCCGAGGCCGAGACGGAGGGTGGCGCCACCGGGGTGAGGAACTCGCGCTCGTCGAGCAGGTGCTCCTCGACCATGCGGCGGCCGATCTCATCGGGCAGATCAGGGAGGGCAAGGGGCGCCAGGGAGGCCCAGGTGACGACGTCCGGGCGGCTGCCGCCCGGCTGCGCTTCGTCGAGGAAGAGCCCGCGCCGCTCGTCCCAGAGGCGCTCGACCAGGGCCGGCGTCGCCGAGGGCCGTCCCAGCGCCTGCAGCGAGAGCGACCAGAGCGTGTTGACCAGGGGTTCGCAGAGGACCGGGTCGCCGCGCTCGCGGATCCGCCGCGCGTCGAATCCCAGCCTGCGGTTGCGGTGTATGAGGAGGGGGAAGCCGAGCCGCGCGCATGCCTGCCAGCCCCAGACGGGGTCGAACTTCGGCGAGGCATCGAGGCCCGACTCGTCTGGCTGGACGATCCAGAGCAGGCCGTCGCCCTCGAGGTCGCGGTTTGCCGACAGCCAGTCCGCTTGCGCGGCGATTCGCGGCTCCTCGGCCGGGTCGCCGACGGCGATCTTCCAGGCCCAGGCAAGCAGCGGCGGCTGGATCGTCTCGGTCTGGAACGAGCTGCGCGAGGCGACGTTGTAGAAGGGCAGGCGGCTGAGCGAGACGGGCCGGTCCCAGAAGATCGTGTGGCCGATGAAGCCGTCGGGCCGCTGCGCTGCCAGCAGCGTCTCCAGCTCGGCCCGCGCCCGAGCCGGGTCGAAGCGCCGCCAGACGATCGCCGCGAAGCAGGAGTCCCAGTACCACTGCCAGGGATAGCGAGTAGGACTGGGCCGGGTATAGCCATACCGAACCCCGTCGCGAACCCCCTCAACCCAACTCCCCCGCAGCACCTGCTCCGCAATCTCAGCGGTCGATGGGCCGAAATGTGAAGCCCCAGGCGACATTTCGTCCCATCGGCGGGGGGTCACGCTGCGGTGCGGCGCATTTCTCGCAGGGCCCAGGCGCCGAGGACGGTGAGTAGGCCCAAGAGGGCTACCACGCCCGGCCAGGTGTTTGCCAAGGTGACGCTGCCGACGAAGCCCTGGCGTGCGGCTTCGATGACTTCGGTCATCGGGTTCACTTCGGCGACGCTCTGCATCCACGGTTGCAGGAGGGCGAGCGGCGCGTAGGCGGTGGTGGTCAGGACCAGTGCCATCGTCCCTGCCTGCATCAGCGGCGCCGCCGACTGGCTCTTGAAGCGCAGCGCCAGGGCCGAGCCCCAGCAGGCGGCGACCGCTGCCATCGCCGCGACCATGAAGTAGGCAATCACCAGCCCGCCGATGCCTGGCCAGCCGGCGCCAAGAAGAAGCGCGATGACGAAGACGAACGTGGCGGGAATCAGCGCCCGGGCGCTGGCAGCCAGCACTGTGCCTGCCAGCAGGACCCAGCGGGGAGCGGGGGAGGCGAGCAGCCGGTCGGTCCAGCCGCCCTCGATGTCGCGGGCGAGGTTGACCCCGGCAGCGGCTCCGGTGAAGCCCGCCCCCTGCAGCATGCTGACCGGGACGATGAAGCTCTCATACGTTCCGGTCGTGAACCCGTTGAGCTGGGTGAGGGCGCCGAAGACGCCGTTGAGGCCGAGGAAGAAGATCGTCGGCGCCAGGACGCCCGGGATCGCGGCGCCGGGAACCCGCAGCAGCTCGTTCTTGGACCGCGCCATCAACGCCGCGATCGTCGCCAGGTTCGCGTGCCACGCCGGCAGGGTCGCGGTCGATTCCATCAGCCGACCCTGAGGCGGTGTCGCAGGGCGCGGGCGCTGAGCACCAAGCCGAGCACGACGATCCCGGCGATCGCCAGCACCGCCTCGCCCAGTTCCGAGGCGTCGATCCCCGAGATGATCGGGCCGCGGACGCCTTCGACGACGAAGCTGAGCGGGTTGTATTCGGCGATCGCCTTGGCCGGCTGAATCATCAGTTCGACGGGGAAGAAGGCGGAGGAGAGGAAGAGGACGACGAGGACCAGCGGGAAGAGACCCTGGACAACGCTGGCGCTGCCGGTGCGCAGCGCGATCGCGGCGCCGATGCCGCCGACCGCCATCGCCGTGGCGGTGACCAGCGCGATCGCGATCAGCGCGCCGGGGACGCCGGCTTCGATCTGGGCGCCGAAGATCAGCCCGATCGCGAGGAACCAGAGCGAGGCGAACAGCCCCAGCGCCGCCGTTCCGGCCAGCCGCCCGAGCACGATCGTGTAGCGGGGGATCGGGGCCGAGAAGAGGCGGTCGGTGAAGCCCATCTCGATGTCCACCGCGAGGGCGATGCCGCCGCTGTTGCCGGCCAGCATCAGCGACTGCATCATCGCCCCGGCCAGCATGAACTGGAGGAAGCTGTGCACCGGCGGGAAGCCGGGCAGGTCGACCGCGCCGCCGGCGCCGCCGGTCTGGATCGCCAGCAGCAGGGTTGGGAAGACGACGATCGGCGCCATCAGCTGGGGCCGGCGGAAGGTCTGGCGGATCGAGCGCATCCCCAGCGCCCTGACGACCCTCAGGTTGGTTGCGAGCTCGCTCATGCCTCGACCGGATCGGGCTCGGCGCCCTCCCCGTCCTCCTTCTCCAGGTGGTGGCCTGTTTTGGCGACGAAGACGTCATCGAGGGTGGGGCGGACCAGCTCCAGCGACTCGACCGCGATTCCCGCCTCGTCCAGGGCGCGCACGGTGCGGGGGATGTCGGCGGCGCCGTTCTCGACTTCGACCAGGACCGTCCTGCCGTCCACGGGCGGCAGCAGCTTGCCGACCCGGGCGCAGACCTGCTCGGCTTCCGCGACCGAGCCCTCTGCCAGCTGTAGCTGGATGTGCGGGTTGCCGATCTGCGCCTTCAACGACTCCGGCGTCCCTTCGGCGACGATCCTGCCGCTGTCGATGATGCCGACGTTGTCGGCGAGCTGGTCGGCCTCCTCCAGGTACTGGGTGGTGAGGAAGACGGTCGTGCCCTCGTCGTTCAGCGCCCGCACCTCCTCCCAGATCGTCTTGCGGCTGACCGGGTCGAGGCCCGTGGTCGGCTCGTCGAGGAAGAGCACGCGCGGTTCGTGGACCAGTGCCGCGGCGAGGTCGAGCCGGCGCTGCATCCCACCCGAGTAGGTGCCGACCCGGCGGTCGGCGGCATCGACCAGATCGACCCGCTCGAGCAGGTCGTCGGCGCGCCGCTTTCCCTCGTTCCCGGGCAGGCCCTGGAGGGTCGCCTGCAGGCGGATCAGCTCGCGGCCGGTCATCAGCGGGTCGAGTGCCGCTTCCTGCAGGGCGACGCCGATCGAGGCCCGCACCGCGCGGGCTTCCTTGCGCACGTCATGGCCGGCGACGCCGGCGCGGCCACCGGTCGGCAGCAGCAGGGTGGTCAGCATCCGCACCGTCGTCGTCTTGCCGGCGCCGTTTGGGCCGAGGAAGCCGTAGATCTCGCCCTCCTCGACCTCGAGGTCGATGCCCCGGACGGCGCGCACCTCGCCGAAGGCGCGCTCCAGGCCCTCCACCTCGATCGCCGCCATCAGACCTCCGTCGGCTCTGCCTGTGCCGGCGGCGGTAGCGCCTCGACCCAGCGCCGGTCGTTGATCCGCTCGAGCGCCTCGGCGGCGTCGAGCAGCAGCTCGTCTCGACCCCAGGCCGCCTGCAACTGCAGGGCGATCGGCAGCTCGCCGGAGCCGAGCCCGACCGGGACGCTGATCGCCGGGATCCCGGTCAGGTTGGCGAGGGCGGCGCCGCGCACGTTTGCCTGGTCGGCCGTGTGCGTCCCCGAGGGCAGCTCGACCATCGGCGACTCCAGCGGCGGCGCGGTTGCCGGGATCGTCGGCCAAGCGATTACGTCGACGTCCTCGAACAGCGCCGCCAAGCGGCGTCGCATCAGGGTGCGAAGGCGCTCCGCCTGCACCATCGCCGCGGCGGGCAACAGCATCCGGTACTTGGCGAAGCCGCGGTTGATCGGGCTGATCTCGGGATGGAGTTCGTTGAGGCGCCGGGGGGTCACACCGGAGAGGCTCTCGCCGTTGATCGTGAGGATCGCCGCCAGGGTCGCCGCCTCGAGGTCCGCCAGCTCGATCTCGCGGACCTCGCCGCCGGTCTCGGTGCGCAGCGCCTCGATCGCCGCCTCACAGACCTCGCCGACCTCCGGCGTGACGTCTTCGGAAACGGCATCGCGGACAACCCCGATCCGCAGCCCGGCGACATCGCCCGCCCGCAGGTCCTCGCCGAACAGGGCCGAGCCGAGCAGGCGGCAGTCGGCGGCGTCGGCGCAGAGCGGGCCGGAGACGATCAGGGTCGTCACCGCCGCCATGTGGTGCCCGGCCATCGCCGAGCGGCCGAAGGTCGGCTTCAGTCCGGTCAGCCCGCAGTAGGCCGCGGGGAAGCGGACCGAGCCGAGCCCGTCGGCGCCGACCGCGGCGGGGACCAGCCGGGCGGCGACCGCCGCGGCGGGGCCGCTGGAGGAGCCGCCCGGGCAGCGCTCGGTGTCCCAGGGGTTGCGTGCGGCGCCGTAGACGGAGACGTTGCCGGTGCTGCCGGCGCCCAGCTCGTGCATGTTGCCGACCCCGACGACGACGGCCCCGGCGTTGCGCATCGCCAGGTAGGGGCCGGACTCGCCCGGGGCGGTCGGCGCGAGCAGTTCCGCCGCGCCGAAGCGCTGCGCCCGCCAGGGCAGCGGCCACTCGTCCTTGATCACCACTGGAATGCCGTACAGCGGTCCTTTGGGGGCGTTGGCGAGCATCTCCCGCGAGTGCTCCGGGAAGGTCTCGACGACGGCGTTGATCGCCGGATTGCGCTCCTCGATCCGTGCCAGGGTCGCCTCGAGCAGCTCGGCCGGGTCGACCTCTCCGGCGGCGATCGCCGCGGCTTGGGCGCGCAGGCTCAGGTCGAGGGCGCTCATGTCGGCTCCGGCGCCCGGGAGAGGTCGGGATCGCGCTCGGGCTCGAGCTCTCCGAGGTCGAGCGAGATCAGGTCGAGGATCGCCGGCCAGAACATCTGGTGGGCCGCGACGGCGACGGCGAGCTCGATCTCGTCGGCCTCGATCCCGAGCGAAGCGAGGCCTGCGGGGACGAAATCCTCTGCGCGGTCGGTGGCCTCCATTCCGGGGGGCAACCCTACAGTGGGCGCGTGGCCGGGATCGTGCAAGGCGGCGCCGAGCGCCGCATTCCTCCGGGTCGGAAGGCAGAATCGGGGCCGCAACCCTGGCGAAAGGCCGGGTTTGCAGCTTGAGATCGTGCTAGAAGCAGCCGAAAGACGAGCCGGGGGATCGCGGGGCGCGGTAGCGCTCGCGCTCGCCTGCCTCTTCGCGGCCCTCGTCGTGGCCGCCTGGCCCGGTTCCGCCGACTCGGCGCCCCTGCGCGTCGTCGTCCTCGGCAAGACCGCATCGACGCCGCCCGCGTCCTGCCCGGGCAAGATCGTCAACAACGTCGAGGTCATCCCCTGCCGGGTGGAGGGACACGTCACCGGCTTCCAGGCGATCGCAGGTGGCGTCAGCCGGCCTTATGAGGCGCCCTTCGACGGCAAGATCGTCGCTTGGTCGATCACCCTGGCCAAGCCTTCTCGCAACGATGGGAAAACGACCACTGACGAGGTCGGCTTCTTCGACGAATTCCTCGGCAAGCCCTCGCAGGCCCGGATCGGCGTCCTGCGCCCGGTCGAAGGCTCCAACCCGCCGAAATACACGCTGGTCCGCCAGAGCCCACTCGAGGTGCTCAACCCCTACTTCGGCAGCACCCCGATCTTTGCCCTCGAGCACCCGCTGAGCGTCCTGCGCGGCCAGGTCGTCGCCCTCACCGTTCCCACCTGGGCGCCGATGTTCGCCTTCAACGTCAGCTCCGAAGAAACCTGGCGGGGCAGCCGCCTCTCCGGCCACTGCGCCTCCAAGGAAGACATTCAGGGCGGCCACCCCCAGCAGGGCGTCGGCAAGACAAAGACCTACGGCTGCTACTACTCCAACGCCCGCCTGCTCTACACGGCGACTCTGGTCAAGAAGCCCTGACGAAGTCTTGACATCGTGCGCGCCACGCGTGCGTCGACCTCGGTCAGCGTCCGGGGTGTGCTCTCGATTTGGCTCGTGCTGCTCGCTGGCTCGGTCTTCCCGCATGTGGAAGATCCCTGGCCGGATGAAATCGGCGTAACTCTGCCGATCACCCTCGGGGGGATACTCGGATTTCTGGCTAGCGTCCTCTTCGCGACTTCACCCGAGGCACGGCGCAACCGCGCGATTCGGAATAGCGGCCTGGCCGGTATCGCGATTGGACTGGTCTTCTACTTGGTCTCGCTGATCGCGCAAGTATGCTCTTCGCTATGAAACGTATTGTCGGATTCAACATCTACCAGGGCGTTGGATTGGTCGTGGGAGGATTGTTGCTGCTTCGGATACTCGAAGCGGAAACGGTGGTCAGCAACTTGGTTATGTTCGGCCTAATCGCGGTCTTGGCCTGGCAGGAATGGACCCGCTATCGACGCCGGAAGGGCCGGCATCGCGCACGCCGGCAAATGCCCTGAATCAAGCGTGACTCAGAGAGCTTCTTGCCTAAGGCCGCAGTAAGGACAGTCGCTGACGTCGAGGCCGATCAGCTGGTCGCAGCGTCGGCAGGCTCGCAGGTTGGCCGGGGTGCGGGGGAGGGCTGAAGCGGAGGGGGCCGGCGGCAGGACCATCGCCACCGGCTCCATCTCCTCGCCGGTCTCGCGATCGAGGTAGACCTGGCCCGGCTCGGCGTGGGCCAGCGCCTCGCGGCCCGAGGCCGGCGCGCGCATCCTGTAGAGCTGCTTCGGGTTCACGACGGCGAAGACTAATAGCTTGCGCGGTCCCGATGCGTTTCTTGATCTTCCATGGCTACATGCTGCGCGGCACCGGCAGCAACATCTACAACGCCAACCTTTCGCGGGCGCTGGCCAAGCTCGGCCACGAGGTCCATCTCCTCTGCCAAGACCGCGAGACCAAGATCGAGGGCGTCCAAATCCACAACCCGGACATCCACGGCCTGCTCCCCGTCTACGTCAAGGATCCGTATGAGGGCTTCGAGGTAAAGGCTTTCCCCGAGCTGACGGATGCCGAGCTCGACCGCTACATCGAGGCGAACGTCGCCGCTGTTCGAGATGTTGCCTCGCAAGTAGGCGGCATAGACGCCGCTCTCGCCAACCACCTTGTCATGGGCCCGGCGATCCTCGCTCGGGCCGACATCGCTCCCTTCGCGGCCAAGATCCACGGCTCCGCCCTCGAGTACACGGTCAAGCCGAATCCGCGGTTCCTGCCATATGCCCGCGAAGGCATGGAAGCAGCCCGGGGGGTCCTTGTCGGCTCCCGCCATACGGCGGAGTCGCTCTGGGCGGCGCTTCCCGACGTCTCCGGCCTTCGCGGGAAGACGCGGCTTGGGCCACCGGGCGTTGACACCGAGAGGTTCGGACCGAGGGGAGCGGGCGGGGGTGGAGCGTCTTGTACTTTTTCGCGAGCCGACCATCGAGCGACAGCCGACGACCGCAGCTCGAAAAAGTTAAGCGGAACCCCCGCCCGCTCCCCTCGGCGCGTCGTCTTCGTCGGCAAGCTGATCGTCTCCAAGGGAGTCGACCTTCTGCTGGCTGCGTGGCCGTTGGTCAAGGCCGAGCATCCGGACGCGATCCTTGAAGTCGCGGGGTTCGGGGAGTACGAGGAGGGACTGCGGCGGCTGTGGGCGGCGCTGGAGCGGGGAGACGTCAATGACGCGAGAGAGGTTGCGCTGGCGGGTTGGGGGATCGAGGGCGGGGAAGAGAAGCCGCTGCCGATCCTGTCCGCGTTCCTGGCGGGGCTGCCGGCCGGATATGGAGAGGCTGCCGTGGCTGCCGCCGGATCGGTCGAGTTCATCGGGCGGCTGGAGCACGATGAGGTTGCGGAGCTTCTGCCGGATGCGGAAGCTCTGGTGATGCCGAGCACCTTTCCGGAGGCGTTCGGGATGGTCGCCGCGGAGGCGGCTGCCTGTGGGGTGCTGCCGGTTTCAGCGGGCCATTCGGGGATGCTGGAGGTGTCGAAGCAGCTGATGGCGGCGCTGCCGCCCGAGATCGGTCGGCTGACGTCCTTTCCTGTCGAGACGGGCGCGGTCGAAGCGATCGCGGAGCGGCTCAACGGGTGGTTGCGCTTGTCCGATTCGGAGCGCGGCGCCGCTCAGAAAAGCTTGGTCGAGACCGCTCGGCGGCTTTGGAGCTGGGAGGGCGTCGCCCGCGGTGCGATCACCGCTTCGCGGGGCGAGCTTGACCGTCTGCCGGATGCATAGAATGCGCCTCCGCCGATGATGGGCCGCCTCCCGATAGCGAAGATGCTCGCCGCCACGCTTGCGCTCACGGTGGCGATCTCGGCCGTGATGGTCTCGATCAACTGGGACGGCCAGCAGGCCTCGACCGCGGCGCCGAAGATCGACGATCTGCTCAACGTGATGATCGTCCTCTCGTCCTTCGTCTTCTCGCTGGTGATGGTGATGCTGTTCTACGCGCTGTGGAAGTTCAGGGCCAAGCCGGGGGACGAGTCCGACGGCGAGCCGATCCACGGCAACACCCGGCTCGAGGTCGCCTGGACCGTGATCCCGACGATCATCGTCCTCTTCGGCGCCGGCTACAGCTGGTCGGTCCTCAGCGACATCGAAAGCCCTGTCTCCGACTCGCTCACGATCGACGTCTTCTCCCAGCAGTACGCCTGGAGCTTCGGCTATCCGAGCAACGGCGGCGCCTGGTCCCAGGGCGAGTTGCACGTGCCGGTCAACCGCCAGATTCACTTCAAGATGCACGCCCAGGACGTGATCCACTCCTTCTGGGTCCCCGAGTGGCGGATCAAGAAGGACAACGTGCCCGGCATCACGACGACGGCGATCGTCACGCCGGACAGGCTCGGCGCCTACCAGCTGATCTGCACCGAGCTCTGCGGCTTCGGTCATGCCTCGATGCGGGCCAAGGTCGTGGTCGAAACTCCACGCGACTTCGGCAAATGGGTCGAGGCCCTGCCGGAACAGGTTCCGCAGGAACTGAAGGCGTCGATCGCCCAAGACACCGAAGCCAACCCGGCGCCCGTCGGCGCCGGCGGGGCATAATGGGGGACTCCTGATGGTGGCTGCGATCAAGCAACCGGGGTGGATTCGCGGCGCGCTCGGAGCGCTGCTCGGCGCCGCCTTTGGCTTCGCGCTCGTAGTTGCCCTGCGCAAGGCCTCCGGCCTGCCCGCCTACCAGACCGAACAGACCGGTTACCCGCAGGTCGTCGTGCCGTTGGTCACCGGGCCACTCGGCTTCCTCGCCGGTTTCGGCTGCTTCGACTACTGGCTGCGCTGGGCAGCGGGGATGCCGACGATCCCCGAGGATCATTCCCAGCACGGTGCCAAGAGCTGGAAGGACTACTTCCGCTTCAACACCGATCACAAGGTGATCGGCATCCAGTACATCTGCACCACCTTCTTCTTCTTCTTCGTGGGCGGCCTGATGGCGATGCTGATCCGCGCTGAGCTGGCCCAGCCCGGCACCCAGATCGTCGACGCCGCGACCTACAACAGCCTCTTCTCCACCCACGCGGTGCTGATGATCTTCGTCTTCGTGATCCCGGTCTTCGCCGGGATCGCCAATTACGTGCTGCCGTTGATGATCGGCGCCCCGGACATGGCCTTCCCGCGCCTCAACGCGCTCAGCTTCTGGATGCTGCCGATCGCGGGGGTGCTCTTCATCGGCAGCTTCCTCGCTCCCGGTGGCGCCTTTGACGCCGGCTGGACCGGTTACGCGCCGCTCTCGACCGGAGCCCCTCTGGGCCAGTCGTTCTTCAACCTCGGGGTGCAGTTCGCCGGTGCCTCCTCGATCGCGACCGCGCTCAACTTCCTCGTCACGATCGTCTCCATGCGGGCGCCGGGCATGACCTTCTGGCGGATGCCGCTGCTGGTCTGGGCCAACCTCTCGACCTCACTCCTGGTCGTCGCCGCCACGCCGTTCATCGCCGGCGCCCAGTTCATGGTCCTCTTCGACAGGGCTCTGCACACCAACTTCTTCCAGTTCGCCGGCGGGGGTGACGTCGTCAGCTACCAGCACATCTTCTGGTTCTATTCGCACCCAGCCGTCTACATCATGATGCTGCCCGGCTTCGGGATCATCTCCGAGGTCATCTCGACCCACGCCCGCAAGCCGATTTTCGGCTACCGACTGATGGCCCTGGCGCTGATCGGGATCGTCGTGCTCAGCTACACGGTCTGGGCCCACCACATGTTCGTCGCCGGCATGTTCAGCTGGCTGCGGGTGCCGATGATGTTCACCACGCTGCTGATCGCGGTGCCGACCGGGATCAAGATCTTCTCTTGGCTGGGGACGCTCTATTTCGGCAAGATCCACACTTACTCGACGGCGATGCTGTTCGCGCTCGCCTTCATCGTCACCTTCACGATCGGCGGCATCAGCGGCGTCATGCTGGGCATGGTGCCGATCGACATCCACGTCTCCGACACCTACTTCATCGTCGCCCACATCCACTTCGTCCTCTTCGGCGGCTCCGTCTTCACGATCTTCGCCGGGATCTACCACTGGTTTCCGAAGATCACCGGGCGGATGTATGACGAGAAGCTTGGCCGCGTCCACTTCTGGGGCACCCTGCTCGGCACCTGGGTCACCTTCATCCCCATGCACTGGGTCGGGATGGACGGGATGCCCCGCCGCGTCGCCGACTACGCGACCCAGTTCGGCGAGTGGAACCTCTTGATCAGCTGTGGTGCCTTCATCCTCGGTGCGGTCCAGCTCGTCTTCCTCTACAACATGATCGTCAGCTGGCGCTTCGGTCCGCGCGCCGAGGCCAACCCGTGGCGAGCGAAGACGATCGAGTGGCAGGTCTCCTCGCCGCCGCCGATCTTCAACTTCGACGAGATCCCGCGCGTGGTCGGCGGGCCCTACGAGTTCGGCGTCCCCGGGGCGCGCCACGCGATCATGGCGGGCGAAAGAGTCGAGGCGCCGGCAGAGCCGGAGCCGACAGTGGTGGGCTCCACATGACCGAGACCTCCGAGGCGCGTCCCCTGCTCGTCTTCCTCAACGAGGTGGCGGGCGGGCGCAAGCTGCTGAAAGCCGTGAGCGAGCGGGCCGAGGAAGTGCCTTTCGTCGCCGTCGCGGCGCCGCAGAACCAGCCCGCCGTCGGCCAGCTGATTGACTCCGGAGAACTCTGCGACGCAGCCCGCGCCCGGGTTGAGGTGACCATGTCGATCCTCTTCGAGTACGGGATCGAATCGGTCGGCGAGGTGATGGATCCCGAGCCCTCGCTGGCGCTCGACGACGCCGTGCGCGCCCACGAACCGGGCGAGGTGCTGCTCTCCTGCGCTTTCGGGACCCGCTTTGGATTCACCCGCAAGGATCTTGTCGCCTGGGCAGGGGATCGCTTCGAGCCCGACATCGCCGTCACCCACATCCCGGTGCGGATCGCCGACGACTCGATCAGCTGGGAGAAGAGCCACACGCTGGTGGTGGCGAGCCAGACGGTGGCCGCACCGGATCTGGTCAGCCGGTTGAAGGAGCGAGCCGCCGGGCACCCGCACCGTTACACGATCATCTGCCCTCGATCCGAGGACGTCTCGGAGGCCGAGATCGTGCGCGACCTCGCCTCCACCCTGGCCGAGCTCTACCGGGCCGACATCGATGCGACCGGCCAGCCGATGAGCCCCGATCCTTTTCACGCGGTGCGCAACGCAATCGAGCACTACAAGATCGACGAGGTTTTGATCTCCACCTTCGCCGGGGAGACCTCTCGCTGGCTCGAGGGCGACCTGATCGGGCGGGTACGCGATTCCAGCGGCAAGACCGTCGAACACCTCGAGGTCGGTCGTCCCGCTGCCGCCGTGGCCGCCGCCGTAGCCGAGGGAGGAGAGACGATCTAAGTGCCGACTCACGCGAGTACAACCCGTTCTGACGGCGTCCGGACGCGCCTGGCGGCGTCCAGCGAACTCGCCGATGCGCTGCATCGCCTTCGTTCACTGGACTTGCCATCCACGCCCAGCCACTCGTCAGAGCCGGGCTGTACCCACGGGAGGCGGCACTGATGGAGAGCGCAACCGCGACACTCGGCCATGCTCACGAGGAGCATCACGGGCCGCCGGAGGCTAACCAGAGCTCGCGCATGGACCGCCAGACGCTGGGGATCTTCCTCTTCATCGTCTCCGAGGTGATGCTGTTCGGCGCTTTCTTCGCCTCCTACTTCTTCCTCCGTGTCGTCGTCGACCCGGCGACCTGGCCGCCCCACCCCTACGAGCTGCCGGTCGCGGTGGCCGGGATCAACACCGCGATCCTGGTCTCCTCCAGCTTCACTATCCACTACGCGCTGGAGTCGATCCGCCGCGGCAACCGTACGGGCCTGAAGCTCGGCCTGGTGCTGACCTGGCTGCTCGGCGCCACCTTCCTCTTCATCCAGGTCAACGAGTACGTCCACCTCGGCTTCAGCGCCCGCGACCTCGGCTTCGGCTCGATCTTCTACGGCCTCACCGGCCTGCATGGCGCCCACGTCTTCGTCGGCCTCTGTCTGCTCAGCTTCGCCACGATTCGCGCCTTCCGCGGCCATTTCGGCTCCGAGGAGAAAGACCACCTCGGCGTCGAGGTGCCCGGCATCTACTGGCACTTTGTCGACGTCATGTGGATCATCGTCTTCCTCACCGTCTACGTCCTCTAAGGCGGCTGCAAGTCGGCGCCTGGGGGTGTCCTCCGGTCGCTCGCGTGCAGAGCACGCCACGCTCCCTGCGTTCTATCCAGGCTTGATTTTCACCGCCTTGGGGTGAGAATTGGAATATGCACAACCCGCTGAGATCCGAGGCGGACGCCTTCCGCTGGTTCGTCGTGATTCTGATGGGCGGCGCCTCGGTGGGGGTCCTGGCCGCTCTGACCAGACCGCTCGTCGGCCTGATCTGGATGGGGGTCCTGATCGGCGTTGGGATCGGCGCTGCCTATCGCAGCTCGCAGGGCAGGCTGGCGCGGCAGGTGCAGGTCACCCTGGGTGGGGATGGCAAGCACCGGATCCTCGTCGTCGCCAACGAGACGGTGGGAGGAACGGCGCTGCTCGAGGAGATCCGCGAGCGCTGCGGAAACAGGCGTTGCACGATCCTCGTCGTCACCCCGGCCCTGGTGGCCTCGCGAGCATCGCACTGGGCCTCCGACGTCGACGAGGCGATGGAGCTGGCTCGGCAGCGGATGGAGCTGTCGCTGATCGCACTGGGCGAGCTTGGTTTGAAGGCGAAGGGGAAGATCGGCGACTCCGACCCCAACGTCGCGATCGAGGACGCCCTGCGGGTCTTTCCTGCCGACGAGATCGTTATCTCGACCCACCCGCCCGAGCGCTCGCGCTGGCTCGAGCGCGGGGTCGTCGAGCGCGCTCGCGAGCAGATCGACCTGCCGATCAGCCACGTCGTAGTCGACCTGGCAGCCGAGCGTACAGTTTCGTGACGATTTTTTGCAGAACCGCGTGATTTAGCGCACCACACGAAACGTTCTGTCTTCTAGCCTGTCAAAATGGAGTCGATGACCTCGAGCTGGACCGACGACCGCATGGACGACCTGAAGCATCAGGTCGGCGAGCTTGGCCGTCGTACCGACGAGGGCTTTCTCGCGATTCGCTCGGAGATGGACCACCGCTTCGACGGAATGGAGAGACGCTTCGACGCGATGGACCGTCGATTCGAATCGATGGACCGTCGATTCGAATCGATGAACGCCCGCTTCGACGCGACCCAGAGAGCGATCCTCGTGCTTGCTGCTTCGATGTTCTCGGCGATGCTGGGCCTCATCGCCACCCAGCTCTGAACGGTTTCAGTCAGCTCTTGGTCAGTACCGGGGTCATGGCTTCGGTCGTTTTGGCTCCGGGCTGAGCCGCTGGTTCGTCACGCGGCTCCAATCTCCCCGCGGTCGCGACGGCCCAGAGTATTGCCAGCCAGGTGACGATGGCGAGGACAACGTGGACCCAGACGATCTCCGAGGGGAGCTTCAGCCACCACTGAAGGCCCCCTACGAGGCCTTGGAGGGCGAGCAGGCCGATCACTGCGGTCAGCGGTCGCAAGGCCCTGCGGTCGCCCCCGGGGCGGTGCAGGAGGAGCCAGACGCCGATCGTGGCGAGGCCGAAGAGGCCGGCGAGGACCGCGTGGCGCTGCACCACCCATTCGAGCGTCCCTGCACCCTCGAAGTCGAAGCGGCGGACGAGCTGTCCCGCGTGGGCCCCAGCGTGCGGCCCGGAAGCGGTGGCGACGGTGCCGGCAGCGATCGTCAGCTGCCCCAGCGGGATCAGCCCGCGCACCGCCCAGACGCCGAGCGGGTCACTGGAACGCCGCCGCTCCCAGGGCTCGTACCGCGAGCACCAGGCGAGGGCGAAGGAGGCGTCGAGCAGCAGCATCGAGAGGATGAAGTGGCTCATCACCAGGCCGGGGGCGAGGTGATGCTTGACGACGAGGGCGCCGAGGATCGCCTGGCCGATCACACCCAGCGGCAGCAGCGCCCCGAACAGCGCCAGGTGCCGGCGGAAGGGCCGCCGGAACCAGGCGAGCACGCTGGCGGCGATCACGGCGAAGCCGACAAAGCCGGTGAGGACCCGGTTGCCGTACTCGATCACGGCGTGGGTGTCGAGCGGCGGCACCGTCTGCCCGTAGCACTTGGGCCAGTCCGGACAGCCGAGTCCAGAGCCGGTCAGGCGCACGCCCGCCCCGGTGAGGACGATCAGCGAGAGTGCCCCGAGGGCGACCAGCGCCACCGTGGCGTAGTGCTGAGGCGTGATGCTGAAGCGCGCGCGCATTCGTGCCTCGGGATGATGCCAGCGGCCGTTCGCGGCCGCTGGGGCCTCAGCCGCCTTTGCTCTGTTTCGAGCCGCCGCCCTTGGCGGTCGAGGAGATCAGGTACTGGACGAGCTGTTCGATTTCGCTCGCCGAGATGATCGTCTCGAAGTTGGCCGGCATCACGTTGGCCGGGTAGCCCTTGGCGATGTGGGCGTTGGGGTCGACGATCGACTCTTTGACCATCGCCGCGGTCTGGCCGGGCAGGGATTCGTCGAGGTTGGGTCCGGTGACGCCGCCGGAGCCCGCCGCGGCGAGGATGTGGCAGCCGCCGCAGCCGTTGTTGGCGAAGACCTGGGCGCCGGGCCCCCCCGGGACTTTCGGCGGTGCCGCGCCTGGAACGCCGGCGTAGAGGCCGACGTAGGCGGCGACGTCCTCGAGGTCTTGGCCCGTGACGAGGTCGGCGGGCATCGAGACCGCCGGGTCGTTGTTGCTCGGCCGCGGGTACTCGACCTGGGCCTTGACCACGCCTTCCACCGTGCCGCCACCCTCACCGGCCGCGCGGGCGGCGGCGAAGGCGTCGTCGAGGTTGGGGCCGATCTGCGCCGTGGTGCCGGCCTCCGCCATAGCGTGGCAGACGCCGCATTTCTGGACGAAGAGGACCCTGCCTCGGGTGGGATCGGCGCTGCTCGTGCCGCAGCCCGACGCGGAAAGCGCCACCGCGGCGAGGGCGGCGAGGACGAGCAGCAGGCGGATTGGATTCGAGAGCTTGGGCATACGGCGCAAAGCGCGGCGGAGTCTATATGCCGGGGCTACGTGAAAGCGGCTTGTGCAGGCGTGCCCGTCGGGTAGGCTTGAGGCGATTCACACGAACTCGCGAACCACGGAGGGAGACGGCAGATGCTTGTACGGGAAGGGATGTCGGAGGTGGTCCTGACCGTCGGCCCGACGCACTCTCTGCGAGAGGCGGCGACGATGATGACCGAGAAGGGCACCGGTGCGGCCTTGGTCGACGACGACGCCGCGCCCGGCCCCTGCATCGTCACCGAGCGCGACATCCTGACCTCGCTCGGGCACGGCGAGGACCCAGACGCGGAGCGCGTCGCCGACCACATGAGCGACAGCGTGATCGCCGCCTCGCCGGACTGGAGCCTGGAGCGCGCCGCGGCCGAGATGTCGCGCCGCGGCATCCGCCACCTCGTCGTCTACGACGGTCCCGAGCTGGTCGGGGTGCTCTCGATGCGCGACATCGTCAGGGTCTGGACGAGCGAGGGTGCGACGTCGGGGATGAGTCCGGACTGACTCGGTCATGTTTTGCGGGCGCGGTTGGTGGGGCCTGGCGGGTGTGCCTCTGCGGGAATTGACGTCGCCCGCGCCTATGGCGCGTAGCGACGGGATGAGGTGCGCGGGCTACACCCGCGCAGGCATCGGATTGCATTTCCGCCGCCTTCGGCGACATTCCCGCAGAGGCACACCCGCCAGGGCTCTCGAAGCGGGGACAAGCTTCCGGAAGCGGTTCCGGTGCGCTTTATGCACCTATGGGGTCCATAAAGCGCACCGGAAGGATGTGGGCGCCCTTTTCGGCCTTGAAGCTTCTTCAACCTTGAGCGCCGGTCTCGCTTTTCGAAGCTCTCGGTCTATCGGGGCGTGTCGAGAGGGAGCCTGGCGGCCAGGCTCCCTCTACCCCAGCGGCTTCGAATCTCGACCGCTAAGAACGCGGAGGGGAGATCTGTTCGACCGGCAACACCGCACCGCGGGTGTGCTGCTTGCGCGGCAGGCGGAAATAGCCGCGGGTCGCGTCCTTGATCATGCTGCGCAGCGCGAAGAGGGCGACTGTGCCGCCGATGATCGAGTAGATCCAGCCGCGCACCATGAATCCCTCGGCGAAGATGCCGCAGACGGTCAGGGCCAGGGCGAAGCCGAAGATCATGGGCGCCCAGGACGAGCGCGGCGGGTAGACGAACTCTCCCGGCTCGGGGATGTGGCGGTGCTCCGGGCTCACGATGCGATGTAGAGCATCGCTGCTACGAAGCAGAGCGCGAAGACGGCCGCGGCGATGCCCCCGGCAGTCAGCCCGGCGGCCATGCTCGCTCTTGCGGTCTCGCGATCCACGGGCGGATTTCTACTAGATGACCCGGTCGAGCGGCATTGCCACGAAGAGCAGTGCCAGGTAGGCGAGCGAGTAGAGGTAGGTGCGCAGCGCCCAGCGTCGATCGGCGCTGCGCAGCAGGCGCACGGCGCAGTAGATGAAGCCGGCGCCGAGCGTCATCGAGGCGATCAGGTACTCGACGCCGAAGCCGCCGGCGCAGAAGGGCAGCTGGGTCACCGCGTAGAGCAGGATGGTGTAGAGGAGAATCTGGCGGCGGGTCTCCACCTCGCCGCGCACCACCGGCAGCATCGGAATGCCGGCCTTCGCGTACTCGTCCTTCATCAGCAGCGAGAGGGCCCAGAAGTGCGGCGGCGTCCAGAAGAAGACGATCGCGAAGAGGAAGAAGGCGGTGCCGCTGACCCCGCCCGTCACCGCTGCCCAGGCGACCAGTGGGGGCACGGCGCCCGCGGCGCCGCCGATGACGATGTTCTGCGGCGTCGTGCGCTTCAGCCAGAGTGTGTAGACGAAGACGTAGCCGAACAGGCCGGAGATCGAGAGCGCCGCCGCCAGCGGGTTGACGGCAAGCGCCAGCAGGGTGAACGAGGCACAGCCGAGTAGAGCCCCGAAGGCGATGGCCGCCTGGGGAGAGACTCTGCCGCTGGCAACCGGTCGGTCGGCGGTGCGGGCCATGATCCGGTCGATGTCGCGGTCGATCGCGTGGTTGATCGCCCCGGCGCCTCCTGCAGAGAGTGCTCCGCCGAGACAGACGAGGCCGACGAGGCCGACAGAGGGGTCGCCGGCCACGTACATCGTCGTGATCGTGGTCAGCAGCAGCAGCGACTGCACCTTCGGCTTGGTCAGGGTGACGTAGTCGCGGAGGACCGCGACGAAGGCAGGGGCGCGCTGTGCGACGACAGCGGTTTCGGCACCGCTCACGGGGTCAGGCTACCGGCTGCGATTCGCGAGCTGCCCGCTCGTCGCGGCGGGTGCGGTTGGCGATCGCTTCGCGGATGTCGCGCATCGGCCGGTCGCTGCGCACGTCTGGCGGTACGTCGAAGTTATGCGGCTCGGGCGGCGAGAGCGCGAACCACTCGAGCGTGTCGCCTCCCCACTGGTCGTGCCCGGCCCGTGCCCCGCCGGTGCGGCTGAGGATCGCGTTGACGAGGGTCAGCAGGATCCCGATGGCGAGGATGAAGGCGCCGATCGTCGCGATCAGATTCTCGGCGCTGACGCCGGTGCCGGAGAAGAACTTATAGGCGTCGACGACCTGGCCGTGGTCGGTGCCGGCGAGGAAGAGCGGCACGAAGGCGATCAGGATGCCGATCGCCATCGTCCAGAAGGAGGCGCGCGCCAGCGTCTCGCCCATCGTCCGTCCGGTCAACTTCGGGAACCAGTAGTGCAGGGCCGCGAAGCCGCCGAAGACGCTGCCGCCGATCAAGGCGAAGTGGGTCGCCGCGGTGGCGTCGGTGGTGTTATGCAGGCGCCAGGCGACCGCGACCATCGAGTGGCAGATCTCGGAGCCGAGGCCGATCGAGATCGCCGAGATCGCGCCAAGGGCGAAGAGCAGCGGCGCGCGCATCTGCAAGGCGCCGCCGATCATCGTCGCGATCAGGTTGAAGAGGATGAGCCCGAAGGGGACGATCAGCGCCAGCGACATCGCCATCGCGAAGTACATCCAGCCGATCCCGATCGGCGAGGTCAGCATGTTCTGCATCCAGGCGAGGGTGCCGATCACGGCGATCGCGACCAGCGAGCCGACGATCGCACCGCGGTTGAAGAGCGGCTTGCGGGCGAAGACCGGGACGATCTCGGCGATCGCGCCGAGGGCCATGATCAGGATCAGCATGTAGGCACCGCTGTAGAAGATCCAGCTGAGGTGCTCCCAGAGCAGGGGCGCGCCGCCGGAGCCGTCGGCGAAGAAGATGCCGTCGAAGTTGCGATCGATCAGCAGCATCGTGATTGCCGCCAGCATCACCGGCCCGATCACGAGCAGCAGCCAGGAGCAGATCGCCGCCGCCCAGGCGAAGACCGGCACCCGCCGCCAGGCCATGCCGGGGGCGCGCATGCGGCGCAGGGTCGCGACGAGGTTGATCGCGATCAGGACGAACCCGAGGGTCGCCAGCCCATTGGCCGCCGCCCAGGCGTCGACGCCATTGTTGGGCAGGAAGGCGAGCTCGGAGAGTGGCGCCAGGGGGTTGACGCCGGCCTCGGACGGGGTGAAGAGGAAGCCCGCGTAGAGCACGGTCGCGCCGGCGATGTAGAGCCAGAGGCCGAGCTGACCGAGCCGCGGCAGCGCCGTGCCGCGGGCGCCCACCTGCAGCGGCGCCAGGTAGTAGAAGAGGCCCAGGGCCAGCGGGATCGCGAAGAGGAAGATCGCCGTCGCCCCGTAGAGCGAGAGCATGCGGTTGAAGGTGACCGGCGTGAGCAGCGAGTTCTCCGGCACCGCGAGCTGCAGCCGCATCAGCAGCAGCTCGACCATGGCGATGAAGAGGAAGCCGAGCGCGCCGACGATCATCATCCGGCCGACGTCCTTGTGGTCGGCACTGGTGGCGATCTCGATCCAGCGCGGGCGGCGGCGAGGGAAGCCGTCGACGACGACCTCGGGCGCAGCGCTCGCCACCCTGGATTCGCGCCCCGATCGCCGCGGATTCGAGTACCCGGCAGTCACCGCGTCGATCGGGTCGCTCACGGAACTTCTCCCTTTTCGATCAGGCCCACGACTCGCTCCTGGGCCGCCTGGATGTCCGCCTTCTGGCGTTCGATGAAACCTTCGTACTCCTGGGGAGAAACCACGTCGACCTCGGTCCGCATCGCGCCGTACGCCTGGCCGGAGAAGGCCGCCGACTGGCCGCGGTAGACGCCCTCTTCGTCAGCGCGGAAGACGACGTGGCCGGTCTTGCCGGGCACCGCGTCGCGCTTGCCTGCGAGCTGCGGCACGTCCCAGGTGTGGATCACGTCGGTCGAGACCAGATCCAGTTCGACCGTGGTGTCGACCGGGACAACGAGCTTGTAGTAGGAGAAGGCTTCGTTCTGGTAGCCGTAGCGCCACAGCCACTGCTGGCCGGTCGCTTCGACCTTCAGCGGCTCGGAGCGGGCCGAGGCGAGACCGGCCGGGCCGGTGGTCGGCGTCTCGCGTGCCCTGCCGGTGTAGACGATGCTGAGGATGAAGATCGCGGCGGCGAAGACGGTGAGGCCGGCTGCGGCTCGGAATTGGGTGCGTCGCCCGCCGCGAACCTGGCGCGGCTCGGACCCGCGGCTGCCGCGGTAGCGGCGCGCGGCGTAGATCAGCGCGCCGTTGATCGCGACGATGACGATCGTCGCGGCGACGAAGCCAATCCAAAGCAGGGTGTCGATCTGGTCGGTGCCAGGAGAGTGGGACGCCAAAGCGCGGCCATTCTAATCACGAAGGCAGTCATTCAGGCGGCGCGCCGCCGCCCCCGTGCCCCGCTCGCCGACCTATACTCGCCGACTTGATGAGGAAGCGCTCGCGGCCATCTCCGGCGCTTCGCCTGGCGGTGCGGGTCGGAGCCGCTGGCGTAGTCGCCGCCGCGGTGGCCGTTCCGCTGCTCCGCCGCCGCCTGGGGGTGCCGCCACCGGTGACCGTCGCCGCCTGCGCCGCGGGGCCGCTCGCGCTCGCCGTTCTCTACCCGCGTTCCCGCAAACGCGACATCGCTCTCTACGCGATGCAGATGTGGGCCTTCACGATGGTCCACGAGCTTCCCTATGACGACCCCGAGCGACTGCAGCGGCGCTTGCGCACGCGTTACCCGATCGTCGTCGACCGGGCGATCGGTCTTGGCCGCCTGCCCAATGCCCGCCTCCAGCGGGCACTCGCGCGCCTGCCTCGCGTCGCCACCGTCGACCGCTTCCTCACCTGGGTCCACTGGCTCTGGTTCCTCGAGCCCTACATCGCCCTGATCTGGATCCTGCTGCGCCACCCGGAGCGCTTCCCGCGCGCCGCCCGCCAGCTCGCCGCGGTTTTCGACGTCGGCTGCGTCGGCTACTTCGCCGTGCCGACCGCCCCGCCGTGGTGGGCCTCCGAGCAGGGGCTGACCGATGAAGAGGTGCGGCGGATCATGGTTGGCGTCGGCGAAGAGACATGGCGTTCGGCCTGGCCGAAGATGTACGGGGCGCTGGGGGGCAACCCATGGGCGGCGATGCCCTCGCTGCACTTCGCCACCTCGACGATGGCGGCGATCTCGCTCGCCGAGGCGGGGCCGGTCGAGGGCGCGATCGGCTGGAGCTATGCCCTCACCCTGGGCTTCGCCCTCGTCTATCTGGGCGAGCACTACGTCACCGATCTGGTCGCCGGGGCCGGCCTGGTCGCCGCCGTGCGGCGGGGCGAGCCGCTGGCCGAGCCGGCGGTTTTGCGCGTAAATCGGGGGTTGCGTCGCTTGGAGCGCCTCGCCGGCGGGTAGCTTCCCTGGAGTGTCTCCCGAGGATCCGGCGAAAGGCGGCGAAGCCGCTGAGCTGCCGATCTTCACCCGGCGGCGGCTGATCCAGACGAGCGCTCTCGTCGTCGCCCTGCTGGTCGGGATCTACTTCCTCTTCCCGAAGCTGGTCGGGCTGGGCAACGCGCTGGGCAAGCTCGACGAGGCCGACCCGGTCTGGATTGTGGTGGCGATCGGGTTCAACGTCGTTGCCTTTGCCACCTACGTCGCCCTCTTCAAGGCGGTGGTCGGCGGCGATGCGCTGCGCCTCAGCTGGGCCGAGACCTACGAGATCAACATGGCCGGGTTGGCGGCGACGCTGCTCTTTTCGGCGGGAGGGGCGGGCGGGATCGTGCTCACCTTCTGGGCCCTGCGCAAGGCCGGCATGCGGCGCCACGACGTCGCCCGGCGGATGGTCGCCTTCCTCACCCTCCACTACGCCTTCTACCCGCTGGCGCTGATCCTCTTCGGGATCCTGCTGCGAACCGGGGTGCTGCACGGCAAGGACTCGGTCGAGCTGACGATCGTGCCGGCCGGGGTTGCGGGCCTGCTGCTGGTGCTCGGCCTGCTGTTCGCGCTGATCCCGCCGGACCTGGGTCCGAAGGTAGCGCGCTTCGTGCACGGCGAGCGGGGCCAGGCGATCGCCAAGAATATTGCCAAGGTGCCGGCGGTCTTCGCCGAGGGGTTCCGCTTCGCGATCAGCCTCTTCACCCACCCCCACCAGGGCGGGCTCGCGGTCCTCGGCGCCGCCGGCTTCTGGGCGGCGAACATCGGCATCCTCTGGGCCTGCTTCCACGCTCTCGGCGTTCACGTGCCGCTTGCCGTGGTCGTCCAGGGCTTCTTCCTCGGCATGGTCGCCAACTTGATTCCCTTCGCGCCCGCCGGGGTCGGGGCGGTCGACGCGGGGATGATCGGCGCCTTCGTCCTCTTCGGCATCCCCGAGGACACCGTCTTCCCGGCGATCCTGATCTACCGCCTGATCGCCTTCTGGATGCCGATCCCGTTCGGCGTCGCGGCCTTCTTCCAGCTCCGTACCAAGGTGCAGGCATGGGAAACGGAGGGTTTGCCGATCGATCGCGGCGCTACTATACAAAGTAAAGTATTGGGCACGCCACTAGACTCAGGACGGACATGACAGAGGCCAGAAAAGTCGAGAACGTGATCATCGTCGGCGGCGGTCCCGCCGGCTACGCCGCCGCGCTCTACACCGCGCGCGCCAACCTCGAGCCGCTCGTCTTCGAGGGCTTCCAGTGGGGCGGGCAGCTGCAGAACACGACCGACGTCGAGAACTACCCCGGCTACCCGGAGGGGATCATGGGGCCGGAGATGATGACCCGGTTCCGCGCCCAGGCCGAGCGCTTCGGGACGCGCTTCGTCACCGACGACGTCGACCGGGTGGAGCTCTCCGACGGCGGCGTACAGAAGGTCTACCTCGGCGACGAGGAGCACCTCGCCAAGACCGTGATCCTGGCGATGGGAGCGGAGCCGCGCCGGCTCGGCATCCCCGGCGAGATCGAGCTGAGCGGCTGCGGCGTCTCCACCTGCGGCGTCTGCGACGGCGCCTTCTTCAAAGACCAGAAGGTGATCGTGATCGGTGGCGGCGACTCGGCGATGGAGGACTCGATCTTCATCTCCAAGTACGCAAGCGAACTGACCCTGGTCAACCGCCGCGACGAGTTCCGCGCCTCCAAGATCATGTTCGAGCGCGCCCAGGCCCAGGACAACATCTCGATCAAGGCCCCCTACGTCGCCGAGGAGTTCGTCGCCGGCGACAAGGGCCGGCTCGACCACGTTCGCCTGCGCAACGTCGAGACGGGGGAGACCGAGGACTTCGACACCGACGGCGCCTTCGTCGCGATCGGCCACATCCCCCGCTCGGAGGTCGTGGTGGGCCAGGTCGACACCGACGAGGAGGGCTATATCCTCACCCAGCCCGGCTCGACCCGCACGAACCTGGCCGGAGTCTTCGCCGTCGGCGACGTCGTCGACCACACCTACCGCCAGGCCGTCACCGCCGCCGGAACAGGCTGCATGGGCGCCCTCGACGCCGAGTGGTACCTCCGCGACACCCCGCCCTCTCCCGAGGCTCACTGGGCCCCCGGCGGCGAGCCCGCCGAGATCGCCCCCAAGGTCGCCTGACCGGCGCATATCGGCGTCCTCGCTCGCTCGCGTGCAGAGCACGCCACGCTCACTGCGTCCTTGATCTGCTTGGTCAGGCGACCTTGGCTCAGCCGACGAGCTTCTGGACCACGAAAGTGCGGGAGCCTTTTGGGGTCTCGATCTTGATCGGCTTGCCTATCTTGGCGTCACGCAGGGCTCGGCCTATCGGGGACTCGGCGGATAGGCGGCCCTCGGCGAGGTTGGCCTCGGTCGAGCCGACCAGGGTCCAGGCGTTGACCTCGCCTTTGGCTTCGTCGAGCACCTCGGCGGTGCGGCCGAAGGCGAAGATGTCGGCGTCGCCGTCCACCTCGACCACGACGGCGGTGCGCAGGCGCTCGCGCAGACGCTTGATCTTGGTCTCGAGGTGCGCTTGGTCTTCCTTGGCGATGTGGTACTCGGCGTTCTCCTTGAGGTCGCCTTCCTCGCGCGCGACCTTGATCCGGGCCGCCATCTTCGTGCGGGCCGGTCCTTCGAGCTCCTCGATCTCCTCGCGCAGGGCGGCGATACCCTCCTCGGTGATCGCCTCCCCGGTGCTTTCGGCTCCCTCCATCGGCCTCACCCTTGCACAGATGGCTGCCCGGTTGGCGAAAGGGCCAGGGCGGCTACGAGGAGATCCTCGCCTCCTTGCCCGCCCGTGCTTCGGGGGCGCCGGTTGTGACCTTCGCTACGAAGAGCTCCACCAAATCGGGATCGAACTGCCGGCCCGCCGAGCGTCGTATCTCCTCGATCGCTTCGGCCGGCGCCATCTGCGGACCGTAGTACCGGGACCCGGTCATCGCGCTGTACGCGTCACAGATCAGGATGATGCGCGACCCGAGCGGGATCGCCGTTCCCTCGAGCCCGTCCGGGTAGCCACCGCCGTCCCAGTGCTCGTGGCTGGAGCGAACCACCTTTGAAACCCGCAGCAGGGCCGGGGCCGCCGCCAGCACGCGCTCCCCGACCAGCGTGTGCTTTTGCATCAGGTCCCGCTCCGCTTCGGTAAGTGGGCCGTTCTTGTGGAGGATCTCATCGGGGATGGCGACCTTGCCGACGTCGTGCATCTCCGCCGCCCTGACGAGGACGTCGATGTCCTCGGCTTCCAGCTCCAGCGCGCGGCCCATCTCGGCCGCGAGGCGTGCCACGTCGCCGAGGTGGCGGTCGAGTCCCGGTTCACGCTCGCGCAGCAGGCCGAGCAGCACGCCGCGGGTCTGGCTCAGGGCGGAGTCGGTGCGCTGCCCCTTTTGCGTGTACATGCGGCGGTCGGCGATCCGCAGGGCATCGGCCGGTGTCTGAGCCTCGCTCGGCAGCTCGACCCTGCCCCACGACGCCCTGATCGAGAAGCTGGGGCCGCGGTCGGAGAGGGCGGCCTCGGCGGCCTTGACGATCACGTCCGCTTTCGCCTCCCCGATCGGGGCGAGCACGCAGAACTCGTCGCCTCCGAGGCGATAGGCCCTGCCCCAGGGCGCCGTCGCCGCCGCCAGGTTGGTGCCGAGGCGCTTGAGCAGTTCGTCGCCGGCCGTGTGGCCGAAGCTGTCGTTGTATGACTTGAAGCCGTCGAGGTCGAAGAGCGCCAGGACGTGGGCCGACCCGTCCCGCCGGGCGAACGTCAGGTCCAGGTCGGACAGCAGGCTGCGCCGGTTGAGCAACCCGGTGAGGGCGTCGGTGCTCGCCTCCTGCTCGGTCGAGGCGAGCATCCTCATGTTGAGGAAGAAGGTCGCGGCGAGGCGGGCCAGCACCGCCAACAGCGAGGCAACGCCGAGTGCAATGGCGACGGCGCCGATCGGCGTCAGGTTCCCCACCGCCAGAAGGCAGACCACGGTGGCGGCGAGCAGGATCGGGAGGACGATCGAGCGCCCGCTGCGCTTCCGCACCGGCTCCACCGCGGCGCGTGGCAGCCAAGCGGCGCCGGCGAGCAGGAGAAAGGCCAGGGGCCAGCCGATGCTGGCCAGGTTGAGTGCCTCGGTCGACTGTCCGGCGACGGAGAGGTAGACGACGTCAGCGCCACCGAAGAGGATCAGCGCCGCGGCGATCAGCCCCCAGGCACTGTGGATGCGCCAGCGGGAGGTGGTCAGCGCGCCGGCCACCAGCCCCAGGAGGACCAGGTCGGCGCAGGGGTAGGCGAGGCTGACCGTGACGCCGAGGGTGTCCCCGCCGAGCGCCGCCAGCACCGGCGGGAAGATCAGCGCCGCGGCGACGGCGGCGACGGCGAGCGCGCCGATCAAGCCGTCGACCCACGCAAACGAGCCGACCCGCGCGGAGCGGCTGCGCAGGAGGAGGGTCAGGGCGAGAAAGGTCGCCGGGTAGAAGGCGAGGAAGAGGGCGTCGGACGGCGAGGGGAACGGGGCGGGGCTGGCGTAGTAGAGAACTGCCGAGTAGTAGGCCTGTCCGAGGGCCCAGAGCAGCAGTCCCACGCCGAGGCTGAGCCAGGCAAGCCGCTCGCCCGGGAGGTAGGCGGCCCTGATGAGCACGGCCGCGGCGGCGCCGAGCACGATGGCGTCATATACCCAGCGCCCAAAGGCGTCTTGAACCGCGGAGCCGCCGACCGGGCCGAGGATCACGGCGGCATAGGCGGCGAGGAGCACCGCGAGGACGCCGATCCATATGGCGGCAATTGCCGGGGTCAGCCGGCGTGGAAGCGGCTGGTCCATGCTCTCGCCATCGGCCGGGAAGCGCAATTGCTTGAGCTATGGTGAGCGCACGGCCCCGTCCTGCTCGCACATCCGCTCGATCCAGATCTTCGATCCGCCGGTTGAGATCGCCGGCTGCGAGGAGTGCCTGAAGCTGGGTATGCGGTGGGTGCACCTGCGCATGTGCCAGGACTGCGGTCATATCGGCTGCTGCGACAACTCCGAGGGCAAGCACGCCACCGCCCATCACGCCGAGACCGGCCACCCGGTGATCCGCTCGGTCGAGCCGGGCGAGGACTGGAGCTGGTGCTACGAGGACCAGCTGATGATTCGCCTCAACCGCTGATCGCAGCTACCGCTTCGTGGGGGAGAGGAGCGCCGAGGCGGGGCGGTAGGCGTCGCCGTGCTCGGCCTGCAGCTCCTCGAGCAGCGCCTCGGCCCGCCGGCGACCGATCAGCTCAGTCAACTCCAGCGGCCCCCTCGGCCAGTTGAAGCCGAGGCGCATCGCGGTGTCCATGTCGGCGGGCGAGCCGACCTCCTCTTCGAGCGCGAAGGCGGCCTCGTTGGCGATCTGGGCCAGCAGGCGGGGGAGGATGTCGGACGCGGCCGGGTCGACCTTCGCCAGCTTCTCCGGATCGAGCGTGGGCGCCTCGATTCCGAGGTCGGGATCGCGTTCCCGGTGGGCCCCCTCACCGTATTCGTAGAAGCCGCGGCCGCTCTTGCGCCCGAGTCGGCCCTCGGCGACGAGCTCTTCCTGGATTGCGCTGGGGCGCCAGCGCTCCGGCTCGCCGCCTTGGGCGTAGAAGGAGCGGGCGACGCTGAGGTTGACGTCGAGGCCGATCAAGTCGATCAGCTCGAACGGCCCCATGCGGAAGCCGCCACCGAGCCGGCAGACCCGGTCGATCGTCTCGGCGTCGGCGACCCCCTCGGCCAGCATCCGCAGCGACTCCAGCGTGAAGGGCCGGGCGAGGCGGTTGGCGATGAACCCGGGGCTGTCCTTGGCGTGGATCGGCGTGCGGCCCATACGCGCTCCCGCCTCCGCGGTCGCCTCCAGCGCCTCGGTCGCCGACGCGGCGGTGGCGACCACCTCGACCAGCTTCATCAGCGCCGGCGGGTTGAAGAAGTGCATGCCGACGACCCGCTCCGGCTGCGGCACCCCCTCGGCGATTGCCGTCACCGGCAGCGAGGAGGTGTTGGTGGCGAGGATCGTCTGCGGGCCGCAGGTCTCGGCCAGGGAGGCGAACAGGTCGCGCTTCAGGCCCAGGTCCTCGGGCGCTGCCTCGACCACCAGATCGCATTCGCCCAGATCGGCGAGGCTGGCGGCGGCGCCGACGCGGCCCCCGGCGGCGTCCGCGTCCCCTTCGCTCCAGAGCCCCTTGGTGGCGCCCTTGGCGAGCGCCCGGTGCAGTCGGCCCATGCCGGTTTCGAGTGCCTCTGACGCTGGGTCGTGCAGCCGCGTCTCATAGCCCCCCAGCGCGGCAACTTGAGCAATCCCAGCCCCCATGGTCCCGGCCCCAACCACACCAACCCGCGAAACCGGGGTCGACGGGCCGAAATCACCCCCTATATGGCCGGAATTCGTCCCGTCGGCGGTCATTTGCCCTCGAAGTTGGGGGGGCGCTTCTCGAGGAAGGCGCGCATGCCCTCGACCCGGTCCTCGGTCGCCATCGCCAGCTCGTAGAGGCGGCGCTCGTTCTCGATGCCAGGGGAGAGGGCGGTCTCCTCGGCGACGAGTACCGCCTGCTTGGCGAGCCGGGACGCGATCGGAGGCTGCTCGGCGACGGTCCGGGCGAGCGCCATCGACTCCTCCAGCCAGGCGTCGTCGGCGACGACCTCGTTGACCAGGCCCATTGCCTGGGCCTCCGCGGCGTCGAAGCGGCGGCCGGTCAGCACCAGCTCCATCGCCCGCTGCTTGCCGAGCACGCGCGCCAGTCGCTGCGTACCGCCACCGCCGGGGATGATCCCGAGGTTGATCTCGGGCTGGCCGAAGGTTGCGCCTTCTGCCGCGACGATCATGTCGCAGGCCAGCGCCAGCTCGCAGCCGCCGCCGAGGGCATAGCCGGAGACCGCCGCGATCATCGGCGTCTTGATCGCCGCCAAGCGCCGCCAGAAGGACGCCGCCGGGTGGCGCAGGGCCTCGGCGAAGCTGCGCTCGGCCATTGCCTTGATGTCGGCGCCGGCGGCGAAGACCTTCTCGGAACCGGCGACGACGATGCAGCGGACCTCGGGATCGGGGTCGAAGGCCTCCAGGGCCGCCGCGATCTGCTCCATCATCTTCGGCGAGAGGGCGTTGCGCGCCTCGGGCCGGTTGAGGCGGAGCAGGGCGACGTGGCCGTCGCGCGAGGTCTCGACCAGCTCGGCCAAAGCGGGGCTAGGCCCCCTCGACCATCGGGGTCATCGCGTTGATTCCGGTCGCGGCGCGGCCGATGATCAGCTTCTGGATCTGCGAGGTCCCCTCGTAGAGGGTGGTGACGCGGGCGTCGCGCAGGTAGCGCTCGACCGGGTAGTCGTCGACGTAGCCGGAGCCGCCGTGGACCTGGATCGCCAGGTTGGCGCACTCGACCGCCGACTCGGTCGCATAGAGCTTCGCCACCGAGGTCTCCGTCGTGTTCGGCTTGCCTTCGTCCTTGAGCACGCCGGCGCGGTAGACCAGCATTCGCGAGGCATCGCGCTTGAGGATCATGTCGGCGATCATCTCCTGGACCAGCTGGAAGCGGGCAAGGGGGACGCCGAACTGCTTGCGCTCCTTGGCGTAGGCGACGGAGGCTTCGACGCAGCCTTCGCAGATGCCGACGCAGCCGGCGGCAACGCTGTAGCGACCGTTGTCGAGGGCGCTCATCGCGACCTTGAAGCCGTCGCCAATCTCACCGAGCATCGCGTCCTCGCCAACCTCGACGTCGTCGAGCGAGATCTCGCCGGTGTCGGAGGAGCGCAGGCCGAGCTTGCCGTGGATCTCCTGGGTGGTGAAGCCCTCGCTGTCGGTGGGGACGAGGAAGCAGGCAAGGCCCTTGTGCTTTTTCTCGGGGTCGGTCTGGGCGAAGATCAGCGCCACCTCGGAGAAGTTGGCAAGCGAGATCCACATCTTCTGGCCGCTGATCGACCAGCCGCTGTCGGTCTTCGTCGCGCGGGTGCGCAGGTTGGCGGCGTCGGAGCCGGTGTCGGGCTCGGTCAGGCCGAAGCAGCCGAGCGCCTCGCCCGTGCACATCCGCGGCAGCCACTTCTGCTTCTGCTCCTCGGTTCCCCACTTCTCGATCGATCCCGCGACCAGTGAGGTCTGTACCGAAACGACAGTGCGGGCGGAGGAGTCGGCGCGGCCGACCTGTTCGACGATCAGGCCGTAGCCGACGTAGTCGAGGCCGCGGCCGCCGTAGGTCTCGGCCACCGGGGCGCCGAGATATCCGACCTCGCCCAGCTTGCTCGCCAGCTCGCGGTCGAAGCGGGCGGCGCGGTCGTTGTCGCGCACCCGCGGCGAGATCTCCTTGTCGGCAAATTCCCGTGCCGTTTCGGAGATCAGCCTCTGCTCGTCGGTCAACTGGAAGTCCATCTCACCCCTGCTTTCTCGTCTCTCTGCCGAACTGCATCAACTTGTACCCCTGCTGGATAGAGAAGTTGATGCAGTTCGAGGTTGCCTGTCATGGGAGTTCTCGGCCGAGGGTCACCGCGAAAGCCTCTTGGGCTTCGCGGGTGCGGGGCCCGGGAGATTCGGGCAACTCGACGCCGTCGATCGCGGAGACGGCCTGGATCTCACGCGTGGTCGAGGCGAGGAAGGCCTCTTTTGCGGCGCGCAGGTCGGCCACCGGCCAGGCGCCCTCCTCGACGTCCAGCGCCTTAACCAGGCGGTCGCGGGTGATCGATTCGAGCACCCCGTTGTCGAGCCCGGGCGTGCGCAGGACGCCCTGCGGTGAGACCCAGAAGATCGAGGAGGTCGGCGGCTCCAGCACGATGCCGCCGGGCTGCACCAGCACCGCCTCGTCGGCGCCCTGCGCTCGGGCGAGCCGGGTCGACTGCATGTTGGCCGCATAGGAGAGCGACTTGACCCCGTTGAGGATCACGCTCGGGCAGTAGGTGATGGTGGCGACGCTGACGGTCTCGGCATGGGCCGGGATCGGCTCGGTCATCGCGAGGCGGCGCCCGCCCCGGGTGACGATCAGCCGCAGCTGCCCATCGGCGTCGCCCAGCTCGGCAAGCAGCGCCTCGATCTCGGCTTCGAGTGCGAAACGGTCGAAGGAAAGCTCGATCGCGGCCCCGGAGCGTTCCAGCCGGTCGAGGTGGTCGACGAGCGCAAACGGCTTCCCCTCATAGAGACGGATCACCTCGAACGCGCCGTCGCCCCGATAGAGCCCGTCGTCCTTGAGCGGCACCATCGCCTCCACGGTCGGCGAGATCGCCCCATCGACACTCGCAAGCTCTCTCAGCTCAGTAGCCATCGGACGCGCGAGGCTACCTCGTTGAAGGATTTCCCGGGTCATAGCCCCGGTAAAGCTTCAACGAAGGACTGGCCTGCGGCTCAGACCGCTTCGAAGACTGTGGCCAGGCCCTGGCCTACGCCTACGCACATGGTTGCGATGCCGTACTTGCCGCCTCGGCGGCGCAGCTCGCGGACGAGGGTGGTGGCGAGGCGGGCGCCGGAGCAGCCCAGGGGGTGGCCGAGGGCGATCGCGCCGCCGTTGACGTTGAGCTTCTCTTCGTCGATGCCGAGCTCGCGGGCGCTGGCGATGACCTGAGAGGCGAAGGCCTCGTTGATCTCGATCAGGTCGATGTCGTCGAGGGAGAGGCCGGCGGCCTCCAGCGCCCGGGGGATGGCGAAGGCTGGGCCGATGCCCATGTAGGCGGGGTCGACACCGGCGACGCCGAAGGAGACGACCCGGGCCAGCGGCTCGGCGCCCAGCTCCTCGACGCCTTTCTCGGAGACGATCAGCGTGCAGGCGGCACCGTCGTTGAGGGTCGAAGCGTTGCCGGCGGTGACGGTACCGCCCTCGCGGAAGGCCGGCCGCAGCTTCGCCATCTTCTCCAGCGAGGCGTCGGGGCGGGGGCCCTCGTCGGCCTCGACCAGGACCGTCTCCCGGCCCTGCGGCGCCTCGATCGGGACGATCTCCTCGGCGAAGATCCCGGCCTCGGCCGCCGCCACGGCGCGCTGGTGACTGCGCAGGCCGAAGGCGTCCTGGTCCTCGCGGCTGATCCCGTAGCGGCCGGCGACGTTCTCGCCCGTCTCTCCCATCGACTCGGTCGAGACGCCGAGCTCGGCCATGCGCGGGTTGACGAAGCGCCAGCCCAGGGTCGTGTCGTGCATCGTCTGCGGGCCGCGGGGCAGGCCACGCTCGGGCTTTCCCACGACCCACGGCGCCCGGCTCATCGACTCCACCCCGCCGGCGAGGTAGAAGTCGCCCTCGCCGAGCTTGACCGCGCGGGCGGCGCAATTGATCGCCTCCAGGCCGGAGGCGCAGAGGCGGTTGACGGTGGCTCCCGGGACCGTGTTGGGCAGCCCCGCCAGCAGCGCCGCCATGCGGCCGATGTCGCGGTTGTCCTCGCCCGACTGGTTGGCCGCACCGAGGTAGACGTCGGTCACCCGCTCGGGGTCGACGCCGGTCCGCTCGACCACCGCGGCGATCGTGTGCGCGGCCATGTCGTCCGGACGGACGCCCGAGAGGGCTCCGCGGTAGCTGCCCACCGGTGTGCGGATCGCGTCGACTACGTAGGCCTCGACCATCCGGGGGATTAAAGGGGACCCACGCGGCGCGCGTATCCTAGGCCCGTGTACTTCGTCCTTGGCACGGTCGCGATGGTGCTGCTCCTGGTCGGCATCCTGTTCGTGATGGAGCACTTCTACACCGGCAACAACGCCGAACTGCTCGACTGGAAGCCGACCCGCTCCCCCGAGCTCGAGGTGCAGAACGAGATCGACGACGTGCAGCAGATGATCGAGGCGCAGAACGAGATGCGCCGCCGGCGCGGAGCGGCCGAGCGCAGCGAGCGGGAGCTGCGCGACGAGGTGGCCGCCGAGGAGCTCGAGCGGCTGCGCCGGCGCAGGGGCTCCCGGGCAAGCTAGGAGACCGCGTGGCCCGAGCGCTGATCGTGGGTTGCGGCTGCCGCGGGCGGGCGCTCGGCGAGCAGCTGCTGGCGGACGGCTGGGCGGTGCGGGGAACGAGCCGTCGTCAGGAGGGATTGACGGCGATCGAGTCCGCGGGACTGGAGGCGGCCCTCGCCGACCCCGAGCGGCCCGGGACCCTGCTCGAGCTGGTTGCCGATGTCGCCGATGTCTACTGGCTCCTGGGCTCGGCAACCGGCACCGCGGAGAACCTCGAAGCAATTCACGGCCGGCGGCTCAAGCGCTTCCTCGAGCGCCTGGTCGAAACGCCGGTGCGCCGGTTCGTCTACGAGGCCGGTGGCTCGGTCGATCCCGCGGTCCTGGCCCGGGGGAGGCTGGCGGTGGAAGCCGCGTCTGAGACCTGGCGAATCCCGGTCGAGCTCGTGGAGCAGATCGCCGCCCGGCCGGTCGAGAAGGACGTCTAACCCAGGCGCTCCAACAGGTCGCCCAGGATGCGGGCGGTGGCCCCCCAGATCAGATGGCCGTCCACCTCGTACGTGGGGGTGTGGATCGGGACCCCGCGGCGGACGAGCCGGCGCATCGCGTAGCCGGCGCGCAAGCCTTCGAGCGAGAAGGCGAGGACCGTCTCCACCTCCGTCGGGTTGGGTTCGAGGTCGAGCTCGGCTGGATCGGGGATGAGGCCGACGAAGGGGTGGATTCGGTAGCCGGTGACGAAGGTCGAGGCCGGCGGGAGGGCGCCGCTCAGCTCGACCGCAGCGGGGTCGAGACCGATCTCCTCCTCGGCCTCGCGCAGGGCGGTTGCCGCCAGGTCGGCATCTCCCTCGTCCCTACGGCCACCGGGGAAGGAGATCTCACCTGCGTGGCGCCGCATGTCGGCTCGCCGCTCGGTGAAGATCAGGCCCGGTTCGTCGGGCCAGCCGTGCAGCGGCAGGAGCACCGCGGCGTCGGTGCCACCGCGAACCTCCATCGCGTAGGCCGCCTCCGACGTAAGCAGCAACCCCGACAGCTCCGCCGACGGGCCGAAATCCTCGCCTATGTCGCGGTTTTCGGCCCGTCGGCCCATCAGATGATTACTTGGACCGTGCCGCCGTCTACGGACCAGGCGGCGCCTGCTACGTAGGAGGCGCGCTCGGAGCAGAGGAAGACGATCGCGGCGGCGATCTCGCCGGCCTCGGCGAGCCGGCCGATCGGGCGCTTCGAGCCGGCGGTCGCGAGAGCCTCCTCGCGGCTCGCCGCTCCCGACATCCGCTGGGACTGGTCGAGCAGGCCCCCCGGCTCCATCCACATCTCCGATTCGACCGGGCCGGGGCAGATCGCGTTGACGAGGACGCCGCTCTTCGCGTAGCGGTCGGCGAAGAGGCGGGAGAGCGAGAGCTCTGCCGCCTTCGCCACCGAGTACTCGGGCATCGCTGCCGAGGGCCGCTTGCCGGCGGTCGAGCAGACGTTGACCACGCGTCCCCAGCCGCGCTCGGCCATCGCCGGGGCGGCGGCCTTCATCGCCCGCAGCGGCGCCATCACGTTGAGCTCGTACTGGGCTCGCCAGTCCTCGTCGGGGACGTCGTCGAGGTCGCGCCACTTGGCGGTTCCGGCATTGTTGACCAGCACGTCGAGGGTGCCGAAGTGCTGTTTGGCCGCCGCGAGCATGCGCTCGCCCGCGTCCTCGCTGGTGACGTCCAGGCTGAGGGTCTCGGCTCGCCCGCCACCTCCGGCTGCACTCGCCTCTTCGGCCGCGGCCGCCAGGCGCTCCTCGTGGCGCCCGACCAGAAGCACGTTGGCGCCCTCCGCGCAGAGTAGCCGCGCGGTCTCGGCCCCAATCCCGCGGCCGGCGCCGGTGACGACACAGGCGCGTCCCTTCAGCCCGAGATCCATCAGAGGGCCTCAATCTCGTCGGAGATGACGACTTTGGTCTGGCCGGCGAGCAGCCGGTGCACGGGGCACTTGCCGGCGACGACCAGCAGTCGCTGCCGCTGCTCGTCGCTCAGCTCCGCCGGCAGTCTCAGCGTTACGGCGAAGGAGAGCGGCCTGAAGCCGTCGTACTCGACGTCGACGTCCACCTCGACCGCGCCGAGGTCCCAATCCTTGCGCTCCGCGTACATCTCAATCGTCACCGCTGTGCAGCCGGCGAGGCCGGCGGCGACCAGGCGGGTGGGGGAGGGGCCGGTGTCGCTGCCGCCGGCCGCGGCGGGCTCATCGACCCGGATCGTGTGGCCGCCTTCGATCTCGACGTCATGGGCGAAACCCGTGCGGCGGCGGGCGATGACCTTCATCTAGCTCTTGCCGCGGCCCTCGAAGAGCGCCGGGTCGTCGACGTCGGCGAAGCGGGCCATCGCGTAGGCGAGGTCGGAGGCGCGGTTGACGAAGTGGATCACGGTCTCGCTCGCCAGCTCGCCGGCCTCGGCGAGGGCGGCGATGCCGCGCTCGGCGCGGCGGATCGCGGTGCGGGCGACGTCGAGCTGGGCGGAGAGCTGGTTGCCGCCGGGGATGACGAACTGCGGTGGCAGTTTGACCTCGCTCATGTAGCGGTCGATCTGCTGCTCGAGCTCGGTGACCATCGCCTCGGTCGTGCGGCTGACGCCGTCTTCGAGTCGGTCGGCCGCCTCGGGCGCCGTCGCCAGCTCGGCCCCGGCGACGAAGAGGTCGTTCTGGAGGCTGAGGATGTCGGCGGCGAGGCCGGCGTTGCCGGCGTCGCAGAGGGCACGGGCGACGCCCAACTGCGAGCAGGCCTCGTCGAGCGAGCCGTAGGCCTCGGTGCGTCCGTGGTGCTTGGGCACGCGCCCCCCGTACCAGAGCGAAGTGGTCCCGTCGTCACCCTTCTTGGTGTAGATCTTCGCCATTGCCGGCCATCCTACGCGGCAGCGCTCGGGTCTTTGCGCTACCTCGCCCCGGGCGGTTAGGATCGGCATCGCGATGCGAAAGCCGGCGATCTTCACGATTGGAGCGATGTCGGAATTCCGCCAGGCTCGATCACGACCGACATCTACGTGTTCAAGTCGACCTGTGGCGGGAAAGGCGGCTGCGCCAAAGTCGGCCTGACCCGGGAATCGGGCGGCCGCGACGTCAAGTCGACCCTGCACAAGACCGCCCCCGGCGTCTACAAGGGAAACGAGGGTCCCGAGCCGTACATCTGCGTCAACCCGATCGGAGCCAAAGGCGAATTCACCGGTGAACACAAAATCACCGTGACGAAATCGCAGAAAGGCCGGGCGAAGAAAATCTCGGGAAAGACCGTGATCCACCTGACGGGTTGCACCGAGACGATCGAGGAAGTCTCTCTGCGCGGCAAGCTGACGCAGTAGTCGCGGACAGCGCTAGGCAAGCGGGTTGAAGACCAGCCCGGTCAGCACCTTGGGGTAGAAGTAGGTCGACTTCGGCGGCATGTTGGCGTCGCTTTCGCAGATTTCACGGGTCTGGTCGACCGGGATCGGGCGCAGGATGAAGGCGACGTCGTAGGCGCCCTCGTCGAGCAGGCGCAGCGAATCGTCGACGCTCTTCGCGTAGCCGAGGCCGCGCTTGGCAAGGATGTCGTCCTCGCTCAGCCCGGCGATGCCCTTGAGGACCAGGGTCTCGAGGATCGCCGCGTCGAGGCGGCGGTACGCCTCGGGCTGGCCCGCCAGTTGCCGGTCGAGCTCCGCCGTGTCCTTCAGCCGCAGGCGGAAGGCTCGCTTGTGGTGGGAGTTGTAGAGGCCGAAGACGCCAACCCCCTCCTCACCCAGCGGGTCGATCCGGTCGGTATCCACCTCGGTGACGTCGAAGATCTCGCGCAGGCCCTCGCCGAGGCGGCGCCGGCGCTCCGGGTCCTCGGCGAAGCCCGAGAGCAGGCGGTGCGTGGGGTAGATCGAGAGCCCCGGGTCGTCGAGCCCGGTCAGCGCCATCAGCGTGTAGTTGTGCGGGCCCTCGCCGCCGATCTCGTCGCGGTAGGCGATCGCCGTCTCGTAACGGTGGTGGCCGTCGGCGATCAGCAGCTGTGCGTCGGCGAGGAGCTCGGGGACGATTTCGTTGAGCATGGGGAGCCTCCAGATCCGCGTCACCGTGCCGGACGCGTCGGCTGCTTCGCCCCAGGGGTCCTCGCCGGCGAGTTCGGGTTCCACCGCCGGCCAGGGGTCGATCGTGCTCAGCGAGAAGATCGGCGAGAGGTTGCAGCGAGTGGCCCGCATCAGCTCCAGTCGGTCCTGCTTCGGCCCGGGCAGGGTGCGCTCGTGGGGCAGGATTGTCCCGGCGTCGAAGTCCTCGACCCGGACGCGGGCGAGGACGGCGTGGCGGACGTGGTTGGCGCCGTCCGGGCCGGTGTATTCCTGCTCCATCCCCCAGATCGCGGGTTCCGTGTCCTTGACCAGGGCGCCTGCCTTCTGCCAGGCGTCGATCGCCTTGGCGGCGTTGGCGTAGGGGTCGCCCTCGCCGGCGGCCTGCGGCCCGGTCTCGCCGTAGGGCTTCGGCAAGTCGATCGCGACGGCGTTGTAGGGCGATTGCGCGAGCAGCTCCGCCCGCGTAGCCGCGTCGATCACGTCATAAGGCGGCGCGACCACATCCTGCAGCGCCCCGACCGCGTCGAGGTCGTAATGCAGAGCGTTCAGGGGCTGCACGTCGGCCATCGCCGCGAAACCTAGCGGTTGTCCCGTGGGGAGCCCGGCTCGGTCCGCGGGGCGGCTCTACACTGGGCGCATCGGGGCGTGGCGCAGCCTGGTAGCGCGCGGCCTTTGGGTGGCCGAGGTCCCCGGTTCGAATCCGGGCGCCCCGATATTTGTAGCACGACTTGTGCTACACTTCTGTTGTGAGCCGCTCCCTTCACGTTCGATTGGACGACAGCTCAGCTGCAGCGCTAAGAGTCGTGCGAGGCAGCGGGACGAGTGATTCCGAGGCTGTCCGCACTGCCCTTCGAGAGGCCGCTGCAAGGCGTCGAGCACGCTCGTCTATCGCCGAGGAGGTAAAGCTTTTGGCGATTGACGAAGCAGATCTGGCAGAGATGCGAGTCATTCGCGAGCAGATGGCCGATCTCGCGCCGGGTTCGCTCGACTGACGTGGTCCGGGGAGAGATCTTTCGACTGCCTTCGCCGCGTGGCGCCCGCGGGCGTGAGCAGCAGGGCGCTCGTTACGCAGTGGTGGTTCAGGCTGACGAGTTCATGGCCCTGAGCACGACGCTCGTTTCGCCCACCTCTACCGGTGCCCGGCCGGCTACGTTCCGACCGACGATCGAGCTTGATGGCAACGAGACGCGCGTCCTCGTCGAGCAGAGCACTGTCGTAGACCCCCAGCGCCTCGGGCGCTCCGCCGGCCGTCTAGACGTCGATGAGCTTCGGGCGGTGGACGACGCACTTGCCTTGGTCTTGGGCCTCTGAATCCCCTGAATGAATGACAGGCCTCATGGTCTGTCGATCCCGAAGATGACCACGGCCTGGCCTTTGACGGTCGACTCTCGTAGCCGCTGCATCCCGAGTCGCTCGGCGACGCGGATCGACGCGGTGTTGCCGGGCTGAATGACTGAGATCAACTCCGGCGTGTCGAGTGTGCCCCAGGCCCACTCGATCGCCGCCTGGCCGGCCTCGGTCGCGTATCCCTCCCCCCAAGCATGCCTGGCGAGCTTCCAACCGACCTCTAGGCCCGGCCACCCCGGCGGATTCCAGAACCCTGCCTGACCCAGCCAGGCGCCGTCCTCCTTCCGCTCCAGCGCCCATTGGCCGTAACCTCGCAGCACCCAGTGACCGATGTGCATCGCGATTTCACGCCAGCTCTGGCCTTGGTCGAACACCTTTCCATCGCCGATGTATCGCATCGCTACCGGGTCGGCGGACATCTCGGCGTGGGCTTTCAGATCGTGTCGCGTCCAAGCTCGCAATAGAAGCCTCGACGTTTCGATCGTGGGAGGAATTCTCGGCGACACGCGGCCGATCATAGGACGCAGTTGTGTGCAAGCGTGATGCGCTCTTGTGGCGCGGACCCGCCGTGTCCAAACCCATCAAGGAACTCGACGATTCGAAACGTTCGATCCCAGGATGCTTCGAGGTATCGGACCTGAATTACCAGATCACTGCAGACGCGGGATGATCGTGATCGCGGATCGCGTGGTCCTTAGACACGAGTTTCAGGCCGTGCTCGATAGCGGTTGCGTAGATAAGTCGATCGGCGGGGTCGCCGGGGAATGTAGAGGGGAGAGCGACGGCCGTGTCAGCGATTGCCGGGGTCATGCCGATCGTCCGAAGCTGCGTGGCGAGGCCTTGCAGCCAGGATCGGATCGGAATGTTGACGACGATCCGCTCATGCTTTGCCAGCCAAGCCAGCTCGTACCAGGAGATCGCCGCCACGACATGCTCATCCGCCTCCTCGAGGGCGTTGCGTGCCGGTTTGCTGATTCGCTTAGGCTCGGCCGACCACCAGTGGACAACGTGGGTATCCAGCAGAACCGCAGCCATGCCTACGAGGCGTTCCAAGCCTCGCCCGTGGAGAACAGGCCCTCCTCCTCGACCGCGGTTATCGCCACACCCTCGAACGAGCCCTTGAGAGAGCGTGCGCCAGATGCGGGTACGAGACGGGCGACCGGACGGCCATGCCTGGTGATCTCGATCTCTTCACCAGCTTCGGCATCGTCCAGGAGGCGAAGAATCGTCGCCTTTGCGTCAGTAGCAGTCACTTGTCTAGACATATGGACAGTATAGCGGTCAGTTATCAGGGCACGAGTGTCTTGTGCGGTCGAAAGTGACTCTGCTCAGGGAAGCTCGCCAAGGCCCTGCACGACCCAGGCCCGCAGTTCGTCGGAGCCTGCGAAGGGGGCCTCGTCCTCTTCGGCGCGAGCAAGGACTTCATCGGCGGTCGCGCCGGCCTTGAGACCCGCGTAGAGGTAGACCAAGGCCGACGAGCGCGGGCCTGTCCGGCAGGTCACGAGGGTCGGCCGGGGGAGCTTGTTCAGGGCGGCCACGTGTTGGCGAGCCAGATCCATGTCGAGGACCCTGGGTGGGTCGGAGACGACGTTGGCCGACTCGGCGACTGCCGCCTGGACGTCGGCGTATGACATCCCCCCGTCCATTGCGGCGAACTCCTCGCCGCAGAGGAACAGCCAAGACGCGGCCTCCATGTCGCGGGCGAACGCCTCCGGATCGGCGATAAGCCCCCTGTTGAACGTCATTTCCGCGGGCCTCTCGAAATCCGTCATCTCCCGCAACGTACCGGCTGCCACGTAGCTGTCAAATGTGGATAGGTGCCTCGGCCCATCGGCTAGGGTCGACATGAACCCGACCAAGGAGCAATTCGATGAGCGTCCTTATCCGCTTCGCCCCAGCATCCTTGACGGCAGCGCAGTACGACGAGAGCGTTCGCAAGCTCGAAGAGGCGGGTGTCTTCCCGCCCGAGGGGCTCGACTACCACGTCTGCTTCGGCACCGACGGAAACCTTCGCGTCAGCGAGATCTGGGACTCCCAAGAGCAGCTCGACGCGTTCGGCGAGAAGCTGATGCCGATCCTCGCTGAGGTCGGAATCGAGCCGGGCACACCAGAGGTGATGGAGATCCACAGCATCGTCAGGCGCTAGCACTGAGCCTGTCGAGACAGGCTCGGGCGATCGCGGTGCTGCCGGGCACCGTGACGGTGGTCGTTCCGCGCCGTGGGATCCGACCCGGAGCTGGTCGTCGAGGGTCCTTACCGCCACGTTCGCAATCCGATGATCGTCGCGGTTCTCACCGTGTTGGTGGGGGAGGGGCTTCTGCTTGGCTCGCCGGGGATCATCGTCTGGGCGATTCTTTTCTTCGCCCAACGCCGTCTTCTTCGCTGCCGTGGAGGAGCCAGGTTTGGAGCGTCGGTTTGGGGACGAATTCCGCTTGTACAAGCGGAATGTGCCGCGTTGGCGGCCTCTCAGGGTTCCCTGGTCCACAGGCTGAGTTGAGGACACGCGACGCGAGTTGGACGATTGTCCAACTCGCGTCCGGTGCACTCCGTGCCGATAGCCGCCCCGTGACGGGGGATTTGAGCCAGAGCGAGCGGCGGGTCGAACGGGTTCAGTTCGAAACCGACCGGCACTGGATAGTCGGCGACATGACCCTGCCTTCGCAGGGCTACCAGAGCCGGCTTTCGGACTCGTTCAACCGGGGCGACATCTCCTTCATCCCTCTGGTCGACGTCGAGGTCTCGCCGCTGGAGGGCGGCGGGGCGGAGCGGCGCGACTTCATGATCCTCTCCAAGGCCCACATCAGGCTGGCCTTTCCCGTCGCCGCGGTGCCCAGCTAAGCGGTTCGCCGCCGGTTGCTCTGCGCGTAGGAGCCGAGGTCGATCACGAAGGCGAGGATGACGATGAACCACTCGAAGCCGGAGATCTTGTTGGAGGAGCTCCACATCCCGGCGTAGGCCAGCGTCGTCCAGGGCAGCAGGAAGAAGCCGAGAAAGGGAACGAACCAGCTCTCGAAGGCGCGGCTGAGCAGGTTGGTAAACAGCCACAGCAGGAACAGTGCCAGACGGGGCGAGATCAGGGCAAATAGGACGACGAGGCAGCCGATGCGGTGAACGCTACCCGTTCTGGCCCGAACTGCATCAATTCCCGTTCCGGCAGGTAGGGAATTTGATGCCAGTTTCGCGGAGCGTAAGCTGGGGGGCATGCTGTTTTCGAAGAAGGCGCGGATGCCGGCCGCCGAGGAGGCACTGCCCGGTCGCAGCGAGCCGGCCTTCGGTGTGCCGGAGCGCCACGCGGTGCTGAAGGGGCCCCTGCAGCCGCCCTTTCCGGACGGGATAGAGAAGGCCTACTTCGCGCTCGGATGCTTCTGGGGGGCGGAGCGTCTCTTCTGGGACATCGACGGCGTTTACACGACGGCAGTCGGCTACATGAACGGGACCACCCCGAACCCGACCTACGAGGAGGTCTGCACCGGCAAGACCGGCCACGCGGAGGCGGTGCTCGTCGCCTTCGACCCCGCCAGGGTCTCCTACGTCGACCTGCTCAAGGTCCTCTTCGAGGAGCACGACCCGACCCAGGGCATGCGCCAGGGCAACGACGTCGGCACCCAGTACCGCTCGGGGATCTACTTCGTCAACGACGCCCAGAAGGAGACGGCGGAGATGGTGCGCCGCGCCTATGACGAGGACCTGCGCGCCGCCGGCCACGAGCCGGTCACCACCGAGGTCGAGCCGGCCGGCCCCTTCTACTACGCCGAGGACTACCACCAGCAGTACCTGCACAAGGTCCCGAACGGCTACTGCGGCCTGGCCGGGACCGGGGTCTCCTGCCGGATCCCTGCCGCGGCGTCGTCATTTCAGTCGCATAGCGACTGAAATGACGACAGCGGGCCGCTGATAAGCGGGTCGTTGGCCGCCCGCCCCGGCGAATAGCATCCCGCGCCGGTGACCCCCTCCTTCGGCTCCTACATCGGCGGCTGCCTCGCCGTGATCGGCATCGTCAGCGCGGTCGGCCTCGGCGGCTACTGGCTGCGGCGCTGGATCGTCCCCGAATTCTCCGGGGCGCTGGCGCGGCTCGCCGACGCCACGATCGCGGTCGCGCTGCTGGTCGTCTCGCTCGAGCTGCTGGGCAGCCTCAGCATCCTCACGGTCGGCTGGACGATTCTCGTCTGCATCGCGATCGGCCTTCTCGCCGCTCTGCTGGGCCGGCACATGGCGCCCCCTACGGACAGAGAGGTCAGCGCTCCGCAGGTGCAGACGGTCGCCCTGCTGATCGCCCTCGCCGTCGCCTCCTTCACGGTCGCCGAGTGGACCTTCCCCTCCCAGCTCAGCCTCGACCAGGGGATGTTCGGCGGCGACACGACCTGGTACCACATGCCCTTCGCGGCGCGGATCGCCCAGGAACACTCGACGGTCCACCTGCACTTCACCGACCCGCTGCGTCTCGCCGCCTGGTTCTACCCGCAGAGCTCGGAGCTGATCCACGGCACCGCGATCGTCCTCTTCAAGACCGACTGGCTCTCGCCGCTGATCAACCTGCTCTGGCTGGCGATCGCCCTGCTCGGCGCCTGGTGCGTCGGGCGCCCCTACAAGGTCGGCCCGGCGACGCTGGTGGCGGCGGCGATCGTGCTCGACTCGGGGGTGATGATCGAGACCCAGCCGGGCGAGGGCCGCAACGACATCATGGGGCTCGCCTTCCTGATCGCCTTCGCCGCCTTCCTGATCAACGCGCACCAGAGACGGGCGCCCGATTCGGGCGCGGTCCAGGACACGCCGGAGCGCGACGCGCCGCTGCTCGACAAGGGGCCGTTGGTGATCGCCGGGATCGCCGCCGGCCTCGCTGCCTCGGTCAAGCTCACCTTCCTGATCCCGGTCGTCGCGATCGGGCTCGGGGTGATCGTCTTCAGCGGCCGTGGGCGGCGCCTCACCACCGCCTGGGTGCTCGGTCTCTCGACCTTCCTGGTCGGCGGCTACTGGTACGTGCGGGCGGCGATCAAGACCGGCGGCAACCCACTCCCGCAGATCGGCTTCGGGCCGCTGCACCTGCCCCGCCCCGACCAGATGCCACTCGACCCGCGGCCGCGCTTCGCCGTCGCCCACTACCTGACCGAGCCGACGATCTATCGACGCTGGTTCTTCCCAGAGCTCGACAACGCGCTGGGGCTGCTCTGGCCGCTGATCCTGATCGTCGCCGTCGCGGCCGCCCTCTACGTCGCCCTGCGCTCCCGCAACAAGATCCTGCGGGTGGTCGCCGTGGGGGCGCTGGCGACCGCACTCGTCTACATCTTCACCCCGCTCACCGCCGCCGGGCAGGAGGGCTCGCCGACGGGCTTCTTCACCAACACCCGCTACCTGATCCCGGGCCTGGTCCTGGCGCTCGTCCTGCTGCCGATCGCGCGACCGCTACGGGCGCCCGACCGGCGCGCTCGGCAAACGCTGTACTTCCTCCTCGGCGTCTACGCGATCACCGTGCTGACGACGCCGCGCTGGTACCCCGGCTACATCGTCGGCACGGTCTTCCTCACCCTGGCACTGGTCTGGGCGCCGGCGGGACTGGGGCTGGCGCGCTCGCGGCGAAGCGTCAGCCGCGCCGTCGTCGCCGGGGCGGCGGGCGCGGTCCTGCTGCTGGCCGTGGTCCTCGGCCGCGCCCAGGAGGTGCAGTACGTCGACCACCACTACACGGAAGTCGATCACTTCCTCCAGGACGGCGGGCCGAAGCAGGCATACGCCTTTGCCCGCAAGCAAGACGACAAGCGGATCGGCATCGCCGGCTCGGGAGAGATCTTCTTCGGCCAGTACGGCTTCTACGGCGCCAAACTCAACAACTACGTCCAGTTCATCGGGGTGCCGGGCCCCGATGGCGCTTACCGCCTCGCCACCAGCTGTGCCCAGTTTCGGCGCCGGGTCAACGCCGGCGACTACGACTTCCTGATCGTCAGCCAGTTCACGCAGGACTCGCGGGAGGCGGAATACTGGTATCCGATCTACGCCTGGCTAAAGACCGATCCGGCGCTGGAACAGATCATCGAAGAGCCGACGATCACGCCCGAGCCCGACTACGTCTTCAAGGTCAAGGGCAAGCTCGACCCGGCCGGGTGCGCCAGGCTCGGCGAAGGCTGACAGGTCGACGGGCCTCAAAGCGATCCATATTTCCGCTTTGGGTCCCGTGGGCGGCGGAATCGCTCAGACCGGCGCCAGAGCGTGCTCGCGGATCAGCTCCGCCGAGCGCTGCGGCTGCTCCCACCAGAACATGTGGCCGACGCCCTCGAGCGTCTCCAGGCGGGCGGGGATCAGCGCGGCGATCTCGCGGCCGTTGCCGTGCCCGAGCAGGCGGTCGGCATCGCCGTGGATGACCAGCGTCGGCAGGGAGATCTGGCCGAGGCGCTCGTGCGTGTCGTGGGCGCCGCAGGCGCGCATCTGCTGCAGGACCACGGGCTGGGGAGCCGGCAGCGCCGAGCCCATCTCGGTGAAGGCGGCAAAGCGGGAGTCGTCCTCGCGGAAGGTGGGAGAGAGGTTGATCTCCCACATCGCGCGGAAGACCTGCTCGGGTTCGCCGGAGGCGTAGGCGGCACCGAGCATCTGCAGGTCCTCGGGCGCCATCAGCGTCCCGTTGGGGCCACCGCAGTAGCTGGCGCCAATCGTCAGCGTGCGGATCCGCTCGGGATGGGCAAGCGCCAGCTCCTGGGCGATCATCCCGCCCATCGAGATCCCGACCACGTGTGCGGTCTCGATCTCCAGCGCGTCGAGCAGGGCGGCGGTGTCGGCGGCCATGTCGGCGATCGTGAACGGCAGCGCCGCCTGACCGGAGAGCCCCATGCCGCGATTGTCGAAGACGATGCAGTCGAAGCTCCGCTCGAGTTCGTCGAGGAAAGGCCGGCCCCAGGTCAGGTGGGTGGCGCTCATCCCCTGGATCAGCAGCAGCGGCTCGCCCTCCCCGGCACGCAGGTAGTGCAGTTCTGTCCCCGCTGCATCGACGCTCGCCATAGCGCGAGGATCCTACGCCAACGGGCTTTCCAGGGCCTAATCTAGGCCTACCCGCCCCAGTAGCTCAGAGGACAGAGCACCGGCCTTCTAAGCCGATGGTCGCTGGTTCGAATCCAGCCTGGGGCGTACAGCATCTCTCTGCCTGAGGCCGTGTTCTAGGAGATGCAATGACGGACAACGAGCGTCGAACGGACATCGCGCTGGCGGTTCTCGCCAGCGTCTCCATCGCGGGGATCGTCTTGATCGGGAGATCGGTGTAGACGCTAGATTTTGATGCGTGGCTGAAGTTCTCTACTACGCGATTCCGGCTTTCGTTCTGCTGCTGGTCGCCGAGATGCTCTCCTTCAAGTACCTGCGCGATGACGACGACCTGGTCGGCTTCGAGTCCAGGGACACGCGCACCAGCCTCGCCATGGGCGGCGGCAACGTCGTCATCAACGCGGTCTGGAAGCTGGTCGTCCTCATCGTCTACGCCGGCCTCTACGAGCTGACCCCGCTGCGGATGCCGGCAGACGAGTGGTGGACCTACGTGCTGCTCTTCTTCGCCGACGACCTCGCCTACTACTGGTTCCACCGCGTCCACCACGAGATGCGGGTCTTCTGGGCGAGCCACGTCGTCCATCACTCCTCCCAGCACTACAACCTCTCGACCGCGCTGCGCCAGACCTGGACGCCGATGACCGCGCTGCCCTTCTGGGCGCCGCTGGCGCTGGTCGGCTTCGCCCCCTGGATGATCCTGCTGCAGATCTCGATCAGCCTGATCTACCAGTTCTGGATCCACACCGAGCGTGTGAAGAAGCTGCCGGCGCCGATCGAACTCGTCTTCAACACGCCCTCGCACCACCGCGTCCACCACGGCTCCAACGACATCTATCTGGACCGCAACTACGGCGGCATCCTGATCATCTGGGACCGCCTCTTCGGCACCTTCCAGGGCGAGACCGAGCGGCCGCGATACGGGCTGACCAGGAACATCCGCACCTTCCGGCCTGCCCGGGTCGCCTTCCACGAGTTCGTCGACATCGCGCACGACGTACGCGCCGCGACGAGCTGGCGACACAAGCTCGGCTACCTCTTCCGCGGCCCGGGCTGGTCGCCCGACGGCAGCGGCGGCGGCACGCGCGGCTGAGAAGACGGGTTTCTCTCTATCGACCGCTGGGTAGAACGTCGGTATGGAGCTATCGATACTGCTGATAATCATCGGAATTGTCTTGGCGATCCTCGTCAACTACATCATCGGGATCATCGTGATCTTGATCGGGTTGGCGATGCTGCTTCTCCCACGCCTCGGCACCAGACGCGCCTAGCTCGTACGGGCGGCGGGGAGACCCCTGGCCCCGCCGCCCGGCGGGCACGAGGCATGTCAGCCTTGTGCGATGGCTCCCTGGAAGCTGCCTCTGATCGTTGTCGGACTCGTCGTTCCTATCGTCGGCGGGTTCTTCGTCGCCGGTCCGGGCTTGGGCATGGCGCTCGGTGCCCTGGCGGTGGTGGCGCTGGTGGCGGTCGCGGTGCGGGAGCGCCCGCGGGGCCCGATCGCCTCGGCGCCCGTGCGGGACGATCGCCGGCACGTCCTTCTCGTGGCCGCCGGCGCGGTGGAGGATCCCGCCGACCTGGCTCGGATCACCACCGCGGCCGGCCTCGACGGCACCGACGGCGAGGCCGAGGTGCTCGTGCTCGTCCCGGCGCGAATCGGCTTCCTCGACCGCTGGGCCTCCGACATCGAGTCTGCCCGCCACCGTGCCCAGCAGCATCTGGTCGCGACGGTCGCGGCGCTGGCAAAGGCCGGTATAGCCGCCGAGGCGCGGGTCGGGGACGAGGACGTCGTGCAGGCGACCGAAGACCAGTTGCAGAGCTATCCGGCGACCGAGGTCGTGCTGGTCAGCGGCCAGGAGGAGAACGCCGACGAGGCCGCCACCGAACTGCGCTCTCGCCTGCAAGCAGACTTCCACCACGTGCAGCTGAACGCGTAGGGGCCGGGACTCGGCGACCCAGCGTTCCGGTGCGCCTTATGTACCTCCTGGGTGCATAAAGCGCACCGGAACGCCGAAGGGCGCCCGTAGTCAACAGACGTGCGCGTGTGCGGCGCTGCGCACTACCTGAAAGGCGCTGCCCGGGATCCGCTTCAGCTGGTTTAGGTTCTCGTCGTCCCAGCGGCGGTCGCTGGTGCCGCTGAAGAACCAGTTGGAGCCGTTGTCGGCGACGATCATCCCGTAGTGCTTCAGCGCTTCGGCGATGACCCGGGCGCCGCCGCTGAAGCCGCCGAGGGCGTAGCCGGCCGTGAGGCGTAGTCGCGTCCCCATCGCGGGTGCGTCGGGGCTGGACGTGTCGCCGGCGCAGTGGGAGGCGGGGTGAACCCAGGCGTCGCGGGTGCTGTCGAAGGTGACACGGATCGCGTGGTCGAGGTGGCCTGTCGCGACCTCGTCATAGCGGACGAGCCCGGGGAAGATCGGCAGCCCGGCGGCGTCGGCGGAGGTCCAGGAGTCGGGGCGTAGGGCGGTCGAACGCAGGTCCCAGCGAGCGCCGGAGTCGGCGTTCCAGTGGGCGCCGCCGCGCTTGAAGAAGGCCCGGTAGAGCTCGTACAGCGTGCAGCTCGAGCGGTCAACGACGAGAACGTGCCGGTCGCCGTCGCTGCGGTTGCCGCCCTCGACCGGCGCCCCCTTGGGGACGGGGAACGGGCCGGGGTCGCTCTCGTCGCCGTAGGCCGTGTAGTGGATCGGCAGCTTGGGCTGACCCTCGCCGACGACCGCATAGGGGAAGCCGTAGGCGCGCGGCGAGCCGAAGTCGGGATGAAGATGGTCGCCCCCGTGGGAGTCGATGTAGGCGATGGTCGCGGCAGAGTTGCGTGCGACCGGCGCTTTGGAGATGTCCTGGTTCCAGGCGGCCTCATTGGGCAGGGACGGGGCGTTGGCAGCCAGGCCCGCAGGCGACTTGGGGAAGACCGAGCAGGGGCCGAGGCCGGGGTATGGACCGACCGCGGGCGACGCGCGGGCGGCGGCAAGAGCGATCGCCAAGGCAAGCACCCCCGTGACCACCGCGAGCCGGCGCCTCCGACATTGACCCCACCCAGGCGTGGTCAATGTCGGCTACGCCTCGCCGGTGCCGTCGCGATCGCCGCGTTCGCGGACGCTGAGCCGGCCGATCTCGAGCTCGTCGACTCTCAGCTTGCCGACCGCCGCGCGCCCGACCGCGAGGCGACCGACACTGAGCCGACCGATGGCAAAGCCGCCGATCGCTGCCACGCCTACGGCGAACGCCCCGACCGCGGCCGCCCCCCGAGCGTGCATCCCCGTCGTCGCCATCGGCCGAGCCTCGGGCGGGAAGGTCGCAATGCTTGGCCTGCGCATCCGCCAACGGTAGCGCGGCTACGTCAGCGCGATGACGATGCTCGAAGCCGCCGATGGCGACGGCGACAGCTCACCGAGGAGATCCTTGCTGGAGCCACGGAAAGAGCCGGCCGGAGCCCATCTACCCGCGCCCGCTAAATTGGACCCCCACGCGGTGGACGTAGCTCAGTTGGTAGAGCTCCTGGTTGTGATCCAGGCGGTCGCCGGTTCGAATCCGGTCGTCCACCCCTTAAGGGAAGTTCCTGCGTATGGGCAGTTTGTCAGGGAAGAGGTAACCCGACGGCTAGGGCCGTCCCTCCGCCACCTGCGGACCGCCTTGATCGGCCTCAATTTCGGGAAGGATGCTCCTGAGCCAGTCCGGGCACCACCAGTTGCGGCTGCCCAGCAGCTGCATCACGGCGGGGACCAGGACCATGCGGACGACCGTGGCGTCGAGGAAGATCGCCGCCGCCAGGCCGATGCCGAAGAGCTTGAGGAAGACTTCCGGCGAGGCGACGAAGGCGAGGAAGACGACGATCATGATCGCCGCGGCGGCGGTGATCACCCGGGCGGTCTTGGCGAGGCCGTCTGCCACCGCCCGTCTGGTGTCGCCGTCCTTGAGGTACTCCTCGCGGATGCGGGAGACGAGGAAGACCTCGTAGTCCATCGAGAGGCCGAAGAGGATCGCGAACATCATCACCGGCATGAACGGTGCCACCGGCACTTCGTGGTCGATCCCGATCAGTTCGCCCAACGCGCCGCCCTTGGCGACCAGGGTCATCACCCCGTAGGCGGCGCTTACTGAGAGCAGGTTCATCACCGCGGCCTTGAGCGAGATCAGCGGCGAGTGGAAGGCGAAGAGGAGGAGCAGGAAGGAGAGCCCGACCACGCCGATGATGAAGAGCGGCATGCGGCCGGTGATGTATCCACTCTGGTCCTCCAGGGCCGGCGTCACGCCGCCGAGCTTGGTCGTCACTCCCGAGCCTTGAAGCGCATCGGGTATCGCGGTGTGGCGCAGGCGGTCGACCAGATCGGTCGTCGCCCCGTCCTGTGGGGAGGTGGTAGGGATCACGGTGACGATCGCCGCCGTGCCCTTCGAGTTGAAGCGCGGCGGCGCCACGTAGGCAACGCCGGAGTCTTCCCGTAGCTGCCCCGCCAGGCCGTCGACCGCCGTCCGCGCCTGAGGGCTGGGCAACTCGGCGACGACCACCAGCGGGCCATTGGCGCCAGGGCCGAATCCCTCGCTGATCAGGTCGTAGGCCTGGCGGGTCATCGTGCCCGGCTTGTCGTTGCCGGCGTCGGGGAAGCCGAGGCGCATGCCCAGCGCCGGCGCGGCGAGGGCGAGAAGGATCGCGGTGGCGACGATCGCCGCGGTCCAGGGCCGCCGCTGCACGGCATGGCTCCAGCGGGCCGCGGGGGATTCGCCGCCATCCCCTTCGCTATCCAGCCGACGGCCGAGGAAGGGGATCCGCAGGCGGTCGACCTTTGGCCCGAGGTAGGAGAGCAGGGCCGGCAGCAGCGTGATCGAGGCGAGCATCACCACGAGGACGGCGAACGAGGCCGAGATCGCCACCCCGTACATGTAGGGAAGGCCGGTGAGGAAGAGGCCGAGGACCGCGATGACGACGGTGCTGCCGGCGATCAGCACGCTGCGGCCGGCCGTGGAGACGGCCTCGACGACCGCGTCGTGGCGATCCTTCCCCGACCGCATCGCCGCCCGGAACCGGGTCAGGACCAGCAGCGAGTAGTCGATCCCGACGCCGATGCCGATCAGTCCCGAGACCGCGGTGGTCCAGTTGGGCACGTCGATCAGGTTCGCCAGCAGGAGGATCAGGCCGCCGGAGGTGATTCCCAGCCCGACCAGCGCGATCAGCAGCGGCAGGCCCGCCGCGACCAGCGAGCCGAAGGCGATCAACAGCACGATCGCGGCGCCGAGGAAGCCGAGCCCCTCGGGGCTGGTCTGTTCCTGCGCGGTGTAGATCGGTTCGCCGCCGAGCTTGATCTGGAGCCCCGCGCCGCTGTTCCCCTCGGCGGCGGCGATCAGCTCTTCGCCCTGCTTCTTCTTGACCTCCCAGCCCGGCACGTTGAGCGGCAGCGTCGTCGTCGCGATCGTGCCGTCGTCGGATACGCGGACGGCCGCTCGCCGCTCGACGTGGTCGACCTTTTCAGCCTGGGCGAAGAAGGCGTCCATGCGCCCTTCGGTCGCCGGGTTGTCTACCCCTTTCGGGTCCTTCCAGACGACATAGATTTCCTGCCCCGAGTAGCCGCTGAACTCGCGCTTGGTCAGTTCGCCGGCCGCCTTGGACTCAGACCCCGGGGTGTTGTAGTCGGCGTGGTACTCACCGGCTAGCGAGGAGCCGAGACCGATCAGGACGATCGTCGCCGCGATCCAGGCGAGGACCATGCGACCGCGGCGGCGGTAGGCGATGTCGGCGAGGCGGGCGAGGCGGCGTGTCATGCGGCGATCCTTCCTCTTGTGAAGTTTCTTACAGACTAAAAAGGCTTCAGGAGGAACGATTCTTATCAGCGTCAGTTCTCCGAGCGGATTGCCGAGGTCGGCCTGCATCCGCCGCTGTTCCGCGGGCGCGAGATCGCCCGGGCCCGTACGTCCCGTCCCGGGAGAGGCGCTACCGTCACCTGCAATGAGTGCTTTCGCCCAGGCTTCAGGCGACCAGGCACGGCGCGTCGACGCGTTGCGGGTCGGGGTGGGCGTCGGGCTGGTCATGCTCTCCGCTGCGGCCTGGGTGCTGACGGCGGGAAGGGCGCAGAGCATGGATATGGGCTCCGGCGGCGATCTCGGCTCGCTCTCCTTTTACCTCGGCACCTGGGTGGTGATGATGGCGGCGATGATGTTCCCCTCGATCGTGCCGATGGTGCAAGGCTTCGCGCTGCTCGACCGCAGTCGCCACGCCGGCCGCGGGCTCGGCGAGCCGAGCGCGGAGATCGCCGTCTTCGTCGCCGGCTACCTCGTCGCCTGGAGCGCCTTCGGGCTTGCCGCCTACGCCGTCATCGATCTAATGCGGGCACTCGACGTCCAGGCCCTCGCCTGGGATCGGGGCGGGCGTTATCTCGCCGGCGGGGCGATCTTCGCCGCCGCCCTCTACCAGTTCACGCCGGCCAAGCAGGCCTGCCTGCGCTGCTGCCGTGGCCCCCTCGACTTCCTCGCCGAGCGTTGGCGAGACGGCGTCGGGGGCGCGCTGCACCTCGGCCTCGCGCATGGTGCCTGGTGCGTCGGCTGCTGTTGGGCGCTGATGGCAGCCCTGTTCGCGCTGGGAATGATGAGCGTCGCCTGGATGGCCTTGATCGCCGCCCTGATCGCTGCCGAGAAGCTCCTGCCCTGGAGAAGGGTGGCGAATCGCGGTGTCGCCGTGCTTCTCGTCGTCCTCGGCCTCTCGGTGGCGCTTGTCCCGGAGCGGGTGCCGGGATTGGTCATTCCTGATTCCTCCGGCGCGATGCCGGGAATGGAAGCGATGAGTGGCCGTTAGGGGCGCGGAAGGCCTCGTTCGACGAAAGGAGACAGAGATGCCTGAGCACACGATCGGAACCCAGGAGGAATGGCAGGCGGCCCGGGAGGAGCTGGCGCAGCTCGAGGCCGAGCAGGGCGAGCGCAACGAGGAGATCAGAAAGAGGCGGCGGGAGCTTCCCTGGGTGCCAGTGGAGAAGGAGTACGCGTTCGATACCGAGGACGGGAAAAAGACGCTGGCCGAGCTCTTCGATGGCCGCTCGCAGCTGCTCGCCTACAACGTCATGTTCGGGCCCGACTACGAGCTCGGCGCGTGTCCGGGTTGCAGCAGCCTCGCCGACGGCCTCGACGGAGCCCTCGTGCACCTGCGGCACCGCGACGTGACGCCGATCTGCTTCTCGCGCGCGCCGATCGACCGGCTCCTCGCCTACAAGCAGCGGATGGGCTGGCAGTTCCCCTACGTCTCGACCTACGAGAGCGAGTTCCCCTTCGACTTCGGGTTGGCAATGACCGAGGAGCAGGCGCAGGGCGTTCCCGAGGTGGCGGAGATGATCGACAACCCACCGGGTTGGTTGGAGGAGTGGTCTGCGCAGGTCGGGGCGGAGCTGAAGGACGGTCTCCGCGAGGCCCCGGGCTGGATCGCCTTCGCGCGCGAGAGCGGGACCGTCTACCACACCTACACGGTTACCGCGCCGGACCCGTTCGTCGCTCCCTACTTCAGCTTCCTGCTCGATCGCACGCCGAAGCCGCAGCCCGAGGAGCCGCGCAGCTGGCGCAATGACGAATACCCGGGCTGATCGCGCATCGAAGTTGGCACGAGGAGATGGCAAAGAGGGGATCGCGGTGCGGGCGGTCGTCCGTGGCCGGGTGCAGGGCGTCGGTTATCGGGACGCCACGGTGAGGCGGGCACGGCAGCTCGGTGCGCTGGGCTGGGTGCGGAACGCGGAGGATGGCAGCGCCCTCGTCCATGCCGAGGGACCTGAGGGCGCGGTCGAGGGGCTGGTCGCCTTCCTGCGCGAGGGGCCGCGAGGCGCCCACGTCGAGGAGGTTGTCGTCGAGCCGGTCAAGGTCGAGGGCCACGAGCAGTTCGCGATCCGCGGGGTCAGCGCCGGCGCCTTCGTCGTCCAAGAGCACCAGGCGACCGCACATCACTTCGACCTGCGGCTGGAGGTGGAGGGGACGATGCGGTCGTGGGCCGTCCCCAAGGGTCCCTCGATGGACCCCGCGGTGAAGCGGCTCGCGGTGCAGGTCGAGGACCATGACCTGGCGTACAACTCGTTCGAGGGCCCGACCGACGGCGGCGGCGTGATCGTCTGGGACCGCGGCCACTACGAGCAGGGTGGCCGGGTCGCCTGGCCCGAGGCCCTGGAGCGCGGCCACGCCGTCTTCGTCCTCCACGGCGAGAAGCTTCGCGGCGGCTTCGCCCTGCAGCGCACCCGCCCCGGCGAGAAGCCTCAGTGGCTGCTGATCAAGCGCCGCGACGAGCAGGCCCGCTCGGGCTCGGACGTCGTTGCCGAACACCCCCAATCAACGATCAGCGGCAAAACCCTAGGCGAGCTCCTCAAGCCCTGAGCTCCCACGCCGACGGGACGAAATCCGGACGTATAGGGCCTGCTCTCGTTCGGCGGCGTCGAGAGCCGCGAAGGCACCGACTTCGCCGATCTCCTTCGCGGTCACCATCTCCGCGGCAGGCTACTGCCCGGGCGAGGATTCCCGGCGACCGCGGCGATGATGTTCAATCAACTTCGACGATGCACACCGCCACCGACGCAATGGAGGAACCACGATGCTGAAGCTTGGAGACGTCGCCCCGGATTTCGAGGCCGACACGACGGAGGGCAGGATCAGCTTCCACGACTGGATCGGCGACTCGTGGGCGGTCCTGTTCTCGCACCCGAAGGACTTCACGCCCGTCTGCACCACCGAGCTCGGCTACATGGCCTCGATCAAGCCCGAGTTCGACAAGCGCAACGTAAAGATCATCGGCCTCTCGGTCGACCCGTCCGACAAGCACGAGGCCTGGGCCGCCGACATCGCGGAGACGCAGGGCACCGCTCCCAACTACCCGATCATCGCCGACTCCGACTTTGCCGTCTCGAAGCTCTACGACATGTTGCCCGGGGACGTCAGCGGCGATCCGGCGGACCGCACCCCGGCCGACAACCAGACTGTCCGCAACGTCTTCGTCATCGGCCCCGACAAGAAGATCAAACTGATCCTCGTCTACCCGATGACGACCGGGCGCAACTTCGACGAGGTCCTGCGCGTGGTCGACTCGCTGCAGCTGACCGCGAAGCACAAAGTCGCGACTCCGGCGCAGTGGCAGCAGGGCGAGGACGTGATCATCGCCGGCTCGGTCTCCGATGACGAAGCCAAGGAGACCTACCCCGACGGGTGGGACTCACCCCGCCCCTACATCAGGATCGTGCCGCAGCCGAAGGGGTGAGCGGCGCGGGGAAGAGGTTCGCCGCCCGGGCCGAGTCGTGGTTCCGGGTGGCGCCGCTGGAGCCCGGGGTCTGGCTGGTCGGGGAGCCCGGGCACGTCAACAGCTGGCTGATCCGCGGCAGCGAGCGGGCGCTGCTGCTGGACACCGGTCTCGGGCTCGCCGACATCTCGGCCGCCGTGGCAACGGTCTGCCCGCAGGAGCCGACGGTGGTCAACTCGCACGTCCACTTCGACCACGTCGGCGGCAACGAGTTGTTTGCCGAGACGGCGATGCACGAGCTGGGGCCGGAGTGGATCGAGGCCGGCTGCGAGCCGTCGCAGCTCAGCGCCTATCCCGATCTGGTGCCGGCGATGGCGAAGGCCTACGAGCGTCTGTTGGCGGCCGACCGCGAGGGTGGTTTCTTCCTGATCGGCCCCGACGAGGAGGTGCGGCCCTGGCCCGGCGAGGAGATCGCCGCGCGCGGCTGGCGGATCGAGCCGCCGCCGCCGACCCGGCTGCTCGCCGACGGCGACGAGATCGACCTCGGCGACCGCATCCTGCGCGTGCTCCACACCCCCGGCCACGCGCCCGACCACATCTGCCTGCTCGACGAGCGGGACGGGATTCTCTGGGCCCAGGACCAGGCCTACTACGGCCCCCACCTGGTCTACGAGCCAGGAGCGGACTTCAGCGACTTCCTCACTTCCACCCGCCACCTCGCCGACGAGCTGAGCGGCTCGCTGCGCACCGTCTACACCGCCCACTGCCTGCGCCCGACAGTGCCGCCGGCCTTCCTCGGCGAACTGGCCGACGCCGCCGAGGCTGTGGCCGCCGGCGAGGCCCCGCAGGCCGCATCGGAAGGCTTCTTCGGCGAGCCCGTGCGCAGCGCCGACTTCGGCCACTTCTCGATCCTGCTGCCCGGCAACCGATAGCGGTGACGGCGGTCCGCAACGTTTCCGGTGCGACTTATGCCACCTATGGGCACATAACCCGCACCGGAAAGTAGCTTTGTGGTGTGGCCGCATCGATTGATGAGCTGGCGATCGGGGATGCGCCGGAGTCCTGGGCGACGCTTGGGTTTGAGGTCGACGGCGACGCCTGTGTCGTCGGTGACGTGCGTATCCGGCTGGGAAGAGGCGATGTCGGGAAGGGGCTGACGGGGTGTCGTTGCGCGGCACCCAGAGCACCGAACTGGACGGGCTGCCGACAACGCTGTCGGATCGCCCGCCGCTGAGCGAGGCGTCACAGCACCCCAACGGCATCACCGCGATCGACCACGTGGTCGCGATCAGCTCCGACCTCGACCGCACCGTCGCAGCGCTCCAGGCCACCGGCCTCGACCTGCGGCGCATTCGCGAGGAGCCGACCCCCGCCGGCGCCCCCCGCCAGGCCTTCTTTCGCCTCGGCGCGGTGATCCTCGAGGTCGTGCAGGCTCCGGACGAGGCGATCGAGCGAACCGGGGGAGACCGCCCCGCCTTCTTCTGGGGCCTCGCCTTCCTCGCCCCAGACCTCGACGCAACCGTCGCCGGGCTCGGGGACCGAGTCACCGAGATCCGCCCCGCCGTCCAGCCCGGCCGCCGCATCGCAACCCTCCGCCGCAGTGCCGGCCTGACCGTGCCGGTGGCGCTGATCACGCCCTCAGCCGAGATAGGCCAACGATAGACCTGTTGACGTTTGGCCATTAAACCTGGAAATCCACACTGAAAAAAAATCCACTATATCTCGCGCCAAATCGTGGTATACACTCGCGCCGTTCTGAAATAGATCTCAGCGTTTTTCTATTGAGCTCGAGTTAGCTCGGTAGCTATTGCTCACGCCGAAGGGTTGGGGGTTGAGCGGTTCGTCAGCGTCTACAGGGGAGGCCGAAGTTGTTCAAAGTGTCGCGTCGTGGCTCAGGCAATCGGTTCGCCTCATTCATCAGAAGTCGGGGAGTAGCTGAGCCTTTCGGTCCCGAGCGTCGCCTGCGCTGGCTGGCACTTTTCACCATCCTTTTGCTCACCAGCTCGGAGTGGGTGATTATAGGCTGCGGCGGCGATGCTGGCCCGGCCAGCTCAAAAGTTCTCGGCGCGAATAAAATGAAGCAACTCCTGCGCCAACTGCCTTACCGCTACACGTTCAGGCCGGTTGCCAAGCCCAAGGAAGCCGAGGCAGCAGTGGCAGGGAGAGCAGTGGGGCGCCACCGAACTGTTGTCAACTTCGGTGTAGCCCTCGGTCACGGTCGCTACGGGGTTTCAGTGCCTCATGTGGGAACGAGATATTCATATGGTTATCCAAGAGACGGCTTTATCTTCACCAATGACACTCTGATCGAAGAGCCAGATGGTAGCTTGGCTCCCAATCCCAAGCATCACACTGCTGCGCAGCAGAACGAAGCATCCAATATGACTGTCAGTATGACTGACAAGCTTTGCATAGCCGCAACAGGCGAACACTGTCCATCTTAGCCTCGGCATCAGCTGATTTCGTTCTGCATTCACGAACTCGAAGCGCACAAGATGGCGCGGTACGCGGTGTACTGGGGCAAAGAAGAACACCATGGTGCACGCAATATCGCAATCTGATGGAGAATGGACAGCTCTGGTGGAATGAGCACAAACAAACGGATACCTGGACCCTTGCTGACCTGCTGCCACGCCATCTATGGCAATACGGCCTCGCTCACATCGATCCGGTCAACCAGCCTTGGGGTTGGACCGTCGGTGATATTTTGGCCTACGATTGGTTCGGCGAAGCTGGAAAAGGGAACTTCGACCACCTCAACTTCGTGGTCGGGGGAATCAATCCAGCGAATGGGCCGAATGAACCCCTCATCGCCAATTCGTCGAGCCAGGGGCATCGATACGGATCAAAACCGTGGAGGATTGTGTTGGGTGTGATCCAAGAAGCCGAGGGAGATGATGGCTGGACACGCGTGCCCCTTGCGGTCAAGCACACGAAGGCCGACCGAAACGAAAAGAAGCATGCTCCGCAGAACCTCTATGGTCCAAACGGCATATTCCAAGGATAGAAATGAAAAGGACGGCTGTAATCTCTCTTCTCGCTGCGAGTCTGCTGCTGATCGCCTCGGGCTGTGGTTCCGCAAGCGGTGATTCTGCTGGCGGCAAGCTCGCATCGAGTGATGTTCGCCCGACTCTTCGGGATCTCCCATACGAGATTAGTCTCACCCGTATAAAGGGACCGCCGGGGAATACCGCCTCGTTTCGCGGCAAGGCACGCGGGCCCGGCGAGACCATCCTTAAATTTTCAGTCGGAATCGGCGATGCGCCGAAGACAATTCCAGTAAAACCTCTGGGAGTTCAAAATGCAGCGCAGGAAGACGCGTCTGGGTTTGCCTACAACGACAATGCGTGGCCCACAGAGTTCGGGTCTTCGGCACAATGGAAGGTGGCGGCTCGTATGAGTGTCGATATATGGGAGAGCCTATGCAAGGCGGCGACTGGCGAACCGTGCCCGGTGTAAAGCAACACCAAGGCCGACCGAGACGAAGGAAGCACGCGCCGCAGAACCTATATGGTCCCAACGGAGTCTTCCAGTAGGTGACAAAGTGAACAAGGCGGCCATCCCTTTCATCTTCATAATTGTGCTGCTCATTGCCGCAGGTTGCGGCTCGGCAAGCAGCGAGTCTGCGAATGTCAAACTCGAACCAGGTGATGTTCGCCCAGCCCTTCGGACGCTTCCTTATGTCTTCGCCCTTAAACGCATCCATGGACCGAGGGGCAATGTTGCTTCGTTTAAGGGTCTCGCGCACGGCCCTCACGACACTACCCTCGAATTTTCAATCGGAATTGGAGATTCACCAAGGGTCGTATCTGTTCCGGGTGCCGGAACTGAACACGCGGTGTGGGAAGGAGGATCAGGCTTCGTGTTCAATGACAACAGTACTGTGGTGAGTAAGTTCAAAACGGCCGCGCAGTGGCGTCAGGTTGCCCTGATGGCCGCCGAAGTTAATGAGAGTCTATGCAAGGCGGCGACTGACGAACCGTGCCCAGTGTAGAGTGCAGGATCACCACTGGCCGCACGCGTACTCTTCGCTGTCAAGTGAACAAGGTGGTCATTCCTTTCTTCGTCATTATTGCGCTGCTCACTACCGCAGGTTGCGGCTCGGCAAGCAGCGAGTCTGCAAATGTCAAACTCGAACCAGGTGATGTTCGCCCAGCCCTTCGGACGCTTCCTTATGTCTTCGCCCTCAAGCGCATCCATGGGCCGAAGGGCAATATTGCTTCGTTCCATGGTCGCGCGCATGGACCCCACGACACCACCCTCGAATTTTCAATCGGAATTGGAGAGCCCCCAAGGCCCGTCTCTGTTCCGGGTGCTGGAACGAAGCATGTCGTTTGGAATGAAGAAGCAGGTTTTGTGTTCAACGATGACGGGGAGATCGCTCGAAAGTTTGAAACTGCGGCACAATGGCGCGAGGTCGGTCGCACGGCGACGAAAGTCGAACAGAGCTTGTGTAGAGCTGCAACGGGAGAACCTTGCCCGGTGTGAATGAGCCTTATGAACCTCTGACCGCCAATTCGTCATGATCGTTAGCGGAGGGTCTATATCGCTCGTGTCGGCCATTTGCTTGCTTCTCGTCCTTACCGGTTGTGGTTCGGCGAGTGAAGATTCGGCTTCGCGCAAGCTCGAGCCTGGCGACGTGAGCCCCGCTCTGCGGAATTTTCCATATCGCCATCGTGTTTGGCGCGTACCTCCACCGAAAGGCGATACCGCAGCATTCAGAGGCCGCGCAGAAGGACCTCATCACGCGGCGCTGGAATTCTCGATCGGGCTAGGTGACCCTCCTCAGACCTTGGTCGCCGTGCGCGGCGCGGGAAAGGTGCATTCAGTTTGGGAAAGCGCCTTCGGTTATGTCTATAACGACAGTGGTCTTCCACAGAATTTCAAGACAGATGCACAATGGCATGCGGCTGCCACGATGGGCGTTGAAATCGAAGAGAGTCTATGTAAGGCAGTGTCAGGGGAACCGTGCCCGATCTAGATTTTCGGCGCCTGTATTACTCGGCATTCTGCATAGACCAGACGCATGAAGGCCTCCGGCTCGCGCCTCTTCGCCTTAGATCTGTTCCCCAATGGCTGCTGAAGTTAGTGAGAGTCTTTGCAGGGGCGGCAACAGGGGAACCTTGCCCGGTGTGAAACGTGATTTCAGTTGTGCATTCGGAGGTCCACTCCTTTGCCTTAGCCCTCTTCCTCGGCGAGTGCGCGCCGTAGTGCTTCGTCGAATGACTCAGGCGAGATGCCGAAAGGCTCGGCGCCGGAAGGGTCTGTGACGACGGTCGTCGTGGTCAGGCCCTCGACGAGCGGGCGCGCCACCTTCACGTCGACCGGCGTCACCAGGCCAAGCCACAGTGCCGACAGCCACGGCGTGATGAAGGGGACCGGAAGCTTGCGGCGTGGCCGCTTGCCGAGAACGATCGCCATCCGATCCATCATCTCCGAGTAGGAGACCACGTCGGGGCCGCCGATCTGGATTTCCCGTCCCACCGACTCGGGGACTCCCGGAGCCAGCCGCAGGTACTCGACCGTCGCGTCGATGCCGATCGGCTGCGTCGCCATGCGTAGCCAGCTGGGCGCAATCATCACCGGCAATCTCCCCACCAGGTAGCGCAGGGTCCGGTAGGACTCGCTGCCGGCGCCGACGACCATCGCCGCGCGGAAGTAGGTGAGCGGAGGCCCCTCGGCAGCGAGGACGCACGCGGTTCGATGGCGGCTGTTCAGGTGCTCTGACTTGCTCTCGTCGCCGAGCCCCCCGAGGTAGATGACCCGCTTGACCCCTTCCTTCTTGGCAATCCGGGCAAAGTTCAGCGCCCCGGTCCGCTCTCGCTCAGCGAAGTCTCCGCCCCCGGCCATCGCGTGGACGAGATAGTAGGCAACCTCGATGCCTTTCCCAGCTCCCACGAGGCTCTCCGCGTCGGTGATGTCCCCGACGTGGAGGTCCAACCCCGCCGCCTCGAGCGAGTGTGCTTTCGAGCGGTCGCGAACCAGGCATCGGACGGGCGACTTCGAACCGGCCAGCGAGGTCGCCAGCCGGGCGCCGATGAAACCGGTGGCTCCGGCGATAAGCGTGCTTGCCGCGATCCATCAAAGGTAGTCCCCACCAACCTTGGACCGCAAGGCTGGGCCCGTGTTCACCGCTAGTCGCTGCTCTCGACCTCTTGCTCGCGCTCGCTCGCCTTGTGCTCGTTCAGCTCCGCCTCGGCGGCCGCTCGCCTGGCACGCTCCTCCGCCAACTCGGCCTCGCCACGGGCCTCACGCGCCTGATCGCGGTGATGGGAAATGTCGTCGTGCTGGGCCTCGACTTGGGCCTCGCCGATCTCTCTGGTGTGTGCACGCCGGGAGGCCGCCCAGATCAGGAGCCCCAGAAGGACGACGACAGCTACGACGATGATCACGATCAGCACGGTGGACATGTGATTCCTCTCTAGTAAGGCGGTTGCCTGGGGCCTCTACGGTCTTCGACCGTGACACCGCACCTGGTCCGTCTTGTCCATATCCCCTGCTGGACGAAGCCCAAACCAAGCCGCCGGCCCACGATCGCCAGGGTTCGAGCCAGATAAGCGCTGACGGCATGGCCACATCGACCGTTTAGGTGATGAGCGTATCGCCCTAATCTTGAACGGATGACATTCCATGCAGGCAGCGGAACTTGAGCGAAGCGGCAACTCCCGGTGCGGTCAGCTCGGGCGCGGGGCCGGCACGTGTGCTCTCCGACGATCGCCTGATTCGGCGGGCGGTGGGGGGCGACGAGCGCGCCTTCGCGGCGATCTTCGATCGCTATCACCAGAGCCTGTACCGCTACTGCCTGGCGATAGTCGGCGATCCCCAAGACGCCCAGGACGCGCTGCAGAACACGATGGTCAAGGTGCTGCGGGCGCTCCCGGGCGAGGAGCGGGAGCTCGAGCTGAGGCCGTGGCTCTACCGCATCGCCCACAACGAGTCGATCGAGCTGCTTCGCCGGCGCCGCGAGACACGGCCCCTCGATATGGAGCTGGCCTCTCCCGGTGCCGGCCTGGCGGAGAATGCGACGGCGAGGGACCGGCTGCGGCGGCTGATCTCCGACCTCGACCAGCTTCCGGAGCGCCAGCGGGGTGCTCTGGTCATGCGCGAGCTCGCCGGCCTCGACTTCGCCGAGATCGGCGCCGCCTTCGGCACCTCCCCCGCGGTGGCTCGCCAGACCCTCTACGAGGCGCGGTTGAGCCTGCGCCAGATGGATGAGGGACGGGCGATGAGTTGCGCGACGGTGACCAAGCTGCTCTCCGACGGTGACGGCCGCGTAGGTCGCCGTCGTGATGTCCGCGCCCACCTGAGGACCTGTACGAGTTGCCGCCGCTTCCGCGAGGAAATCGGAGGCCGCGAGCGGGATCTCGCTGCGCTGTCGCCGTTGCCGGCGGTTGTCGCCTCCGGCCTTCTGCACGGCCTGCTGGGCGGTCACGGCGCCGGGGGCAGCGGCCTGGCGGGTGCGCTCGGGGGCGGCGCGGCCAAGACGCTCGGCACCTCGGCGGCGCTGAAGGGAGCCGCGACCGTCGCGGTGGTGGCGGCGATCGGCGTCGGCGCCGCGGACCGGGGCGGGCTGGTTGACGTCGTGCCGGGGGGCGGCTCCCGGGCGCCCCGGTCGGAACAGTCCAGGATCGCAAGCCCCTCCGCGGCGGAGGCCGCCCGGGTTTCGAAAACGTCTTCAGCCGACGAGGCGGGAGGGTTGGCGACGGGGGCCAAGGCCTCCGCGCTCCATGCCGCCAAGACCCGCCCGGCCACTGATAGCCGGAACCTGTCCGAAGGCTCCAGCTCCCTCTCCCACCCGCACGGTAGAGGGCATGAAAAGCAGCACCCGAGTGCCTCCACGCATGGGCAGCAGATGGCTGCCGCCCACAAAGCCGGCAGCCGTGAGCACGCTCCCAAGCCGACCCCTGCACACCCCGCCAAGCCGTCGCACCCGGCGCACCCCTCAAAGCCCAGTCCTGAAAAAGAGACCCCATCGACGCCTTCGTCCGTCCAAAAACCCGCCCCCGAGGCCGCGCCGCAGGGGAGCGCGGATAAACCGGCCTACGCCGGCAAAGAAACCGCCTCCGAATAGGACATCCGGCCAGGGCAAGGCCGACCTCGCCGAGAATGGCCTGACGGGCACCGCCGGTCCCCGTTTCAGCAGCACGAAAGCAAGGCGCCCCGAGCCGGGGTGCATGACACGAAGGAGACGCGATGAAGCTCCAGACGAAGTTTGCCGTGGTCCTCGGCGCGCTCGCCCTCGCGACGGCGCCCACGATGGCCATTGCCAGTCAGCCCACCAACCCCGGCCAGGGCGACGGCATCAGCAACGGCCCTAAATACACGCCGGCCCAGAACGAAACGCCCGGACCGGGCGCCGGCACGCAGGAAAAGGCGAAAGCCTACGGCGTCCACTGCAAAGGCCAAAGCAAAAAACACGTCGCCGGCGAGAAAGGTACGCCGTTCAGTCAGTGCGTGACCGCGATGGCGAAGGTCGCCAACAGCGAAAAGATCACTCCGGCCAAAGCCTGCAAGGAAATGAGCAGGAAACACGTCAAAGGCGAGAAAGGCACCCCGTTCTCACGCTGCGTGAGCGGCGCGGCAAAGCTGAAGAAAGAACAGCAGGAAGAACAGGTCTGAACACGCCTGATCTGCCCCGCCGCACGGAAAGCGGCGGGGCGAGGGGTGGCGCTGGTCAGTATCCGGTCCCGGTCTTCACCTGTCTGCGCTCGGAGGGATGGGCGCCACCCTTCTTCTCGAGTGTCGCGCAGGCCGTTTCGATGTCCTCGGCGAGGCGGTCGACCTGCTCGCGGCTGAGCGTCTGCTTGACCAGCGCCCGCAGGACTTTGACGTCTTCGGCGTTGGGCGGCATCGTGTAGGCGGGAAGCATCCAGCCGCGCTCGGCCGAGAGCTGCCAGGAGAGGTCGAACTCATCGTAGTTCTTCTCGCCGGCGAGCTTGAAGGCGACCAGGGGCAGCTGCTCCTCGCCGTCGCCGATCAGCTCGAATTCGCCGATGGCCTCGAGCTTGTCGGCCAGGGCCCGGGCGTTCTGCTGCATCGCCTTCATGACGTAGGCGTATCCCTCGCGCCCGTAGCGGACGAAGTTGTAGTACTGGGCGAGCACCATCGAGGCGCCGGTGGAGAAGTTGAGGGTGAAGGTCGCGTCGGTTTTCCCCAGGTAGTTCTCGTAGAAGACGAGGTCCTCGGCGAGGTCGCTCTTCTCTCGGAAGACGAGCCAGCCGACGCCGGGGTAGACGAGTCCGAACTTGTGCCCGGAGACGTTGATCGAGCGCACCTGCTCGAGCCGGAAGTCCCACTCGGAGTCCGGGTAGAGGAAGGGCCAGGTGAAGCCGCCGCTGGCGGCGTCGACGTGGAGTGGCACGTCGAGGCCTTTGTCGCCCTTGAGGTCGATCAGCAGCTTGTTGATGCCGACGATGTCGTCCATGTGACCGGTGAAGGTCGTGCCGAGCACGGCGGCAACGCCGATCGTGTTCTCGTCGACGTGGGGCTCCACGTCCTCGGGGCCGATCGTGTACTTGCCGTCCTGCAGCGGCACGATCCGCGGCTCGACGTCGAAGTAACGGCAGAACTTCTCCCAGACCACGTGCACGTCGCCGCCGAAGATCAGGTTCGGCTTGTCGATTGGCTTCGACTCGACTTCGCGGCGCTCCTTCCACTTCCACTTCAGCGAGAGGGCACCGAGCATGATCGCCTCCGAGGAGCCCTGGGTGCGGGCGCCGGTCGTCTCGCCGGGGGCGTGGTAGAGGTCGGCGAGCATGCGGATGCAGCGCTGCTCGACTTCGGCCGAGATCGGGTACTCGGCATGGTCGATGAAGTTGCGGTAGAGGTTGTCGCCGATGATTCGCTGGGCCTCGGGCTCCATCCAGGTCGTCACGAAGGTCGCCAGGTTGCGCTGCGGGTCGCCCTCCAGCGCCAGTTCCTCGTCGACGAGCCGCATCGCGTCGAGGGCCGACATGCCGCTCTCCGGGAAGGGCCCATCTGGGGCGTCTTCGGTGAGGAAGCGGTTGCCGTAGAGCATCGCCGCTTGATCGGGGGCAAGGGGCTTTTTCATGCGAGGCCTTCGATCTGTTGGGGACGGGCTGAGCCTAGCCCACGGACGCCGGGGCAGAGAGTGCCTTGGGCCTAACCCGCGGGGCCAACTAACGCGACTTCGAGAAGTTGCTCAGCCGCCGCGATCGCCAAGTTTTTCTCGGGCACCTGCGCAACGCAAACAGCTACTACTTCGACTCCCACGGCGACGCTCCGTTCCGCGCCTCGCCCACGCTGGAGGTGGCCTGGCGCAGCGCCCGCTTTGACCTCGACGACTACCGGTTTACGTGCCTCGACGCCGATGGGAGTCGGCCCCGATGACGGCCCGACCGCCTTTTCGGCGACGCAAGTTGGTTCTCGAAACGGAGCCTTGAGGATGCGGACGCCGCCGGTGCTGGGCCTAGCATCGTTGAATCGCTTCGTCTGAGCCGCATGAGATCAAGTTCTTGCCGCTGGTAAAGGCATACCCGGCATTGAGCCGTCGCTACGGCGAGGTCTCCTGCATTGCGGGGCTGGATATGAGAACGAGCGAATGGATCCGGCTTTATCCAGTTCCGTTTAGGACGCTCGAAGATGCGCAGCAGTTTCGGAAGTACCAGCCGATTCGGGCGAGAGTTCAAAGGCCGCGTGACGATCGCCGCCCCGAGTCGTGGCGAGTCGATGCGGAATCGATTGAGGTGGTCGGGCCGGTGCTTAGCTCGGAGCATGAATGGGCGGCACGGCGGCCAGTCGTCGAGCCTGCGATCGGTGAGTCCATGTGTGCGGTCAGGAAGGCTCGGCAAGAGAAGGGAACGTCTCTTCAGATGTTTCGCCCACGAGAGGTTTCGGAACTCATCATCGAGGATGCTGAGCCGGATCCCGAGAAGGGGAAACAGGCCGAGGATTGGGCCGCGCAGGGGTCGTTGCTCGGCTCTGCGGACCTTCAGCTTCAGCGGAAAGCGCTGGAGCAGATTCCCTTTCGGTTCCTATATCGCTACTTGTGTGCGGCTGACGATTGCCCTGGACATCGGCAATCGATTGTGGATTGGGAGATCGTTGCGCTTTACCGCAACCTTCGGGAGCGAGAGGACTGGCGCGACCTGATCTGTGCCAAGTGGCTCGATCAGATGTGCGGGCCCGATAGAGACACCGCGTTCATCGTCGGCAACCAGCACCAGCATCTCGATGGCTTCTTGATCCTCGGCGTGTGGTGGCCACCCCGATCGGACCAACTCTCGCTAGGCGATTTGAGCGATGTTTAGATCCAGTCCAAGCTGATTGCGTAGGGCCTCGAAGATGACCTGCCGATGACAGACGTTTTCTTCTGCCTCAACGCACATAAGGGCCGATCTTTTCTCCTGGATCGTTGTCGCCAGTTCTCGAAGCTCGTCGGTCCGCTCATGGGTTAGAAGGTGCTCATAGCCCGCACGACCCTCGGCGACCTTCCCCGACTTGTATAGGTCTCGAAATTCCTTCGGGTTGCCCATGCTCCGAAGGTGGATGTACTCGACTGACTGCTCAGCCAGAGCGGCTGCTAGCGCTGACTTGGCAAACCCACGTCGGCGTGAGATTGGCAACTCGCGCACATCGACCAGTTGCTCGACGCCCGAATTGGCCAAGATTCGCGCAAAGTCTTCAACCGAGCGGTAGTTCTCGTAGCCGATGCTTCCAATCCAAAGCGAACTCGGACACCCCTCCGTTACCGGCAGTTCAGAGGGGTCGAAGGGGATGGTTTCGACCAGCTCTAGTGCGGCGGACATCGACAACTCGCGACCAAAGGCCGCTCTCGTCAATTCTCCGATAGAACGAGTTGGCGGCTGCACTGTGGGGATGCTCGTTGCGGCCATTGCTGGAAATAGTCTCATTTCGCCTCGTCGCAACTGATATCGGGTATCGACAAGCCGTTTGATGGACCTGAGGATCTCTTCGGCTGAAAGAAAAACCGCTTCCTATGGGACGAGCCGTGCCAACGATTAGTCGTCGGAGACCCGACGTTCGGCCAGCTCGCTGCGTAGATCGGTGAGAGTGATCGTTTCGTCACGGGCGATCTCGCTAAGGCCCGCCTCCAACGCGGTGAGCGTGTCGGGGTCGGAGAGGATCTCGATCGTCTCCTCCAATGCCTCGTACTCGTCGATCGGCACCAAACTACTTGCTCTCGGGTCCCTGCTCGAAGAGCTCGACCAGCTTCGCTCGGCAGAACTCCCACTGCTTGCTGTTGCGGTCGTCGCCGGGGTGGAGGGTGTCGAGTAGGGCGAGACCGCGGGCGGCTGCCGCAGCCATCTCGACCAGGCGCTCGAAGTCGGGGCGGTCTGCTTGGTCGGGGAAGAGGCGACGGGCCAGCTCGAGGGTCTGGCGGTCGAGCTCGCGTTCGACGCCGACGAGTGCGGCGCGCAGCTCATCGTCGGTGCGGGCGTCGGTCCAGAGGTCGAGCGCGGCCTGGTAGAGCGGGCTGGCGTAGTTGGACCAGATGAAGTCGAGGCCGGCGGCTACGCGCTCGCGCCCCTCTGGAAGCTTGTCGGCTGCCGCGAGCTGCTCGGCCGAACGGCGGCGCGCCAGCCGCTCGATCGCTGCCGCGACCAGGGCCTGGCGGGTCTGGAAGTGGTGCAGGTGGGCGCCGCGGGAGAGGCCGGCGCGCTCGGCGACGCCGGCCGTCGTCACGTTCGCGTAGCCGTCCTCGACCAAAGAGGCGATCGTGGCGTCGAGCAGGGCTTCGCGGGTGGCGGAGCTGCGCTCGGCCTGGCTGCGGCGGGCGGGAGTCTCAGCGGCGGGCACTGTTGGCCATCGTAGTAAAGTTTGCGTTCACGACTGAATGTTATGCTGCCGCGCCGCAGCCGAACCGAACCGATTCGAACCAGAGGAGCTTGAAATGGCCGGTACCGATGCACTGGTGTTTGACGCGATCCGTACGCCGCGAGGCAAGGGCAAGGTCAACGGATCCCTACACAGCACGAAGCCGGTCGACCTCGTCGTCGGGCTGATGCACGGGATGCTCGTCCGCAACGAGAAGCTCGACCCCAACCGGGTCGACGACGTCGTCCTCGGCTGCGTCTCGCCGGTCGGCGACCAAGGCGCCGACATCGCCAAGACCGCGGCGCTGAAGGCGGGCCTGCCCGACACGGTCGCCGGCGTCCAGCTCAACCGCTTCTGCGCCTCCGGCCTCGAGGCGGTCAACATCGCCGCCCAGAAGGTCGCCTCCGGCTGGGAGGACCTGGTCTTCGCCGGCGGCGTCGAGTCGATGTCGCGGGTGCCGATGGGCTCCGACGGCGGTCCCTGGGCGATGGACCCCGAGACCAACTACGACACCTACTTCATCCCGCAGGGCGTCGGCGCCGACCTGATCGCGACGATCGAGGAGTTCAGCCGCGAGGACGTCGACACCTACGCCACCCGCTCGCAGGAACGCGCCGCGAAAGCGCGCGAGGAGGGTCGCTTCGACAACGGCGTGATTCCGGTCAAGGACCTGAACGAAAACGTCGTGCTCGAGCAGGACGAGTTCATCCGGCCGGGGACGACGGTGGAAACGCTGGCCAAGCTCAACCCCTCCTTCCAGATGATGGGCGACATGGGCGGCTTCGATGCGGTGGCGCTGCAGAAGTACCACTGGGTCGAGCAGATCGACCACGTCCACACCCCGGGCAACTCCTCCGGCATCGTCGACGGCGCCTCGCTGGTGGCGATCGGCAACGAGCAGACCGGCAACGACCTGGGGATGACGCCGAAGGCGCGCATCCTCGCCACTGCGGTTTCGGGCGCCGACCCGACGATCATGCTGACCGGCCCCGCGCCCGCCTCGCGCAAGGCGCTGGAGAAGGCCGGCATCACGGTCGACCAGCTCGACCTGGTCGAGATCAACGAGGCCTTCGCCGCGGTCGTCCTGCGCTTCGCCCGCGACATGGGCCTCGACATGGAAAAGGTCAACGTCAACGGCGGCGCGATCGCGATGGGCCACCCGCTCGGCGCGACCGGGGGCATGATCCTCGGCACGCTGGTCGACGAGCTGCACCGCACCGGCGGCAAGTACGGGCTGGCGACGCTCTGCGTCGGCGGCGGCATGGGAATCGCGACCGTCGTGGAGGCGATCTAGATGACAGAGAGCACAACGATTCGCTACGAGCGTGGCGACGACGGCATCGTCGTCCTCACGCTCGACGACCCGAACCAGTCGGCCAACACGATGAACGCCGCCTACGTCGCCTCGATGGGGGCGACGGTGGAGCGGCTGGAAGCTGAGAAGGAGGAGATCAAGGGCGTCGTCCTCACCTCCGCCAAGAAGACCTTCTTCGCCGGCGGCGATCTCAACGACCTGAAAGAAGTCCGGCCCGAGCACGCGGCCGAGCTGGCCGAGGGCCTGCGCGTGGTCAAGGGACAGCTGCGCCGCCTGGAGACGCTCGGCGTCCCGGTCGTCGCCGCGATCAACGGCGCCGCCCTGGGCGGCGGCCTGGAGATCGCTCTCGCCACCCACCACCGGATCGCGGTCGACGACTCCAAGGTGAAGCTTGGCTTCCCCGAGGTCAAGCTCGGCCTGCTGCCGGGCGGTGGCGGCGTCGTCCGCTCCGTCCGTATGTTCGGCATCGCCGACGCGCTGATGAAGCTGCTGCTGCAGGGCAAGGAACTGCGTCCCGACAAGGCGCTGGAGATGGGCCTGGTCGGCGAGGTCGTCGCCGCCCGCGAGGACCTGATCCCGGCCGCCAAGGCCTGGATCGAGGCCAACCCCGAGGCGGTCCAGCCCTGGGACGCGCAGGGCTACAAGATGCCCGGCGGCACCCCGTCCAACCCAAAGCTGGCGCAGAACCTGCCCGCCTTCCCCTCCAACCTGCGCAAGCAGCTGAAGGGCGCCAACTACCCGGCCCCGCACCACATCATGGCGGCGGCGGTCGAGGGTGCCCAGGTCGACTTCGACAACGCGATCGAGATCGAGGGCCGCTACTTCGTCGACCTCGCCACCGGCCAGGTGGCGAAGAACATGATCCAGGCCTTCTTCTTCGACCTGCAGGAGGTCAACGGTGCTCGCAACCGGCCCGAGGAGATCGAGCCGTTCACGCCGACCAAGGCCGTGATCCTCGGCGCCGGGATGATGGGCGCCGCGATCGCCTACGTCTGCGCCAAGGCCGGGATCGAGGTCGTGCTCAAGGACGTCGACCAGGAAGCCGCCGAGCGCGGCAAGGGCTACTCGCAGGGCCTGGTCGAGAAGGCCGTCTCGCGCGGCCGCTCGACCGAGGAGAAGGGCGCCGAGCTGCTCGCCCGTATCACTCCGACGGCGGACCCGGCCGACGCCGCCGGCGCCGACCTGGTGATCGAGGCGGTCTTCGAGGACCCCGCGGTCAAGGCCCACGTCTTCGCCGAGATCGAGCCGCACCTCGCCGAGGGCGCGCTGCTCGGCTCCAACACCTCGACCCTGCCGATCACCGACCTGGCCGAGGGCGTCAGCCGTCCGGCCGACTTCATCGGCCTGCACTTCTTCAGCCCGGTGGACAAGATGCCGCTGCTGGAGATCATCAAGGGCGAGCAGACCAGCGAGGAAACGCTCTACCGCGCCCTCGACGTCGCCAAGGCGATCCGCAAGACCCCGATCGTCGTCAACGACTCGCGCGGGTTCTTCACCTCGCGCGTGATCGGCACCTTCATCAACGAGGGCATCGCGATGCTGACCGAGGGCGTCCCGGCGCCGACGATCGAGCAGGCCTCCTCGCAGGCCGGCTACCCGGCCCCGGTGCTGCAGCTCTCCGACGAGCTCAACCTCAACCTGATGCGCAAGATCCGCGCCCAGTACGCGGCGGCGGCCGAGGCCGATGGCATCGACATCGGCAACCATCCCTCGACGGTCGTGATCGACCGCATGCTCGACGAGTTCGACCGCGGCGGCCGCCTCGCCGGCAAGGGGTTCTACGAGTACGACGAGGAGGGCAAGCGCGCCGGTCTCTGGAAGGGCCTCGCCGAGGCTTTCCCGTCGATTGAGGATCCGTCCTCGATCTCGCTCAAGGACCTCGAGGAGCGGATGATGTTCGCCGAGGCGCTGGAGACGGTCAAGTGCGTCGACGAGGGCGTTATCGAGTCCGTCGCCGACGCCAACATCGGCTCGATCTTCGGGATCGGCTTCCCCGCCTGGAGCGGCGGCGTGCTGCAGTTCATCGACGGCTATGAGGGCGGCGCCGCCGGTTTCGTCGCCCGGACGCGCGAGCTGGCCGAGAAGTACGGCGAGCGCTTCGAGCCGCCCGCGTCCCTGGTCGAGAAGGCGGAGCGCGGCGAGACCTACGCCGACGGGGCCGCCCTCGTCGCGAGCGCGTAGGGGAGGGTAGAGATGACAGTCACCTTCACTCCCGAGCAGGATGCGTTCGTCGCCGCGATCCGCGACCTCGCCGCCCGCGAGTGCGGTACCCGCGAGCAGCGCCACGCGCTGACCGACGGTGGCAAAGAGCCGCACAACGTCGACCTCTACGCGAAGGTCGCCGAGCTGGGCTGGTTCGGCGTCGCGGTTCCCGAGGTATACGGGGGTACCGGTGGCGGCATGGTCGACCTCTGTCTGCTGCTCGAGGAGATGGCCTACGGGCAGATCCCGATCGCCGGCTTCTCCGTCACCGCGATCACCGCCGGCGCCTACGAGCGCTTCGGCACCGACGCGCAGAAGGAGGAGATCCTCGGCGGGATCGCCAAGGGCGCGGTCGAGGCGATCGCGATGTCGGAGCCCGAGGCCGGCTCCGACGTCGGCGCACTGCGCTGCAAGGCGGTGCGCGAAAACGGCGGCTACACGATCAACGGCCAGAAGACCTGGATCTCCGAGGCCCACGTCGCCGACCACATCCTGCTCGTCTGCCGCACCGACGACAGCGGCTCCAAGCACGAGGGGCTGAGCATGATCAGCATCCCGAAAGACACCGAGGGGGTCGAGATCCGCGGCATCGACACGATGGGCGGCCGCGTCGTCAACGACGTCTTCTTCGACGACGTTCACATCCCGGCCGAGAACCTGCTCGGCACCGAAGGCAAGGCCTGGATGCAGCTGATGGCTGGCCTCAACGTCGAGCGCCTAATCATCGCCGCACAGTCGCTGGGCCTGGCGCGCCGGGCAATGGACGACACGCTCGCCTACGTCAAGGAGCGCAAACAGTTCGGCCGCCCAATCGGCAGCTTCCAGACGATCTCCCACCGGCTCGCCGACCTCGCCACCGAGCTCGAGTGCAGCCGCCTACTCACCTATGACGTCGCCGCCCGCGTCGACGCCAACCCCGACGAGCTCTTCCCTCGCGAGGCCTCGATGGCGAAGCTCAAGGTGACCGAAACCGCGAAGAAGATCTCCCTGGAAGGGATGCAGATGATGGGCGGCTACGGCTACGCGACCGAGTACGACATGGAGCGCCACGTCCGCACCACCCTCGTCTCGACGATCTACGGCGGCACCAGCGAGATCCAGCGAGAAATCATCGCCAAGACGATGGGGCTTTAAGCTTCTCGGCAGCCGATCGAAGGGCCTTCGGGGTCAGGGGAGCCTGACCGTCGCATCCTGTAGTCGCCCCGCTGTGTGGCTCAGCGCTTCTGCTCGGTCGGCCGGATCAGGATCTCGTTGAGGGAGACGTGCCATGGCCGGGTCACCGCATAGGCGATGGCGTCGGCAACGTCGGCCGCCTCGAGTGCGCGGGCGTCGGCGAGGCTCTCACGCACCTGCTCCCTGACGCCGTCGCGGAGGTGGTCGGTGAGCTCGGTGTCGACGGCGCCGGGCTCGATCACGGTCGACCTGACCTTCCTCGCTGCGAACTCCTGGCGGAAGGACTCGCTGAAGGCCCCGACCCCGTGCTTGGTCAGGTTGTAGACGCCGGAGCCGGCACGGGCGACGCGGCCGGCGACGGAGCTGATGTTGACCACGTCGGCGCAGCCTCGCTCGGAGTCCTCCGCGGCCGAGAGCAGATGGGGGAGGGCAGCGTGGGTGACGTTGATCAGGCCCTTGAGGTTGAGGTCGATCATCCGGTCCCATTCCTCGGTGGGGGCGTCCTCGATCGGCCCGAGCAGCATCACACCGGCGTTGTTGACGACGATGTCGAGGCGGCCCAGCTCGCCGACCGTGCGGTCGACGGCGGCGATCGCCTGTCCCTGATCGGCGATGTCGGCCTGGATCGAAAGGGCGGTATGGCCCTGACCGCCGATCTCGGCGGCAAGTCGCTCGAGTCGCTCCAGGCGCCGGGCTGCCAGCGCAACCTTTGCCCCCCGGCTCGCCAGCGCGTGTGCGGTTGCCTCTCCGATGCCGCTGCTGGCACCGGTGATCAGCGCAACTGTTCCCTCAAGTTGGGTCCTCATCGCCTTCCCTTCGGTCGTCTCACGAGCAGCTGCTTTGTTTCGACCTACCCCTTGGATGCCCCTCTCCTAACGGGAAATCATCGCCAAGACGATGGGGCTCTAAGGGCCTACACGACCGGCGGCGGCGTTCCTTCGGCGCTTGCGGCGAGCCCCTCGTCCCAGCCACACACGAGGCAAGCATGCTGGAACGCGGAGCGGGCGAACTCGAGCGCGAACGCGTGTGGATCGTCGCCGGCGCGAACGTCGTCCCACTCGAGGACATACAGGCCGAGCTCGCCGTTCCAGCGGGCGGACGCCGGGGAGAGAATGCCGTCGGCGAACCCCTCCGGTGCCGGGTGGGCGTAAGTGTAGAACGCCGCCTTGCCCAGTTTGGGGTCGCCGGGCCACCATCCCACCGCGACCTCTTGGGAGTCCATCGAGTTGCGCATGATGAAGTCCTCCGACGGGGGGTCGGCGGGCGACCCGGAGAAAAGGCTCACCGCCAGGTCGAACGAGCCCCACCAGGCGTTGACCGGTGTGGACCGGCCACGAAACGGCGCCCTGAAGGCAGCCAGGACGAGCGCCGCCTGAGTGGCGGCAGCGAAGTAGGACGCGACCCGATCGGAGTCGTAGCTCGCGTGTTCGTCGTCCTCGTCGAGTGGCACACTCCACGTCACCTCCTGCGGCGTCGGGTCGATCTCGACCGCACCGACCAGACCGCCGATCGCTCCCAGTAGCTCGCGGGTGACGGTACCGACCGCCCGATTCGGCGTCAGCGGGACGTTCACGGTCCGGCCGTCGCTGTGCTCGACCACGACCTCATGCGTGCGCAGGTCAAGCGCGACGACGAACGCGCCTGAGCCGTCGGGCGCCGGCAGCGGCCCCGTCTCCCAGCCCCGCGCGGTCAAGCGCAGCGCCGCATGCTGGAGCTGCGGCTCGGGTGGCGCCAACTCCGCGGCGAGCTTCCCCAAGACCTGCGTATGGGCATGGAGCGTGTCGCAGGTCTCCCGCCAGTCCGTGTAGGAGACAGAAGGCCACGGGTTGGGAACAGTCATCGATCAAACGGTAGCGGCAGGGCCTCTCGGATTCGAGGTCTGCGATCTTGAGCAATTACAAGTTTGTTATTTTTGCCGAAGGCACCAAGGATGAACTCAGATCGGCTCATATCCTCAGATCGGCTCATATCCCATGACGAGGCTCTTGCCGAGGATCTTCGCGACCCGGCATTTCGGGCGGAGTGGGAGAGGACTGCGGTCGCTCGCTGGCTCACGGTGGAGGTGGCGCACTATCGGGCGCAGCACAAACTTTCCCAGCGCCAACTTGCCGAGCGGCTTGGGGTCCATCAGTCAGACGTCGCCCGCATGGAGAGTGGCGAGCACAATCCCAGCGTGGAGCGGTTGATTCGGGTCGCCAGTGGCCTTGAGATCGAGTTGATGATCGACATCCGGCCCAAGGGCAGGCAGGCAAAGCTGCCCAAGAAGCGAGCGCTCGCAGTACCTTCCTTTACCGCTGGCGACTGCGAGATCGTCATGGCAACGGCTTAGCAACCGGCGGCCTGTTGCTAGAGGTTGCGCTAACGCAATGCATCTGCGACGGCCTTCCGACACCGCCGGACACGACACTCTAGGACAGAGTTAAAGACTTCACTCCTCTCTTCGCGCAAGCGGAAGCGCGGAGTTCCTTAAGGACTCGTAGTGAATGTTTTGTCTGTGCCTTTGCTCGTGCCCGCCGCGTTTTCTGTCACCACGCGGAAGTGGTATTCGGTGCCTTTGCTGAGCCCGGCCGGCGTCTGGCTGACCGCGACGCTGGAGATGCCCGAGCCCACGGATGCGGGTATGAGAGGGATTTTCGTTCCGTAGGCTTCGGTCGTCCCGTATTCGAACCAGTAGGTGGTAGTGCACCCTTCGGGATTGACTTTGCCGTTGAGCGTCGCTTGGGTCGATCCGATAGCGGTAGCCGCTTCCGTAGTGGCTGCGGGGGCCGGTTTGCATGTTTTCACCGTCCGGTCATTTCCAAACGACGTCCCAGCTGCACTTTTCGCGACAACCCTGAAATGGTATTTGGTACCTTCGCTGAGGCCCGTGACGGTCTGTTCGACCAGCACGTTGGAAGTTCCTGAGCCGATCGGTTCGGGCGTGAGCGGGACTTTGGCGCCGTAGATTTCGGTCAAGCCATATTCGAACCAGTAGTTAGTGGCGAAGGCCTCCGGGTTGATCCTCGCGTTCAGGGTCACCGAGGTGGTTTTGAGGTTGCTCGCGACATTTGTGTTCGCCGTCGGCGCCTCGGCCTTGACGGTCCACTTCTGCACGCGATCATTGCCGGTGTCGAGGATCAGGAGTTTCTGTGCGGCGGGCGCCACGATCCCGGTCGGTTCGATGAACTGCCCGGGGCCCGTGCCTTCTTTGCCAACTTGATCCAGGTATTCGCCTGCGTGTTCAGTCGTTACACTGAACTTCTGCGCACGGTTATTGCCAGAGTCGACGACCCAGAGCCTTTCCTGAAAGTCGCTCGCGAGCCCGGTGGGGTTGTTGAATTCGCCGTTGCCTGTGCCTTTTTTGCCGAACTGGGAAATGTAGTTGAAGGTAGAGGCATTGAATCGTTGAATCCGATTGTTGCCTGTATCTGTGACCCAAAGCCGAGCTGAAGGGTCGATTGCAATTCCCGTAGGTGAGCTGAATTCGGCATCGCCCGTGCCTTCTTTGCCAACCTGGGCAAGGAATTCGCCTTTGGAATTGAATTTCTCAACTCGGTTGTTGCCGGTATCGACAATGATGGGTCTGTTTGAGAAATCGAAAGCAATCCCAGAAGGGGAGTTGAACTGACCGTTGCCAGAGCCTTTTTCTCCAAATTTGAGGAGGTATTCGCCTTTGGAGTTGAACTCCTGTACGCGGTTGTTGCCGGAGTCGACTACCCAGATGTTGTCCGAAGAGTCGATCGCGAGTCCCTTCGGCGAATTGAATTCGCCGTTACCGGCGCCTTCTTTGCCGAACTGGGACAGGTATTCGCCTTTGGAGTTGAACTCCTCGACCCGATTGTTTTCGGTGTCGGTGACCCAAATGTTGCCTTCGGAATCGGTTGCGATCCCCAAGTTCGGCTGTTTGAACTGACCGTTGCTGGGGCCTTCTTCTCCGAAGGCAAACTCGAAGCCTGCGGTCTTGAGGAACCCGTCTTCTCCTTTGGTCGTTCCCGCTTCGCTTTCGGCTACGACCCTGAAGTGGTAGGTAGTGCTCTGGCTGAGGCCGGTCACGGTCTGGCTGACCGCGACATTGGAGGTGCCCGAGCCGACCGATTCCGGCGAAACCGGGATTTTGGCGCCGTAGGATTCGGTTTTGCCGTATTCGAACCAGTAGCTGGTGGGGGAGCCTTCGGGGTCGACCATGCCCTCAAGCGTCGCCTGTTCATAGTTGACCCCTGTCGCCGCTTCAGTGGTCGCAGTCGGAGGCGCAGCAGATGCCGAAGCGGGGATGCCTGCGATCGCGCTTAGTGCGGCTGCGACAAGAAACGCCATGCACTGGAGAGCAACCTTGGCAAACCGCCTGTTTGTTCCGCGAGGACGCCAACCGTGCTTCCGATGCATCTGGATCGCCTCCATCCTTGTCTGGTCCGTATTGCTCGTGAAAAATTGAGTGATAATCACCCTACATAGACCAGATGCCGTTCGCAATTCCAGTGCCCCTTATGGCCTTTTGAACGCGGACAAGAACTCCACCGGCGTCGCCGATCCCCGGCTATCCGCAATGGCGGCGCCTGGCTCGGAGGGTGCTTCGGGTGCCTGGAGTTTTAGTCAGCGAGAGAGATCACATGGGCGGTCTTCGGGTCGACGCGGCCCTCGATGACGTCGAGGTAGGAGCGTTCGATTCCGTCGAAGTCCCGGCCCTGGATCGTCTCCAGCCAGCCGCCGGTCCACTCGCAGAACGGGTGCCAGGCGTTGGCGGCGCGTTGCATGAGCTCGTCGTCGCCCCAGTCCTGGGAGCGTTTGATGACCCGTCGTAGGAGGCGGTGCGGCCGTAGATCTCCAGGCCCTCGACGAACTCGACGCTTCGCGGCGAGGTGAGGCCGATCAGCTCGATTCCCTCGCGCTGCGCCAGGAGGAAGGCGGCGCCGATCGCGGTCTTGCTCGAGGCGCTGGAGATCACGATTGGCCCCCGCTCGGTCAGCCCGTCGTCGTCGAGCTGGTCATCGATCAGGAACGAGGTGAAGAAGAGCGGCCGCAGCAGCATCTGCATCTCCTCGGTGTCGGCGCGGTAGAAGGGGTCGGCCCCGATCGCCGAATACCGGTGATAGGCCGAGGGCAGCGCCGCCCGGTGCGGCGATCCGTCGACGAACCCCTGCTCGTTGACGTTCACTGGTGTTACGAGCAGGTGAGAGGAGGGAGGCAGGTAGCCGTAGAGCCGCGTCCCGGCCTCGACTCCCTCGACCTCGCTGCGCTCCACCTCGGCGAACCCCACATCGGCACCCGGCCCCAGCCTTCCTCGGCGGGGAAGAAGTCCCAGTAGGACATCGCCTCGCCCATCACGGCGTAGGTGATGTTGTTTGCGGTGAGCCCGAAGGTGTCGACGCGCAGCAGCGCCTGGCCCGGCCCGACCTCGGGCGTCGCCGACTCGGCAACGCGGCACTCGCGCGGGTCGTCGCGCTTGATCAGGAAGTCGCTCATCGGATACCCGGATACTCTCACGCGGATGGAGACGGTCCTCGTCACCGGCGGCTCGGGTTATCTCGGCGGCTGGTGCCTGGTCGAGCTGCTGCGCCGTGGCTACCGGGTGCGTACCACCGTGCGGGACATCTCGCGGGAGCCGGAGGTCCGCGCCAGGCTGGAGCCCGAGGTCGACGTCGGCGACAACCTCTCGGTGTTGGCCGCGGATCTGCTCAGCGACGAGGGCTGGGGGCAGGCGGTGGAGGGTTGCGACTACGTCCTCCACGTCGCCTCCCCGTTCCCGCCACAGCAGCCCAAAGACCCCGACGAGCTGATCGTCCCGGCGCGGGAGGGGACCCTGCGGGTACTGAAGGCCGCCCTCGACGCCGGGGTGGGCCGCGTCGTCATCACCTCCTCGATAGCCGCCGTCGGTGGCAGCACCAATCATGCCTCGGCACCGTTGACCGAGGCCGACTGGACCGACTCCGACCATCCCAAGCTGACCCCGTACACGCGCTCGAAGACGATCGCCGAGCGCGCCGCCTGGGACCTCATCAAGGAACGGGGAGAGGTCGAGAAGCTGGCGGTCGTCAACCCCGGCGCGATCCTCGGCCCGGTGCTGAGCGACGACCGCTCCTACTCACTCGAACTGATCGAGCGGTTGCTGAAGGGGATGCCCGGAGCGCCGTGGATCGGCTTCAGCATCGTCGACGTCCGCGACGTCGCCGACCTGCACATCAGGGCGATGACGATTCCGGAGGCAGGTGGCGAGCGCTTCATCGCCGTCGCGCGGTTCCAGTGGCTCTCGGAAGTCGCCGCGGTGCTTCGAGACCGCCTCGGGACCGACGCCGCGAAAGTGCCGAAGCGAAACGTCCCGGACCTCGTCGTCCGCGCGATGGGGATCTTCGACCCTGGCGTCCGCTCGATCGCCGGCCAGCTCGGCCGCAAGGTCGAGATGTCGAGCACGAAGGCGGAAGTCGAACTCGACTGGTCGCCCCGCCCGGTCGAGGACACGGTTGCCGATTGCGGGCGGAGCCTGGTGAGTGAGAAGGTGGTCTAGCGATGGCGAACGTGCTCTGCGTGCTCTACGACGATCCGGTCGACGGCTACCCGCCGACCTACGCGCGCGACGACGTACCGTCGATTGAGCGCTATCACGACGGTCAGAGCACGCCGACGCCCGAGGCGCTCGGCTTCACACCGGGCGAGCTGGTCGGCAGCGTCTCGGGGGAGCTGGGCCTGCGCGAGTTCCTCGAGAAGCGCGGGCACCGGCTGGTCGTCACCTCCGACAAGGATGGCCCGGACTCGGTCTTCGAGCGCGAGCTGCCCGAGGCGGAGGTCGTCATCTCCCAGCCGTTCTGGCCCGCCTACCTAACCGCCGAGCGGATCGCCAGGGCGCCGCAGCTGAAGCTGGCGCTGACCGCCGGGATCGGCTCCGACCACGTCGACCTGCAGGCGGCGATCGAGCGCGGCCTGACCGTTGCCGAGGTGACCTACTCCAACAGCATCAGCGTCGCCGAGCACGTCGTAATGATGATCCTGGCCCTGGTCCGCAACTACATCCCCTCTTACCAGCAGGTGGTCGAGGGCGGCTGGAACATCGCCGACTGCGTCTCGCGCTCCTACGACCTCGAGGGCATGCAGGTCGGCACGGTTGCCGCGGGACGGATCGGCTCGGCGGTCCTGCGCCGGCTGAAGCCTTTCGGGGTCGGCCTGCATTACACGGATCGGCATCGCCTGCCGGCCGAGGTCGAGGAGGAGCTCGGCGTCACCTTCCACCCCGACGCGGAGTCGATGGTGGAGGTGTGCGACGTGGTGACGATCAACGCGCCGCTGCACCCCGAGACCGAGAACCTCTTCGACGCGGAGATGCTCGCCAGGATGAAGCGGGGCTCCTACTTGATCAACACCGCGCGCGGCAAGATCTGCGACCGCGACGCAGTCGCGCGGGCCTGCGAGAGCGGCCGGCTGGCGGGCTACGCCGGCGACGTCTGGTTCCCTCAACCGGCGCCCCGGGACCACCCCTGGCGCTCGATGCCCCACCACGGCATGACTCCGCATACGTCCGGCACCAGCCTCTCCGCGCAGGCCCGCTACGCCGCCGGGACGCGCGAGATCCTCGAGTGCTGGTTCGACGGGCGACCGATCCGCGAGGAGTACCTGATCGTCGACGGCGGCAAGCTCGCCGGCGCCGGCGCCCACTCCTACAGCGAGGGCGACGCGACGGGCGGCTCGGAGGAGGCCGCCCGTTTCAAGAGCGGTTGACTCGGGGGCAGGGTGGGTCGAAGATGAAGATGCGCGCGGCGGTTCTCGAGGAGTTCGGCGAGCCGCTTGCGGTACAAGAGGTCGAGCTCGCCGAGCCGCGGGCGGGAGAGGTGCTGGTCCGCCTCGCCGCCTGCGGCGTCTGTCACACCGACCTCTACACGGCCTCCGGCGCCGACCCGTCGGGCTACGCGCCGACCGTGCTCGGCCACGAGGGGGCCGGGGTCGTCGAGAGTGTCGGCCCCGACGTCGTCTCGCTGCGCCCGGGCGACCACGTCGTCACCCTCTTCTCGCCCCAGTGCGGCGAGTGCGTCCACTGCCTCGACCCGCGGACCAACCTCTGCCTGGCGATCCGCGAGCAGCAGAACAAGGGTTTCCTCCCCGACGGCAGCACCCGGATTTCACGCGAGGGCGACGGCATCCGCCACTTCATGGGCTGTTCGACCTTCGCCGAGTACACGGTGATGCCGGAGATCGCCCTGGCCAAGATCAATCCGGAGGCGCCCTTCGAGCAAGCCTGTCTCTTTGCCTGCGGCCTCTCGACCGGCCTCGGTGCGGCGATCAACACTGCCGCGGTGAAGCCGGGCAGCACCTGCGCCGTCTTCGGGGCGGGGATGGTCGGCTTGGGTGTGGTCGCCGGTTGCCGGTTGCAGGGCGCCGAGCGGATCGTCTGCGTCGACCTCTCGCCGGAGCGGCTCGAGCTGGCCCGCGGTCAGGGCGCGACCGACGTGATCGAAGGGGGCGATGGCACCGTCGAGGCGATCCTTGAGATGACCGGTGGCTTCGGCGCCGATTACACCTTCGAGGCGACCGGCAACGTCGCCGTGATGCGCCAGGCGGTCGAAGCGGCACGGATGGCCTGGGGCCTGTGCACGGTCGCCGGGGTGGCCGGCAAGGGGGAGACGCTCGACGTCGTCCCCCGCCTGCTGATCACCGGCCGCCGCGTGGCCGGCTCCTCCTTCGGCGGCGTCAAGGGCCGTGATCAGGTTCCGAAGCTGATCGATCGCTGCCTGGCCGGCGAGATCGACGTCGAGCCCTTCATCTCCCACCGCATCTCTCTCGACGAAGTCAACCGCGGCTTCGAGCTGATGGAGGCCCAGGACGGCATCCGCAGCGTGATCGAGCTCGGCTAGCGGAGGCTGCGTTGCCGGGCAGCCGTTTTGTTCAATCCTTTTTGACTACTATGTCCAGCTTGTACTAAAGGGTGCGCAGGGCTTGCGCACTTGCCAAGCCAGAGCAAGGAGGAGACATGCTGGAGAGAAGGCTCAGGACCTTTGCGTCCGCGGTTGCGATCTGCCTCGGTGCGGGTGTGCTTTGGGCGAGCGCGGCGTCCGCGGTCGATCCGATTCTGTTCGTCCACGGCTACGCGCGCACGTCCTCGGACTGGAACACGATGATCAAACGATTCGAAAAAGACGGCTGGGCCAAATCGCAGCTGAGTGCCTACAGCTACAACACGTCGACCTCGAACATCACGACGGCTGAAAAAGTGGTCAAAGCCGAAGTCGAAAAACTTCTCGCTTCGACGAAAGCCTCGAAGGTCGACATCATCGCCCACTCGATGGGCAGTCTCAACACCCGCTGGTACATCAAGTTCCTCGGGGGCGAAAACAAGGTCGACGACTGGGTTTCGCTCGGTGGTCCCAACCACGGCACCGATTTCGCCAACTTCTGTTTCAGCGCCTCCTGCGTGGAGATGCGGGCCGGCTCGAAATTCCTCGGCGAACTGAACGCGGGGGACGAGACGCCGGGCACGGTCAACTACGGCACCTGGTGGTCGCCGTGCGACGAAATCATCAACCCCGACTCGAGCGTTCCGCTGGCAGGAGCGACGAACACGCAAACCGGCTGCATCTCGCACCTCAACCTGATGCAGGACGAAACCGTCTATTCGCAAGTTCGCGAATTCGTCAAATAGCGTAAGGAAGGCTGGCGGCGGGCCCCGAAGCGGTGGCCCGCCGCAGGCGCCTGGACCAGCAGGGGCGCCGACCCCGCGAAACTTGCCGAAGAAGATGTAGGCTGCCGCCTGCCGCGAAGTTAGGCTCCTCGTCGTGCGTGTCGCCCGACTTGCCGCGGCTGTGACCGGCTCGCGGGGACGTTGGGTGACGGTTGGTGTCTGGCTCGTCCTCGGCATTGCCGGGTTGCTGGCACGGACGCAGATCGGCGAGGTGACTTCCGCCGGGCAGAGCAGCTTCCTGCCTGCCAACGCGGAGTCGACGCGGGCCGTGGACCTGCTGCAGCGCGACTTCAAGGGCGGCGCCGACGTACCGGTCCTGATCGTCTTCGAGCAAAACGGGGGCCTGACCGGCGCTGACCTGAACGCGATCGGCCGGATCGGCAGCGGGCTCGAACGGCTTGGCCTCGCGGGGGCGACGCCGGTCCTCGCCCCGTTCTCGGGCGAGGCGAAGCAACCGCTTGGCGACGTCGCCCGGATCGCTCGCGGCGTCGGGCCGATCTCGCGTGACGGCAAGGCGGCGCTGGTCGCCGTGGGGATCGACGCCGACGATCGCGGCGCCCTGATCGAGGGAGTGGCGAAGATCCGCGCCTACCTCGCTGCGCACCGCCGTGCCGGCCTGAGCTCCTACGTGACCGGGCCCGGAGGCATGGCGGCCGACCTGGAGCGGGTCGCCGACGACGCCGGTCGCACCCTCCTCTTCGCGACCTTGGGTCTGGTCCTTCTCCTGCTGCTGTTCGTCTACCGAGCGCCGGTCCTGGCGCTGTTGCCGCTGCTCGCCGTCTGCACCGCATACCTGACCGCGATCGGCATCGCCTACCTGCTGATCCAGGCCGGGACGATCACAGTCAACACCGAGGGCACGATGCTGCTCCTCGTCCTCGTCTTCGGCGCCGGCACGGATTACTCGCTGCTGTTGATACACCGTTACCGCGAGGAGCTCGACAGCGGCCGGGAGCCGGCCACCGCGCTGCCGGCCGCACTTTCCGCAAGCGTGCGCCCGATTGCCGCCTCGGCCGCAACGGTGATCGCGGCGATGCTGGTGCTGCTGCTCGCGGATCTGGGGTCGACCCACTGGCTCGGCCCGGTCCTCGCGATCGGCATCGCCGTAATGCTCGCCGCCGCCCTGACCCTGCTGCCGGCCGTCCTCTCGCTGCTCGGCCGCCGCGCCTTCTGGCCGGCGCACGGTTCGGCGGAGCCGGGGGAGAGGCGGCGCCGCTGGGCCTGGGTCACCAGCCTGATCCGCCGCCGGCCGCGCACGATCGTCGTCGCCGTGTTCGCCGGGCTGCTCGTCCTCGCGCTCGGCAACCTCGTCGAGCACGGGACGATCGGCTTCGGCCAGGGGGAAACGCGCTCGACCGAATCCAGCCGCGGCAACGAAGTCCTCGACGAACACTTCCCGCCGGGCCTCAGCTCGCCGCTTACCGCGGTCGTCGACCTCGGCGAAGTGGAGGTGGCGCTGGGCGGGCTGGCGCACCTGCACTCGGTCAAGCTCGCCCTGCCGATCCCGCCGTCCGCTGCATCCAGCGTGGCCGCGGTGGCGATCGTCCTGCGCGGCAACCCCTACTCGGGAGAGGCAGCCGATCTGGTCGAGGGGGTCCGCGACAAGCTCCACGAGGTCGCGCCGAGCGCACTCGTCGGCGGGATCCCTGCCGAGAACTACGACGTCGAGCAGACCAACTCCCGCGACACGAAGCTGATCGTGCCGGCGGTCCTGCTCGTCGTCGGAGCGATCCTCGTCCTCGTCCTGCGCGCTCTCGTGGCGCCCGGCTACCTGATGCTCACCGTCGTCGCCTCATTCGCGGCGACCCTCGGCCTGGTCACCTTTGCCTTCACGGAGCTGTTCGGGTCGAGCGGACTCGCCTTCGACCTGGTCCTGCTCGCCTTCATCTTCCTGGTTTCTCTGGGGGTCGACTACAACATCTTCCTGATGACCCGGGCGCGCGAGCTGGCGGCGCAGCGGGGGACCCGCGAGGGCATCTTGGCGGCGCTCGAAGACACCGGCGGGGTCGTCACCGGCGCCGGCCTGATCCTCGCCGGCACCTTTGCCACCCTCACCCTGCTGCCGCTCGAACAGCTCGTCCAGGTCGGGGCCACCGTCGCGCTCGGCGTCCTCCTCGACACCTTCGTCGTCCGCGCCCTGCTGGTCCCGGCGATCACTCACCTCTGCGGCGAGCGCGCCTGGTGGCCGGGCCGGGCCCGCTGACCGATTTGCTTCAATCAACGGACCAGAGAAAGGAGGTGGTCCTATTTTGAGTCACATGCTTCAGGGGACACTGGAGGTGCAGGGCCGCTAGGCGCCGCACTTGTTCGGCCGCCCGGCGGAATCCAACCCGGGCACCGGCGAGCAAAGGGAGACCGGGCGTTGTCCCACCCGGCCGCGGTTCCCGCGCTCGTTCCCAAGCACCTGGCAAGGGCCGCCTTCGGGCGGCCCTTGCCGATCTGGGTCCGGCTGTCAGGATCAACTCGATGGGCGAGTTTCTCTACGAGGGCCACCGGATCGAGTACGACTCCTACGGGGAGGGGGACCGTCTGCTGGTGCTCGTCCACGGGCTGCTGATGAACCGACGCATGTTCGAGCGGCTGGGGCCGGCGCTGGCGCGACGCGGCAACCGAGTCGTCTGCGTCGACCTGCTCGGCCACGGGGGCTCGGACCGGCCCGAGGATCTGCGCCTCTACTCGATGCCGCTGTTCGCCCGCCAGGTGGCGGCATTGTTGGACCACCTGGGGCAGCCCGCCGCGGTGGTCGGTGGGACCTCGCTGGGCGCCAACGTCGCCCTCGAGCTGGCGGTGCGCGATCCAGGGCGGGTCCGCGGCCTCTTCATCGAGATGCCGGTACTCGACAACGCCCTGCCGGCGGTCGCCGGCGCGTTCACGCCCGTGCTGTTCGGTCTGCGGCTGGGCAGGCCGGTGTTCGAGTTGGCCTCGCGCCTCACCTCGCTCGTCCCGCGCACGAACTACTTCCTCGACATCGGCCTGGACTGGGTCCGTCAGAGGCCGGGGCCCTCCGGCGCGGTGCTCGAGGGCCTCCTGCTTGGAGAGACCGCGCCGCATCGGGAGGAGCGCCTCGGGATCGAGCAGCCGGCCCTGATCGTCGGCCACACGCGCGATCCCGTGCACCCCTTCAGCGATTCCGGCATGCTCGCCGAAGAGCTGCCCAACAGCCGCCTGGTCGAAGCCGGCTCAATCCTCGAGTGGCGCCTCAGCCCGAAGCGGCTGAACGCAGAGCTTGCGGCATTTCTCGAAGAAGCGTCCGCTTGGTAGAACCCATTTTCCGGTGTTCTTCTCTGGTACGCGCGGAGTTGCTAGGATGCCCAAGAATTCCGGAGCGATCAGAGAGATTGGGGACCCTGGGAGAGGGACCTCGCGGGGCTTCAAGGGAGGAGCCCACCCATAGCGCACCAGTGCCTTAATCGGTCAAAGGGCCGGCCTTAAAAGCCGGAGATCCGGGTTCGAGCCCCGGCTGGTGCATTGCCCATGGAACCGACACCAGCTATGGCGGACAATCTCTTCGATCGGCTCGACGAACTCAGCTCCAATCCGGACGGGCGTCAGCTCTGGGCCGCGCGGGCGCCCTACCAGCCGGAGGAGCGCTACGACCTGATGCTGGTGCCGCGGGTGCGCGGCTGGGAAGACGATGCCGAGGCGCTCGGGGCACTCGAACGGATTGAGAGCGATCCCTGGATCGAGTCGGTCGACCGCGAGGGCAAGCAGGTTTGGGTTCGCCTCGCGGACTCCTGGATGGAGGAGACCGGAGCGGCGCTCACCTCTGGGGAAGCCGGCGAGCGCCCCCACGCCGATCTCGCCGAGGGACGGCAGTTCGCGCTCAACTTCTGGGACGCCAACTCGACCAAGGCGCTGCACATCGGCCACCTGCGCAACCTCGCGCTCGGCAACGCCCTCGGCGCGGCGCTGACCGAGGCCGGTGGCAAGGTCGAGCACCGCAGCATCATCTGCGACGTCGGCCGCAGCATGGGCGAGGCGATGGCCGGCGTGGTCAAGAGCGGCCGCCATACCCAGGCCTCGCTTGACAACGGCGAGAAGAGCGATCACTTCGTCGGCGCCTGCTACGCCGAGTACGTCAAGTCCGGGCCGTCGTTGACCGGCCGCGATGACAACCCTGCCAGCTCGCTGACCCGCGAGGTCGACGTCCACCACGACAGTGCCGACGATCTCCTGCAGCGCGTGCTCGACGGCGACCAGGCCGCGATCGAGCTCTGGTCGAAGACGCGCGCATGGGTGATCACCGGCCAGCGCAAGACTCTGGCCCGGCTCGGGATCTCCTTCGACCGCGTCTTCTTCGAGTCCGACTTCCTGCCAGAGGTGGCCGAGCTGTCCAACCTCGGCCTCGAGCACGGGATGCTGCAGCGCCGGCCCGACGGCGCGGTGATCTACCTCACCGATCGCGAGGAGCTGGAGGAAATGCCGCTCCTGCGGGCCGACGGCCTGCCCACCCAGCACATGCGGGCGCTGGCGTACTGGATGACGGCGCCGGGGCTGGAAGGCACCACCTCGATCCAGGTCTGCGGGCTGGAGTGGGTCGCCCACGTCACCTGCAGGCGCCAACTGATGGACGAAATGATGGCCAAGGGCGCCGGCGCCGACATCAACCACCCGAAGCACGACGTCTTCCACGGGATGGTCTCCAAGCAGAGCGAGTCGGTCTCCTCGAGCAAGCGCAACGCGCTGCTGATCGACGAGCTGGCCGAATGGATCGAGACCGCGATCGACGGTGAGCCGGGGCGGGTGGACGTACGCCGCAAGCACCCGGCCGCCGAACAGATCGTGCCGCAGGTGGCGCTCGGCTACTTCCTCATGCACACCAACACCAAACCGCTCGACTTCGAGCCGGAGAAGCTGCTGCGCGAGGAACAGAGCCTCGGCTGGGACCTGGCGCGGGCCCGTGCCCACAACGGCGCCGGCCTGTCCTCGGCCGCCGCCGAGCCGGCCGAGGATCCCGACTACCGCTTCGCCGTCGTGCAGTCGGAGATGTACCGACGCCACCTCGAACAGGCGGTCGAGCGGCTCGACGTCAGCCCACTCGCCCGCTACGTCGCCCACCTCTCGCGCTGGTACCTGGAGAGCGATCGCCGGCCGCACGTGCAGGAGGCGACCCAGGCGGCGCTGGCCCAGGGCGCACGCGGGCTGGGGCTGGGTGCGACCCGATGAGGACCCTGCTGGTCGACAACCACGACTCCTACACCTACAACGTCTTCCACCTGCTGGCGGGGGTCTCCGGCGAGGAGCCGATCGTGGTCGACAACGACGCCGTCTCCTGGCGCGCCCTGGAACGCTGGGACTTCGACGCGATCGTCCTCTCGCCAGGTCCCGGGACGCCACAGCGCTGGCACGACTTCTGCGTTTGCGACGACATCATCCGCTACAGCGAGATCCCGGTGCTCGGCATCTGCCTCGGCCATCAGGGTCTCGGCAACGTGCTGGAAGGCGACGTGCGCAGCGCGCCCGAGGCGATGCACGGCCGGCTCAGCCGCATCTACCACGAAGGCAGCGGCCTCTTCGAGGGGATCGACCAGGGCTTCCCGGTGGTCCGCTACCACTCGCTGGCGATCACCGGCATGGGCCCCGACGGCAACGTCTGCGCCTGGGCCGACGACGGCGTCGTGATGGGGATCGAACACCGGCGCCGGCCGCTTTGGGGCGTGCAGTTCCACCCCGAGTCGATCGCCACCGAGCACGGCGCCAAGCTGGTCGAGAACTTCTACGCCCTGGCGCGCCGGCGCAAAGAGACACCGGTTCGGGCGACGAAGCGACCGCAGAACACGCCTCGCCGGGCGCGAGCGGCGAAGACGGGTATGTCCGGCACCGAGCTGCTTATGCGGACGATCCCGGGCGAGCCCTCGACCGAGACCCTCTTCGAGCGGCTCTTCTCCACCGAGGAGCACGCCTTCTGGCTCGACAGCGCCGACGCGCCGACGCGGCTGGCGCAGAGCTCCTACCTTGGCACCAGCGCCGGCCCTGACCGCTGCGTGCTCGAATACGACGTCGACGCCGGGGCGGTTGACGTGCACCGGGCCGGCGGGACCGCGACCGAGCGGGGCTCGATCTTCGAGGTGCTCGACCGCGAGCTGGCCCAGCGCTCGCTGCCGACCCCGAGCGGCCCGGTCCCCGATCTGCTCGGCGGCTTCGTCGGCTACCTCGGCTACGAGTGCAAGGCCGACGTCGGCGCCACCAACGTGCACAGCTCCGACGTGCCCGACGCCGTGCTGATGCTGGCCAACCGCCTGATCGCGGTTGACCACGTACGCCACCGCACCCACTTGATCGCGATCCCGGCAGGAGACGAGGAGGAGGCGGAGCGCTGGCTCGATGAGGCCGAAGCGACCGTCGCCCGCGTGCTCGCCGACCCGCCGGCCGACCCCGCGCCCACCGACCCGGCCTTCGGCGAGCCCAGCAGCTCCCACGTCAGCTTTCAGTGCGGCCGCGGCCGTGAGCAGTACCTCGCCGACATCGCCCGCAGCCAGGCCGAACTCGCCGCCGGCGAGTCTTACGAGGTCTGCCTCACCGACCAGATCTCCACCGAGGCCAGTCCCGAGCCCTTCGACCTCTACCGCAACCTGCGCCGCGGCAACCCGGCGCCGTTCGCCGCCTACCTGAAGCTGGGGGAGGTCGCCGTGGTCAGCTCCTCGCCGGAGCGCTTCCTCTCGGTCGACCGCGAGCGTCGGGTCGAGGCGCGCCCGATCAAGGGGACGACGAAACGCTCGCCCGATCCCGAGCAGGACGCGGCGCTGAAAGCCGAGCTGACCAATGACGAAAAGACCTATGCCGAGCATCTGATGATCGTCGACCTGCTGCGCAACGACCTCGGCATCGTCTGCGAGGTCGGCAGCGTCGCCGTCCCGGAGCTGATGGTCGTCGAGGACTACGCGACGGTGCACCAGCTGATCTCGACGGTCGAGGGTCGGTTGCCCGCCGACCGCAGCGCGGTCGAATGCACCCGCGCCTGCTTCCCGGGCGGCTCGATGACCGGTGCGCCGAAGCTGCGCACGATGGAGCTCATCGACGACATCGAGGCCGAGGCCCGCGGCGTCTACTCGGGCGCGATCGGCTACTTCGGCCTCGACGGCACGATGGACCTCAGCATCGTGATCCGCACGATCGTCCTGCGCCCCGGGCGCACCACGATCGGGGCCGGCGGGGCGATCGTCATGCAGTCCGATCCCGAGGAGGAGTTTGGCGAGATCCTGCTCAAGGCACGGGCGCCGATGGCGGCGATCGCCCACACGGTCACCGGCAGCGACTCGGCCGAGGCCTGGAGCGTCGAGCTGGAGCCGTCGCGAGAGGCGGAGCCGGCATGACCGAGGTGGCGCCGAGCGAGGCCGACGCCGCGCACCGCTCCGGGACGCAGGACTGGCGCGTGCGCGAGGCCGGCGAGGCTGACGTGCCGGCCGTTGCCGCGGCGGTGTCGGAGCTGCTGATCGAGCTCAGCGGCGGAGGCCCGCCGGCGGCCGAGCTGGAAGAGGCGACGAGAAAGCTTGCCGGGGACGGAGGGCTGGGGACGCTGCTGGTGGCGGAGGCGGGGAGCGAGGACGGCATCGTGGGGGTCCTCGCCGCCAGCTGGCAGCATGCGATCCACGTGCCCGGCCGCTACGGCACGATCCAGGACCTCTGGGTGCATCCGGACTGGCGCAGCCGCCTCGTCGGCCGGGGGCTGCTGGCGGCGTTCTTCGAGCTGGCCCGCGAGGAGGGGGCTTGCCGGATCGAGGTCGGGCTGCCGCGCGAGAGCTTCGAGAACATCGGCGCGACCGAGGCCTTCTACCTCGCCAACGGGTTCGAGCACCTCGGCCCGAGGATGCGGAGGAAGCTGTGAGCGCGGAGTTGTTGCTGGTCGAGCAGCGTGTCGGCAACGGCAACGGCGACTCCGCTCACTGGATTCTCGAAGGTGGGCGCATCCTGCCCGGGGTCGATGACAACCGTCGCATGGACGAGCTGCGTCGCGGGCTGCTTCGCCACGCCGGGGTTCGGGCAGCAGACGCCGACGCCGACAGCGAAGACGTCGAGCAGACGCTCAGCATCCTGCACGAGCCCGACTACCTCGACGCCCTCGGAGAAGTGTCGGAGGCGCCGGTGGTGATCCCGGAGTTGACTCCGCCAGGCCTGCCACCTGACATCCCTGTCTGCTCCGGCCTGGTCGAAGCCGCCCGTGAGGGGGTGCGCACGGCGATGACCGCAGCGGAGCGGCTCGCCGGGGGAGAGCGCTTCACCTACGCGCTCTGCCGTCCGCCCGGTCACCACGCCGGGCCGGCCTGGTTTGCCGGCTACTGCTACCTGAACACCGCTGCCGCGGCCGTGCAGACCCTGCACCAGGCCGGCGTGCGACCGGTCGGGATCCTCGACATCGACCTGCACTACCCCAACGGCACCGCGGCGATCGTCGCCACGATGACCGATGCAAGCCTGCACTCGCTGCACGCCGCCCCCGTGACCAACGTCGCGGGCGGGACGGCAGCGCCGAGCAGCGAGCGCGAACGCGTCGTCGAGTTCGCCGGCAGCCCCGACAAGGCCTCTTATCTCGATGCCGTCGCCGCCTCGATCGACTCGCTGGCCGAGTCCTCGCAGGCACTCGTCGTCTCGCTCGGTTACGACATCGTCGCCGGCGACCCGCACGGCTCGTGGGCCTTCGAGCCGGAGATCTTTACTGAGATCGGCAGTCTCCTTGCCGCCTCGGGCCTGCCCGTCTGCGTAATCCAGGAGGGCGGCTACGCCCTCGACTCGCTCGCCGAGTGCAGCGAGGCCTTCGCCACCGGCCTGCTGGGAGCCCCCGCATGAGCTTCCGGTGCGCCTTTTGGACCCAGGAGGTACATAAAGCGCACCGGAAGGGGCAGCGGTGAGCGACGACGGCCTCGGACAGTTCCGCGAACGGCTCGACCCGATCGACGAGGAGATCGCCCGCCTGCTTGGCGAGCGCTTCGAGATCTGCCGCGAAGTCGCTCGCTACAAGAGCGAGCGCGGGATCCCGATGATGCAGCCGGCACGGGTGGAGGAGGTCCGGGCGCGCTACCTCGCCCGCGGCGCCGACGCCAACCTGCCGACCGATTTCACCGGTGACCTCTTCGAGCTGCTGATCGGCGCAACCTGCAAGCTCGAGGACGAGCTGATGGAGGGGGCGGCCACGGCGGACGGGAGCGAGGCATGAGGGCGAAGCTGCCGCCGGGGCCCCGCATTCCCAGGCTGATGCAGTCGAGGCGCTGGTCGCGCGAGCCATTGCCCTTCCTGGAGCAGTGCCGGGCGCGCTACGGCACCACCTTCACGCTGCGCCTGCGCCATCTCGGCACCTGGGTCCTCCTCTCCGACCCCGAGGACGTCAAACGGGTCTTCTCCGCCGGCACCGACGACCTCGGGGTGGGAGTGCCGAACCTCGCCCTGAGACCTGTTCTGGGGGCGCATTCCGTGATGCTGAGCGAGGAGCCCGAGCACATGGCACGCCGCAAGCTGATGCTGCCCCGCTTCCACGGTGAGCGCATGCGGGAGGACGCCGAGGCGATGACCGAGCTGGCCCGCCGCGAAGTGCGCGCCTGGCCGGTCGGGGAGCCGTTCAGGCTCTGGCCCCGCATGCAAGCCCTGACGCAGGAGGTCGTGATGCGGGCGGTCTTCGGCGACGACGAAGGCAGGCTGGACCGGCTGCGGATGTTGCTCACGAACCTGACCGAGGCGGTCAACGACCAGGGCCGGCTGCGCAGGCTCGCCCTCTTCGGCCCGGGCTGGCTCGAACGCAGCCGCGGCTGGCGGCAGGCGATGGCGCCGGTCGAGGAGGCCGTGCTGGCCGAGGCCCGGCGACGACGCGCCGAAGGCGAGGAAGGCCGCAAGGACGCGGTCTCAATCCTGGTCGAGGCGCGCAACGAGGACGGCTCCCCGCTGAGCGAGAAGGAGCTGCGCGACGAACTGCTCACCCTGCTCACCGACGGCCCCACCTCGAGCTCGCTCGCCTGGGTCTTCGAGCGGCTCCTGCGCCACCCCGAGAAGCTGGCGCGCCTGCAGGAGGAAGTCCTCGCCGGCGAGGGCGAGGCCTATCTGGACGCGGTGATCAAGGAGACCCTGCGGCTGCGGCCGCCGGTCTCCGTCGTGGTCCGCCGCCTGCTGAGGCCGGCGACGTTGGGCGGCTACGAGCTTCCCGGCGGCACGCTGGTCGCCCCCTGTGTCTACCTGGTCCACAACAGCGCGGAGATATACGAAGACCCGGAAAGCTTCATTCCCGAGCGGTTCCTCGAGCGGCGCGCTGCGGTGCCGACCTGGATTCCCTTTGGCGGCGGCGCCCGCCGCTGTCTCGCCGCCAGCTACGCCGAACAGGAGATGAAGCGCGTGGTGCGCACCGTGCTCGAGGAGGTGGAGCTGACCCCGGTCGAGTCGCGCTCGGAGCGGGTGAGCAGGGCCGCGATCGCCTTCAGTCCCGCCCAGCACGGCCTCGTCGTCTCGAAGCCCCGGACCCCCGTTTACGCATGAGTGCCGATCACGACCTGATCGTCGTCGGCGCCGGCGCCAAGGCCGCGGGAATCGCGACCAAGGTCCACATCCTCAACAGCCTCGGCCTCGCCCGGCTGTCGGTGAAGGTGATCGAGGGCACCGAGCCGGCGGCCTCGTGGAAGGGACGCAACGGCATGACCTCGGGCGAGGAGCCGCTGGCGGTGACGCCGATCAAGGACGTCGGCTTCCCCTACCAGAGCCATGTCGAGTTTGGCGAGGCAGGGGAGGCGATCGACGCCGCCCTGGCCCAGTTCACCTGGCAGCAGCACATGATCAGCGAGCGACGCTACGCCCGCTGGGTCGATGCCGGCTCGCCGCAGGTGCGCCACCGCGACTACGGCGAGTACCTGACCTGGGTGCTCTCGCGGGCGACCGAGGGGGTGAGCCACCTGCGGGGCCGGGTGTCGCAGGTGACGCTCGACCCCGACGGCGAACGCTGGGTGGTCGAGGTGGAGGAGCGCGACGGCTCCTCGCGGCACGCCTGCGGGGCGCTGGTGCTGACCGGCCCCGGCATCCACCGGGCGTTCCCGCACGAGCCGGCGGTGGCCGAGCGGGTCTTCCACTGCGACAGCAAGAGGAGCGAGTTCGCCCGCATACCCGAGGAGCGCGAGTGCGATGTGGCGATCGTCGGGGGCGGTGAGAGCGCGCTCAGCGCGACTATGTTCCTGCGCGGCCTGCGGCCGAGGTGCCGTTTCACGATCTACACCCCGATGCTGCCGATGAGCCGGGGCGAGAGCTTCCTCGAGAACCGCGTCTTCTCCAACCCGGACACGGTCGAATGGGAGTCGCTGGACGAGCAGACGCGACGAGACTTCGTCAAGCATTCCGACCGCGGCGTGTTCGACCCGCCCAGCCTGGCGGCGATCGCCTACGACGATCGCTGCCGCTTCGTCACCGGCCGCGTCACCGACGTCGGTGCGGCGGCGGGCGGCGAGGGCGTGCGGCTCGAGTACGACTCGCCCGAGGGCACGGTCCGGGCAGAGCACGAGTACGTCGCCAACTGCACCGGTTTCGACCTCCTGGCCCAGCTGCGAACCCTCTTTCCCGCTGGGGTACGCGAGGAGATCGAGCGACGCGTGGGAGGGCTCTGGGACCAGCCGGCGGGCACCCAGGTGCCGATCGGCCGCAACCTCGAGCTGGTGGGGATGCGCCCGCGGCTCCAGATCCCCGGCCTGGCCGGGCTGAGCCAGGGCCCGGGGTTCGCCAACCTCGGCGCTCTCGGGCTGCTCTCCAATCGCGTTCTGCAGCCCTTCCTGCTCGGCGAGAGCGATGGGGACACCGAGGCTTCGCGTTTGCGTTCGAGCGGCTCTACCCCTATGTGATATTCCGTGGAAGTCAAGCACTTGACAGCCATAAATCAGTCACATAGGGTCGCGCAATGGAAAGTCTGAGTGGTGCGCCGGGCTCGGCGCGGGCGGGGGCCCTGACGGCAGCGGTGATCGTCGTGCTGGCGATTGCGATCTCGGGCTGCGGCTCCTCGTCGTCGAGTGGAGAAAGCGCCAACCTCACCGGCTCCGGCTATCCCGGCGTCGATGCGGCCAACACGCGGAACCCGAGCAGCCAGATCGATAGCTCCAACGTGTCGAGCCTGGGGGTCGCCTGGACCGCTCCAATCACCGGCACCAGCAACTTCGGCAGCTACGCATCGACGCCGGTGATCGACAAGGGAGTGATCTACTCGCAGGATCTTGCCTCCAACGTTCAGGCCCTCAGCCTCGATTCCGGCGAAGCCCTCTGGACGAAAAACTACTCGCAGCCGGACGAGGGCCCGAACGGCGTCGTCGTCGCCGGCGGCCGCGTCTTCGGCGCGACCCCGACCGAAGCCTTCGCGCTCGACCAGAAGACCGGCAAGCAGGTCTGGTCGGTGGTCCTCCCCCGTAACGAACACGAGGGCATCGACATGGCTCCCGGCTATCACGACGGGATGGTCTACGTATCGACCGTGCCGCTCAATGCGAATGAGTCTTACGAAGGCGGCGGCGTCGGCATCCTCTGGGCACTCGACGCCAAGACCGGCAAGAAACTGTGGCACTTCAACACCGTGCCGAACAGTCTCTGGGGCAATCCAAAGGTCAACTCGGGAGGGGGCGTGTGGTACCCGCCGGCCTTCGACGAAAAGGGCTTCATGTACTTCGGCACCGGCAATCCGGCGCCATACCCCGGCACGCCTGAATTCCCATCCGGGACGAGCCGGCCGGGCCCGAACCTCTACACGAATTCCCTGGTCAAGCTGAACGCCAAGACGGGCAAGCTGAAGTGGTATCACCAGGTCACGCCGCACGATCTCTACGACTGGGACTTCCAGGGCCCGCCGATCCTGATCAAGGCGGGTGGCAGGCAGGTCGTGGTCGCGGCGGGCAAGTCCGGCATCGTGCTGGCCGCCGACCCTGAAACCGGCAAGGTGATCTGGCAGCGAGCGATCGGCAAGCACAACGGGCACGATGACGATGGCCTGTTGGCGATGCGCGGCGAAGCGTCGAAGATCAAAGTCGGAACCCTCTATCCGGGCACACTCGGCGGTGTGATCGCTCCGATGTCCACTGACGGCTCGACCGTCTTCGCCCCTGTGGTCAACTATCCCGGCAAAGTCATCTCCGGCAGCGAAGTGAGCGAAGGCGGTGAAGCCGGCGGCGAAGTGGTCGCGCTGGACGCCGCCACCGGCAAGGTGAAGTGGACCGAAAAACTCTCGACTCCCGCATATGGCGCGACCACGGCCGTCAACGACCTGGTCTTCGCGACGAACTACGAAGGGTCGGTCAGCGCCCTGGATGCGAAAACGGGCCAGGTCGTCTGGCGCGAAAAGCTGCCGGCCGGAACGAACTCCGGCGTGATGGCGGACGGCGAAATGCTGATCGCCCCGGCCGGCCTCGCAGCGGCCGCGGGGCAAACTCCGAAAATAGTCGCCTACAAGCTCGAATAAGCCGGCCGACGGGCCGATTTCCCACCCTATAGGGCGTGTTTTAGGCCCATCGGCCGAGGGGTCAGGCGTCGGCGGCGATCTCGCGGAGGTGGCGGGTGTCGACGTCGTAGACGAAGCCGCGCACCTCTTCGCGGTGGGGCAGGAAGGGAGAGTTGCGGACGCGCAGGATCGATTGCCGCACGTCGGCCTCCGGATCGGAAAAGGACTCGATCGCGAAGGCTGGGGAGACGCCGGTCGCCTCTTGCAGCTCGGCGCGGAAGCCGTCGTCGGTGAGCTTCTGCATGCCGCAGTCGGTGTGGTGGATCAGCATCACCTCGCGGGTGCCTAGGCGCCGCTGCGAGACGGCCAGCGAGCGGATCACGTCGTCGGTGATCACCCCGCCGGCGTTGCGCAGCACGTGTGCCTCTCCGTCATGCAGGCCGAGCGCGGCGAAGACGTCCAGCCGCGAGTCCATGCAGGTGACGATCGCCAGCTGCCGGCTGGGGTGGACGTCGAGGTTCTCGGCCGGCAGCGATGCCGCGAAGCCCTCGTTGTTGGCGACCAGCTCGTCGATGACGCTCATGGGGCTGGACCCTAAGGGAACTTGATAGGCGGGGTTGGGGAGCCTGGCCTCTCGAAACGGGGACAAGCTTCGGAAGCCGCTTCCGGTGCACTTTATGCGGGCTATGACCGCATAAAGTGCACCGGAAGAGAAGGGGAGCAGGACGAGCAGGAGGACGGCGTTGAGAGTCTGGAGAGGAAGAGGATCGGGATCAGTGGGGCGCCTGGAATGAGGACGAGCACGGCGGCCAGGTCATGCCTGCCCTCGCTACCAAGCACGCATGAGCTGGCCCCTCAGTGCCGCGGACCTTCCTCGCATTCGTGTGAGCGCCCTTTGTCGGGACCGCCGTCGCAGTAGTCGTCGCCGGGGCCGCCGTAGAGCTGGTCCGTGGAGGGCCCCCCGTAGAGCCGATCTTCTCCCTCTTCGCCATGGCAGCCATCCTGGCCGCGACCCATCAGGCAGGTGTCGTCGCCTGGCCCACCCCAGCAGCCGTCGCTTCCGCTGCTCGTCTTGCAGTAGTCGTCGCCGGCTTCGCCGACGCAGTCCGTGTTGACCGGCGCGGCAATGCAGACGTCGTTGCCGGCGCCCCCGATGCAGCGGTTGCGCCAGGTTCCCTGCGGGTAGCAGGTGTCGGTCTCGGAGTTGCCGATCAGCTTGTCGGAGCCCGCGCCGAGGTAGGCGACCAGCGGGACCGGCAGCGGGTCCAGCACTTCGACCTTGTCGTTGGCGGGGCCCATTTCGATCACGACCGAGCCGGCCTCCGCCAGCCCGCAGGAAGCCAAGCTGCGGGCGCGCATGACGCGACAGCCGGCGGGGCTGGCGTCAGCCAGGCGGCCATTGACGAGGAGTTGGGAGCCGCTGACCGTCAGGCGCAAGTGCGAACCCGACCCCGCGGCGCGGATCATGATTCCGCCCTGGGTGGATGCGGAGTCGCAGAGCGCGCAGAGCAGGAGCGCTGTTGCGAAGAGGATCGGAAGTGAGCGACGCGCCGAGGCGAAAATCAATTCGGGGATGCTAGCGAAGGGGTCCCCGTACTTCGGAACCCCCGCGAAAACTTCCCTTGCCCGGAGACGAACTATGTATTAACTTATTAAAAACCCGGGTGTAGGAACCTGGAATCGTGAGGATCGGCAGCAATATTGCCTTTCGGGCTCCTCGTGGCCGGGGGTCCACCTCAAAAAGCGCATGGACCCGGCTTCTTTTGGCCGAGACCGGCCGGGTCCATGCGCCATCACCTCTCCATCAGCTCGTCGAAGCGCAGCGCGGCGCGCGACGGCAGCACGAGGGGCTCGCTGCGGTGAAGCAGCCCGGTCGCGACGAGGTCCCGCACGGCTCGATCGACGTCGTCGCGTTCCTCGCCGAGCTCGCGCGCCAGCTCCTCCAGGGTGACCGCTGCCGGGTGCAGGGCGAGGACCTGTTGCAGGAGGGCAGACTCCATCGCTGCGTCCTCCTCGGCGGTGCTGTGAATGTCTCCCCTGTCGTCCACGGCTCTCCTAGATAAGGACGCCGGCGGGAAAACTCTCCCCCTAGGGCTTCGCCTTCTCGGGTGGATCCCCAGTTGCCTCCAGCGCCATTCGCGCCCACCTCTCGTCGACGATCAAGCGGTAGAAGTGCTGCATCGAGCCCCGAACCTGCTCCGTCCGCACCAGCTCGATGGCGTCGCACCAAGCAAGGATCCTGACGTGGTAGCTGAGCCTGCTCAGCGGTTCCCCGAGGCCCAGGGACAGGTCACGAGGGCTGATCTCCGCCTCGTCCTTGATCATTGCGCGCAGGATCCGGCGACGCAGCGGGTGAGAGAGGGCGAGGAACAGGTCGCCGGCTTCGGAGTTGCTTGCGGCTTTCATAGGCGGCAATATAGAGCAAACGAAATCTATTGTCTGTAGACGCTCTGTCTTCAGCAACCCATCGTGCAGCGTCAGGCGTCTTCGCGGACGCCGCCCATCTCGGTGAAGACCGCGGTCGGGCCGCCATCCTCGCGCTGCTCGTCGGCGATCACGTGCGAGACGGCGTTGACCAGCGCCAAGTGGGTGAAGGCCTGGGGGAAGTTGCCGAGGTGCTGCCCGCTCGAAGCGTCCAGCTCCTCGGCGTAGAGGTCGAGCCAGCCGGCCGACTCCAGCAATCGCTCGCAAAGCGCCCGGGCGCGGGCCTGCTCGCCGATCTCCGAGAGGGCGGAGACGAGCCAGAATGAGCAGATCAGGAAGGTGCCCTCCTTGCCGCTGAGGCCGTCGTCGGTCTCCTGCACCTTGTAACGCAGGACGAGGCCATTCTCGGTCAACTCGGCGGCGATCGCCTCGACCGTCGCCTTGACCCGCGCGTCGTCCCGGGGCAGGAAGCGCAGCAGGGGGATCAGCAGGGTGGAGGCGTCGAGAGCGTCGGTCTCGTAGTGCTGGCGGAAGACGCCGTCGCGCACGCCGCGCTCGAGAATCTCCTCGCGAAACTCCTCGGCGGTCCGTTTCCACTCCTCGGCGACGTCCTCGAAGCCAAGGATGCGGGCGAGGCGGGCGCCGCGGTCGACCGCGACCCAGATCATCAGCGTTGAGGAGACGTAGTGCCGGGGCTGGCCGCGCGACTCCCAGATTCCCTGGTCGGGGTGCGGCCAGGCGGCGATCGCGGCTTCGACCTGGTGGCGGATCAGCTGCCGGTCGGCGGGCGTGCCGGTTCCACGCAGCGCCTTCTCGTGCAGGTAGATCGAGTCGAGCAGGGCGCCCCAGACGTCGTTCTGGCGCTGGTCGAAGGCGCCGTTGCCGATCCGTACGGGCCTCGCCCCGCCGTAGCCGCTGAGATGGTCGAGCGTGCTCTCGGTCAGGTCCTTCTCGCCGCCGATCCCGTACATGATCTGCAAGTCGGAGTCCTTCCGGCAGACGTTGACGATGAAGCGCATGAAGTCGCGCGCCTCCTGGTCGAACCCGAGCGTGTGCAGGGCCCAGAGGCTGAAGGTCGCGTCGCGGATCCAGCTGTAGCGGTAGTCCCAGTTGCGTTCGCCTCCGGGCGTCTCCGGCAGCGAGGTGGTCGGCGCCGCGAGGATCGCGCCGCTCGGCGTGTAGGTAAGCCCCTTCAGCACCAGGGCCGAACGCTGCAGGTGGATGCGCCAGGGATGGTCGGGAAAATCGCCGTCGCGCAGCCAGCGGCGCCAGAACTCTTCGGTGGAGTCGAGCCGCTCCAGGGCCTCGGGGGCGCTGCGCGGCCCACCCAGGTCGCTGTTGCCCCAGGTCAGGGCGCAGAAGCCGGTCTCGTCCTCGCGCAGCTTCATGGTTCCGCGCGCGGTGCCGTCCTCGATCGAGAGCTCCATGTCGCTGGTCAGCCGTAGCTCGGCGCCATCGCTCCCACGCGCCGTTGCTTCACCGAGCTCGCCGCCGCTCCACGTCGCCGGCTCGGCGCCGTAGGCGAAGCGGGGCAGGCACTCCATCTCCATCTCGACCTCGCCGTCGATGCAGGTCATGGTCCGCAGCAGGGAACGATCGGACTCGTGTTCGGTGTCGGGTCGGCCGCCCTTGCCGTCGGACGCGGTCCACTCGGCGATCGTCAGCGCGTCGTGGATCACGACCCAGCCCGTGTCGGTCACCCAGGTCGTCTCGATCACCAGGGTGCCAGGCTGGTAGCGGCGGCTGAGCGGCACGACGACGTCGCGGGGGGCGACCTTGAAGTGGCCGGCGCCGCGGTCGAGCAGCGCCGCGAAGGCGCTCGGCGAGTCGAAGCGCGGCAGGCAGAGCCACTCGACCGCGCCGTCGTAGGACACCAGGGCGCTGGTGTGGCAGTCGGAGAGGAAGCCGTAGCTGCCGACCGGCGGAAAGCGGTGGTTCTCCTGACCCAAAGCGAGGCCAAGCTAGCAGCGAGTGCGGGCGGCGGCGCCGCAAACCGCGGCGCTACGCTGATTTCGTGAGCCTGCCGTTTGCCCACGTCGCTGGGGCCTTCGCCCCGATCGAGGTCTTCCCGATCACGATCGCCGCGATCCTCTACTGGCACCGCGCGATGGTGCTCTCCTGGGACGGCCGTCCGGTGCCGCTCTGGCGCCAGGCCTGCTTCGGGGCCGGGCTGGCGGCGGTCGCTGTTGCCCTCTTCAGCCCGATCGGCCACCTCGCCGAGGAGCTGGTCATCGCCCACATGGGCGAGCACCTGCTGATCGGCGACGTGGCCTCGCTGCTGCTCGTCCTCGGCCTGAGCAAGTCGCTGCTGCAGCCACTCCTCGCGATCCGCGCCTTCAACCGCCTTCAGGTCCTCACCCATCCGGCGGTCGCCCTGCCCCTCTGGGCGCTCAACTTCTACCTCTGGCACGTCCCGGCGCTCTATGACGCCGCTTACGGAACCGCTCCCGTCCACGCGCTCGAGCACACCTGCTTCCTCTTCTTCGGCTGCTTGATGTGGATGCCGATCTTCGGTCCCCTGCCAAAGCCGGAGTGGTTCACGGCCGGCTGGAAGGTCGGCTACGTGATCGCCGTGCGCTTCGCCGGGGCGATCCTCGGCAACGTGCTGATGTGGTCGGGTACGGTGCTCTACCCGATCTACGCTCCCGGCGAGCGCTACTGGGGCATCTCCGCGGTGGCCGACCAGAGCACGGCGGGCGTGATCATGATGGTCGAGGGGACCTTCCTCGCGCTCGGCGTCCTGGCCTGGGTCTTCCTCGAGGTGGCGCGGGAAGGGACCGAGAAGCAGCGGCTGCTCGACCTCGCCCAGGACCGCGGTGTCGCCCTCGACGAGCGCCGCGCCCAGCGCGCGGTCGCCGCCGGCCACGGCGCCCTGCTGGAGAAACGGATCGTGGGCAGTGACCGCGCTTAAGGCCTGGCTCGTAACCGGGCCCATGGGTCGCGGCCTGGCTTTCGCTATCGACTTCGGCGTAGCCGTCCGCCGCGGCCTCCTGGCCCGCCGCGAATAGCGACGACTGTGGAGTTGACCACATCCCGGTGTGGTCAACTCCGCAGTCGTCGATCATCTAGGGTCCGGCGCCGATGCAGACCGTCGTCACAGAGCTGCCCGACTCACGCGTGCGGGTCGAGGTCGAGGTTCCCGCCGAGTTGGTCGAGCGGGGCGTCAACCGCGCCGCCCGCAGCCTGGCGCGCGAGATGAAAATGCCCGGCTTCCGCAAGGGCAAGGCGCCGCCGTCGCTGGTAATCCAGCGCCTTGGCCATGGAACGGTCCTGCAGGAGGCGATCCGCGAGTCGCTGCCCGAGTGGTACGAACAGGGCCTGCTGCGCTCCGGGATCAGTCCGGTCGGCGATCCCGACATCGAGATCGTCTCGGCTCCCGAGGCCGAGGGCGAGCCGCTCGGCCTCAAATTCGAGATCGGCGTGCGGCCGAAGGCGCAGCTCGGCGAGTACAAGGGGCTGGAGGTCGGCCGGGCCGAGGGCGAGCCGACCGATGAGATCGTCGACCGCGAGATCGAGCGGATTCGCGAGGGCTTCGCCAAACTCGAGCCGGTCGAGCGCGCCGCCGCCGACGGCGACGTGCTGCTGATCGACTATGAGGGCTTGATCGACGGCAAAGCCTTCGAGGGCGGCAAGGAAACCGACGGAATGCTGGAGCTGGGCAGCGGCCGCTTCATCGAGGGCTTCGAGGCGCAACTGGCCGGCGCCGGCGGCGGCGAGCAGCGAGAGGTCAAGGTGAGCTTCCCCGAGGACTACGGGGCCGAGCACCTCGCCGGCCAGGAGGCGGTCTTCACCGTCGACGTCAAGGAGGTGCGGGAGAAGGTCCTGCCGGAGCTCGACGACGATTTCGCCTCCGAGGCATCCGAGTTCGACACCCTCGAGGAGCTGCGCGCCGATATCGCTGAGCGCGTTGGCGAGGCCGTCGACGAGCGCGCCGAGCAGGACTTCAGGGCCGCCGCGGTCGACGCCGCCGTCGATGCGGCGAGCATCGATCTCCCCGACGACCTCGTCGCGGCGCGGGCGGCGGAACGCCTGGAGCGCCTCGAACGCCGGATCGCCGGCCAGGGCATGGACCCCGAGACCTTCCTCCAGATGCAGGGCAAAACCCGCGAGGAGCTGCTCGAGGAATCGAAGCCCGACGCCGAGCGGGAGCTGAAGGGCGAGGCGGTACTGGCGGCGATCGCCGAGGCGGAGGGGATCGAGGTCTCCGAGGAGGAGATGGTCGAGGCGCTCGCCCACTCCGCCGAGCACGAGCGCACGACGCCGGAGAAGCTGCTCGAGCGCCTGCGCGAGAACGGCCGCGACGCGATGGTCCGCGAGGACATCCGGGTGCGCAGGGCGATCGACCTGATTGCCGAGTCGGCGGTGCCGATCCCGCTCGAGCAGGCGGAGGCGCGGGAGAAGATCTGGACGCCCGAGAAAGAGGAAGAGGAGAAGGGCGAGCTGTGGACGCCAGGCTCTGACTGAGCCGTGCGGCGAGCACGCCTGACGCCTTCTATAGAGTGCCGAGCATGAGTCCCCTGGTTCCGATGGTGGTCGAGCAGACCTCGCGCGGCGAGCGTTCGTTCGACATCTACTCGCGCCTTCTCAAGGACCGGATCGTGATGGTCGGCAGCGCGATCGACGACCAGGTGGCCAACCTCGTCGTCGCGCAGCTGCTGCACCTGGAGTCCGAGGACCCCGACAAGGACATCTCCGTGTACGTCAACTCGCCGGGCGGCGACGTCTATGCCGGCCTTGCGATCTACGACACCATGACCTTCGTCAAGCCCGACATCCGGACGATCTGCGTCGGGACGGCGATGTCGATGGGATCCGTGCTGCTCGCCGCCGGCACGAAGGGCAAGCGGAGCGCCTTGCCGAACGCGAAGATCTTGATCCACCAGGTCTGGACCGGGCAGTTCGGCGGCCAGGCCTCCGACGTGGAGATCCGCGCGCGCGAGGTGCTCGACCTGAAGCGGCGCGTCGAGCAGATCCTCGCCGACCACAGCGGCCAGCCGCTCGAACGGGTCGCCAAGGACACCGACCGCGACCATTTCATGACCGCGTCCGAGGCGCTCGAGTACGGCCTGATCGACGAGGTCATCCAGGGTCGGCCGGCGCTAGGCTGAGCGCGGCGCCGGAGTAGCTCAGCTGGTCAGAGCAACGCCCTTGTAAGGCGTAGGCCGTGGGTTCGAATCCCACCTCCGGCTTGAAACCGCTCTCCCGTCCCTCCCGTACCGAACAGAGAACGACCAAAGGAGGGTGAGAGTGGGAGAGCTTTCCATCAACGTTCGGCGCGCGCTGCTAGCGCTGGCTTTCGTGCTTGGGGTGGCGATCGTGGCCGTTTCGCCGCTGCGGGCAGCCGAACGCACATCGTTCAGCATGGTGCCGCTGGTCTCCGACCAGCCGGGCGTCGCGCCGAACACCGATCCGAACCTCGTCAATGCCTGGGGACTGACCTCGAGCCCGACGAGCCCGTGGTGGGTGTCTGACAACGGCACCGACAAGTCGACGCTCTATCGCGGCTCCGACGGTATGCCGTTCCCGCTGGGCAACCCGCTCGTTGTGAACGTGCACAATGCGCCGACGGGCACCGTCTTCAATCCGACGGCCGGCTTTGTCCTGCCGACCGGGGGAAAGGCGCTGTTCCTCTTCGATACCGAGGAGGGGAAGGTGCTCGGCTGGAACGGGGCGCAGGGAACCAACGCGGTCGTGGTCGCGAACCTCGATGACGGTGCGATCTACAAGGGTCTCGCGATTGCGGACACCGTGGCCGGCCCGCGCCTCTATGCGGCCGACTTCCACAACGCCAAGGTGGACGTGTTCGACGGGAGCTTCGGCCTGGTGCCGGATAGCGGCTTCGTCGATCCGGCGCTGCCGGGCGGCTACGCGCCCTTCGGCATCCAGACAATCGCCAACCGCGTGTTCGTCACGTACGCGAAGCAGGACGCTGACGCCGAGGACGAGATCGCGGGCCAGGGCAAAGGCTTCGTCGACGCCTACGACCTTGCAGGCAATCTCGTCAGCCGAGTAGCCCAGCACGGTCAGCTCAACGCGCCGTGGGGCCTGGCAATCGCGCCGGATAGCTTCGGGCGCTTCGCCGGCGACCTGCTGGTCGGGAACTTCGGCGACGGGCAGATCAACGCCTACGAGGAGCTGGACAACGGCCACTTCGCGCACCGCGGCGAGCTCCGCGACGAGAGCGGCAAGTCCCTTTCGATCGACGGCCTCTGGGCGCTCGAAGTCGGCCAGGGTGGCAACAACGGGCCAGCCGGCACGCTGTTCTTCACGGCCGGCCCCGACGACGAGGCACACGGCCTCTTCGGCCAGATCGTCCCGGGTTAGGGAGAGACGGCGGCGCGGGCCTCAACGGCTCGCGCCGCTGACCCCCGCGATCAGCTCAGCGGCCTTGACTGTTCCAGGGCTCGCCCGCAGGCGCTCCGACGCCTGGCTCAGCCGCGGGCTCTCCGCCGCGAGCAGCCGCTCGATCGCGGCACGAAGCTCTTCCGGCTCGAACTCGTAGGTCGCCAGCCGCACGCCGAAGCCGATCTCCTCGACCCGCTGAGCGTTGTCGTACTGGTCCCAGAAGAGTGGCAGCACGACCATCGGCTTGCCGAAGTGGATCGACTCGGTGACCGTGTTGTTGCCCCCGTGCGTGATCACCAGGTCGGCCTGCGGCAGGATCGCCGGCTGCGGCAGGAACTCGGCGCCTGTCATGTTCGCCGCGAGCTCGATCGACTCGTGCTGCGGCCCCTTGCTGACGACGTAGCGGTGCGGCGTCTCGGCGAGCACGGCGACCAGGCGGTTCATCAGCTCGACGTCGGCCGAGCCGAGGCTGCCCAGGCTCACGTAGACCAGCGCACCATCGCCGGGCGGCGGCTCGAACGGCTCGTCGACCGTTCGCACACAGGAATCGAGCCGGTGCCAGCGCTCGCTGAGCGGCTGCGAGCGCTCGTAGTCGGCCTCCGCCGGATAGAGGTAGAGGTTCAGGAACGGCGACTCGTGCACGAACTCGAGCGTCGGCAGCGGCGATGCGCCGCGCTCCTCGCAGAACGCCGAGAACTCGCGCTGCAGCGGCTCGTGCAGCTCGCGGTAGCGCTCTCGGAACTCTTCCCAGCCGCGTTGGTCGCCGGTCGGGTAGCCGGAGAAGACCGGCGGCAGCTGAGGGTCCTTCAGCTCCAGCGGGTTGCAGGAGACGATGCGCACCCACGGCCGGCCGGAGGCGAGCACGGCCGGGAAACCGACCACGTTGTCCTGGACGATCACGTCCGGCTCGAGCTCGCCGAAGATCTCGACGAGTCGCTCGTCCACGAAGCGAGCGCCGTCGACGAGCTCCTGCCAGACGGGGAGGACAAAGGTCTCGAGCTGATCGATCGTCGGCTTGCGGAACGCGGGCGCAGTGTTGCGGACGAAGTCCTTCCAGAACTGGCCGGGGGCCTCCTCCACCTCCGGCGGCGGCCCCAGACGCATCAGGCGCTCCTCGAACCCGCGGGCCTCCAGCGTGCCCGCGAAGGACTCCTCGACGATGAAGACCACCCGGTGCCCGCGCGCCTTCAGCTGCTCGCCGATGCCGACGCAGTTGTTCGTCGGGCCGAAGGCGCCCTCGGGAAAGAACACGACGGTCTTACCGCTCACATGGCTCTCCTCGTCGCAGCGCAGGGCGGCGGGTCGAGGCGCCGTGCCCCGCCCCGCCGCTCCGTGCGGATGGCTCGTGCGGGCGGCTCAGACCGCCGCGGCCGCCGACCGCGCC
>JBJMKO010000110.1:0-2394 GCA_045805805.1 Solirubrobacterales bacterium | reverse complement strand
GGACAACACGCAGGCGCAGTGGCTCGACCCGTCGGCTGCATGGTTCCTCGACCCGAACCGCTGGGACGTGCCGCTCGCGGCGAGCGGGCCCGACGAGTGGCCGCGGGTCACGATCCCGGCCGACCCGGTCGGGGAGCCCGGTGGCATCAAGCGCCCGGTCGGCAGCCGCTCGCTGCCGACCGTCGAGAAGAAGCCGGTCGTCCCGGCCAAGGTCACCAACATCGAGACCGGTGACGACCACGTCTCCTTCGATGTCGACCGCGTCGGCTCGCCGGTGCTCGTCAAGATCTCCGACTTCCCGAACTGGCAGGCCTCGGGAGCCGAGGGCCCGTATCGGGTGACGCCGAACCTCATGGTCGTCGTGCCCACGTCGAAGCACGTGAGCCTGCACTTCGGGCGCACGAACGTCGACTACCTCGCGATCCTCCTCACGCTGCTCGGCATCGGCGGTCTGGTCCTGCTCGTCCGGGCGTCGCCCATCCCGATGCCCGAGCCGCGGCGCCGGACCCGGCGGCCCTCAGCGGCGGCAAGCGGCGCGCCGGCCGGCTGGACCGACCTCAGCGCACCACCGGGCTGGGGTGGGCACGTGCCGGTGCCGCCCGGGGTGGGTCCGCCGCCACCGGGGACGCCGCTCGCGGCGCAGCCACCCCCGCCCATCCCGTGAACGCAGGGCCAAGCGCGGCCCGCACGCTCCTGCGCCGGTTCGCCAGCATCGGCGCCGTTGCCACGGTGGTCGACGTCGGCCTGCTCCTCCTTCTGGCGCGCGGGCTCGGGTGGCCCGTCCTCGCGGCCGACGCCGTCTCGATCACCGCGGCGGCGTGCGTGTCGTTCCTCGCCAACCGGGCGATCACCTTCGCCGACGACCCCTCGGTCCGCTGGGTACGTGCGCCCGGCACGTTCGTCGCCACGGCCGTGATGGCCGGCGTCGTCGACCTTGCGGTGCTGTCGATCACCACGCAGCTGATCGATCCGGATCGCCCGCTCGAGCTGCTCGTCGCCAAGCTGCCGGCGCTCGCGCTCGCCGCGCTGTTCCGCGTGCGGATCTACCGGACCGTCCTGTTCGAGGAGGTGCGGGCCGACGTCGCGTCACGTGTGCCGAGGCCACCGGCGCCGGGGCGGGCGCGGCTGTCGGTGGTCGTGCCCGCGTACCGCGAGCCCGAGCAGCTGGCCACGACCGTCGCGCGCCTCCGCGAGGAGCTCGCGGCCGCGGTGCCCGGCAAGCTGCTCGAGATCGTCGTGGTCGACGACGGCTCGGATGACGGGACCGCGGACACGGCCCGCCGGGCGGGCGCCGACCAGGTGGTCGTGCACGAGACGAACAAGGGCAAGGGCGCGGCGGTCCGCACCGGCGCGCTCGCGGCGACCGGCCGGACGATCGCCTTCACCGACGCCGACCTCGCCTACCCACCGTCGCAGCTGTTGCGCCTGCTCGAACAGGTCGAGGAGGGTTGGGACGTCGTCGTCGGGAGCCGGCGCCACACCGACACCACCACGCTCGTGAAGGCGCGTCGTCTGCGGGAGGTCGGTGGCCGGCTGATCAACCGGTTCACGCATGCGGTGCTCCTGGGTCAGTACCGCGACACGCAGTGCGGGCTGAAGGCGTTCCGCTCCGACATCGCCCGCCTGCTGTTCGCGAAGGCTCGGGTCGACGGCTTCGCGTTCGACGTCGAGCTGTTCCACCTGGTCGAGCGCTACCACCTGTCGCTCACCGAGGTCCCGGTGGAGGTGGCCAACTCCAGCCGCTCGACCGTGCACGTCGTGCGGGACGGTCTGCGGCTCGTGCGGGATCTCCTGCGCATCCTGCGCGACGGCCGGCGGGGCCGCTACGACCTCACCCCGGCTGAGGTCGCCGCCCAGGCACCGATCAAGGGGTCACGCATCGACAACTAGGGTCGTCGCGCCATGCCAGATGTTCTCGATGCGATCTTCAAGGCCTACGACGTGCGGGGGACCGTCCCCGACCAGCTCGACGCCGAGCTCTGCCGGGCCATCGGCGCCGCCTTCGCTCGCTTCGCGTCCGAGACCGAGGGCGCCACGCGGGTGCTGGTCGGCCGGGACATGCGCCCCACCGGGGCGGAGTTCGCCGGTGCGTTCTCCGAGGGCGTCCAGGGCCAGGGCCTCGACGTGGTCGATGTCGGCCTCGCCTCGACCGACCTCGTGTACTTCGCCTCGGGGCGCCTGGGTGCGCCGGCCGCGATGTTCACCGCGTCGCACAACCCGGCCAACTACAACGGCATCAAGTTCTGCCTCACCGGCGCACGGGCGGTCGGTCAGGACACCGGCCTCGACCGCATCAAGGCGACGGTGCGGGGAGGCATCACGGATGCGCCGACCGAACCGGGTTCGTTGAGCGGCGTCGACCTGCTCGACGACTTCGCCGAGCATGTCCGGTCG
>JBJMKO010000109.1:0-84654 GCA_045805805.1 Solirubrobacterales bacterium | reverse complement strand
GATCGGCCTCCAGTACGGCGTGCCGCTGGAGACCTTCGTCCGCAAGTTCAGCTACATGCGCTTCGAGCCGGAGGGCATCACCGGCAACCCGGAGATCCCCTTCGCCAAATCGCTGCCCGACTACATCATGCGCTGGGTTGCGAGCCGCTTCATCGAGGACACCGAAACGCTCGAGGACCTCGGCATCCTCACCGCCGAGGTGCGCGCCAAGCGCGACGCCGAGACGACCCAGCTGGGTCTTGGGATCGACACCAGCGGCGGCACCGCCGGCCCGGCCAACGGCGGCAACGGCAGCGGTGCCGAGAAGGCCAAGGCGAGCGGCGGCAAGGCCGTCCCGGCCTCATCGGCCTTCACCGAAACCCCACCGGTGGTCCCGGCCAAGATGTCCGGCCTCGACCTCGGCCCGGCCTGCGAGCAGTGCGGCGGCATGATGCAGCGGACGGGCTCGTGCTACACGTGCTCGTCGTGCGGCAACAACACCGGCTGCGGCTGAGGGCGTAGGCACACTGCGCGGGAAAGCACCCACGGCTCCGCGCCGTGCAGAGCACTGTCGCTGCGCCGCGTGCACTCCCCCGCTTGGTCCTACGCCCTCAAGGCGTAATGCCGCCTCAGAACCGAGCGGACACCGACACGTCGACCTGGCAACGGAGGGTGTCGTTGCCCGCGTGAACGGTGGCGGCGGTCACCTGAGCGTGGTAGATGCCCGCCAGGAAGCTTCCTTCCATCTTCCAGGCGCCCGAGGCGTTGGTCTTCGCCGTCCCGACGAGTTCGTCCGCTCCGCCCGAGTACGGCTCCATGAAGAGCTTTACTTTCCGCCCCGATCTGCATCTTTTCTGAGCCGCGCTCACCTTGCCGGTGAATTCGGCTCCTTCGCCCGATTTGATCGTGACGGTGGATCGGACCTTTGTGACGTCGGCGGCACCGGTCGCCAAGCCGGCGGCGAGCAGCAGGATCGGCACGATCGCACTCAGGACGGGAACGAGGAACCATCGGGACCGGGACATCTCCATCCTCCTTGGTTGGGCTCGGAGGAGCCTAACGGCTGCTGCTAGCTGAGAATGACCTCCGCGTCGTGGCGCGGGGTCTCGGTTATGGCGCGGCGGAAGACTCGCTCGGGCTTGGGGTTGGCCGGGCGGATCTGGTGGCGCTTGACCAGCTCCTTGAGGACGACGGCCATCTCGAACTGGACGAAGGAGGCGCCGAGACAACGACGGACGCCGCCGCCGAAGGGGATCCAGGTGTAGGTTCCCGGCGGGTTGTCGAGGAAGCGCTCGGGGAGGAAGCGCTCCGGTTCGGGATAGACCTCGGGGTTGCGGTGGGCGAGGTAGACGCAGGGCGCCACCGAGACGCCCGCCGGCAGCTCGTAGCCGCCGATCTCTACCGGCTCGGTGAGCTTGCGCAGGACGATCGAGATCACCGGGCGCAGTCGCAGCGTCTCCTGGATCGTCGCGGTCAGGTACTCCTCGCGGCCTTCGGCCACCTCCGCGCGCAGGCGCTCCAGTGCTTCCGGGGTGCGGGCCAGCCGCTCGACTGCCCAGGAGAGCGAGGTCGCGGTGGTCTCGTGACCGGCGACCAGCAGGGTGAGCAGCTCGTCGCGCATCTCCTCGTCGCTCATCGGGCTGCCGTCCTCGTGGCGCGCCGCCGCCAGCATGGAGAGGACGTCGTCGCGCCCCTCGACGTCTCCCGCGCGACGACGCTCAGCGATCTCGCGATAGATCAGCTCATCGACCCGGTCAATGCGGCGGCGGAAGGGGCCGAGCCTGCGGATCCGGTCCGGACCGACGAGCAGGACCGGGAGGAGGAGCTGGGGATTGGTCGTGAGGTCGAGGAACTCGCGCAGCGCCGCGCGCAGCTCGCCCATCCGTTCCCCTTCGCGAACGCCGAAGACCGTCCGCAGGATGATCTCGAGCGTCATCGCCTGCATGCGGGGGCGCAGTTTGTGGGGGGTGCCGACGGGCCAACTCGCAATCTCATGCTCGGCGATCTCGCTCATCGTCGCCTCGTAGCCCTGCATCCGCCCGCCGTGGAAGGGCGGCAACAGCAGCTTGCGCTGGCGCATGTGGGGCTTCTCATCGAGGACGAGGACCGAGTTCTGCCCGAGGACCGTGGCGAGGATCTGGTTGCCCTCGCCGGCATGAAAGACCTTTGGATCGCCGGTGAAGACCTGCTTGATCGCCTCCGGGTCGGCGAGCATCACCCAGGTGCCTTCGTAGGCGACGCGGATGGTGAACATGTCGCCATAGCGGTCCTGGCAGGCGTAGAGGAGGCGGCGGGCCTGCCGCGACCAGATCGCGGTCTGGATCGGCTTCGGCAGTGGCGGACCGGGCGGCAGCCGTCGCTCGGGCGCCCGGGGTACCGGCCGCGGAGCGGTTGTGGTCGCTGCCTCCATTTCGCCTTCCTCAGAGGCTAGTGGTGAGTCAGCCCCGCAGCGTGAGATGTGTCTCGTATCGGGTACGTGTCGGTTACGGAAGATCCTCGCAGGCGAGTCCGTCGTGATCGGCGTCGAGGCGGTGCGGGTCCAGTCGCGGGTGGTGCCTCTTGAAGAAACGCTGGGCCTGCGCCTGGGTCGAGAAATCGGCGCAATCCCGGTCGCGGAAGGCGGCCGCCGGCTGAGCGGCAATGGCCAGGGCAAGAAGGGCGGCGGTCAAGACTGCGCCAGCAAGTCGCAGGCGAGCGATTTGGATCTCCACAGAGTCTCCTTCCGGTATCGCGTTGCTCGTAACGGCAGCATAGTGCTCAGCCGGGAGACGAGACCCGGGCGAGTAGGCGGCGGCCGCAGAGCAACTGGGCGGAGCCGTCCTCGAAACGATGCAGGTGGAGGGCACGAGGGCTTGCGCACTCGAGCCGGAGGGGCGGCATCGCGGGAGCGGACGGAATCCTTCCACCCGCAGCCGCAAGCGCTGCCGAAGCAATTGCCAATGCGATTGGGAACCTCAGTCGAGTCTTCATACCCCGTCTAAGGCTCAGGGCACGCGTTCTCTCCCCATCGGATAACGAAAGGGGGCTCCCAGGCGACCGTCCATCGCATAGCCTGCCCGCGTCGTGGCGCTGCCGCAGCCCCCACCCCGGATGCAGCACTGGGTCGCTCGCCGCGCCTGTGGGCTGCGCCCGCGCACACTGCGGAGGCTGCTCGGGCCGCCGCCGCGGCTCGACGGGCAGGAGCTGGCGCCGGACGTCCAGATGCTGCTGCGCCTGGCTGCGCTGGAGGGTGAGTTCTCCCTGGTCGAGGGCCGGACGGTCGAGCAGGCCCGGGCCGAGAACCTGGCCGGGGTCCCGGTCGTCAACGGGCCGCCGCGGCCGATGGGGCAGATCGAAAGCCTGGCGATTCCGGGGCCGGCGGGCCAGATCCCGGCGCGGCTCTACGTCTCCCTCGGCGCGCCGAACACCCCGCAGCCCCTGATCGTCTACTACCACGGTGGCGGCTGGGTGATCGGCGACCTGGAGACACACGACGGCCTCTGCCGCTTCCTCGCCGACCACAGCGGCTGCCGGGTGCTCTCGGTCGAGTACCGCCTCGCTCCCGAGCACCCGTTCCCGGCCCCGGTCGAGGACGCCGTCGCGGCCTTTGCCTGGGCCGCGGAGCAGGCCGGTGAGCTGGGCGCCGATCCGTCGCGGATCGGCGTAGCCGGCGACAGCGCGGGAGGCAACCTCGCCGCCGTGGTCTGCCTCCAGGCACGCGAGAACGGCGGGCCGCAACCGGCGATGCAGGCCCTGCTCTACCCCGCCGCCGACGCCCTCGGCGGCCAGGCCTCGCGCGACATCTTTGCCGAGGGCTTCCTGCTGACCCGCAACGACATGGACTGGTTCGAGGGCCACTACCTGCCGGACGGCTGCGCTCACGACGACCCCCGTGTCTCGATCATGCGCGCCCCCAACGTCTCCAACCTCCCTCCCGCCTACGTCGCCACCGCCGGCTTCGACCCGCTGCGCGACGAGGGCGAGACCTACGCGACCCGGATGCGCGAGGCCGGCGTGAAGGTGGCGCTGCAGCGCCACCCGGGCCTGATCCACGGCTTCGCCAACCTGACCGCGATCTGCCCCACCGCCCGCGCGGCGATGTTCGAGGCAGCCGGCGCGATCCGCATGGGCCTCGGCTGACCCTTCCGGTGCGCTTTATGCACGCTGAAGGTACATAAAGCGCACCGGAACGCTTGGTGCCTGGAGGTATACCCCCAGGGGGTACACTGGATCGGTGAGCGACGCGGCTATCCACGGCTACACCGAGAACCGCGATGCGGTTCTCAAGCGCCTGCGCCGGATCGAGGGCCAAGTGCGCGGGGTCGAGCGGATGGTCGAGGAGAACCGCTACTGCATCGACGTCGTCACCCAGGTGACGGCGATCCAGGCGGCGCTCGACAAGGTGGCGCTGGAGCTGCTCTCCGACCACGCAACCAAGTGCGTGGTCGGAGCCTCCGAGGACAAACAGGTCGAGCGAACGGAAGAACTCATGAGCGCCGTTCGCCGCCTTCTCCGCCACAGCTGACCCGGGGCGGTGCGGTCAGTCCAAGGACGCAGGGAGCGTGGCGTGCTTCAGCAGGCGAGCCCCGAAGACGCCGGAACGCACCGGCCGCACCGCCCCGGGTTACTCGTACTGCAGGGACTCGAGGACGTCGAGTCTGGATGCACGGCGGGCCGGCGGGACCGCGGCGAGCACTCCCAGGAACGCTGAGAACACCAGCAGCGCGACCAGGGAGCCGACCGGGTAGGAGAGCGTGAAGCCTTCGTCCTTCAGCGGCTGGGCGATCAGCGCCGCGAAGACCAGGCCGAGCACCATGCCGAGGATCGCCCCGATCAGGGCGGTGATCACGGCCTCGTAGCGAATCATCGTCCGCACCTGGCGGCGCGACATGCCGATCGCCCGCAGCATCCCCAGCTCCCGAGTCCTTTCGTGGATCGAGAGCGCCAGGGTGTTGGCAATCCCGAAGAGCGAGATCAGGATGGCGAGGAGAAGCAGCGCGTAGACGAGGTTGACCAGCTGATCGACCTGTTCTTCGCGGCTTTCCTTCAGTTCCTGCTGGTTGAGCACCTCGGCGACGGGGAAGGCGGCGTCGACCCCCTTGGTGAGGATCGCTTGGACCTCGGCCGGATCGGCGCCCTGCCTCAACTGAACGAAATCGATCGTGTCCTGGGTCTGGCCGAACTCGCGTGCCATCGCTGCCTGGGTGATCAGAACGCTGCCGAGGACGTCGAGTTTCGAGCCGAACTCGCCGGCCACTTCGAAGCCCGGCCTGTGGCGAGTCTGACTCAGCAGACGGAAGCGATCCCCCGGTTCGAGACCGTGATCGGCCGCGAACCCGGCGGAGAGGATCGCTTGGCCGTAGCGCAGGCGACGGAGCACCGCCGGGCCACCCTTCTTCCATTCGACCTCGACCGTCTTTTCGATGTCGGGGCTGGGTGCCGAGACCATCGCCCCGGCGCCGCTGTCGAGGAGCTTTGCCTGCTCGGCGCGGATCGTGGCGACCGCGCTCACCCCCGGCACCTGGCGCGCCGCAACCGCCGCACCCCCGGGGATCGGCGAGAAGCCGTCACTGTTCTGGATCACGAGGCCGCCGGCAAAGTTTTCGTCGACGACCTGGGCGACCGAGCTCTTCAGCCCGGCGGCGAAGACGGTGACGAAGGCGACCACGGTGAGCCCGATCATCAGCGCCGCCGCGGTGACCGCGGTGCGGCTCGGGTTGCGCTGGGCGTTCTCGCGGGCCAGCCGGCCGAGCAGTCTGCGCGCACGCTCCAGCGGCCAGCCGGCCACGGTCGCGAGCGGCTGCACCAGGCGCGGGCTGAAGAGCGAGACGGCGAAGACCATCGCGACCGCGCCGCCGCCGATCAGGCCCGCGGCGGTCCCGGCCGAGGCGCTGCCGAAAAGCCCGAACAGGACCGCCGTCAGCCCTGCCACGCCGAGCAGCACCGGGACGACGACGCCGACCAGACGGCGGCGCCGCGTGGGTACAGGGGCGGCGGCGTGTAGCGCCGCGATCGGCGACACCCTGGTCGAACGCAGCGCCGGCACCATCGAGGAGACGAGCGTGACGAACACCCCGACCAGCAGCGAGACGACGATCGTTCGCGACTCCATCACCAGCCCGGTGGTCGGCAGGTCGATTTCGAACGCTTCCAGCAGGGCGTTGAGCAGCAGCGCGATCAGGAAGCCGCCGCCGATCCCGATCGCCGCCCCGATCAGGCCGATCGCCAGTGCTTCGACGACTACGTCGGTGAGGATCTGGCGACGCGAGGCGCCCAGCGTGCGCAGCAAGCCGAACTCCGACACCCTCTGGGCCACCGTGATCGAGAACGTGTTGAAGATCAGAAAGGAGCCGACGAGGATCGCGATGAAGGCGAAGACGAGAAGGAAGATCTGCAGGAAGCTGAGGTTTTCGCGGATTTCTTCCGAGCCGCGGTCGGCGTTTTCCTTGGCCGTCTCGACTCGCACTCCCGGGGGCATCTCGCCCGCGAGCCGCTGCTTCAGCGTCGTCGCGACGACCCCCTTGTCTGCCGCCACCGAGATCTGGTCGAAGCGACCGGCCTTGTGTGTGAGTCGCTGCGCCACCGGCAGTGTCACCTGGGCGATGCTGGCGCCGCCGAAAGAGGCGCCGCCGAGGCGGGTGAAGCCGACCAGTTCGAACGAGCGGGCGCTGCCCTGGCCGATCAGCCTGATCTCTTCGCCCAGCTTCAGATCGGAAGTTTCGGCGGCGGCCTTGTCGATCGAGGCTTCGGTCGGGCCGCGCGGTCTCCGGCCTTCGATGTAGGTCAGCGACTCGAGCCGGCCGGGCAACTCCGAGGAGATGAACTTCGGCGCGAATTTGTTGCCAATCTTGTTGCCTTCGGAGTCGAAGAACCCGCCGGGGGTGAAGATCGCGCCGGCCGCCAGCTTGACCCCGTCCGTCTTCTGCACCCGTGGCAGGAGAGAGGCGCCGATCGTGGGGATTTCGCCGTTTTCCTGTTTGACCGGGTTCTCGGCGCTGATCACGACGCTCGTGCCCTTCAGCGACTCGCCGAAGATTTCGTCGAAGGCGGCAAAGATCGTGTCGGTGAGGACGTATGAGCCGGCGACGAAGGCGACCCCGATCACGACCGCGAGGGTCGTCGCCACGGCGCGGGCCTTGCGCGCCCAGAGACTCTTGAGGGCGAGGCTAGTCAATCTGCTTCATCAGCTCGATCACCTCGTCGGCCGAGCCGGGAGCGCCATCGTGGACGATGCGGCCGTCGCGAAGGGTGATCAGGCGGTCGGCGTGGGCGGCGGCTGCGGGATCGTGGGTGACCATGATCACCGTCTGACCGAACTCGTCGACGGCTTGGCGCAGCAGGCGTAGGACGTCGGCACCGGCTTTCGAGTCGAGGTTGCCGGTGGGCTCGTCGGCGAAGACGACGGCCGGCTTGGAGACCAGGGCGCGGGCGACGGCGACGCGCTGCTGCTGGCCGCCGGAGAGCTCGGAGGGCCGGTGGGTGCGACGGTCCTCGAGGCCGACCGTGCGGATCAGCTGCTCCAGCCATTGCTGGTCGGGCTTGCGACCGGCGATCGAGAGCGGCAGCACCAGGTTCTCCTCAGCGGTGAGGACCGGCAGCAGGTTGAAGAACTGGAAGACGAAGCCGAGCTTGTCGCGGCGCAGCTTGGTCAGCTCGCCGTCGTCGAGGCTCGTGATCTCCTGCCCATCGAGCGTGACGTTGCCGGCGGTCGGCTTGTCGAGACCGGCGAGGATGTGCATCAGGGTCGACTTCCCCGAGCCCGACGGGCCCATGATCGCGGTGAACCGGCCGCGGTCAAAGGCGGTCGAGACGTCGATCAGCGCGTCGACTGCGGCCTCGCCCTCGCCATAGCGGCGGGACACGCCCACTGCTTCGACCACCTGGCGGTTGGAGATGTCCATGGCGGCACCGTATCGACCCCATAGGTGGCGGGCCTATTCCGGTAGGGGTTCCACTTAACTTTTTCGAGCTGCGCCTTTGGCGACCGGCGATGGTTGGCGACGAAAAAGTACAAGACGTTCCACCCCTACCGGAATAGGCCCTAATAGCCTGGGGGGCCGGATGGCGCTGGCGGACCAATTCGACGGGTTTCTGGTCGACCTCGACGGGGTGGTCTGGATCGGGCGCGAGCTGGTGCCCCGAGCCGTCGAGAGCTTGCGAGCGCTGATCGACGGTGGAAAGATGATCGTCTTCGTCACCAACAACTCCGTGCGCCGACCGGCCGCCTATGCGGGGTACCTTCGCGAGGCCGGCATCCCGGTCGACGACGGGAGGGTCGTGACCGCGGGCGCCTCGACCGCCCAACTGGCGGTGGAGCGTGTGGGAGTGGAGGGAACAGTCTTCGTGATCGGAGCGCCTGGCTTCAAGGAGACGGTCGCCGCCACAGGACTGGTGCTGCTGGAGGAAGAGGCGGCACGGAGCGCCGACGCGGTGGTCGTCTCGGGCCACCGCGAGTTCGACTACGCCGAGCTTCTCATTGCCACCTTCGCCCTGCGGGCCGGAGCGTCCCTCTTCGGAACGAGCCGCGATCCCACCCTGCCGATGCCGGGGGGGGCCTGGCCGGGGACGGGCGCGACCCTGGCAGCGGTGGAGACCGCGTCGGGGAAGATCGCCGAGATCGGCGGCAAGCCCGAGCGGCACCTCTTCGAGCAGGCGCGGGCGCTGATCCCAACCGCCGAGCGGGTGGCGATGGTCGGCGACCGGCTTGCCTCCGACATCGAGGGCGGACGGCGTGCGAGCCTGGCGACGGTCCTCGTCCTCAGCGGCGCCTGCTCGCGGGCCGAAGCGGAAGAGGCCGAGCCGCCCCCAGACCACGTCATCGACGACCTCTCCGGACTCCTGAGGTGAACGCCACGGTCGAGGGGCCGCGGCCCCTCGTGCCGCGGCCCGGGATTGCCTTCGCCGGGGTTTTCGTCGTCACCTTCTGCGGGCTGGTCGCGGTGGGCGCCGTGCTGCCGGTCCTGCCCCGCTTCGTTCACGGCCCGCTCGACGCCGGCAACGTCGCCGTCGGGGTGGTGATCGGCTCCTACGCGATCACCGGCCTGCTGCTGCGACCGTTCGCCGGGCGGCTCGCCGACCAGCGCGGACGCAAGCCCACCGTCCTGCTCGGCTCGATCCTGGTCGCACTCGGCGGGTTCATGTACCTGCTGCCGCTGGGGGTGCCCGGCCTGGTCGCCTCGCGCCTCGTCCTCGGCGCCGGCGAGGGAACGGTGTTCACCGCCAGCTCCGCCTGGGTCGTCGACTTGGCGCCGCCGGCCCGGCGCGGCCGGGTGATCGGCCTCTACGGCCTCTCGGTCTGGGCCGGGCTCAGCATCGGGCCGCTGATCGGCGAGCTGATCCTGCACGCCTCCGGCTACACGATGGTCTGGCTCTTCGCCGGAGTGGTGCCGCTGCTGGGCGCACTGCTCGCGACTCGCCTGCCCGACCCCTTCCACACGATTCCACACCCGGAAGAGGAACACCACGCGCTGATCGAGCGCGAAGCGGTCCGGCCCGGGCTCGCCCTCGCCCTCGGCTCGATCGGCTACGGGACGATGGCCGCATTCGTCGTCTTGCACCTGGAGTCCCGCGGGGTCGGTCACGGAGCCGCCGTGTTCGGCGCCTTCGCGACGATGGTCGTGCTCACCCGCCTGATCGGCGGCGACCTGCCAGACCGGGTCGGCCCGGCGAGGGTCGCGTTCGTCGCCGCCGTGGTCGAGGCGATCGGACTGGCCGCGATCGCGGTCGCCCACAGCCTCCCCGTCGCAATCGCCGGTGCGCTTGCGATGGGCGCCGCCTTCTCGCTCCTCTACCCCTCACTCTCGCTGATCGTCGTCAGTCGCGTCTCCGACACCCGCCGCGGCGCCGCGCTCGGCACCTTCACCGCCTTCTTCGACGCCGGCGTCGGCCTCGGCGCGCCGCTTGCGGGCGCCACGGCGGCGCTGAGCACCTACGAGGGCGCGTTCATCCTGGCGGCGGCAATAGCCCTGGCCTCGGCGATGACGATCGCGCTCGTCATCGCCCCCCGCAGCCCACCCCGCATCGCCACTCCCTAACCGCCCGCCGGTGGGCCGATTTCACGCCATATAGGCGTATCTCAGGCCCATCGGCCCCGGTGGTTGGTTAGCGCTGGGCGATGAGGAGGGACTGGGCGGCTCGGCCGATGCGGCCGCGCTGGTCGGAGAGGACCGACTCGGCGCTGCCGATGCCGGTCGGCTGGGGACGGGTGACGGCATCGACGCAGACCCACTCGCCCTCCGGCATGCGCTCGAAGTGGACGGTGAGGTCGACGTTGATGAAGACGTAGTCGCGATAGTCGAGCACGGCGCTGATCCCGTTGCCGACGTCGGCGGCGACCAACGCCCTTTGCAATGGCGACGGCTCCTCGCCGGCGACGAGCGGCTGGCGCATCCGCAACCAGAAGGTCGCGGGCCCCAACTCGAGAAACGCCCCGGCCACCGCCTTCAGCTCCATCGCCGTGTGGTAGCCGACGTCCTGCCCGGTGGGAAAGAACTCCGGCACCAAACCCTGCTCCGGCCCCGGCGGCGGCGCATCGGCAGCCACCGCCCCGTCGGGCAACTCGAGCTCCGACCTTCGCAGGAGCCAGGCGGTAGCCCGCATCAGCTCCCCAGCCTCCCCGAGCAATGACGCCTCGACAAGCTGCACCTTCTTCCCGGGCCGCAGCACCCGCGACTCGATCCGCACCGGCCCAATCGGCACCGGCCGCAGAATCTCGAACACGACCCGGCCAACCTGGAAGCTTCCGTCACCATCGAACCGCTCAAGCTCCCGACCCAGGAGAGCCGACGGCGGCCCAGCATGCTGCGCCCCAGGATCCCAAGGCCCCCGCGTAAGCTCACTGGCCACGAAGCCGTCGCCCCCGCTCCGCTCGTAGAAGGCCTCGTTCATAGCGGCGCATCGTAAGGGCGGCGGGGGCCGGCTCGCCGGACACTCAGCGCGAAGCGCGTCCGGCGAGCCGGCCCCCGCCGCCCTCTACCCTCCCCCCATGGACAAGACGAAGAAGACCGACCAGGAATGGCGCGACCAGCTGACCCCCGAGCAATACGAGGTAACCCGAAACGCCGGCACCGAGCGAGCCTTCACCGGCCCCTACGTCGACGAGAAAACCGAGGGCATGTACACCTGCGCCTGCTGCGGCACAGAGCTGTTCTCCTCGGACACCAAGTTCGACTCCGGCACCGGCTGGCCCAGCTTCACCGAGCCGGCCAACCTCGAGCACGTCGAGCTGCGGCCCGACAACAGCCTCTTCATGCGCCGCACCGAGGTCGTCTGCAAGCACTGCGATGCCCACCTCGGCCATGTCTTCGACGACGGCCCGGGACCCGGCGGGCAGCGCTACTGCATCAACGGCTGCGCGCTGGAGCTTAAGCCGAAGACCTAGGCCTTGCCGCCGGCGCCCAGGTAACTGAACTTGACCGCGAGCGCGACCGCCTCGGTTCGGGTGTCCACCTCGAGCTTGGCGATCGCGTTGCGCACGTGGGTGTGCACGGTCGCCGGGCTGAGCTGGAGCCGCTCGGCGATCTCTTTGACCCGCAGGCCCTCTGCCAGCAACTCGAGTATCTGGCGCTCGCGCGGCGAGAGGGTGAGCAGCTTCTCGACCTCAGACGGCTTGCCGCCGGCGAAATCGCCGCCGAGGAAGGTGCCGCCGCCGGTGACCGCTTTCACGGCCCGGGCAATGTCCTCGGCGGGCGCCGACTTGAGCACGTAGCCCGAGGCCCCGGCCCGCAGGGCCAGGGCGAGCAGATCGGGTTGGGCATGGGCGGTGAAGATGATGACTTTGGTCCGCGGGCGGACCTTCAGCACCTCCTTGGTCGCCTCGATCCCGTCGCGCTTGGGCAGCTCGACGTCGATGATCAGGACGTCGGGCTCCAGCTCCTTGACGACCTCGATGACGTCGCGCCCGTCGCCGGCCTCGCCGACGATCTCGACCGTGCTCGAATTCGCCATCCGCGACTTGATCGCCTCGCGGACGATCTCATGGTCGTCGCAGAGAACAACGCGCTTGGCATCCCGCACCCCTGTGCTCATGGTGCCGCGATCCTCTCAGGCGCGCCATAGGAATGCAAAATAGTGGGTAGCGTGAACCCACCGTCCCGCTCCTGCCGGTTCTCGATCAGCGCGATCATCGTCCGTCCCACGGCCACCGCTGTCCCATTCAGCGTGTGCACCGCCTCCGGTGATTCGCCGTCCCCGGGCCGATACCTACAACTGAGACGCCGGGCCTGGTAATCGGTCGTGTTGGAGCAGGAGGTCAGCTCACGGTAGCGACCCTGGCTGGGGATCCAAGCCTCGCAGTCGTACTTCTTTGCCGCCGGCGCGCCGAGGTCCCCGGCGGCGACGTTGACGACGCGGTAGGGGATCTCCAGCTCGGCGAGGATGCGCTCCTCGATTGCCAGCAGCCGCTCGTGCTCGGCGGCCGACTGCGACGGCTCGACGAACGAGAACATCTCGACCTTGTCGAACTGGTGGACGCGGAAGACGCCGCGGGTGTCGCGGCCGGCGGCGCCCGCCTCGCGGCGGAAACAGGTCGAGAAGCCCGCATAGCGGATCGGCAGCCGCTCGGCCTCGAGGATCTCGTCGGCGTGCAGGGCGGCGAGCGGGACCTCCGAGGTGCCGACCAGGAAGAGCTCGTCCTTCGGCACTTCGTAGATCTGGTCGCGGTCGCCGGGCAGGAAGCCGGTCCCGACCAAGGCCTCTTCACGAACCAACACCGGTGGGACCACCGGTTCGTGGCCCTCGCCGCGGACCAGGTCGAGCGCGAAGCGGACCAGGGCCAGCTCGAGCATCACGAGGTCGCCCTTGAGGTAGGCGAAGCGGGAGCCGGAGACTCGGGCCCCGGCCTCCATGTCGATCAGGCCCAGCCCGGAGCCGATCTCGAGGTGGTCGCGCGGCTCGAAGTCGAAGCTCGGCAGCTCCCCCTCCTCGCGGACGACGACCGCGTCCTCCTCGGTCATTCCGTCGGGGGCGTCTGGATCGGGCAGGTTGGGCAGCGCGGTGCCGACCCGCTCGAGATCGGCTTCGACTTCCTCCAGCTCGGCTTTGCCGGACTCGATCGTCTCCTTCAGGGCCCCGACCGCCTGCATCTGCTCCGCCGCGTCCTCGCCGCGCTGCTTCGCCTCGCCGATCTGCTTCGAGAGCGACTTGCGCTCTGCCTGCGCCCCCTCGATCCGCGGCAGCAGCTCTCGTCGGCGGGCGTCGAGGGCAAGCAGCTCATCGACCTGCTCGGCGGCTCCGCGGCGGGAAAGCGCCGCCTTGACCCGCTCAGGTTCGGAGCGGATCAGCTTCAGGTCGAGCATGGCTCGGAAAGGTCAGGGCGCCGGCTGGGCGCCGGGGCGCGGCGATTCTTTGGCATCGGTCCCGGCGTACTTGGCGACGAAGCGGGCGACGGCTTCGGCTTCGTCGCCGACGACGATGTTCTGGGGCATGATCGCGCCGGAGAAACCGCCGTTTTGGATCGCGAAGAGAGCGTCTTCATATGTCTCGGTTCGCTGGTCGAGGTTCGGCCCCTGCGTGCGCAGGCCGCGATTGCCGGTGCCCTGGGTGCCGGCGGCGCTGAGCGTGTGACAGCCGGAGCAGTGCGTGGCGAAGAGCGCAGCCCCCGTGTAGTCGGGGTCGCTCTTGGAGACCGAGACCCCTTCTTCGCCGAAACCGCAGGCGGCTAGCCCGAGGGCAGCGAGGAGGGCCGTTGCTGTGATCAGTGCCAGGCGCACGCGGCGGCATCATATTGTCCCGTCCAGCCATGAGTCCGCTCGACCCCGCCCGCTTCCGCGCCGCGATGGCGATGCTGCCCACCGGCGTCACCGTCGTCAGCGCCTCCGGGCCCGACGGTCCGGCCGGGGCAACGGCCAACGCCGTCTGCTCGCTCTCGATCGAGCCGATGTTGATGCTGGCCTGCCTCGACCGCGGCTCCCGCACCCTGCTCGCCGTGCAGGCGGCCAACAGCTTCGGGATCAGCGTCCTGCACGCGGGCCAGGAGCAGACCGCCCGCGCCTTCGCCACCAAGGCCCCCGTGGCCGAGAAGTGGGGCGGCGTCGCCTGGAGCGAGCGCGACGGCATCCCGGCGATCGACGACGCCCTCGCCTGGATCGCCTGCGACCTGCGCGACGTGATCGCCGGCGGCGACCACGTGATCGTCACCGGCGAGGTCACCGACCTCGAGACCGGCGAGGGCGACCCGCTCGTCTTCAGCGGCGGCGAGTACCGGCCGCTCTCCTAGCCGATCTTCCGAAACGGGAAGCGCGGCTTGACCGCCGTGTTGAGAAAGGTTCCTTTCGACTCGGCCGCGGCGAATTCGCCGAAGACGTCGGGCGACGCGCCGCCATAGGCGTAGACGTCCGAGTCGTGGAATTCGACGTAGACCTCTTCCGCCTCCGCGTCATAGCCGATCCTTGCGATCGCACTGGAATCGACCGGCTGCATCTTCGGAAAGGGCATGGTCCCCCATTACCCCTTGTGGATATGACGTATTGGGCCGATCGGTTGGGACGCATTTATATGGATCGGCTCGCCGAACCTGGATAGCCGAGATACGCTGCCCCGATGGAGGCGGTTGCGGCACCGCGAGCACGCTGGACCTTCGCCCAGGGGGCGATCGTCGTCGTCGCGGCGCTGCAGATCCTCTGGGCGACCGCCGGGCTGATCGCCGAACCCAGCTTCCATTTCGGCGAGGACGCACCGACCAAGGTCGTGCTCGGCGTCGACTTCAACGGCGTCCACGCGCTCTCCGGCTTCCTGCTCTTCGGCCCGGCCTTCTTCTTCGCGCTGAAGCCACGCTGGGCACTTCTCTACGCGATCTTCGTCGCCGCAGCCCTGATCGTCACCGGCATCTGGGCAGCCTTCTCGACCAGTCCCGCCGGCATCTTCGCCTTCCCCGACAACACCGCCGACGCGATCCTCCACCTCACCACCGGCGCCCTCTTCGCCGTGGTAGCCACGATCCAACTCGGTCTCGACCGAGCTAAGCCCCCAGACGCTCGCCTCTCTGAATAAGAGGGTCGGCCTCCCCTCCCAAAACACTCAAGCGCGGCGCAGCCGCGCGTTTTGGGAGGGGAGGCCGACCCTCTGCCACGCTGGGTGAACGAGCGTCAAAACACCCCGCTTGTACTGGCGGCACGCAGGGCCAGGAAGAGGATCACGCCGCAGCTGACGGCCATGATGCCCATCTCGCGGCGAACTATCGCCAGGGCCAGAGATTGCTGCGAGTCGACAGGCAGGGATTCGAAGTCGACGTCGCCCAGCTCGCGTTCGGCGGCGCCGGCGCGGGCGCCCTCGGCGATCAGGGAGACGACGAGGGGGAGGATGCCGTAGAGGTAGTGGAGGTCTTCGTCCGGCTTGTGGCCGGTGAAGACGAGCAGGCCGCCGAGCATCGCCTGCAGGAAGACCGCGGCCTGGGCGGCGCGCAGCAGGTACCAGAACTGAACCGAGGGTCGATCGCGATACCAGGCGAGGCCGCCGATCGCGAAGGCGGCCAGGTTGAGCACTATCACGGCACAGCCGACGACGACGTGGACGGCGACCATCGGCCTATCTCCTCCTAAGAGGGTCGGGATTCGGCTTGTTGATGCGGAAAATCACTATGTAGCAATTTGTCACAAGGTAGGTGTATAAAGGCGATTGCAGGCGGTGGGGCGTCGAAGCGACGGCGCCCCGGGACCGCCGAGCCTAAACGGACCACCAGTGCTGAAGAGCTACCTGCCGATTCTCGTCTTCGCCTTCCTCGGCGTCACCGTTGGGGGGGCTTTCGCGATGCTCAACCACGTGATCGGGCCGAAGCGCCCGAAGCGCCCGACCGCGGCGAGCCTGCGCCAGTCCGAGCCGTATGAGTCCGGCATCCCGGTCGCGGCCTCGCACGGGCTGCGCTTCGGCGTCAGCTTCTACCTGATCGCGATGCTCTTCATCCTCTTCGACATCGAGGTGGTGTTCCTCTATCCGATCGGGGTCATCCTCAAGGCCGCCGACAGCGTCTTCGTGCTCGGCGAGCTGGTCACCTTCGTCGCCCTGCTGCTGGTCGCCTTCGTCTATGTCTGGCGAAAGGGTGCGCTCGATTGGAGGTAGAGCGACAGACGATGCGGGAGCGCCAGCTGCGCGCCCGCGACATGCTGCGCGGCGACCTCGAGGGCGAGGAGCTGGAGCGCTACGTCGAGCAGAAGGTGGTGATGACCAACTTCGAGAAGATGCTTGGCTGGGCGCGCTCGAACTCGATCTTCCCGCTCACCTTCGGCCTCGCTTGCTGCGCGATCGAGGCGCCGATCTCGATCGTCACCGCCCGTTACGACCTCGCCCGCTTCGGCGCCGAGGCGCTGCGGGCCTCGCCGCGCCAGGCCGACATGATCATCCTCTCGGGCCGGGTCTCGATCAAGATGGCGCCGGTCGTCCGCCGCCTCTACGACCAGATGCTGGAGCCGAAGTGGGCCGTATCGATGGGCGCCTGCTCCTCCAGCGGCGGCATGTTCTCCAACTACGCGGTCGTGCAGGGCGCGGACAAGTTCATGCCGATCGACCTCCACATCCCCGGCTGCCCGCCGCGGCCGGAGGCGGTGCTCTACGGCTTCACGAAGCTGCAGCGCAAGATCCAGGGCAACCCGGACCAGGGCTGGCGGGCGCGCTACGGCGCCGCCGGCGCCGAGGAGTGGGCACGCGGCGGCCCCCGCAGCGAGCCCAGCGCCGAGGCGGCAGAGGCCTATCTCGCCGCCAGGGAGCTGATCGATGCCTGACGCCCCCGGACTGGAGCTGATCCGGGGGGAGATCGAGAGCGAGGCCCCCGGCGCGATCCTCGACAGCGGCTTCGAGCACGGCCGCGCAAGCCTCTCGATCGATCCCGGCCACCTGCTGGCGGTGCTCACCTGGCTCCGCGACGCCCCCGGCCAGGGCTACCGCTTCCTCTCCAGCCTGCACGCGGCGGACTACCTCCCGGCGGAGCCGCGGTTTGCCGTCCACTACGAGCTGCTCAACCGCGACCGGGTCGAGCGCATCCGCGTCAAGGCATTGCTTGCGGATCCGGCCTCGTCCGCGGGTCCTGTCACTGCAGGGGACCCACCACCCCCTGCGGTCGCTAAAGCGTCCTCGGGGGTGGTCCCCCCTACAGCGCCACCCGCGGAAGAAGCGCTTCCGGAAATCGACTCGTGCTGTGAGCTTTTTCCCACCGCCGAGTTCCAGGAGCGCGAAGCTTTCGACTTCTTTGGGATCGTCTTCCGCGGCCACCCCGACCTGCGGCGAATCTTGCTTCCGGACGACTACGTCGGCTGGCCGCAGCGCCGCGACTTCCCCGTCGGCGGCGAGCCGGTGACCTTCACATACAACGAGCGCAACTATGGCTGACGCGGCTGAGGTAAAAGCGTCAGCACCAAACGTCTCTCCCGCGGGTGGCGTCGCAGGGGGGACCGCCCCTGAGGACGCTTTAGCGACCGGAAGGGGCGGTGGGTCCCCTGCGGCGACAGGACCCGCGGGCCAGACGTCCGAGATCATGACCGTCAACATCGGGCCGCATCACCCGGCCACGCACGGTGTTTTGCGCCTAGTCGTGGACCTCGAAGGCGAGGTCGTCCGCGACCTCAAGCCAATCATCGGCTACGTCCACACCGGCATCGAAAAGTCCTGCGAGGACAAGAGCTACTGGAAGGTCATCCCCTTCGTCGAGCGGATGGACTACGTCTCCTACTTCTTCCAGATGGAGGCCTTCTGCGGTGCGGTCGAGCGGCTGATCGAGTTGGAGATCCCACCCCGGGCGAAGTACCTGCGGACGATCTTCCTCGAGCTCAACCGGATCCACTCCCACCTGGTCTGGCTGGGGACGACGGCGCTCGACCTCGGCGCGATCTCGATGCTCTGGTACTGCTTCCGCGAGCGCGAGCGCATCCTCGACCTCTTCGAGATGGCGACGGGGCAGCGGATGCACACGCGCTACTTCCAGGTCGGCGGCGTGATCGAGGACATCCCGCTCGGCTTCGAGGCGAAGCTGCGCGAGTTCGTCGCCGAGATGCCGATCCGGGTCGGCCAGTACCAGGCGCTGCTCGACCGCAACGAGGTCTTCCTCTCCCGCACCAAGGGGACAGGGATCGTCCCGCGCGAGCGGCTGCTGGAGCTGGGCGTCACCGGGCCGCTGCTGCGCGCCGCCGGCGAGCCGTGGGACCTGCGCAAGGCCTTCGACTACCTCGCCTACCCCGAGATGGACTTCAAGATCCCGGTCGGCACGGTCGGCGACAACTACGACCGCTACCGGGTGCGGGTGGCGGAGATGGTCGAGTCGACGCGGATCGTCGAGCAGGCGCTCGACGCCCTGCCCGAGGGCCCCTTCATCGCCGACGACCGCAAGTACGTGCTGCCGCCGCGCTCGGAGCTCTCGACCTCGATGGAGTCGCTGATCCACCACTTCAAGCTTGTGACGGAGGGCTATCGGGTGGGGCCGGGCGAGCTGTATTACGCGATCGAGTCCCCGCGGGGCGAGCTGGGGTGCTTCGTGCTTGCCGATGGGTCGGCGAAGCCGGCGCGGGTGCATTTCAGGGACCCGTCGTTCGTCAACCTGCAGGCTTTCAAGGACATGTCGGTCGACGGCTACGTCGCCGACATGATCGCCAGCCTTGGGATGCTGGATCCGATTCTGGGCGGGGTGGATCGGTGAGGGGAATCGGGGGCCTCCCCGCCGTCCAAATGCCGGTCCAGTTGGACCGGCATTTTGAGTATCCGCCCGTCGGGGAGGCCCCCGATTCCCCTTTCGCGAAGCGCTCCCCAAAATCGGATGCGAGCCGAGGAGGAGCTTGTGGCTGAGCTTCCTTTGGATCAGGCGCTTACTGAGGGCCGGGTGCCGGATCGGGCCCCGGAGCGGGTTCCTGAGCTTCATGAGGTGGACTGTCCCGCTGAGCTGCGGGAGCGGATCGAAGAGCTTATGAGCAGGTATCCGGATCGGAAATCGGCTTCGATTCCGGCGCTCTGGGCTGTGCAGCGGCTTTATGGCTGGTGCACGCCGGAGGGGATACGGCAGGCTGCTGCGGTTATGCGGGTGACGCCCGCTTACCTGGAGTCGGTGGCGAGCTTCTATGACCTGCTCCATACGAGCCCGGTCGGCAGCCACCAGATCCACGTCTGCACCAACATCAGTTGCTGGATGCGGGGCGGCGACGAACTGCTCGACGCGTTCCGCGCCGCGGCGGGTGACGACGAGGATTTCTTCGTCACCGGGTTCGAGTGCCTGGGGGCCTGTGACATCGCTCCTATGGCCTCGATCGACGAGCGTTACTTCGGGCCGCTGGAGGCGGCGGAGGCGCAAACGGCCATCAAGCAGCTTCGCGAAGGTGCCGAGGTCCTGCCCGAGAGGGCTCTGGAGAAGCGGTCGCTGCCGGGAGGTCCCGATGCCTGAGACGCGGCTGCTCTTGAAGAACGCCGAAGACCCGGCGCTGCGTACGCTCGCCGGCTACAAGGGCTACGGCGGCTACGCGACGCTGGAGAGGGCCTACCGCGAGCTGGAGGCCGACGAGGTTCTGCAGGAGCTCGAAGACTCCGGCCTGCGCGGTCGCGGCGGCGCCGGCTTCTCGATGGGCAAGAAGGCCTCCTTCCTGCCCCGCGGCGGTGGCGTCGACAAGTACCTCTGCTGCAACGCCGACGAGTCCGAGCCGGGCGCCTTCAAGGATCGCGAGCTGATGCAGCGCAACCCGCACCAGCTGATCGAGGGGATCGCGATCGCCGCCCTCGCCGCCGGCATCGGCCACGCCTTCATCTTCATCCGCGGCGAGTACGACTCCCAAGCCGACATCCTCGACGCCGCGGTCGCCGAAGCCTACGAGGCCGGCTATCTGGGCAAGGACATCCTCGGCACCCGCCGCGACCTCGAGCTGGTCGTCCATCGCGGCGCCGGCGCCTACATCTGCGGCGAGGAGACGGCACTGCTCGACGCGCTCGAGGGCAAGCGCGGCAACCCGCGCCTGAAGCCGCCCTTCCCGGCGGTGCAGGGCCTCTACGGCGGGCCGACCCTGATCAACAACGTCGAGACGCTGTCGAACGTGCCGGGGATCGTCGCCAACGGCGCCGAGTGGTTCCGCGGCTTCGGCACCGAGCAGTCGCCGGGAACCAAGGTCGTCTCGATCTCCGGCTGCGTGCGGCGGCCCGGCAACTACGAGGTCGAGCTGGGGATCCCGACTCGGGAGCTGATCTACGAGCTCGCCGGCGGCCCGCTGGAGGGGCGCGAGGTGAAGGCCTTCTACCCCGGCGGCTCCTCCTCCCCGGTGCTTACCGCCGAGGAGGGGCTCGAGCTTCCCTATAGCTTCGAGGCGATGGCGGAGGCGGGCTCGATGCTCGGCTCCGGCTCGATCATCGTCGCCGACGACCGCGTCTCGATCCCCCACATGGCGCTGCGCACGGCGCGCTTCTACCACCACGAGTCCTGCGGCAAGTGCACCCCCTGCCGCGAGGGGACCAACTGGACGGTGAAGATGCTGGAACGGGTCGTGCGCGGGGAGGCGACGCCGATGGACCTCGACATCGTCGCCTCGGTGCAGGAGAACATCATCGGCCACTGCCTCTGCGTGCTCGGCGACTCGATGGCGATGCCGGTGGGAGCGATGGTGCGCAAGTTCCGCGACGAGTTCGAAGACGTGATCGCGGCGACGGGCGAAGCCGGCAACGCGGATCGGATCGCAGTCGTGCAAGCACCGGCCGAGACCCTGGGGGCAGCGACGTGAGCGGCAAAGAGATCAATCTGATCATCGATGGCCGCGAGGTGAGCGCGACCGAGGGCGAGATGCTGCACGACGCCGCCAAGCGGGGCGACGTCGAGATCCCGGTCTTCTGTTACGAGCCGAAGCTGGGCGAGCCGGTCGGCGCCTGCCGCATGTGCCTGGTCGAGATCGAGGGGATCCCGAAGCTGCAAACCTCCTGCTCGACCCCGGTCCGCGACGGCATGGTCGTCCACACCCGCACCGACCAGGTCAAGCACGCGCAGAGCGCCGTCGTCGAGTTCCTGCTCGTCAACCACCCACTCGACTGCCCGGTCTGCGACAAGGGCGGCGAATGCCCGCTGCAGGACATCTCCTACGGCTGGGGCCCGGGCAAGAGCCGCTTCACCGACCCCAAGCGCCACTTCGAGAAGCCGGTCGAGCTCTCGCCGCTGGTCGCGATCGACCGCGAGCGCTGCATCCTCTGCTACCGCTGCGTGCGCTTCAGCCAGGAGGTGGCCGAGGACGAGCAGTTGCAACTGCTCGAGCGCGGCGACCGCACCTTCGTCGGCACCTTCGACGAGCGGCCTTACGTGGCGCCCTTCCACGGCAACATCACCGACCTCTGCCCGGTCGGGGCGCTGACCAACTACACCTACCGCTTCCGTGCCCGGCCGTGGGACATCGAGCAGGCGGGCTCGGTCTGCACGCTCTGCCCGAGCCAGTGCAACGTCAGCTTCACCATCCGCGACGAGCAGGTGAAGCGGGTGATCGCCCGCGACAACCCCGACGTCGACGACGGTTGGCTCTGCGACCGCGGCCGCTACGGCTTCGAGATGTTCGGGGCCGAGGAGCGCATTCGCGCACCCCGCCTCCGCGGCGGCGCCGAGGCGACCTGGGACGAAGCGATCGCCAAGGCCGCCGAAATGCTGCAAACGGGCGTTGACCACACCACAGGGGGGTCAGCTCCACAGCCGGCAAGGGGTGGTGGGGTGGCGGCGATCGTTGGGGACGCCTCTAACGAGGAGGGTTATCTGGTCCAGCGCATCGTGCGGGAGGCGCTGGGGTCGCCTCATATCGACTCCCGCCCCTCGCGCGGCCCCGGCCGCGAGGCGCTGATCCGCCTCGCACAGCCGGAGATCACCGCCAAGGTCCGCGACATGGACGACGCCGACGCGATCCTCGTCATCGGCACCGATCCCCTCCACAGCAGCCCGATCCTCGACCTGCGCATCCGCAAGGCGATCCGCCGCAATGGCGCCAAGCTGGCGGTGGCGACCGAGGTCCCGACCGCCCTCGACGGCGGCGCGGTCGCAGCGACCCGCTACGCGCCGGGCGGCGCGACCCTCTTCCTCTCCGAGCTGGCCGCCTGCCTCCGAATCCCCAGCGAGGGCCATGCCTCCGACGTCGCCGAGACCCTCAAGGGCGCCGAGTCCGTAGTGATCGTCTGGGGCGACCGCATCGCCCGCGAGGGCGAGGGCGCCACCACGGCCCTGCTCGATGTCGCCACGGCCCTCGACCTCGCCGGCACCCCCGGCTCGGGCCTGCTCGAAGTCCCCGAGCTGACCAATGCCCGCGGCCTGCGAGAGGCCGGCTGCCTCCCCGACGCCGGCCCGGGCCTTACGCGCGCTCCCTTTCGGTCGCATAGGAGCCCAAACGGAGCAAGCAACGGAAGGGCGACCGAGGAGATCCGCGCTGCGCTGGAGTCGGGAGAGCTGAAGACGGTCCTGCTCTTCGGCGTCGACCCGCTGCGCGACTTCCCGGACACCCAGGCTTGGAAGAATGCACTCGCCAAGGCCGACCACGTGATCGCCTTCTCCACCTTCGAGACCGCGACCACGGCGATGGCCGACATCGTCTTCCCGCTCGAGACCCACGCCGAGAAAGATGGCACGGTCACGCACCCAGACGGCCGCCTGCAGCGAGTGCGACCGAGCGCGTCTCGCCCCGGCAACATCCGCCCGAACTGGGGCGTCCTCGCCGAGCTCTCCCTGGCCCTGGGTCACGACACCGGCATCAACTCCCAGCCTTCTGCTTTCGCAGCACTCACCGAAGCCGTCCCCTTCTACGCGGGCATCACCGACGCCGACATCGGCGGCCGAGGGATCCGCTGGCAGGACGCGGTTGCCGCCAACTTTGAGGCGGGGGGGCCTGCGGGACCCGACTCGGCGGACGCCACTCGGCGAGGAGCGGAGTCAGCTTCCGAGAGCGCTGCCGGCGCCTCGGGCTCAGTGTCCGGCGAGTCAGGTCCCGCAGGCCTTACAGGTTCGAGCAGGGCAAGCGCACCTGGGTCGCCGGACACTCAGCGCGACAGCGCGTCCGCCGACCCAGGTGCGCTTGCCCTGTCCACCTATCGGGACTTGTGGGCAGGACCTATCACCGAGCTCAATCCGCCACTCAGGTTCCTGGCTCCTCAGCAGCGGGTTGAGCTTTCGGTGGCCGACGCCGACAGGCTTCAGCTGAAGCAGGGTGACGAGGTTTCGGTCTCTCAGAACGGCACCAGCCTGCGTGCCGGCGTGGCGATTCGGGAGCGTGTGCCAGAGGGCACCTGCCTGCTTCTCGAGGGCACCGCCGAGTCCAATGCCAACACGCTGCTCAACGGCGCGCCGGTCTCCGTCCGGATCGAGAAGACTGCCGCTCCCTGATGCTGCCCCTTGCCGACACCCAGCTCGTCGAAGCCACCTGGATCATGGTCGTCAAGAGCCTCGTCATCTTCGGGGTGATCTTCGCGATCCTGCCGCTGATGACGGTGCTGGAGCGCAAGCTGATCGGCCGCTTCCAGCACCGCTACGGCCCCAACCGGGTCGGCCCTTTCGGCATCCTGCAGCCGCTTGCCGACGTCGGCAAGCTGCTCAGCAAGGAGGCCTTCCGGCCGGCCAACGCGATCCCGTCGCTGTTCATCCTCGGCCCCCTGCTGCCGGTCCTCTCCGGCGTGCTGGCGCTGGCGATCCTGCCCTGGGGCAACGTGCAGGACGGCGTCGGCCTCTACGGGATCGACGTGCCGATCGGCATCCTCTACTTCTTCGCCGTCGGCTCGATCGCCTTCTACGGCCTGCTGCTCGGCGGCTGGTCCTCGGGCTCCAAGTACAGCCTGCTCGGGGCGATGCGCGGCGCCGCCCAGCTGATCTCCTACGAGGTCGCGATGGGCCTGGCCCTGCTCGGCGTGATCATGATGGGTGGCTCGCTCTCGCTGGTCGACATCGTCGAAGCGCAGGGCACGATCTGGTTCGTCGTCCCCCAGTTCGTCGGCTTCCTGATCTTCATGCTGGCCGGCTTCGCCGAGACCAACCGCACTCCATTCGACATGCCCGAGGCAGATGCCGAACTGGTGCAGGGCTTCATGACCGAGTACGGGGGGATGCGCTTCGGCAGCTTCCTTCTCGTCGAATACATGGAGATCATCGTCGTCTCCGGAGTCGCCGCGGCTATGTTCCTCGGCGGCTGGATGGGCCCCGGCCCCGGCTTCCTCGACCCGATCTGGATGCTGGCGAAGATGTTCGGCCTGGTCCTGCTCTTCATCTGGGTGCGGGCCACGCTGCCGCGGCTGCGCTACGACCAGCTGATGAGCCTCGGATGGAAGGTGCTGCTGCCGCTGGCCACTCTCAACGTGCTGGTCACGGCGGTGCTGGTGGTGACGACGTGACCGAGTTCCCCTACCTCAAGGACACCGACGTGGTCGAGGTCCAGCGCGGGCCGGAGCCGGGCGGCGTCGGCGGCGCCTACCGCGCCTTCGGCGAGACGCTGCGCGGGTTGAAGACGACGATGGCGCGGCTGATCGAGGGGCCGCTGACGATCCAGTACCCCGAGGAGAAGACCCCCGTCTACCCGCGCTTCCGCGGCCGGCACAAGCTGCACAAGTTCGAGGACACGGGCCTGGAGAAGTGCGTCGGCTGCTCCCTCTGCGCCGCCGCCTGCCCGGCCGACTGCATCCGCGTCGTCGCCGCCGAGAACATTCCCGGCGACCGGGTCTCGGCCGGCGAGCGCTACGCCGCGGTCTATGAGATCAACCTCTCGCGCTGCATCTTCTGCGGCTACTGCGAGATCGCCTGCCCCTTCGACGCGATCACGATGGGCCACGACTACGAGATGGCCGACTACGACCGCTCGGACCTGATCTTCACCAAGGAGATGCTGCTCGCAGAGCCGATCGAGCGCACCCCGCTGCGGGCCGAGGGCGAGTAGATGGAAGCGGTCCTCTTTTTCGCGGCAGCCCTCGGCGCCCTCGGCGGCGCCCTCGGCGTAGTAGCCCTCCAAAACCCCTTCTACGGCGTCCTGGCGCTGATCGTCCACCTCTTCTCCCTGGCGGTCCTCTTCCTCCTCCTGACCGCGGCCTTCGTCGCCGCCGCCCAGGTCGTCGTCTACGCCGGCGCCGTGATGGTCCTCTACGTCTTCGTAACCGCCTACGTGGGCGGCGAAACCGAGCCAGTAGGCGATCCGATCCCGAGCCAAAAATTCCTAGCCCCCCTCCTCGGTGCCGCCCTCTTCATAGAGCTCTCAATAGCCGTCCTCGGCTCGTCCCTCCTCGCGCTCACCACCCACGGGCCGGACGTCAAGGCCGGATTTGGCGACCCGGCCGGGATCGGCAAGCTCCTCCTAGAACGATTCCTGCTCGCCTTCGAGGCCTCGTCCATCCTCCTCCTGCTGGCCGCCGTGGGCGCCGTAGTCCTGGCCGGTCGCCGAGGCACGCCTGGAGTGACCGAGGGAGCCGGGGCGGGGTCCTCAGAACACTCAGCGCCGAAGGCGCGTTCTGAGGACCCCGCCCCGGCTCCCTCCCCCGCCGGAGGCATGTCGGCATGAACACCGAGTGGTACATCGTGCTTTCGAGCCTGCTGTTCGCCGTGGGAGCGATGGGGATTCTCGTAAGGCGCAGCCCGATCGTGATTCTGCTCTGCCTCGAGATCATGTTGAACGCGGGCAACCTGGCTCTAGTCGCATTCAGCAGGATGGTCGGCAATCAGCAGGGACAGGTGTTCGCGATCGTGGTGATGGTTGTGGCGGCTTGTGAGGTCGTAGTTGGCCTGGGCCTGATCGTCGCGATCTTCCGGCGCAAGCTGCCGCTGGACGTGGATGAGCTGAGGGAGCTCAGAGGATGAGCGCCACGACCTGGGCCTGGCTGGTCCTGCTCTTCCCGCTGCTGGGATCGATCGTGATCGCGCTCGGGTTCAAGGCACTGCCCGCGAAAGCCGCCGGAGCGATCGGAACAGCCGCGATCGGCCTGGCCTTCATCTGCGGCATCGGCGCCCTGCTCTGCCTCCTCGGTGATTCCCCCGAGGCTCGCCACCACACATCCTCGCTCTGGGACTATGCGAGCGTCGCGGGGTTGGACATCAAGCTTGGGATCTTCGTCGACCCGCTCTCCGTGTTCATGGTGCTGGTGGTCACCGGGGTCTCGACCCTGATCCACCTCTACTCGTTCGGCTACATGCAATCCGACGAGGGCTATCACCGCTTCTTCAGCTATCTCAACTTCTTCGTCTTCTCGATGCTGCTACTCGTCCTCGCCGGGAATTTCGTGCTGCTGACCGTCGGCTGGGCCTTCGTCGGCTTCGCCTCCTACGCGCTGATCAGCTTCTGGTACCGGCGGACGACGGCGACCCGCGCCGGAATGAAGGCCTTCGTGATCAACGTCGTCGGCGACATCGGCCTCGTCCTTGCCGCCTTCCTGATCTTCCGCGAGCTGGGGACCTTCGAATACGGCGAGGTCTTCGCCAAGGCACCGCAGGCGTTCACCACCAACGAGTGGACGGTGACCGCGATCTGCCTGCTGCTCCTCGTCGGCGCCTTCGCCAAGTCGGCGCAGCTACCCCTCCACACCTGGCTGCCCGACGCGATGGAGGGGCCCACCCCGGTCTCCTCGCTGATCCACGCGGCGACGATGGTGACCGCGGGCGTCTACCTGATCGCCCGCACCCACGTCCTCTTCGCCCTCGCCCCCACAGCCGCCGACATTGCCGCCTTCACCGGCCTGACGACGCTGCTGGTCGCGGCGACGATCGCGCTGGTGATGACCGACCTGAAGCGGGCGATCGCCTACTCGACGATGAGCCAGATCGGCTACATGATCGTCGGCGTCTCGATCGGCGCCTACAGCGCGGGAATGTTCCACCTGATGACGCACGCCTTCTTCAAGGCCCTGCTGTTCATGGCGGCCGGCTCGATCATCGCCGCGATGGCGAACGAGCAGAACATCGACAGGATGAGCGGCTTCGGCAAAGCGATGCGCTTCACCTCGGCCACGATGCTCTGTGGCGGCCTGGCGCTCTCCGCCTTCCCGCTCACCTCCGGCTTCTTCTCCAAGGACGAGATCCTGGCCTACGCGACCGCCCGCGGCGGGATGTACCTGATCTTCACCGTGCTCGGCTACCTCGGCGCGCTGCTGACGGCGATCTACACATTCCGCCTGATCTTTCGCATCCTCCCCGGCAAGCCGTGCCCCGAGGCAGAGGAGCTGATCGAGACCGGCCACGTCGTCCACGGGGAGCCGCGCAACCCGGCGACCGGTGAGCTCGAGGACAGCGGCGTCGGCTTCCCCGGTGCCGAGCATCACATCGCCGAGCAATCGCTGCCGATGCGGATCGCGATGGCGGTGCTCGCCTTCGGCGCGCTCTTCGCCGGGCTGATTCAGGTCCCGGGAATCGACGGCGTCGTCGGCAAGTTCCTCGATCCGGTCTTCGAGGCCGGGCCCGTCCTGGCAGATGTCCATCCCTCGGTCGGCGCCGAGTGGTTCGGGCTGGCGATCGGCGCCGCGATCTCCCTCGCCGGGATCGGCATCGCCTACTTCCTCTACGTGGCACGGCCTGAGGTTCCCGCCGCCCTGCAGCAGCGTTTCGCCGCTTTGCACACCTTCCTCTACAACAAGTGGTACTTCGACGAGGCGATCGACCTACTCATAGTGCGCCCGGCGCTGGCGATCGGCCGCTTCGCCAACCGCACCTTCGAGCGCGTCGTCGTCGACGGCCTTATCAGCGGCACCGAGGACGTCGTCGGCGGAGGCGGCCGCGTCGTCCGCGTCGTGCAGAGCGGCTTCGTGCGCAGCTACGCGCTGCTCCTGGTCGTCGGCTTCGCCGGCCTCGCCCTCTACTTCCTGCTCTCCAGCCAATGACCAACTCGCTGCTCTGGACGCCGCTCGCCTTCGGCCTCGTCGGCCTCTTCCTGCCACGCCGCATGGTCGGCTGGTGGGCGACGCTGGGGGCAGCGGTGACGCTGGGACTGGCGATCGCCCTGCTTGCGGGCTTCGACTCGGGTACCCCGGGCCTGCAGGACACCGTCGACGTCAACTGGATCCCCGGCCTCGGGGTCGACTACAGCCTCGGAATCGACGGGCTCAACGTCTTCCTGCTCGTGCTGACCGCCGTTCTCTGGACCGCGGGCACGGCCTTCGCCGCCTTCCGCGAGCAGGAGCGCCCCCACCTCTTCTTCCTGATGATGCTACTCGGCGAGACCGCGACCCTGGGCTCGTTCCTGGCCCAGGACCTGCTGCTCTTCGTCCTCTTCTTCGACCTGATGCTGGTCCCGTTCTACTTCCTCTTCGGCGCCTGGGGCAGCGACCGCGAGGGCGGGCCGACGGCGGCCGCGGCGACGCTGAAGATGATCGTCTACACCCTGATCGGCTCGCTGCTGATGCTGGTCGCGGCGATCGCGACGGCGATCATCGCCGCCGACGGCGGCCACATCACCTTCTCGATCGCCGAACTAGCCAAGCACCCGATCGGCGAGGACAGCCAGCGCTGGATCTTCTGGTTCTTCGCCGCGGCGTTCCTGGTCAAGATGCCGGCCTTCCTCCTGCACGGCTGGATGCCCGACGCCTACCGCGCCGCGCCCCTGCCGGCGCTTGCGGTCTTCTCCGGCGTGCTGGCCAAGGTCGGCGCCTACGGCTTCCTGCGGGTCGTCCTGCCTCTCTTCCCCAGCGCAACGGTGGAATTCCAGGAGGTGATCCTGGTGATCGCCCTGGCCTCGATCCTCTACGGCTCGGTGATGGCCTTCACCCAGACCAACGTGCGGCTCGTCGCCGGCTACTCCTCGGTGGCGCAGCTCGGCTTCATCACGGCGGGGATCTTCGCCCTCAGCGCCGACGGGGCCGACGGCGCGGTGCTGCAGATGGTCAACCACGGCCTCGTCGTCGCACCGCTCTTCGTAATCGTCGCGATCCTCGCCGAGCGCAGCGGCACGGAGGACCTGCGCGAGATGGGCGGAATGGCGATGAAGGCCCCGGTCCTCGCCGCGCTCTTCCTAATCGTCACTCTCGCCACGCTGGCAATGCCAGGCTCGGCCAACTTCGTCGGCGAGTTCTACATCCTCAACGGCCTCTTCGACTCGAAGATCGTCTTCGCAATCGTCGCAATCTCGGGTGTGGCGATGAGCGCCTACTACGCGCTGAGGCTCTACCAACGGACGATGCACAACCGCAAGCCGGAGGGGATCCCGTCGCGCGAGATCGGCTGGAGGGACGGGATTGTCCTGGCGCCGCTAGTGCTCTGCATCCTCGGCCTGGCCCTCTACCCGCAGCTGATTCTGAAGCGGACCGATAGCTCGGTCTCCCAAGCCGTTGTGGCTGTGCAAGGGCCGTCGGGGGGGCCTGCCAAAACACTCAGCAGGTCGCGCCCCAGCCGCCCGCACGCAGCGACCCCGACCCTGCGCGAGCCTGCGTTTTGGCAGGCCCCCCCGACGACCCATCCCCGCCCGGAAGCAGTGGAACAGTGAACTTCCACGCCCCCCACATCGACTACGCCGCGCTCTCGCCCGTCCTGGCTCTGACCGTCGGCCTCTGCGTCGTCCTGCTCTCCGCGGTCTTCAAACCCCTGCGGCGCACCGCGCCCGGGCTGACGTTGCTCACCCTCGGCACGACCGCCGGGCTACTGATCTGGCAGTGGAACGACCCGGCCTCGCTCGTCTCCGGAGCGCTGCGCCTCGACGATCTGGCGATCTCCATTTCGCTGATCGCGATCCTCACCGCCGCCTTCGCGGTGTTCTTCTCGATCCGCGAGCCCGCTGCCGAGCAGGTCGGCTCGGGCGAGTACCACGCGCTGCTGCTCGGCTCGGTGCTGGGCATGGTCCTGCTCTCGCAGGCGACAAACCTGGTCTCCTTCTTCGTGGCGATCGAGACCCTCTCGATCCCGCTCTACATCCTCTGCGCCGCCAACATGCGCCGCGAGCGCTCGCTCGAGTCCGGGCTGAAGTACCTGATCGTCGGCTCGCTCGGCTCGGCGACCCTGCTCTACGGGATGGCCTTTCTTTACGGCAGCTCCGGCTCGACCGACTTCAGCGGGATCGCCGCCGGGATCTCCCAGAAGGAAGTGCTCGGCGACCCGCTGGTCCTCGTCGGCATCGCGATGACCGCGGTCGGGCTCGCCTTCAAGACCTCGGTCGCGCCCTTCCACCAGTGGACTCCCGACGTCTACGAGGGAGCGCCGACGCCGATCACCAGCTTCATGGCGGTGGCGACCAAGGCCGCCGCCTTCGCCGTCTTCGTCCGCTTCTTCGACGTCGCCCTCGCCTCGCAGGCAAACGAGTGGCAACCGGCGCTAGCCGTCCTCGCAGCGATCTCGATCGTCGTCGGCAACGTCGGCGCCCTCGGCCAGGACTCGCTGAAGCGGCTGCTCGGCTACTCGGGCATCGCCCAGGCCGGCTACATCCTCGCCGGCCTGGTCGTCGCCGACGAGGTCGGCGTCAGCGCGCTCGTCTTCTACCTCGCCGGCTACGCCTTCATGAACCTCGCCGCCTTCGCCGTCGTCGTCGCCCGCGAGCGCGAGACGCCCTACGGCGACGACATCCGCGCAGTGCAGGGCCTCGGTCGCGAGCGCCCGCTGCTCGCCTGGCCGCTGACGGTCTCGATGCTCGGCCTCGCGGGCCTTCCCGCCACCGTCGGCTTCATCGGCAAGCTCTACCTGATCGAGACCCTGGTCGAGGGCGACTACACCTGGCTCGCCGTCTTCATCGCCGTCGGCACGATGATCTCCCTCGCCTACTACCTGCGGGTGGTGGCGGCGATGTGGATGCGACCGGGAGGCGAGGCTGTCGGAGCCGCTCCCGCAATCGCCGGCGCTTCACCGGAGGCCGACCCGATCGACCCCGATGCCGGCCGCCGCATCTACCTCGTCGCTCCCGCCCTGCTCGCCGCAGCGGCCGTCGTCTTCTTCGGCGTCATCCCCCAGCCGCTGGTCGAGTTCGCCGAACACGCCGGCGCCTCCCTTTTCTGACACTTTCGCGTCGAGGCGCTGTACGCGGCTGCCTGAGCGGCGCCCATAGGGTCCCGCGATCGGAGTTCTGCTCACAACTGCCGCGATCGCGATCGCCGTCGCCATCGGCGTCGGCGCCGAGCACCGCTGGCCGAAGGGCGCCGCCCGGGCGGCGCGGCGCTCGCTGACCCTGCTGCTCTACGTCTTCCTGCCGCCGGTGATCTTCTTCAACATCGCCGCCAGCTCGATCGACGTGGGCCACGGGATCGGGCTGGCGCTGGGGATCGTCGCCTCCTCCCTGGGTGCCCTGCTCGCCTGGTGGGTGGCGAGCCGGGTCCTCAAGCTTCCCCGCTTCCAGGTCGGGGCCGTCGTCTGCTGCGTGCTCAGCGTCAACACCGGCTACCTCGGCTACCCGCTTACCGTGGCCCTGCTCGGCCGCGACCAGCTCTCCACGGCCGTCCTCTACGACGTGCTGGTCACCGGGCCCTGTCTCCTGCTCGGTGCCTTTGCCGTGGGTGCCGCGTTCGGGACCAAGGCCGGAGAAACCCCGCGCGAGCGGGTGGGGGCGTTCTTCACCCGCAACCCACCGCTCTACGCAGCGATCGCGGGCCTCCTCGCTCCCAAGGCGCTGGCGCCGACGGAGCTGGTCGACATCTCCCAGGCCCTGATCGTGGCGATCCTGCCAATCGGCTTCTTCGCCGTCGGCGCCACCCTGGCCGAGAACGCCGAGCACGGCGAGCTGCCGATGCCGCCGCCGATGTCCCGCCCGGTCGCGCTGGCGATCGGCACCCGCCTCGCCGTCGTCCCGGCCCTGCTGATGCTGCTGGCGGCACCGCTGATCGACCTACCGGCCGCCTACCGCCTGCTCTCGGCGATGCCCTCCGGCCTCAACTCCCTCGTCATCGCCCACGCCTACGGCCTCGACATGGAGATCACCGCCGAGGCGGTCACCTGGTCAACGGCGATAGTCGTCGGCGCTTCCCTAGTCTCTTTGCTGTTCTGATGCTGCACCACGTCGGGATAGAGGTGGCGCCGGCCGACCTGGAGCGCTCGGTCGAGTTCTGGCAGGCACTTGGCTTCACCCGCGTCGAACCGCCCGCGACGTTGTCCGAGTTCATCTGGCTGGAACGAGAAGAAACCCAGATCCACCTGATGCCGACGGAAAGGCCCAGCGTCCCTCCCCGCGGGCACGTCGCCGTCGTCGCTCCCAACTTCGACGCGGCGGTCGAGGCCCTGCGCGAGCTCGGCTTCGAGGTCGAGCAGCGCCGCGAGCACTGGGGCTCGCGGCGGGCCGGCGTCATCGCACCCGGCGGCCACCGGGTCGAGCTGATGGCCACGGCGCCGTCAGCAGCGAAGACTCAAGATTGAGACTCATCGCTGTCGGGAAGGGAAATCGTCGCGATACCCAACTCCTCAGCGGTGGCGATCACCGCCCGGTCAGAGGTCGCAATGCGATCATCCGGCCCCGCACTGGCCAGCAGCAGACAATCGGCGAGGGACAGCGCGGAATCGGCGCGGTGATAGTAAGCGGCGCGCAGTTCTCCAGCCCGCCAAGCTGTGCGCTGATCCACTGCAAGAACGGCTAGCACCTCATCCAGCAGCGGACCGAGGTGCTTTGACAAAGACGGCCGAGCGATCCGGTGCTTGCGCATGAGGTTATCGACCACCTCGCCAAGACATGCCGCCGGAACGGCGCAGTCGCCGCTGCGCAGAAGCTCGGCGACCTGCACCCGAGCGGGCTCACCGAGCAGAAGACCCGCCAGCGCGTTCGCGTCGAGCAGCGTCAATCTGGATCTGGTCCCCACTTCCGTTCTTCGGCCTCGCGCTCCTCTTCGCGGGATTCTTGCCGCATCTGGTCCGCTGAAGGTCCGGGAGAGTCCTTGAAAGCGCCGTAGGCGGCCTCGATCGGATCCTCTGGGGCGGGACGGAGGATCAAGTGATCGCCGCGGTCGTCGGCGACGACGACGCGGGTCTTCCAGCGGTGGCGCACCGCCGCCGGGACAGAAACCTGCCCGCCGGCCGATATACGAAGTCTTTTCATGGCCATGAGAATAGACCATGAACTCACCGGAGCCTCTCGAGGCGCATGCCGTCGACGTAGCTGTGGCCAGGTTCGAGGCGACAGGAATAGTCACCGGTTGGACTTGCGTAGAGGAGCCCGATGCAGGCGCCGAGAGCGCGCTGGCCGTAGGCGTTCGGGTGCAGGGACTCGCGCGAGGACCCCTGGACGAAAGCGAGGCGTCGCACCCACTCGGCGCTCGACGGCGACGGCCCCTCTGGCCCGATGCGGCGCGAACGGCCGTCGCAGAGCTGGTGGCCGTCGAGCGCGTGACGGACGTCGAGATACTCAGCACCGGTCGCCGCCGCAGCCGACCCGAGCGCCGCGTCGATCGAACCGGTCGCCTCCCCGGCGGCCCAGTCGGCGTCCACGTCCCAGAACGGGCAGCCGCCGAGGTTGAGCCGACTCCACCCTTCCTCGGGGTAGCGGATCCAGCGCCCCGGAGGCAGCGGCGACGCATAGCCCATTACAACGAGGCGGTAGTCCGAACGCATGTAGCCGACAGTGGCCATCGTCGCCCGCACCCCCGCCAGCGTCCGCCCCATCAGCCGGGCCATCGCCGGGAGGGCGGCATCGAGATCGGCCTGGGCGCTTTCGTGGCAGAGGATCGGATCTTCCTCGGAGCTGCGAGCCCACTCGAGTGCGCAACCTGCGACCAGGGAGCCAAAGCCGACGTCGTTGGCTCCCACCGTGATGACGATCATCCGCACGTCATCGCGCGCTGCCAGCGCCGCCAGCGCGTCCGCCTGCGGCGGCTCGCCGAAGTGCTGCAGGCCGCCCATCGCCGCCGGCCAGAGGTTCGCGGCCCTTGCCCCTGAGCAAGCGAGGTTGACCTGCTCCCCCACGGCCACCGAAGCACTCGCGATCGGCGCCACGTCGGAGCGGTGGCAGCCGCTGCGCTCGGAAGTGCCGTAGACGCGCTCGGGCTCGTAGTCACAGCTGCCCCAGCCGTCGCAATCGACGGCAGCGCGATCGGTGCCCGACCGCGTCCCAAACGGCTCGGAGCCATTCCCTGTCCAGCGTCCGCCCTCGCCCGAGATGAAGCTGTCGCCGAGGGACACGATCGCCGTCCGCGCGGACCGCGGGCTTGCCGATGCCGTTCCCGCTCCCGCCGCCACCAGTGCGATCGCCGTCCCCGCGATCGCCAACACCGTCATCGTCCTCATCGCTCCCCCTCCCGTCGCGCCGGCGCCGATCGCCGGCCGTGCGGGCGAGCAAAGCGGGGGCCTTGGCCGGCGTCAAGCCACAGCGCGCAAATCTTTACGCCGTCCACAGAGACGTGGCTCTTTCGCACTATTTCGTCAGGGATCCGAGGCCCGTCGGGAACGGCGTCTACGATGCGCCGGTGCGCTACCCGGTTGAGGACTTCACGCCTGAGGAGCAGGCCTTGCTTGCCCCTCACTTCACCAACCTCGATCGGCCGGTGTTCGCCCTGGTCAACCTGCCGGAGACCGTCAAGGGAGCGCTTTTTGCCCGCTATTCGAGGTATTCCGGGACCGTGCGACGGCTCTACCTGGAAGAGTTCGCCGACGACGCCGAGGCGGGAACGCGCCCCTTCGACGGCGCCGAGGGCGAGCGCGCCGCGGGACTCTATGAGCGCGTCTTCGTCGGCTACGGCGACGACTCGATCGCCCAAGTCGGCGGTGCCCACGTCGCCTGCGAGTTCGTCTCCAACATCCTCACCAAGCTGCTGCAGCGGGGCCGACTCGCCGCTTACCTAGAGCAGTCGACTCGCTACATCCCCTATGACAAACCGCTGCCCGACGATGCCGGCGGCGGCTACCGCTACTACCGCGACGGGCAGCTCGGGCCCGAGTTCGGCAAGGCGATGGACGAGGTCTTCGGCATCTACTCGCGCTCGCTGGCGCAGGTCGAGGAGTGGGCGGCGGAGCGCTGGCCGCGCGGGGATGGCGAACCCGAAGGCCCCTGGCAGCGCTCGATCCGCGCCAAGGCCCTCGACCTGCTGCGCGGTCTGCTGCCGGCGGCAACGCTCAGCCACGTTGGCATATATGCCTCCGGCCAGGCCTACGAGCAGCTGCTGTTGCGACTGATGGCCTCGCCGCTGCCGGAGGCACGCGAGTACGGCGGGATGATCCTCAGAGAGTTGAAGCAGGTGATGCCGAGCTTCGTCTCCCGGGTCGAGCGACCCGACCGCGGCGGCGAGTGGGTCTCCTACCTCGAGCAGCGCCGCGACCAAACCGAGCGGTGGGTCTCGCGCCTGGGCCTCGACCGGCGCGAAAGTGGCGGCGACACGCCGTCGGTGGAGCTGGTCCACGTCGATGGCAGCGAAGAGGACCTGCTCGCCGCCTGCCTCTTCGAGTCCTCGACGGCGCCGGAGACCGAGATCCTCGCCCGGATCGACGTGCTCGACCGTTCCGAGCGGGCCGAGCTGCTGGCGGCGATGACGGGGGAGCGACGTAACAGGCGCCACCGGCCCGGCCGCGGCTTCGAGGCGCTGCGCTACCGCTTCGAGATCGTCTCCGACTACGGCGCCTTCCGGGACCTGCAGCGCCACCGCATGCTGACCTGCCAGTGGCAGAAGCTGGGGCCGGGCCTCGGCGCCGGCGTGCCGGAGGAGGTTCGCGAAGCGGGAGCCGGCGGCGAGTTCGAGCGGGCGCTGGAAGTCTCGCGCGGCGAGTACGAGCGCCTTGCCACGGCCGGCCTGTCCGAGCAAGCCCCCTACGCGCTCAGCCTCGCCTACCGGATTCGCTACACGCTCGACCTCAACGCCCGCGAGGCGATGCACCTGATCGAGCTGCGCTCAGGCCGCGAGGGACACCCGACCTATCGCGCAGTCGCCCAGGCGATGCACGAGCGGATCGTGGCGATCCATCCCGGTGTGGCCGACGCGATGAGCTTCGTCGACAGCTCCCGGGAGCCGCGACTTGAGCGCATCCTCAGCGAGATTCGGACTCAGCAGAAACGGGCTGCTACGGGTCAGTCCCAGTAGGGGTTCCGCTTAACTTTTTTGAGAATCGGTTGGAGCCTTCCGAGGGCGGAGGCGGCAAAAAAGTACAAGACGCTCCACCCCTACTGGGACTGACCCTTCCCGGCCGGATCTTCGGGATCCTCGGCTGGGGATTCGAGTTCGTCGTTTGCTTGTGGTGAGAGTTCGGCTGCGGCTTTCTCTCCTGGGGTGGGCCAGGGGATTGCTTCTCCTGCTGCCCAGGCGGGGGGGCGGCCGCCCGGCACCCAGCCGGCGACGAGAAGGCCGAAGTAGACGAACCAGAGCAGTGTGAACTGGAACAGCCCGAGCCCGGCCGCGACCCCGAGAGCGATGCCGAGAGATCCCCAAAACCTGGTGAGAAGGCCGATTCGCAGCGCGTTGAGGCAGCTGTAGACGAGCGCGAAAGCGAGCGCCAGGCTGCCTCCGAACTGAAAGCCTTCGGCGATCTTTCGCAGCGAGGCATCGCCGATCGCGTTCGTCGCTTCGTCGTCTTCGCGCTTCTCGGTGGCGCAGTGGGAAACGGCCGCTGCTCCGTCGCTGAATTCCTTGCGGAATCCGGCTGCGTCTTCCTTCCGTTCCGAACGGCATTCCTTGCCCGCTTCGCGCACGCTGAGCGTCGTGTGAGACTTACCTGTGGTGAAGTCCGAAGCGGCTTCTTTGGCAGCCACTCCGTTGAGCACGGATCCGACTGCTAGCGCCAGCGGCGCCACCACCACCAGCGCTCGAAACTGGGCGCGCATCCGATCGCTGCGCGCCAAGGCGGCCTGAAAGAGGTAGAGGAGCGGGGCGGCAAGCAGGAGAAAGCCGAGTCCCTGCAGGAGGCTGGCGAGCGTGACGCTGCTGCCGTGATCCTGTATTTCGCGAAGGCTTGCGGCTTCGCCGCCTCCCCCGAAAGAGGAGACGACGAGAAACGAGGCAACCAGCAGGCCAACCGCCGCGAGCGTCGCGACCGCCGCCGGCAGCGACCAGCGCTCCTCCCAGGCGAGCGCCTGGTGGCGATCGCTCATCGCTCAGCCACGCTCGTGGAAATAGAACTGCGGCAGCGCCCCTTCGATGACCTCCGCGGTCATCTTCTGCGCCACCTCGAGATTCCCGGTGCGCACGGCGATGTCGTCGAGCGTGACGATGCCGGCGAGCCTACCCGCATCGAGGACGGGAAGCCTTCGAACGCGGTGCTGGACCATCAATGCCGCGGCCTCCTCCAGCTCCATCTCCAGCTCGCCACAGACCAGCGGCCGCGAGGCGTGCTCGCCGACAGAAGCCTCGGCGTCGACACCCTCGGCGAAGACGCGCAGGGCCAAGTCGCGGTCGGTGACCATCGCCACCGGCGAGCCAGCCTGGTCGACGATCACGACCGAGCCGACGCGGTGGTCGCGCATCTGGCGCGCCACCGAGAGCACGCTCGCATCGGGCAAAGCGGTGACGATGCCGGCAGTCATGATCTCGCTCAGCTGCACTGCGCGTACGCTACCGCCATGAGCAGCAGGCGAGCGACCGCGAGAGGGCGGAACCACACACCCGTCGTGCCGCTGGAGGCGGGCGCCGGGCCGGAGAACCCGCCCTGCCCCGCCTGCGGCGAGCCGCTCTTCGGCTGGATCGACTCGCGACCGGGCCTGGCCGGGCCGGTCAGCCGCTGCGAGAGCTGCGGGCTGGGCGTCGTCGGCGATGTCGGCAGCGTGGCCGAGGTGCTGGCGGCGCTCGATCGAGCGGCCGCGGGGGACGGGGTGCGGATCGCGAACCGGGCGAGCTTCTCAGCCTGGATCGGCGGGGCCGGCTGGGCCGGACTCGAACCCGACTTCCGCTACCTGTTCACGGTGGAGTCGGTGTGCCGCCTCGTCGCCAACCGCGACCAAGTGGTCGCCGACACCCGCTGGTCCCCCCTCGCCAGCATCGCAACGATGTGGCAGACAGTGCTAAACGGCTTCACCTTCGGCCGAAACGTAGCCCTCGGCACCCTCGGCCACGCGGCGGCAGTCCCCGCCAAGAAGCCCTGGCAACGACGGCTAGACACACTGATCAGCATCGTCGTCGCAATCCCAGCCCTCCTAGTCGCCATACCCCTGGAGCTAACGACAGCAGCCATGAGGCGCGGCAGCACGATCTCCCTCCGCCTCGAGCTCCTTTAGAAGCGGTTCCGCAAGGCCTGTCCCGGCAGGGGTGGAGCGTCTTGTACTTTTTCGCGAGCTCGGCCAGAGCGACAGCAATCCAGCGATTCTCGAAAAAGTTAAGCGGAACCCCTGCCGGGACAGGCCCTAAGCCAACCCTTCCCGAGCCTCACGGACCAGGGTCACGGCCTCGGGGAAAAGCACGCGAATCGCGTCGCGCACCTGCATCGTCTGCTCGTCGGGGCCGCCGGAGAGGTCGAGTCGGCCGATCGAGGCCACTGTCATGTCGACCGCCAGCTTGATCGCGTTGTCGGCCCAGGCGACGCGCTGGGACGACTGCATCTGCTCCGACAGCTCCTCCATGCGGGCCCGAAACTCGTCCGGGTCGCCGAAGAGGTTGAAAGGGCTTCCCTCCATCTGCCACATGAAAGCAGAAGGCCGGTGCGGGGAAAATCGTGACATTCGGCGCGCCACGCGTGCGTCCGCTCCCCTTAGCGTCGGCGGCATGTGGAGGGGACCGGATTCGCAGCGGGGCTCGGCGAGCGTCGAGCAGACGGGCCTGGTGGCGCTGGTGGCGCTGCTGCTGCTCGCCGCGATCGCGGCCGTGGCGGCGGGCGGCGAAATTGACGCCGGCCGCGGCCTCGCCGCAACGCTGGGAAAGCGCATCGCCTGCGCACCACGGCTGCCCGACGCCTGCCGCCACCACCCGCTGGTGCCCGCCTACGGCTGGCCGCTGGCCCGCCTTGTCCGTGCCCTCGCGCCGGCGCCGGAGGCCAAGCCCGGCCCCTCGGGCCTTCCCCTCGCACCCGTCGACTTCCGCCGCTGCCGGCGGGAAAGCTGCGCCGTCGCGTCAAGCCCTCACCTGACCGCCTCCAGGCGGCGCACCATCGCCTTCACCGAGGTCCTTGACCGGCGCCGCTCGCTCGGCTGGGTCGAGCTCGTCTACTGGCTTTACCGCCCCGGCCTCGGCTGGGAACGCATCGTGCGGCGGGCCGGCCAGGCCCAGGTCGACGCCGCCGCGGGGGTCCCGGTCCTGCTTCAGGACGACCCCGCCCTGATCCCGCTGGAGACCCTCCCCGGCCGCAACCACTATGAGTTCCCCGCCTCCGAGCGTCCGCCCTGGCAGTGGCAGGTCCACGGCCTCTACCCAGGCTGGTCGAGTTGATTGCGATGTGGTCCTTTGACGCTATGATGTGGCTACATGAGCAAAACGGTCGGCATACGCGAGTTGAAGAACAACACCAGCCGGATCGTCGAGCGGGTCGAGGCCGGCGAGGCGATCACCGTCACCCGGCGCGGCAAGCCGGTGGCGACAATGGTGTCGACAGACGTGCCTCCCGACCTCGCCGCCCTGATCGCCGACGGAACAGTGCGGCCGCCGCAAAGCCGCTCCCGGTTTGTCCCGAAGCCCGTCAAGTTGCGTGGACCGGGGCCGACAGCCTCCGAGTACGTCTCCGAAGGCCGTCGCTGAGCCTCTATCTGGATACAAGCGCTCTGATCAAGCTGCTCGTCGACGAGCCGGGCAGTGACATCGCTCGTGCTTCCCACCGCGAGGCAAGCTTCGTCTCGACCAGCGCCATCACTCACGTCGAGGCCAGTGCCGCCTTGACAAGGATGCGGAAGGGAATGCGCCTATCCGGTCCAGAATTCGAAACGGCACTTCAGAAGCTCGAGGACCTATGGAACCTACTCTACATCCACGCGGTCACCGACAACCTCATCCATCACGCCTCCGCGGCAGCGAAAGAGCACGCTTTGCGAGCGTACGACGCCCTTCACCTCGCCAGCCTCACGGCTTTCGTGGGGAGATCGCTGACGCTGGCCTGCTGGGACCTCGAGCTGCGTAGCGCAGCGCGAGAGCGTGGCATCGCCCTGATCCCGGAACACCTCTGAAGCGAGGCTCAGAGAGAGCCAAGCCAAGGACGCAGGAAGCCCGAATAGCAGCGCGCTATTCGGGCGACTGAGGACGCAGCATGGCGGCGTCTGAGGCCGCGTCGTCCTGTGCCTGTTTGATCAGCCCTTTCCAGTCGGTCGTCCTGAAGACGAGCAGGATCGCGGCGAAGCCGAGCAGGACCGACCAGGCGGCCATCGCGATCTGGGTGCCGACCGAGAAGGAGAGAACAGCGGCGCGGGACGGGCCCGTCAGGGTCGCGACCAACAGCGCCTGCTGGGCGCCGGCGCCCCCGGGGGTGAAGGGGACGATGGTCGCGATCGCCTGCACGCTCATCACCAGCATCACGCTGTCGACCGCGCCGCCGATGTTAAAGGCCTCGAGGAAGAACCAGAAGGCGCCGAAGCGGCAGATCCAGCCGAGGCCCTGCCAGGCGGCGACCTCGCGAAGGTAGCGGCGCGGCTGCCTGAGGATCGCCAGGCCCTGTTTGACCCGGTCCCAGAAGCGCCGCACGTGGTGGGCGAGGTAGTAGACGCCGATAGCGGTCGCCAGCAGCAGCGCCCCGATGACGATCAGCAGCGTTTTCGGGTGGTTGGCCCAGAAGGAGATCTCGAAGGCGGGCAGGTGTGGCAGCTGCGGCGGCTCAGGCAGCAGGTCCTGGGAGATCGCGAAGAGAAGGACGAGGATGCCGACCGTCGTGTCGAACACCGTCTGCACCAGGAAGGAAGAGGTCACCGCCGGGTAGGAAGAGTGCGGGATCTGGCGCTTGACCAGGAAGACCTTGGTCACGTCGCCGGCGCGGGCGGGGACGATCGCGTTGATGCCGGCACCGGCCAGGCAGGCCGCGGCCAGCTTGAGGAAGGAGAGGCGAGCGCCCGGGTAGGCGGCGTGCAGGACGTTGCGCCAGGCCCAGGCGCGGCAGAGCTGCATCGCCAGCAAGAAGACCAGGGCGACCGCAAATGGCGTCCAGCGGATCTCGGAGAGGTGCTGGAAGAACGCGGTGGCCGCGTTGAAGAACGCGTTGAAGCTCGATGCGAGATCGGCGTAGGGCATCGCAGCTACACTAGCCCGCTCGTGTCAGAGGCCGAGACGCAGATCCCCGCCTCCCAGGCTCCCCGTGACCCCGCCGACGAGGCGATGTGCGCCCGCGCCCGGGAGCGCTACACAGCCGACCGCAACAGCCGCTTCCGCCGTCGCCGCAAGCGCCACGCCGAGCTGCCCAACCTGATCATCGTCGGCGGCCTCAAGTGCGGCACGACCAGCATCCACCACTACCTCGGCCTCCACCCCGAAATCCAGATGTCGAAGCCGAAGGAGCTCAACTTCTTCGCTGCCGAGCTCAACTGGGACCTCGGCCTCGACTGGTACGCGAGCCGCTTCGACAGCCGCTTCAAGGTGCGTGGCGAGTCCTCTCCCCACTACACGAACCTGCCCCGCTTCGGCGGCGTTCCGGAGCGGATCAAGGCCAGCTTGGGCCCCGATGCCCGCCTGCTCTACATGGTGCGCGACCCGATCAAGCGCATCCTCTCTCACTGGGTCCACGCAACCGGGGCGGGCTATGAGACCGGAGAGCTGGTCGAGGTCCTCTCCCAGCCCGACACCTCCTACATGAACCGCTCCAAGTACTGGATGCAGCTGCAGCCCTACCTCGAGCACTTCGACCGCGCCCAGATCGAGATCGTCACCCAGGAGGAGCTGCAGGCCGAACGCGAGGAGACGATGCGCAAGGCCTTCCGCTTCGCCGGCGTCGACGAGGACTTCACCTCCGAGCAGTTCGACCGCGAGTGGGAGAAGTCGAGCGCCAAGCAGGGCGACAAATACCAGCTCATGGAGAAGTTGATCAAGCTGCCCGGCTTCCGCTCCTTCGACCGCAACTTCGACCGCCTGCCCGAGTCGATGCGCTGGCTGGTCGAGAAGGTCGTCCACGATCCGGAGAAACCGCCGGCGCCGAAGCCGAAGCTCTCCGACGACCTCTTCGAGACCGTCCGCGGCCGCTTCGGGACCGACGTTGCCGAGCTGCAGAACTTCGCCGGCCGCGAGTTCGCCGGCTGGCACGACTACTCCTGACGTAGGCTCTGCGCCATGCGGCGCCTCCTGCCCGATCCCGGCCCGATCACGGTCGAGGAGCAGCTCGACCCCTACCGGCCCTGGGAGCAGCCGCGGGACGACCGGCCCTTGGTGGCGATGAACTTTGCCGCGACGGTCGACGGGCGGGCGACGATCGACGGCGTCTCGGGACCGATCGGCTCGAGCGCCGATACGGAAATGCTGGCAAGGCTGCGCACCCGCTTCGACGCGGTCATGATCGGCGCGGGCACGATGCGAGCCGAGAACTACGGCCGCCCGGTCGGCAGCCAGGAGCAGCGCGAACGGCGCGAGGGGCTCGGCCTCTCCCACGACCCGCTGATGGTGATCGTCAGCGGCAGGCTCGACCTTCCGTGGGAAGCGCCGCTGTTCACGGAAGGCGCGGGACAGGTGCTGATCGTCACCTCCTCCGAGGTGGAGCCACCCGAGACCGCGACGCCGCTGCGCATGCTGCGCCACGACGGGCTCGTCGACCTCGACTCGGCGCTCCACCACCTGCGCGAGGAGCGAGGCATCCGTGCCTTGCTCTGCGAGGGCGGACCGCACCTGCACGGCGAGCTCTGGGCCGCGGGCCTGGTCGACGAGCTCTTCCTGACGACGGCCCCGAAGCTGACCGGCAGCGATGCCCCCCGAATCGTCGAGGGACTGAAAGAGCCTTTGGCCGAGGACCTGGAGCTGGCCTGGCTCCTGGAGCAAGACGGCGAGCTCTTCGCCCGCTACCGCATCCTGGCGCGTTAGTCGCAATATGTCCGACTAACGCGCCATGCGCGGGCGAACGCTAGCGTTCCCGCGACCAGCCCCGAGGAGAGGATCCCAGTAGATGGACTTCACGCCGAGCCCCCAGGTCGAGACGCTGCGCGAGCGCATCCTCGACTTCATGGACGCCGAGATCTACCCGCAGGAGCGGGAGATCATGGAGGCGCTCGACGCCGAGGTCACCGCGGGCGTGCCGTATCCGAAGATCCTGGTCGAGATACGCGAGCGGGCGAAGGGCGAGGGGCTGTGGAACCTCTTCATGCCCGACGAGCGCTTCGGGCCCGGCCTGACCAACTGGGAGTACGGCCTGCTCTGCGAGGAGATGGGCCGCAGTCCGGCGGCGGCGCCGATGGCCTTCAACTGCGGCGCGCCGGACACCGGCAACATGGAGATCCTCGCCGAGCACGGGACCGACGAGCAGCGTGAGCGCTGGCTGGAGCCCCTGCTGGAGGGCCGGATCCGCTCCTGCTTCTCGATGACCGAGCCCGAGGTCTCCGGCTCGGACCCGACGCTGCTGCAGGCGCGGGCGGTGCGAGACGGCGACGAGTGGGTGATCGACGGCCACAAGTGGTTCACCTCGGGCGCCGTCGGGGCGGACCTGGCGATCGCGATGGTCGTCACCGACCCCGAGGCCAACCCCTACGCGCGCGCCTCGATGATCTGCGTGCCGACCGATACCCCCGGCTTCAACCTCGTTCGCCCGATCCCGGTGATGGGCCACGCCAAGGGACCGGGCCACTGCGAGATCCGCTACGAAGAGTGCCGCGTCCCGGTCGCCAACCTGCTCGGCGGCCAGGGCATGGGCTTCGTCGTCGCCCAAGACCGCCTCGGCCCCGGCCGCATCCACCACTGCATGCGGGCGATCGGTACCGCCGAGCGGGCGCTGGAGATGATGTGCCACCGCGCCAACGAGCGCGAAGCCTTCGGCGGCCCACTGGGCGAGAAGCAGTTCGTCCAGGAGGCGATCGCGGCCTCGCGGATGGAGATCGACCAGGCCCGCCTGCTGACCCTCTACGCCGCCTGGAAGATGGACACCGAGGGCAAGCGCGCCGCCCGCCAAGCGATCTCGGCGATCAAGATCATCGCCGCCAACATCGTCATGAACGTCCTCGATCGCGCGATCCAGGTCCACGGCTCCCTCGGCATGACCGACGACACCCCGCTGGCCGCCCTCTGGCGCTTCAGCCGCATGCTGCGCCTGGCCGACGGCCCCGACGAGGTCCACAAGATGGTCCTCGCCCGCCGCGAGCTGAACCGCTGGGCCAAACGAGCGGAGGCCGAGGCAGCGGGAGAGCTGGACCCCAGGCACGCCCGGCGCGCTATCTGAAAACGCTTTGGTTCCCCTTGATCGTGGGTAAGCTTGTCAGTGTGTCGGGTTCTCGCCGAGCGATCGTTTCCGCATTCGCGGTCCTTCTCGCCTTGCTGGTCACGCCGCTCACGGCCCAAGCAGCCATCAAACTGGGGGCTTACTACTGCCCAACGGTCCCGGTGGGGGCTTCCTGCTTCGCCACCAGCGGAGAAACCCTGGATTCGTTCAAGTCCCGGTACGGCCGGTTTCCGAGCATCGCCCTCAGCTACCGGGGGCTCGACGCGACGCTGCTCTTCTCCAGCGAGAAGAACGAGCTGAAGGAACGGGGCGTGGCCCCAATGGTGACGGTCGAGCCATACGTAGGAGGACAACCGGTCTCCATCCAGGACATCGCCGGCGGCAAATACGACAGCTACATCCGCAGCCAGGCGGCAAGCGCAGCCTCTTACGGGCAGGAAGTCCTTCTCCGTTTCGCTCACGAGATGAACGGCGCCTGGTACCCCTGGGGCGGCGAACCCATCGCCTATGTCGCCGCGTGGCGCCACTACGTCGACGTCTTCCACGCCTATGGCGCTTCCAACGTCAAGTTCGTCTGGTCGCCCAACGTCAACGCCAGCGGAAACATTCCATTCGACGCTTACTACCCCGAGGACTTCAGTCACCCGGGATATGTCGACTACGTCGCGCTGGACGGCTACAACTGGGGTGGGACCGTCGGCTGGAGAACCCTGCGACAGATCTTTCGAGCGTCGTATATCCACCTCAACGCACTCAGCGGTGGCAAGCCCGTCATTCTCGCGGAGACGGCGTCGGTCGAAGAAGCAAACAAGAGGCCCAGATGGATTCGCACCAGCTTTCTCGAAACTATTCCCAAGGAAATGCCAAATGTGGTCGCGGTGGTCTGGTTCGATCGGAATCTGGCCGCCGAAGGCAACCGCGATTGGACCTTGGAGAGTACCGCCGGTTCGATCAGCGCCTGGCAGGACGTCGTCAACTCACCGCTCTACGGCGGCAACGTCTACTACCTGCGGCCCAACGGACCGCGCACAACGCCCAAACCATGGACGATCGTCAACGCTGAAACCGCCTGGGAATCCCTATCCGAGAATGCCCTCGAGTCAGTCAAAGCGGGTGTCCTCCGTGGCTATATAAGCGCCACCACGAGCACGGAACCGTTTACGACCGAGGTCGAGCTGGACACAACACCGCTCACCGGCAAGAAAGTCACCGCCGCGAGCGCTTGGTTCTACACGCCCGTGAAAACCGGCATCACGTTCGAAGCCCGCAGCGGCTCCACCCAACTCGCCGGCGAATCCTTCACCGGCGTGGGCTGGCATTCGCTGGACGTGTCGCTCAACGGCACCCAGAGCCAGCTCGACAACACCTTCCTCCGCTTCGCCTCCAGCTCCGGAACCAGCAAGATCTACGCCGCCTTCCTGAGACTCACGCTCGATCCCAAATAGCAAAGGGTGGGGCAAAGCCGGCCCAATTCGCAACCCCGTTAGCGTTCTGGTGACCAGCCCCCATGCGCGCCACCGGGGCCAACTTCGTAGTATCAGATATGATAATTTAGCCAGGTGGCCGACGGGCAGCCGGTCGGTGACCGAGACCCTCAGTTCGTCGCACTCTTGGAGTCGGCGGCTCACCTGCAGCAGCTGGTTCCGGGAGCAGTGATGGTCGGTGGCGCGGCGGCGATCTTGTATGCCGATCACCGTGAGTCACGCGATCGCGACCACGTCGTGGCCGACCTCGCCGACCGCTTCGAGATGGTGCTCGAAGCGGTCGAGGCAGACGAGGGCTGGGCCACGAACCGCGTCACGCCGGGGAAGGTGATCCTGGGGAATCTGGACAGGATCGAGGCCGGGGTGCGGCAGATGATCCGCAAGTCCCCACTGGAGGTCGCGGTGGTGACGGTGCCATCGGGTGGAGAGGTGACGGTGCCAACCGTTGAAGAGACCCTCCGGATCAAGGCATTCCTGGTCGTGCGACGCAACCAGACCCGCGACTACCTCGACCTCGCGGCTCTGTCCGAGCATCTCGGTACCGAGCAAGCAGCCGCAGTCCTGGTGCGAATCGACGACTACTACGCCGACCAGCACGACGAAGGCGACGGCGTCGCCTCCCAGCTCCTCCGCCAACTCTCCGACCCACTGCCGGCCGACCGTTCGGTCATCGACGAACTTGCCTCCTACCGGCGCCTGCGGCGACGCTGGAGCGACTGGAGTGCGGTGACCGGCACGCTGGGGAATGTCGCAGCACTCATGGCGAGCCAATGAGCCCGCTCGCCTTTCGAAACGTCGACACCTCGCCCGACGACCCGGTCTCGGAGTGGCCACTCGAGGCGATCCAGACGGCGCTAGAACGAGGCGGGCTCTCCCACTGGCGCAGACTGGCGAAGGCAATTCATGCCCAACCCTGGGGCCCACTCGCCCGCCGGGTCGAAGAGGTCCTCACCTACAGCAGGCCATATGGCGTTACTCCCATGATGGAACGAGTGATCGCCAAAGCGCGCGAGGAGGCCGAGGCGGCAGAGCGAGAGACAGTGGCAGCCGAAATTGACCAGCTCGTGCGTGCATCGGGACTCTCCCGCACGGAGTTCGCGTCCCGGGTCGGAACCTCGGCGTCGCGACTCTCGACTTACGTCACCGGCAAGGTCACCCCTTCGGCCGCGCTACTGGTACGGATGCACCGCGTTTGATCTTGAAACCATTTGAGCGCCTGGAGTGAAACGCTCACCGACAATCGGATCGGGGCGGAGAACTCACACCCCGATCCGATATGCCTTAAACGATCAGCTGCTGTAGGCCAAGCCTGAAACCAGGCAATCGCTCTGCTGAGGCGTCCCGGGGAACGCCGGCCCGTCGAAGGCGTCGATGTCGTGGATAACGATGACGACGTTTACTCCATCTGGGCGGGTGTACTGAGCCGTATACATCTCTGTAGCACCTTGCGAGTGCCCCATGTCCAAGTCGAAAACTTCACCAACGTTGAAATCGGTGTTGAATTCGTAGTCGGTGTCCTGCGCGGTTACGACGTCGATTACCGAGTGGGAGACGGACGTAGTTGCCTCCAATTCGACTTCTCCACCGCCAGGGCAGATTGCCTGAAGAGTGAGCCCGGAAAGGTTCAAGATCGTCTGTTTAGATCCGCCTTCGTTTGCGGTGAAGAAAATATTTGTAATCTGATCGGTCTTGGTGGCTTTGGCCGCGAGCGGAACAGTCCCCAGCGTGCCAACGTTGATGTCGGCGCCGGTCAGAGATCCGTCCTTGACCTTCGAGCCATTGATCGCGTTCTTCTTGACCTTGGCAGTGGTCACCGCTTCCTTCTTGATCTTGCTCGTGGTCACGGCACTGGCCTTCAGCTGGCTCGTACCGATCTTGCTGGCCGCGAAGGCGCTAGCGCCCCCGAGGACGAGGAAGACGGCGATCGAAGACATCACGTTTGCATACGTGAGTCGTTTGCTAATCCTAGTCAAGGTCTCTCCTTGATCGTGGCTTGTCAGAGGCAACTCCTTCGGCTTGAGCACACCGACTCCTGCGAGGCGGTGATCGCGGGGCGCCCGAAGAGCACGCCCTGGAGCGCCCAGGTGCACAAACAAAAAGGGCCGGGCAGATGCCCGGCCCTCTGTGTGTACTCTCGCTTCGAAACCGGTTCAGCCGGTTGCGACCTCCCCGAAGACAATGCAGACGTTTTCTGGGTTGTCATCAAAAGTGTCGTAGTCATAGCCGACGTCTCCGCTGAGGACTACTCCATTGCTCAATGCGGCGGAGAAGGTGCTCTCACCATAGTTGTTGTCGCTGCCACCTTCGCCGTCCAGTCGGATGCTCGACGCGGTGCCCGACACATCCGAGTCGTAATCGAAAATTGGCCCTTTCGGCGAGCCATTCCCCTCAACGCTCATGACAGTCGCTGGCGTCGAAGGCCCGGAAAGCGTCACGTCGATGTTGGAGCTTTCACAGGACGCCGTGATCGTGAACCCGGCGATCGATGCAACCAGGATGCCGCTCTGGCCGGCGTTGAGCGTCTTGAATATCTTGTGCACGGTCTGGCCGTTCACAGTGTTCGCGTTGCCGGCGTTGGTCGCGTTGCCGGCGTTGGTCGCGCTCGGCACCGTGCCAAGCGTCGACTCCTTCACCTTGGCTCCGGTTACCGCGTCCTTCTTGATCTTGGATGTGGTGACCGCTTCCTTCTTGATCTTGCCCGTGGTCACGGCATTGGCCTTGATCTGGCTCGTGCCGATCTTGCTCGCGGCGAAGGCGGTGGCGCCTCCGAGAACGAGGAAGACAGCGATCGAGGACATCAAGTTCGCGTAGGTAAGACGCTTGCGAATCTGCTTCACGAAATCTCCTTGGGTGAGGGACGAGGCCTAGGGCGTTTGACCACAAGGCACATCTTCCCGGGCTTTTGCTCCACGGGACCTTGTCAGGTCTTGGAAGTCGCTGTCAAGTGGAATGGACGGGGCGAGACTAGCCGCGCCTTGACTTCGCCACGGACGCGAGGACTGGCATCGCTACCGCGCCCGTCGGGATTGCGGGGAGCCAGTCCGACTCCCCGCAATCATGCTGGACCCGCCGGGTGAGACCCGTGTAGCGACTCTAGGCGCCGAAGATGGCGATCGTGCCAACGATGCAGGAATCACCCGCAAGGAACGGGCCATTGCCCGCCGGCGGGCTGCCCTGCTTGGCTCCAGTCCCACCGACCAAGCCGGTGATCTCCGTTCCATCGGAGGCCGAAGCCTGGAACTCCTCGTCGTCGGAATTCCCACTGAAGGCGTTTGCGCCCGCGCTTGCGTCTTCCTCCAGCGCACGTTCCGCCTCGGGAGTCGAGGGTGTCAGGTAGCCGTCGGCGTTGTTCTCGAATTCCGCGGCGTCCTCGGAGCCCAGCGTGGCCGCCCCGCTGGTCAGTTCGACGTAGGTCTTCTCTTCGACATTTACTCCTTCTTTGAAGCACTTGCCGTAGAAATGGAATGGCCCGACGGAACCAAGCTCTATCTTCGGGGCGCTTTCTTCGCTCGCGGCGACCGGAACCGCGCCCGCCTTAAAGACTTTGACGAACTGGGTCTGTGAATTGCCAGCTGCGCCATTGGCAAGCTGAGTGGCGCCTACGGCTCCGCCCGCAATCTTTGCCGTAGTCACAGCACCATCGGCGAGCTTGGAATTCGTCACGGCCTTGTTCTTGATCTTCTTTGTCGTAACCGCGTTCTTCTTGATCTTGGCCGTCGTTACCGAGTTGGCCTTCAACTGGTGCGAGCCGATCTTTTGCGCGGCGATGGCGGTGGCGCCGCCAAGAATCAGAAAGACGGCAATAGACGACATTACGTTCGCGTAGGTGAGCCGTTTGCGTATCTGTTGCACGTGATCTCCTTGGATCGAAGGAAGAGGGTAAGGACTGCGGGCCGAGGAGAATCTCCACGGCACTACTCAACCGCACCTTTTCAGGTCGCCGGAGCCGATGTCAAGGTGGCTGGACGCCGCCTCAGCCGCGCCGCTCAGCCTCGTTGGCCGCCTCGGCGAGGCGCTCGACCAGGCGGGCGAACTCTTCTATGCCGGGATCGACCTTGCCGTACTGGCCGGCCGCGTAGCGCGCGTAGACGCCCTCGAGGATGATCGCCAGCTTCCAGTAGCCGAGGGCGACGAAGAAGTCGAGCTGGGCGAGGTCGCGACCGGAGCGCTCGGCGTAGCGGGCCGCCAGTTCCTTGCGGTTGGGAAAGCCCGGCGCCAGGGTCGCCGGCTGGCCGAGGGCGACCAGCTCCTCGCCCGGCTCGGGCCAGTAGACCATCAGCAGGCCGACGTCGGCGAGCGGGTCGCCGAGGGTGCAGAGCTCCCAGTCGACGACCGCGGCGACCTCGCCCCCCGGTGTCAGGATCATGTTGTCGAGGCGGTAGTCGCCGTGGACGATCGTCGCCGGGCCCTGCTCGGGGATGCGCACGGCGAGGCGCTCGTGGACGGCGTCGATCGCCGCCAGCTCGCGCGTCTTCGACTTCTCCCACTGGCCCTGCCAGCGGTGCAGCTGGCGGGCGACGTAGTCCTGCTTGCGGCCGAGCTCGCCGAGTCCCACCGCGTCGGGGTCGACGGCGTGGATCTCGACCAGCGTGTCGACGACCCGCTCGCCGATCGCCCGCCTGTCGCCCTCGTCGGGGAAGGCATCGGCCTCGGCGAGGCCGCGCAGGATCGGGCCCTCGACGAACTCCATCACGTAGAAGGGAGCGCCGTTGACGCTCTCGTCCTCGCAGAGACCGACCACCGGGGCGACCGGCACGGGGGTGGGGGCCAGCGCCGAGACCACCCTGTGCTCGCGCCCCATGTCGTGCGCGGAGCCGAGCCGCTTGCCCAATGGCGGCCGGCGCAGCGCCCAGCGCCCGTTCGCGGCATCGCACACGCCGTAGGTCAGGTTCGAGTGCCCGCCGGAGATCCGCTCGAAGGAAAGCGGCAACTGGACTCTCGGCACGTGCTCGCCGAACCAGGCCTCCACGCCGGACCGGTCGATCCCCTGCGGCGCCTCGACGCTGCCGTCGGTCGTGCCTGTAGCCTCGTCGCCCATAGCCGCGCAAGCATATTCACGACGCCGTTTCAGGCTGAGCCCGTCGCTTGCCAACAGGCTGACGATCGGCTTCGCGATCGCCTTCGCCGTGCTCACCGGCCTCGCCGTGATCGGGGTGGCGCGCTTCCTGCAGCAGCGCCAGGACTTCGAGAACGCGACCGCCCGCTCCTACCAGGTGGAGATCGCCGCCCGCAACCGCCTCGCGACGGGAACGCACACGGCAGGAGCGCGCGCCGCGATCGTCGCCCAGCAGCACAAGCGCCAGCAGCTGCGCGGAGACATCGACAGCGAGACCCGCGACACGGCGCTGCTCGTGGGAGCGGGGCTGATCGCCGGCCTGACCGGCGCGGCGCTGCTCTTCAGCGGCCTGATCTCCTCGATGCGCCGCCCGCTCGAGGAGCTGGTGGAGGCATCGGGGCGCCTTGCCGGCGGCGATCTCGAAGCGCGGGTCAAGGTCGGCGGCCTCTCCGAGACGGCGGCGCTGGGGGGCGCCTTCAACGAGATGGCCGAGGAGCTGCAGCGTCGCGCCGGCGAGCGCGATCAACTCGAAACGATGAAGGACGAGTTCGTCCTCACCGCCTCGCACGAGCTGCGCAGCCCGCTCACCTCGGTGCAGGGGTTCGCCGAGCTGTTGATGCTGGAGCGCGACCGGCTCAGCCCCAAGCAGGCGGACACGGTCGAGATCATCCTCGACAACACCCGCCACTTGGTGCGCCTGCTCAACGACCTGCTCGACCTCGCCCGCAGCGACGCCGGGCGGCTGACGATCAAGCCGACCCCCACGGACACCGGCCCGCTGGTGGAAGATGCCGCGCGGACGATGCGCAGCCAGACCGAAGCGAAGGGCCAGAGCCTGCACCTCCGGGCGGACCCGAACCTGCCTCGGATAAACGTCGACCGCGACCGGATTCGCCAAGTGCTGATGAACCTACTTACCAACGCCCATGAGTATTGCCCGGAGGGAGCGACGATCAACGTGACCGCAGAGCGCCGCGATGCCGAAGTGGAGATGATCGTCAGCGACGACGGGCCGGGAATGGCAGCGGACCAGCTGGAGCACATATTCGAGCGCTTCACCCGCGGCGACGCAGGGCTGACCCAGCACGTCGGCGGCACCGGTCTCGGCCTGGCGATCTCCAAGTCCCTGGTCCAGCTGCACGGCGGCACGATCGCGGCCGAGTCGACTCCCGGCCGGGGCTCGACCTTCCACGTCCGCATCCCAGCGATCCCGGCCGCAACGACGGCCGACGGGCCGAAAACCGGAGTCCCAGTGGACTTTTCGGCCCATCGACAGGAGGGGGCGCTGTGACCACGCGTGTGCTGATCGCCGACGACTCCGAGACGATCCTGCTGCTGCTGCGAACGCGCCTGGAGATGGAGGGCTACGAGGTGCTGACGGCAGCCGACGGGGTCGAGGTGATCGAGGCGATGCGGGCCGCCGATCCGGGCCCCGACATCCTCCTTCTCGACGCGATGATGCCGCGAAAATCAGGCATCGACGCCCTGCGAGAGCTGCGGGCCGACGGAGTGAAAACGCCGACCCTGATCGTCAGCGCCCATCAAGATCAGATGGATGCCGGTGCCGCGACCGACGTCGAGGTCAGCGGCTACGTCACCAAGCCGATCGACTTCGAGGCACTCTTCGCCCGCATCGCCGAATTGACGCAGACGTAGGCGGGGCGCGGGTCTCGTCGTGCGGGAGGGACCCCCTCCCGCACACCCACCTACCGGTTACGGCACCTAATTCCGAGCTATCTCAAGCCGGATCTCTTTGCCTTTGAGCTTCGTGCCGTCGAGGTACTCGACGGTTCGCTCAGCTACGTCGGGGGAGACTCGGACAAAGGAGAAGCGGTGCAGGACGCTTACGTCGTGGATCTCCTCGTCGCTGAGGACGGCGCCCTCATGCAGGGCCCAGCGCAGGTCCTCCTCGGTGATGCCGCTGCGCTCGCCGCGGTTGACGAAGAGCTTTATCCCGCTGCTCGGCTTCTCCCCGGCGTCGTCGGCGGCCTGCTCCTCGCCGCCGTCTTCCTCGCGCTTCGGTGGGGCGGCGATCTCCTCTTTGGCCTCGCTGCGCTCCCGCCGCCGCGGCCGCGGCGCGTGCTCGAGGCGCTCCTCGGGGGTTTCCCACTCGCCGATCGTGGTCTTCACGTCGCGCTCGATGCGGCCGATCTCATCGCGCTGGGCCGGTGTGACGAAGGTGATCGCGCGACCGGTGCGGCCAACCCGGCCGGTGCGCCCGATGCGGTGCACGTAGACCTCCGATGAGGCCGGCACGTCGAAGTTGATCACGTGGGTGACGTGCTCGATGTCGAGCCCGCGAGCGGCGATGTCGGTCGCCACCAGCAGCCGCACCCGGTGGTCCTTGAAGGCGATCATCACGCCGTCGCGGGAGCCCTGGCTCATGTCGCCGTGCAGTGCCTTCACGTCGAGCCCTTTGTCCCGCAGCAGCTTGTCCAGTCGCGATGCGCCGATCTTGGTGCGGCAGAAGATGATCGCCTGCTCGGGTTCCTCCTGGCGCAGCAGCTCGACCAGGCGCGAGGCCTTCTCTTTTGCCTCGACCTCGACGAAGGCCTGGGCGATCGCGTCGACGGTCAGCTTCTTCGGCGTGATCCGGATCGTCGTCGGGTCATACATATAGCTCTCCGCAAGGCGCTGAACCGGCGGCGGCATCGTCGCCGAGAAGAGCGCCGTCTGACGGCCGCTCGGACACATCCGCAGGATCTTCTCGACGTCCTCGATGAAGCCGAGGTCGAGCATCTCATCGGCCTCGTCGAGGACGATGTAGCGAGCCGCGGTGAGGACCAGCGAGCGGCGACTCATCAAGTCCATCATCCGCCCCACCGTGGCGACGACGACATGGGCTCCGGAGCGGAGCTGCGCCTGCTGGGATTTGATCGGGGCGCCGCCGAAGACGGCGACGATCTCGACGTCGAGGTGCTCGGCGTAGGAGCGCAGCGCCTGGGTCACCTGGATGCAAAGCTCGCGGGTCGGGGTGAGGACGACCGCCTGCACCTCGTCGTTGCCGGGATCGACGTACTGCAGCAGCGGCAAGCCGAAGGCCGCGGTCTTGCCGGTGCCGGTCTGTGCCTGGCCGATCACGTCGTGGCCGCCGAGCAGCTCCGGGATCGCCTGGTCCTGGATCGGCGTCGGGTCCTCGAAGCCGAGCTCGTCGAGGGCCTGCTGAAGTTGGGGTGAGAGACCGAGGTCCTTGAAGGCGGTCACTTCGACGGGTCCAGGAGCAGCTTGCCGGTGGTACGGCGCGCGATCAGGTCTTCGTGGGCACGGGCGGCCTCCGACAGCGGGTAGACGCCGCCGACCGTCACCTCGAGCTCCCCGGCGGCGACCGCGGCGAGCAGCTCACCGATCATCGGCGCGACCAGCTCTCGGCGTGCAAGCAGGTGGACGAGCCAGAAGCCGATCACCGACTTCGAGCCGCGCAAAAGAGCCGCGGTGGAGACCTCGCGCTGTTCGCGCGAGGCAATCCCGAAGACGACGATCCGCCCCAGGGGGGCGAGGATGCCGAGCTCCGCGTCGAAAGCGTCGCCGCCGCTCATGTGCAGGACCGCGTCGACCCGCTCGCCGCCGTTGGCCTCGCGGATCGCGGCGCCCAGATCGTCCGAACGCGAGTCGACCGTGGCGTCGGCGCCAAGCCGCTCGACCAGCGCCCGCTTCTCCTCGCTTGAAGCGAGGCCGATCACCCTGGCGCCCGCCCGCTTGCCGAGCTGTACCGCGAGGCTGCCGGTCCCCCCCGCCGCGGCCTCGACCACCAAAGTCTCTCCCGGCTCGATCCGGGCACAGCGCTGCACCAGCGCCATCGCGGTCAGGCCCTGCAGGAGCAGCCCCGCGGCCTGATCGTCGTCGACCTCGTCAGGCACCGGGACCAGAAGCGCCTCGGGCACCGCGACCTTCTGCGCGTAGCCCCCACTGCCCAGCAGCGCCGCGACCCGCCGCCCGTCGGCGGTCCGCCCGCTTGCCTCGGCGCCGGGAATCAGCGGCAGGGCCTGCTCGGCGAGGTAGTCGTTCCGGGTCGCGTGCGTGTCGGCGAAGTTGATCCCACTGCGGGCGACCTCGACCAGGACTTCCCCTTCCCCGGGAGTCGGCTCCTCGACATCGACCACCCGAAGCTTCTCCGGGCCGCCGAACTCGTCTATCTGCACCGCCTTCACGGCGGCGAACCATAGTCGGCGCCAGGAGAGGGAGTCGGGTGTGCCTTCCCGGCGCCTCCCCGCTGTTGCGCCGGCGAGGCACACCCGACTCCCTATACGCTCCGATTTATGTCCCTCACCGTCGTCGGCTCGATCGCATTCGACTCAGTCAAGACCCCTTTCGGGGAGCGCGAGAAGATGCTCGGCGGCGCCGCGGTGCACTTCTCCCTGGCCGCCAGCTTCTTCACCGAGGTGCGGCCGGTCGGCCCGGTCGGCGACGATTTCGGCTCCGCCGAGTTCGAGGTCTTGGAGCGCCGTGGTGTGCTCACCGACGACATCGAGCGGGTCGAGGGCGGCGAGTCCTTCTTCTGGCGCGGCCGCTACGAGTTCGACCTCAACGTCGCCCACACCGAGGACACTCAGCTCGGCGTCTTCGGCGAGTTCGAGCCGAAGCTCTCCGCTGCCTCCCGGGAAGCCGACACGCTCTTCCTCGCCAACATCCAGCCTGATCTGCAGCGCCAGGTCCGCGCCCAGTGCGGCTCGGCCCGCTTCTCGGCGCTGGACTCGATGAATCTCTGGATCGAGACCGCCAAGGACTCGCTGCTGGCGGCGATTGCCGAGGTCGACTGCCTGATCGTCAACGATGCCGAGATCCGCCAGCTGACCGGCGAGCCGAACCTCGCCCGCGCGGCTCGCGCCATCATGGAGCAGGGACCGCGCGCGGTCGTCGCCAAGCAGGGCGAGTACGGTGCCGCGCTCTTCACCGAGGACGGCTTCTTCGCCCTGCCCGGTTTCCCGCTCGAGGACGTGCGCGATCCGACTGGCGCCGGCGACAGCTTCGCCGGCGGCTTCCTCGGCTACCTCGACAGCCACGACGGCGACCTCGACGAGGCGGCCCTGCGCCGAGCGATGGGCTACGGCACGGTGCTTGCCTCCTTCAACGTCGAGCAGTTCGGCACCGAGCGGGTTGCCGGCCTCACCCGCGAGGAGATCGACGAGCGCTTCGCCCAGCTGCACGCGATGACGCGCTTCGAACCCCTTCCGGCCTCTTAACAGCCCGACATTCGCAAGCTGACAGAATGAGCGCCGGCATGGGCTCCGAGTCACTCACAATCACCGACAACCGCACCGGCAGGACATACGAGCTGCCGATCGAGGACGGCACCGTGCGGGCGATGGACCTGCGCCAGATCAAGGTCGCCGAGGACGAATTCGGGATGATGGCCTACGACCCGGCCTTCACCAACACCGCCGCCTGCCGCTCGGCGATCACCTACATCGACGGCGATGCCGGCGTGCTCGAACATCGCGGCTACTCGATCGAGCAGCTCTGCGAGCGCTCCACCTTCCTCGAGGTCGCCTACCTGCTGATCTTCGGCGAGCTGCCGACCGGCCCCCAGCTGGACCGCTGGACCCACGACATCACCCATCACACCTTCGTCCATGAGGACCTCAAGCACTTCTTCGAGGGCTTCCGCTACGACGCCCACCCGATGGGGATGCTGCTCTCAGGGGTCGGCGCTCTCTCTACCTTCTACGCGGCCGCGAAGAAAATCGAAGACCCTGAGGAGCGCTACATGGCGGCGGTCCGCCTAATCGCCAAGGTGCCGACCCTGGCCGCCTTCTCCTACCGCCACAACATGGGGCTCCCGTACGTCTACCCCGAAAACGACCTCAACTTCGCCGAGAACTTCCTCTCGATGATGTTCAAGAAGACGGAAATGAGGCACATGCCGAAGGAGAGCCTCTCGAAGGCGCTCGACGTGCTCTTCATCCTCCACGCCGACCACGAACAGAACTGCTCCACCAGTGCCGTGCGCGGCGTCGGCTCCTCTGACGTCGACCCCTACTCGGCAGTGGCGGCCGGCGTGGCAGCGCTCTACGGGCCGCTGCACGGTGGCGCCAACGAGGCCGTGCTGCGCATGCTGCGCCAGATCGACTCGGTCGAGAACATCCCCGCCTTCCTCGAGAAGGTGAAGGCGCGCGAGGCGAAGCTGATGGGCTTCGGCCACCGCGTCTACAAGAACTACGACCCGCGGGCGCGGATCATCCAGCAGCACATGGACGAGGTCTTCGAGGCGACCGAGTACAACCCGCTGGTCGAGATCGCCCGCGAGCTGGAGAAGCGGGCGCTCGACGACGAGTACTTCACCTCGCGCAAGCTCTACCCGAACGTCGACTTCTACTCGGGAATCATCTACGAGGCGCTGGAAATCCCGACCGAGATGTTCACCGTGATCTTCGCCATTCCCCGCACCGCGGGCTGGGTCGCGCAGTGGATGGAGATGCTCGACGACTCAGAGCAGAAGATCGCCCGGCCGCGGCAGGTCTATACCGGCGAGCGGGAGCGGGACTATGTCGGGATCGAGGATCGAGAAGGGCCGGAAAAGATCGTTGGGCCTCCGGCGCGGCGGCCTAAGAGGCCTCGGCGCGGGGCTTAGCTGTTTTGAGCCAGCAGGGTTAGGGGTGCCGGGGGTGCCTCAGCGGGCGCTGGGTTGTTCGCCTCAGGTGCTCCGGTCTTTCGCTGAGGTGTAGGGGCGAACAACGGACGCCGCGCCCGCTGAGGCACCCCCGGCACCCCTTTCCAGATTTCATAGGCTGCGGCCCTTGGGGGCTTGGAAGCTGACTGTGCGGGATGGATCGGAGGTGGAGCACCTGAGCTTTGATGAGCTTGGGGAGGCTGTGGCGGCTATGCGGGAGCGGGCTTTGGCTATTCGGGCTGAGGGGCCGGCTAAGGCGGTTTCGACTCTGCGGGACTTCGGGCCGGAGGAGTTGGTGCGGGCGCGGTTGCAACTGAGCGGGAAGGGATGGCTGCGCAAGCCTGTGGCGGGGGTGGATGTGCGGGGGGACGGGACGTTCATGCCCTACCGGGGAGGAATGCGCCGCGAAGAGCTCGATCCGAGCGGGCACGAGACGCCGTTCGACCTGGTGCGCGAGACTCTGGAATCGACCTAGTGGCGCTTTGTTCGGCATATAGCCCGAATAAAGCGCCCAGCCAAGCCGATGAACGAAGCCGAGACCGAGATCCCCAAGGGCAGCTACGCCGCCGGGCGGCGGATGAAGCTGCCGGCCGGGGCGGAAGCTCCATACGTGGTCTTCATCAACGGCGTGGAGCAGCGCGAGGGGGCCGACTACGAGGTGCGGGCCGGCGAGATCGTCTTCACCCGTGAGATCGTCAAGGAGCAGGTCGGCAGGGGCCGTTGGCTGGCGATGTACCTGGGGCTCTTCGGCACCTACCGCAAGGACGAGACGATCGACCTCCAGTTCCAGCGCGGCGGCAAGACCGAGCTGGTCTCCGACCTACCGGTCCAGCCCGCCTAGTTGAAGACGTAGAGGACCGCGAAGGCGGTTACCGCGAAGGCGGCGAGGCCGACGAGGATGCCCTTGTCTTTGGAGACCATGGCGGCGATCGAGCGGTCGTCGGCACGGTCGTAGATCAGGTAGAGGTAGCGGAAGATGCAGTAGACGACCGGGGGGATCGTCCACATCATCGCGTTGCCGACGAGAGGCGAGTTGACGGCGTAGATCGAGTAGCTGATCACCGTGCCGGTCGTGACCATGGCGACCATCTGGTCGAGGAAGGGCAGCGAGTAGTGCTCGAGGACGGGGCGGCTGCTGGTGCCCTCGTGCAGCTCGGAGACCGCCTCCTGGCGGCGCTTGGTGAAGCCGAGGAAGAGGGCGATCATCCCGGTGCAGAGCAGCAGCCATTCCGAGGCGTGGGCGTCGACGGCACTGGCGCCGGCGGCGACGCGGAGGATGAAGACGGTCGCCAGGGTCATCACGTCGACGATCACGACCTGCTTCAGCCAGAAGCTGTACGCGAGCTGGACGATGCCGTAGCCGATCACCATCAGACCGACTTCCCAGTTGACCGTGGCGAAGGCGAGACCGATCGCCACAGCCGCCAGCAGCGGCGCAATCGCCTTTGCGGTGCCCTCCGAGAGCTCCCCAGCCGCCAGCGGCCGGTATCGCTTCTTCGGATGCTTGCGGTCGAGCTCGACATCGATCAGGTCGTTGACGTAGTAGCCGGCGCTGGAAATGAAACAGAACGAGACGAAGGTAAGCGTCGCCTCCAGCACCTCGTGCGGCTGGTTGAACTTGCCCGAGAAGAGCAGCCCGGCGAAGACGAAGATGTTCTTGATCCACTCCTGCGGCCGGCCGGTCTTGATCGCCGCACGCAGCGGCGAGCGCCGCGGCACCACGGGCTCCTCCAGCGAGGCGTCCCCCTTGCCGGCAGCGGCCGGGACAGTCGGCTGTTCCGAAGTGATCGTTTCCATCATGGGTTGCCGGCGGGGACACGCGAACCCGCCTGGCCAGGGAGATTCGGTCGCGACAGGGTACCGCTGCCGCCCGTCAGCCCTTTGCCCTGGCTGCCCTCATAGCTTGTAGAGCCTCGGCATCGCTAGGGCAATCATCGTGTGGAAGCCGCGACACATATTCGCTCAGGGCGAGGCCTTCGGCAAGGTTGACGGCAAGGGGGCGTCTGGCGTCTTTACGGACCTGACGTCTCCGGGCCTCCTCGTTCGAGCGCCACGGGTCGCGCTTGGGATCGGCGCTTTCGGCAGTCACGGGATGAGGGTAGCTGGCTCGCATCAGGAAGTGGCCGGTAGCCGAACCGTGAAGCGAGCGCCCTGGGTAAAGAGATTCTCCACGGCCACACTGCCCCCCATCGCCTCGGTCAGCTCGCGGACGATGGCGAGGCCGAGGCCGGCGCCGTCCGGGGAGTTGTGGCCGGCCTGCCCGCGGAGGTGGAACCGGCTCGAAGGCGCGGAGGATCTCTCCCTCCGGGATGCCGGGGCCCTCGTCGCTGATCGCGACCTGGCCAAGCGATGTTTCGACCAGCACCCGGCCGCCCTCGGGGCTGACCCGGATCGCGTTCTCGAGCAGGTTGGTGAGGACCTGGAGGACGCGACCGTGGTCGGCCACCACCAAGGCGCTGCCGGCCCCGACCTGCAGCGCCACCCCGACCTCGGCGGCGCGCGGTCGCAGCCTCTCCTCCGCCTCGCGGGCGACGGCGCCGAGGTCGACCGGCTCGCGGCGCACCTCGAGCACGCCCTGACGCAGACGGGCGAGGGCGAGCAGGTCGCCGACCAGGCGCTCCAGGCGCTCGGCCTCGCGTCCGACGACGTGTGCCGCCTCGTGCGGCTCGATCGTGCCGTCCTCGATTCCCTCTGCATAGCCGCGGATCGAGGTCAGCGGCGTACGCAGGTCGTGGGAGACGGAGAGCAGCACGGCGCGCTCGGCGTCGCGGGCGAGGGCGAGCTGCTCCGACATCTCGTTGAAGGAGCCGGCCAGCCGGTCGAGCTCCTCGGTGCCCTCCGGCGGCACCGGCTCCGGATGACGCCCGGCGGCGAGCTCGCCGGCCGCCTCGGAGAGGCGACGGAGCGGCTGGGTCAGCCGGCGCGCCAGCAGGGCGGCGACGGCAGCCGCAAGGAGGGCCGCGGCACCGCCGGCGATCAGGAGGGCGGATAGATAGCGGCTGAAGTCGCTGCCGGTGACGAGATCTGGACGGGTGACGAGCACGACCGTGTGGCCGCTGGCGGTGCGGCGCGCGGCAAAAATCGAGTCGCGACCTTCGATCTCAGCGGTGCCGTCGGCGCTGCCGCTCGCGCGCAGCGATGCGATGGCCGAGGCTGGCAGCAGGCGGGCGGCTTCGCTCGGAAGAAGCAGTTGCACGGGGCGTGGCCCTTCCACCGGGACCGCGGGGGGACCTCCGGGGCCGACACCCCCTCGCGGAGGACCGACCTGGCCGGGAGGCGGGATCCGGCCGGCCCCGACCACCCGCGGTAGCTGCGCTGTAAAGGCATCGGCCTGGCGCTCGATGTCGCGGCGGATCGTTTCCCGCACCGCGTCGCGGGTGAGCACGATCCCCAGTGCCAGCGAGGCGCCGACCGCGAGCAGCACCACGCCGAGGATCGCGATGAACAGCCGAGCCCCCAGCGAACGCATCCGACTTTGACCCCAGTGGGGCGTGGTCAATGTCGGCTGCATCACGGCACGACCTTGTAGCCGGCACCGCGAACGGTCTGGATCAGGTCGGGACGGTCGAGCTTGGCGCGGAGCTGGGCGACGTGGACGTCGACGGTCCGCGTGCCGCCGGGGAACTCCCCACCCCAGACCAACTCCAGCAGCCGGTCTCGGCTGAGCACGACGCCTGGACGGTCCAGCAGCGTGGCCAGAAGGTCGAACTCGCGGGCCGTCAGGTCCAACGGCTCCTCGCCTGCGGTCACCGTTCGCGCCGCCCGGTCGAGAACGACGTCTCCGGCACTGAGCGTGCCCTCTCCTCCAACCGAAGCACCGTTCCCGTCGGTCCGACGCAGGATCGCCTTGACCCGAGCGACCAGCTCCCGCGGCGAGAAGGGCTTGGTCACGTAGTCGTCGGCTCCCGCTTCCAGGCCCGCGACCCGGTCGATCTCGTCGTCCCGCGCGCTGAGGATCAGGATTGGCACGCTCGTGTGGGCGCGCAGCCGCCGGCAGACCTCGAAGCCGTCGATGCCGGGGAGGCCGAGGTCGAGCACGACCAGGCTCACCGGGTGGCGACCGACCTCCTTCAGTGCCTGCTCTCCGCTAGAAGCCCAGACGACGCCAAACCCGTCGCGCTTCAGGTAGGCGCGAACGAGGTCGGCGATCGCCTGCTCGTCCTCGATGACGAGGATGGCTCCCTTCATGCTCCTAGCCTCGCATCTGCTCCTGACCCTGAGGCGGCGGCAGCAGCTGGCCGCCCTTGGGAGGGGGCAGCAGGATCGCCTTCGCCGTGCCGCCTTCGGGGCCGCAGACCTGCACCCGCTGGCCGACTTCGAGGTCGTCGGTCGTCAGCGTCCTGCCCGGTCCGGCGAGTACCTTGGTGCCTTCGCCGATCACGACCGTCACTTCGTTGCCGTCGTTCTCCGACAATGTGATCGAGTTGGAGTCGACCGCCGCGATCTTGCCGCTGTCGAGCCGGATCACCTGTGCGCTGCCTTCGTGCTGGACGTGGAACTGGGCGTAGGTGAGGTCCTTGCCCATCGGTCCCATCGGCGGAGGCGGCATCCGCTTGCCGCTCGGCGCACCCTGTTCGGGCTGACCTTCGCCACCGCCTTGGGCGGCGGCCACGCCGCCGACGGCGAGCGCCGCGGCCACCGCCAGCCAGGCCACCGTCCCGGCGGAGCTTCGAATCGATTTCAACATCGTGGACCTCCTGGGTCGTTGGATCGAATAGGGCAATCCTCAAACCACCGTGTACGGGGGAGATCAGGCCAATGTAAGAGCCGCGTAATGCCAATAGCGGTCGTCATCTCGGCCGCTGTACGACGGGAATAACGACCCCGAGTCTTTGGCTCGGGGCAAGCCTGCGTTGCTGTCGTAGCTTCGATCGCTATGCGACGAAAATGACGACCGCGACGGCTACGGATCGATGAGGACGCCGGGATTGAGCACCCCGGCCGGGTCCAGCTCGGCCTTTGCGGCCCGGAGGGCAGCCGCGAACGGGGCCGGGCGCTGGCGGTCGTACCAGGGCCGGTGGTCCCGGCCGACCGCGTGGTGGTGGGTGATCGTGCCACCGCCTTCGATCACGGCCTCGGCGGCCGCCGCCTTGATCTCGTCCCACTGCTCGACCTCGCCGCCGCGGACGGCGGGGGCGATCACGGTGAAGTACGGCGCCGGGCCATCCGGATAGACGTGGGTGAAGCGGCAGCTCACCCGAGGCGCTCCGGCGCCCTCAGCCGGCCCGCCGCAGACCTCGGCGACCTTCGCCCGCACCGCCTCCATCGTCTCGGTGTGGAACTCCTCGAAGCGGTCCCAGGTGATCGCCGTCTCGAACGTCTCCGAGAGCACACCACAGGCAACAAACGTGTCGCGCAAGTAGGGGGCCAACAGGAACGTCCCCCGCCAGGCCCCAACCGCGTCCCCGGACTGAGGGCCGACGGGCCTATTTCCGGAGCCGGAGTGGGCTTTTAGGCCCGTCGGCTGCGAAGTGCGGACTTCGCCGGGAGCGCCGCCATGGTTGCGGGCGATGTCCAGGGCCTGGGCCATGGGGGCATCCATTGGGTGATGGGCCGACTCGAAGCCGAGCACCATCAGGTTCTTCTCGCCCGAGCCGGCGCCGGTCGTCCCTGCCTCCATGGCGTCAAGCAGGCGGCAGTTCGAGGGGTAGAGCCCAGACTGGGATATCTCGCGGATCGCTTGCGCCGCGGCCTGGAAATCGTCGAACTCGACCCCGCACGACGCCTTGAACTCGGGCCGCGGGCGCACCCGCACCCAGGCCTCGGAAATCACCCCGAGAATGCCCTCGGAGCCGATCAGCGCCCGGTCGGGCGAGGGCCCCGCACCCGACCCCGGCAGCCGCCGGCTCTCCCAGGTCCCCCGCGGCGCGATCGCCCGCACCGACTCGACCAGGTCGTCGATGTGCGTGTAGAGCGTCGCGAAGTGTCCCCCGGCCCGTGTCGCAACCCAGCCCCCCAGCGTCGAGTACTCGAACGACTGCGGAAAGTGCCGCAGTGTCAGCCCGTGCTCCCGAAGCTGATCCTCCAATCCGGGCCCGGTCGCCCCGGCCTGGATCCGGGCCGCCAGCGATTCCGCATCCACCTCCAGCACCCGATCCAACCGCCCCAGATCGAGCGAAACAACCGGCCGCTCCCCCAACCGCGCCTCGACCCCACCGACCACGCTGGTCCCGCCCCCAAACGGAATAACCGCCGCCCCCTCGGCCTCAGCCCAAGAGAGCACAACCTCAATCTCCGACTCGTCCCGCGGAAACGCAACAAGATCAGGCGGATTCTCGAATTCCCCCCGAAACCCCCGAACCACATCCCGATAAGCCTTCCCCAAAGCATGCGAGACCCGCTCATAGTGATCGTCCCTGAAAAGCTCCCCAAGAGCGCTCGGGGCCTTCAACCGGGGTTCACGCAGCTCCACCGCACCGAGAGGAACCGGCTCCTCGGGCTCCTCTCCGAACCCGAACCGCTTCCTGATCCCGGCCGCGGCAGCCACAAGCTCCTCCCGCGAAGGCACCTGATCCTCGTACCCCCACCCCCAGTGCTTGAGCCTTCTCGTGCTCATGACAGCGCTCCACAAGAGAGGGTGGGGTCCCCCTCTGACGGGCGGATACTCAAAATGCCGGGCTCATTAGCCCGGCATTTGGACGGCAGAGGGGGACCCCACCCTCTACCAATGAACGCCTTTCATCAAATGAGCAAACGCCACAGCCTCGGTGGAGGGCGCCTTGTCCGGAGCCTCCTCGCCCTTCCCCTTGGCCGCCTGCGACTCCGGAAAAAGTCGATACGCCTGGCTGAGGATCCGATCCGAGACCGTCGGCGCCACGGCGTAAAGCAACTCGCCGAAGGTGCCCAACCGCGTAGCCACCTTCTTCGGCTGGTCGACCATCGCCTTGGCGATCATCTCCGACGCCTCCTCAGGCGAGATCGCCGGGAAGACGTCGTACATCCGCGTCGGCGCGATCATCGGCGTGCGCACCAGCGGCATGTGGATCGTCGTCAGGTGGACGCCGTCGTCGATGACCTCGGAGGCGATCACACGGCTGAAGGCGTCGAGCGCCGCCTTCGAGGCGACATAGGCCGAGAAGCGCGGCGGGTTGGTCTGCGTCCCGATCGAGCTGATGTTGACGACGTGTCCCGACTTGCGCGCCCGCATCGAGGGCAGCAGCGCCAGGATCAGGCGCACCGCGCCGAGGTAGTTGAGCTGGATCGTCCGCTCGTAGTCGTGGAAGCGATCGTAGGCGAGGCCGACCGAGCGCCGGATCGAGCGGCCGGCATTGTTGACGAGGATGTCGACCTGGCCGTGGTAGGCGAGGACCTCCTCCGCCATCCGCTCGACGTCCTCGACGTCGGACATGTCGCAGCGATGAATATGGGCGACGCCGCCGGCCTGCTCGATCTCCCGCTTCGTCTCCTCGAGCTTCTCGATCGAGCGCGCCACCAGAAGGACGGTGGCGCCGGCGTCGGCGACCTTGACCGCGGTCGCCTTGCCGATCCCAGAGGAGGCGCCGGTGATCAGCACCACCTTTCCTCGCACGGCAGCGCTCAGCGAGCGGTCCTTGAACAGGTCGGGATCGAGGTTCCGCTCCCAGTAGTCCCAGACCCGATCGGCGTAGGACTCCAGCGGCGGCACCGAGATCCCCGAGCCCTCGAGCGCCGCCTGGGCCTGGCTTGAGTCGAAGTGCGTGGGATAGCTGAAGTAGTTGAGCACCCCGGCGGGAATGCCCAGCTCCCCCAGCCCCGCCTTGACCAACCGCTTTCCCGGAGGGAAGAAGCGCAGGCCGGTGCGGACCAGCGAGGTGGCCGGATCTGTGACGCCGGAGTCGAGCCGCAGCGCCGCCTGCGGCGCGTCGGCGGCGCGGGCAAAGAGGTTGATCATCTCCCCGGCGCTCTTCGGCGCCGGGTCGGTGAGATGGAAGGCTTTGCCGTCGAGCCCCGGCCGGTGGGCGATGTAGTCGATCGCGTCGGCGACGTAGTCGACCGGGACGATGTTGATCTCGCCGCCTTCCACGCCCACCGCCGGCAGCCAGGCGGGCAGCACTTTGCGCGCCCGCTGCAACAGCTTGAAGGCGTAGTAGGGCCCGTCGACCTTGTCGATCTCGCCGCTGCGCGAGTCGCCGACGACGATGCCGGGCCGGTAGACGCGCCAGGGCCGGCGGCACTCCTCGCGCACGACCCGCTCGGACTCGTGCTTGGTGCGGAAGTAGGGATGGGTGTCGAGGTGTTCGGCCTCCTCGAACATGTCCTCGCGCCACTCCCCCCGGTAGAGGCCGGCAGCGGCGATAGAGCTGATCTGGTGGAAGCAGCCCGCCTCGATCGCCCCGGCCAGCTCGACCGCGTGCCGGGTGCCCTCGACGTTGGCGATCTCCTGCGCTTCAGCGCCGGCGGTCATGTCGTAGATCGCCGCCAGGTGGAAGAAGTGGTCGACGTCGCCGCGCAGCGTCAGCAGGTCCTCCTCGGAGACGCCGAGCCCGGGCTGCGCGAGGTCGCCGGAGATCGGCACGATCCGCGCCCCGTCGGCGCCCCAGGAGGTCCGCAGCTCCTCCAAACGTCCACGCGAGCCGGCCCGGACCAGCGCGTAGATCGTGCCGTCGCGCTGCAAGAGCCGCTGCACGAGGTTGCGACCGATGAATCCGGTGGCTCCGGTGACGAAGTAGTTCATCGCTGTTTCATACACTCATTCCAAGAATGGCGCAAACGGCGACCGTGCAGATCGAGATGCCCGAAATGGGCGAGTCGGTCACCGAGGGCATCGTGCTCGAGTGGCACGTCGCCGTCGGCGATTTCGTCAACGAGGGAGACACGGTCGTCGAGATCTCGACCGACAAGGTCGATGCCGAGGTGCCGGCGCCTGCGGATGGCGTCATAACCAAGCTGCTTGTTGCCGTTGACGACGAGGTGCCTGTTGGGGCTCCGCTGGCGGAGATGGAGCCGGGTGAGGCCTCGGACGTAGAGGCCGCGGGTCCTGTCGTGGGGGAAGGGGGGGCGCTGCGGGCGGACGCACAGCGTCCGTCCTCGACCCCCCCAGCCCCCACGCCACCCGCGGATGGAGCGTCGAAGTCCGGGGGCGGGACCAACGGAGCCGATGGAGTCCGGGCTACGCCTGTCGCGCGGCGGGTTGCTGAGGCTAATGGCGTCGACCTTGGCTCGGTTGCTGGTTCGGGGCCGGGGGCGAAGGTGACCAAGGAGGACGTGCTGGGGGCTGCCAACGGCGGGGGCGGGGGCTCGGCCGCTGTTGGCGAGGCCAAGGCGCTTCGGGGGCCGGCGGCGATGCTGGCTCAGGCTATGGACGAGAGTCGGGAGGTTCCTACGGCCACCTCGTTCCGGACGGTTGCGGTGGATACGTTGGATGCGAAGCGGAAGGCTCTCAACGGGCTGTTGAAGGAGCGGGGGATGAAGGTGTCCTTCACCCATCTGGTCGCCTGGGCGATCGTCGAGGCTGCCAAGGAGCATCCGGTGATGACTCGGGTCTTCGAGCGGCGAGAGGGGAAGCCGTTTGCGATCGAGGGCGGACCGGTCAACCTCGGCATCGCGGTCGACGTGGAGCGCAAGGACGGCTCGCACAGCCTGATGGTGCCGACGATCAAGGGCGCCGAGGGGCTCGACTTCGCCGGCTTCCACAGCTGCTACGAGGAGCTGATCACGAAGACGCGCGAGAGCAAGCTCACCGCCGACGACTTCCAGGGCACCAACATCTCGCTGACCAACCCGGGCGGGATCGGCACCGTCGCCTCCGTCCCCCGCCTGATGAGCGGCCAGAGCGCGATCGTCGCCACCGGGGCGATCGCCTACCCGCCCGAGTGGGCCCACGCCTCGCCGGACCGCCTGCGCCAGCTCGGCGTCTCCAAGACGATGATGCTGACCTCGACCTACGACCACCGGGTGATCCAGGGGGCCGAGTCGGGCGCCTTCCTACGCAGCATCGAGCAGTGCCTCCAGGGTGAGAACGACTTCTACGAGGGCGTGGCCTCGGACCTCGGCATCGACACAGGGCCGATCGCCTCCGCCCACCCCGCCTCGGCCTCAGCGCCCCCGCTCGGCAGCCCCTCGACCGGCACGGAGGAGATGGCCGTCGTCACGACCCAGCCCGACGAGGAGCTGCTGCAGGGGGTCCAGGCCGCGACCTCGCTGCTCAAGGGCTACCGCACCCACGGCCACCTCTCCGCCCGCCTCGACCCGCTCGGCCGCGAGCCCAAGGGCGACCCCTCCCTGCAGCCGGAGAACCTCAACCTGACCCCAGAGCTGATGTCGCGGATTCCCGCCTCGATCCTGCGCATCGGCGTCCCCGGCGAGACCCTGCTGGAGGCGCTGCCGCGGATGCGCGAGGCCTACTGCGGGTCGATCGCCTACCAGTTCGAGCACCTCTCCTCCCACCAGCAGCGCACCTGGCTGCGCGAGATGGTCGAGACCGGCGCTCACCGCCAGCCCCTCGCCGACGAGGAGAAGCGCCGCCTGCTGCAGCGCCTGATCGACGTCTTCCAGTTCGAGCGCTTCATCGAGAAGGCCTACCTGGGCCAGAAGATCTTCACGATCGAGGGGCTCGACGCGGTCGTGCCGATGCTCGACGAGCTGGTCACCCTCGCCTACCGCAGCGGCGCCGAGGAGGTCGTCTTCGGCATGGCACACCGCGGCCGGCTCGCCGTGCTGGCCCACAACCTCGGCCGCTCGGTCGAGTCGATCCTGGCCGAGTTCGAGGGCGCCAAGCAGATCGACGCTGTCAAGGCCGTGGCGGCGATCCCGCACGGCGGCACCGGCGACGTCAAGTATCACTACGGCCACCAGGGCGTCTATGAGACCAGCGAGGGCGAGAAGATCGCCGTCCGCCTCTATCCCAACCCGAGTCACCTCGAGTTCGTCAACCCGGTGGTCGAGGGCGCGACCCGCTTCATCCAGTCCGGCTTCGACGGAGCCGAGGTCGCGCACGAGCCCAAGCGGGCGGTGCCGGTTCTGCTGCATGGCGACGCCTCCTTCCCCGGCCAGGGCGTGGTCGCCGAGACGCTCAACCTGCAGTCGCTGAAGGGCTACACCACCGGCGGCACGATCCACGTGATCCAGAACAACCAGGTCGGCTTCACCACCGATCCCGAAGACGCCCGCTCCACTCCCTACGCAGCGGATATGGCGAAGGGATTCAACGTGCCGATCGTCCACGTCAACGCCGACGACGTCGAGGCCTGCTCCGCCGCCGTGCGCCTGGCGATGGCCTACCGCGAGCGCTGGGGCCGCGACATCGTCATCGACGTGATCGGCTACCGGCGCTACGGCCACAACGAGGCCGACGAGCCCGCCTACACCCAGCCGCTGATCGCGGCCAAGATCAAGGCCCACCCCCCGGTCTCCGAGATCTACGCCGAGAAGCTGGTCGAGGAGGGGACGATCGGGCGCGAGGAGGTCGAGGCGGCCGCCAAGGAGCGCCACGACGAGATGTCGGCGGCACTGAAGGACCTGCGCTACAAGATGGAGCTCGGCGACTACGAGGACCCGACCGTGACCACGAGCAGCACCGGCGAGCTCGACCGCAGCGCCAGCCCGTCGGTGGCGACCGCGGTGCCAGCGAAGAAGTTGCGCGAGCTGAACCAGGCGCTGATCGAGGTCCCGGAGAGCTTCACGATCCACCGCAAGCTGCGCAAGCCGCTCGCCAAGCGGATCGAGACGCTGGATAACGGCGGAGTCGAATTCGGTCACGCCGAGGCGCTCGCCTTCGCCTCGCTGCTGACCGAGGGCATCCACATCCGCCTCACCGGTCAGGACACCGAGCGCGGCACCTTCTCGCACCGCCACCTCGTCCTCCACGACGAGAACACTGGGCTCGAGTACTGCCCGATGCAAAACCTCGCCGACGCCAGCGCCCCCTTCGAGCTCTACAACAGCCCGCTCTCGGAGATCGCCTGCCTCGGCTTCGAGTACGGCTACTCGGCCGCGACCCCCAACGCGCTGATCGTCTGGGAGGCCCAGTACGGCGACTTCGCCAACGCCGGCCAGGTGATCATCGACACCTTCATCGTCTCCGGCGAGGCCAAGTGGGGACAGACGAGCCGCCTCACCCTGCTCCTCCCCCACGGCTACGAGGGTTCCGGGCCCGAGCACTCCAGTGCCCGGATCGAGCGCTTCCTCGCCCTCGGCGCCGAGGGCAACATCCGCATCGCCAACCCGACCACCGCGGCCCAGTACTTCCACCTGCTGCGCCGCCAAGCGCTGATCCGCAAGCCGCGGCCGCTGGTCGTCTTCACCCCCAAGGGCCTGCTGCGCCTCGACCGCGCCACCGCGACACCGCAGCAACTGACCGAGGAGCACTTCCACTTCATCCTCGACGATCCGGCCGCCGCCGAGCGCCGCGAGAAGGTCGAGCGTCTCGTCCTCTGCACCGGCAAGATCTACTTCGACCTCGACGCCAGCGAGCGCCGCGAGGCGGCCGATAACGTCGCGATCGCCCGGGTGGAGCTGCTCTTCCCCTTCGCCAAGGAGCAGCTCACCGAGCTGATCGCCTCCTACCCGAACCTGAAGGAAGTCACCTGGGTGCAGGAGGAGCCGCGCAACATGGGCTGCTGGAAGGTGATGTCACGCCGCCTCCCCGACATCGTCCCCGAGGGGATCGAGCTCGGCTACATCGGCCGCCCGATCCGGGCCAGCCCCGGCGAGGGCTACTCGGCGGCCCACGCGAGAGAGCAGGAGCGGATCGTGCTGACGGCCCTTACTCCAGGGACGTAAGCCTACTTCCGCAAGGACGGTGCGGCGCTCGGGCGTCGCGGTATCGTGGCGGGCAGTGGAATCGCTGAAGAAGCCGACCCCCGGGCCGCTGTTTGCCTGGGTCAAGTGGCTCTCGTGGGCCGAGCTGGGGATCTTCAGCCTGCTGATTCTCTTCTGGCTGGTTCCCGGTTTCGACACCGCGACGATGGTCTTCGGCTGGGCGCACGGCCTCGGGTTCGTGGCGCTGTGCATCGTGATCTGGGTCGCCTGCGGCAAGCGGGAGACGCCCTATACGCTGCTGGCGGCGACCCTGACTCCGGTTGGACCGGTCGGCAGCGTGATCGGGATCGAGCTGATCGAGCGCCGGGGATGGGGCATTGCGGATTCTCCGCAAAGAGTTGCGGAATCGCCGTAAACCCGCTCAAACTGCCTTGACCCGGCCACATTTACGCGGTATAGGTAGTGCCTGACAGTTCTTCTGGACAGTCCCGTCTAGGGGAACGGTCGCGTCGGCATCCCTCCCTGGCTACCGACGCACAGGTGCAGCGAGGGTCGCGCGGACCCCCCTGCCTCCCGCGGCCCTCCTGCATCGCCTTGCGGTTTCAGGCGGTGGCGGACCGGCGCGATGCGGCGTCCTCAGTCGCCCGAATAGCGCTGCTATTCGGGCTCCCTGCGTCCTTGCCTCGCTTGGCCCGGCACCGCCTGAAATCCACAAGGATCAGTTCTTGAGATTGCGCAAGACGGTCTGGAGGATGCCGCCGTTGCGGAAGTAGGTGACCTCGTTCGGGGTGTCGAGCCGGACCGTTGCCTCGAACTCGACCTCGCCGGCGGTGACGGTGACGGACTTTGCCGCGCCGTCTTCCAGGTCGCCGACGTCGAAGACCTCCTTGCCCGTCAGTCCGAGCGACGCGGCGCTCTCTCCCGCCGGGAACTGCAGCGGCAGCACTCCCATGCCGATCAGGTTGGAGCGGTGGATGCGCTCGAAGCTCTCGGCGATCGCGGCGCGGACGCCGAGCAGCTTGGTCCCCTTCGCCGCCCAGTCGCGCGAGGAGCCCGAGCCGTACTCCTTGCCGGCCAGAACGACAAGCGGCACGCCTTCGGAGGCATAGGCCATCGCGGCGTCGAAGATCGCCACTTCGCCCGCCCCGGAGGGGAAGTGCCGGGTGAAGCCGCCGGCCCGCTCGACGAGCAGGTTTCGCAGGCGGATGTTTGCGAAGGTGCCGCGGATCATCACCTCGTGGTTGCCCCGCCGTGAGCCGTAGGAGTTGAAGTCGCGCGGCTCAATGCCCTGCTCGACCAGCCAGCGACCCGCCGGGCTCTCTTTCTTGATCGCGCCCGCAGGGGAGATGTGGTCGGTGGTAATCGAGTCGCCGAGCAGTGCCAAGACTCGCGCCCCCTCGATCGGCTCGACCCCGGGCGCCTCGACCGGCATCTCCTCGAAGAAGGAGGGACGGCGCACGTAAGTCGAGTCGGGCCAGGTATAGCGGTCGCCCCGGGGAACCTCTACCGCCTTCCAGATCTCGTCACCGGAGAACACCTCGCCGTAGTTGCGAGTGAACATCTCCGAGGCGATCGAGCGGCCGACGAGCTCCTTGATCTCGGCAGCGTCGGGCCAGATGTCGCGCAGGAAGACCGGCTCGCCGTCGCTCCCCTCTCCCAGCGGCTCCCCGGTCAGGTCGAGGTCCATCCGCCCGGCCAGCGCGTAGGCGACGACCAGGGGCGGGCTGGCGAGGTAGTTCGCCTTCACGTCCTGGTTGATCCGTCCCTCGAAATTGCGATTCCCAGAGAGAACCGCGCAGACCGCCAGGTCCTTCTCCTCGACCGCGGCCGAGATCTCCGCCGGCAGCGGCCCCGAGTTGCCGATGCAGGTCGTGCAGCCGTAGCCGACCAGGTTGAACTGCAGCTCGTCGAGGTACTTGGTCAGGCCCGCCTTCTCCAGGTAATCGGTGACGACGGTCGAGCCCGGCGCCAGCGAGGTCTTCACCCAGGGCTTGCGGGACAGGCCCTTTTCGACCGCGTTCCGTGCCAGCAGGCCGGCGCCGATCATCACGCTTGGGTTCGAGGTGTTGGTGCAGCTGGTGATCGCGGCGATCACGACCCGGCCGTGGTCGAGCTCGAAGCTGGTGCCGTCGTCGAGGGTGACCTCGATCGCGTCCGCGCTTCCCTTGCCGATCGTCGCCACCGGACCGCCGCTCAGCGCCGGGCGAGGCTTGCCGCGCTCGTCGTCGTGATCCTCGGCGGGCGGATCGGAGGCGGGGAAGGACTCGGCGTTCGCCTCGTCGACGCCGTTGCCGAGCTGGGCGCCGGCCTCGGGGTCGAACTCCTCCATCGCCTCGAGGAACGCCTCCTTCGCCTCGGCCAGCGGCACCCGGTCCTGGGGGCGCTTCGGCCCGGCGATGCTGGGGACGACCTCACCCAAGTCCAGCTCCAAGAGGTCGGAGAAGACGGGATCGGACGAGCCCTCCTGGTGGAACATGCCCTGCTCGCGCGCGTAGGCGTCGACCAGATCGAGCGTCTCCGTCGGGCGCCCGGTCAGCTCCAGGTAGCGCAGCGTCTCGGCGTCGACCGGAAAGATCGCGCAGGTCGAGCCGAACTCCGGCGACATGTTGCCGATCGTCGCCCGGTCGGCCAGCCCCAGCGTCGCCAGCCCCGGACCGAAGAACTCGACGAACTTGGAGACGACGCCGCGCTCGCGCAGCATCTCGGTGACGGTGAGCACCAGGTCGGTTGCGGTCCCACCCTCGGGCAGTTCGCCGTCCAGCTTGAAGCCGACGACCTGCGGTAGCAGCATCGAGACCGGCTGGCCGAGCATCGCGGCCTCGGCCTCGATCCCCCCGACTCCCCAGCCGAGCACGCCGAGCCCGTTGACCATCGTCGTGTGAGAATCGGTGCCGACCAGCGTGTCGGGGTAGGCCCGCAGGACACCCTCCCGCTCGCGGCTGTAGACCACCTGGGCGATGTGCTCGAGGTTGACCTGGTGGCAGATCCCCGTCGCCGGCGGCACGACGCTGAAGTTGTCAAAGGCCTCGCGCCCCCACTTGAGAAACGAGTAGCGCTCGCGGTTGCGCTCGAACTCGCGCTCGGCGTTGACGGCGAAGGCGCGGGCGTTGCCGAAGGCGTCGACCTGGACCGAGTGGTCGATCACCAGGTCGACGTCGACGAGTGGGTTGATCTTCTCGGGATCGCCGCCGATCTCCGCCATCGCGTCGCGCATCGCCGCCAGGTCGACGACGGCAGGCACGCCGGTGAAGTCCTGCATCAGCACCCGTGCGGGCTGGAAGGGAATCTCGGCGCTGGGCTCGGCGGCGGCATCCCAGCTCGCGATCGCCTCGACGTCGGCGGCGGTGACCGTCTGGCCGTCCTCGAGGCGCAGCACGTTCTCCAAAAGCACCTTGAGCGAGTAGGGCAGCCGCCACACGTCGAACCGCTCCTGCAGGGCATCTAGGCGGAAAATCTCGTAGATGCGACCGCTGACATCTAGGGTCGAGCGGGCGCCGAAGGAGTCGGGATGGCTCATCGCTCCATCCTAGGAGGGAGTCGAGCTTGGCGCATCCGAGATTGACCCCACCCTGCTGGTCAATCTCGGATGCGCTGCCAGCGGCGGCTTCGAGGGACGGGTGGGGTGCCCCTCGGACGGGCGGATACTCAAATCGCCGGTCTCATTAGACCGGCGATTGGACGGCCGAGGGGCACCCACCCGTCCTTCCACCCCGCTACCGCTTGTCTAGCTGCCCTTTGGCGACGTTTGCGGCGGCCTTCTGCCCCGCCGCCCCGCTGGCTACCTTGACCGAGATCGCCGGTGTGGCCAGTGCGAAGTGGGCGAGCAGGCGCTGTTGGACGGGAGCTACGGAGATCTCGACCTTGTTGCGCTCGATTGCCTTGACGACCGCGTTGGCGACCTGCTGTGGGGAGCCGGTCCCCAGGCCGGGAATGGGGCCGGCGCCCGAGTCGGCGTACATGCCTGCTTCCCGAATCGTTCCCGGGGAGACGATCGAAACACCGATCCCGAGGGGGTCGAGGTCCGACCGTAGGCCTAGTGCAAAGCCACGTAGTCCGAACTTGGTGGCGTTGTAGACGGAGGAGAGTGGCGTCGCCGACTTGCCCGAGAGCGAGGAGATGAAGACCATGTGTCCCTTGCCCCGCTCCACCATCTGAGGCTCCACGGCGCGTGCCAGCAACATCGGCGCCTCGAGGTTGACGCGGAGCGCGCGGAGGAGATCGTCGCTGCTGAATTCCGGTAGGCGCCCCGTGCCCGGCAGTCCGGCGTTGGCGACGAGGATGTCGACGTCGCCCGCTTCCGCCGCGAGCTTCTCGGCCGCACCGGGTTCGGCTAGATCAGCGGGCAGCACCGAGTGACCGTCGCCCGGCAACTCCGCCGCGAGCGCCTCCAGCGCCTCGGTCTTGCGGCCGCTCAGCGTCAGTGCTGCGCCGCGAGCCGCGAGCGCCTGGGCGATCGCCCGGCCGAGGCCGCCTGTGGCCCCGGTCAGCAGTGCCCTGGTCCCCGCAAGTTCCATCCCAGCGCGCAAGCTAGCAGCCACGACGTCGAAGGATCTGGGGAGCCAAAGTGCGAAAGGCCACAAAATGTTTGTTTTCCATGAGCAAACGGCCGGTCGATCGTCTACACTGCCGCCGTTCCAAATAACCGAAACGCCGAATCCCGCTCGCTGGAGGCGCCGCGGGAACGGGGGAACCACGTTTTCGGGGCTAACTCGCCTAGTTCAGGCGGGAGCGCAGGCTCCTTTCGCGCTAGCCCGACAGCTAACCCCGTAGGCCGACGAAGGAGATCGGTTTGCGCAAGAACAACAGGAAGCTCAAGCTAGGCATATTCATCGCGGGAGTTATGGCGGTCCTGGCCCTGACGCCGGGGGCGGCCTCCGCGAATTGCGGTGGCGGTGGTGTCTCTGCCGCCGAAACGGATATCTGCACGCCCACCGCCAAAGCACGACTGCTCCCCAACGGGATGCTGATTCCGCCCAAGTCCGCCCCGAGCAAGGTCAAGCGGGTGATCTGGGCGGCCGACAAAATCCGCACCAAGCCCTATATATGGGGCGGTGGCCACGGCCGCTGGTGGGATCGCGGCTACGACTGCTCCGGCTCGGTCAGCTACGCCCTGCACGGCGGCAAATTCCTCGAAAGCCCGCTTCCCTCAGGCCCGATGGAGAGCTGGGGGCTTGCCGGCGAAGGGCGCTGGATCACCGTCTACGCCAATGCCGGCCACGCCTACGCGGTGATCGCCGGCGTCCGCTGGGATACCTCCGGCGACTCCAGCGGTACCGGCCCGCGCTGGCACGAAGACCTACGCGACAACGTCGGCTACGTAGCCCGCCACCCAGCGGGCTTCTGAGTCACGACTGCGTCGTACTCCCCCTCGGCCAACCGGCCGGGGGGAGATTGTCCTTGCGTTCCTGAACTGCTCGGATAACGTTTTCCGTGTAGCCACTCCACCCGACATCCGCTTGAACGACCTCACCAGGCACTACGGCGAGGTGGTAGCGGTTGCCGGAATCGACCTCGAGATCGGACAGGGCGAGTTCTTCACATTCCTCGGCCCCTCCGGCTCAGGGAAGACGACGACGCTGCGGATGATCGCCGGTTTCGAGGATCCCAGCGGCGGTACGATCGAGCTGGCCGGCGAGGACGTCAGCGGCGTGCCGCCCTACGATCGCGCGGTCAACACCGTCTTCCAGGACTACGCCCTCTTCCCCCACATGACGGTGGGGGACAACGTCGCCTATGGCCTGCGCATCGCCGGCATCGGCAAGGCAGAGCGGGCGCAGCGGCGCGACGAGGCGCTGGAGATGGTCCGCTTGCCCGGCTACGGCGACCGCAGGCCCGGCGAGCTCTCCGGCGGGCAGCGCCAGCGCGTCGCCCTGGCCCGCGCGATCATCAACCGGCCCAAGGTGCTGCTGCTCGACGAGCCCCTCGGCGCCCTCGATCTGAAGCTGCGCGAGCAGATGCAGGTCGAGCTGAAGTCGATCCAGGGCGAGGTCGGCATCACCTTCGTCTACGTCACCCACGACCAGGACGAGGCGCTGACGATGAGCGATCGCATCGCCGTCTTCAACGAGGGCAAGATCGAGCAGGTCAGCCCGCCGGTCGAGCTCTACGAGCAGCCGGCCACCGAGTTCGTCGCCGGCTTCGTCGGCATCTCCAACCTGCTCGAGCGCGACGGCTCCCGCTTCACGATCCGCCCCGAGAAGATCCAGCTGGTCGACTCCGCCGGGGCGCCCAACGGCCTGCGTACCGAGGCCGGGCGCATCGCCGACGTCTCCTACGCCGGAATGGTGACCCGCTACACGGTCGCCCTCGACGCGGGCGGAGAGCTTCAACTAGTACGACAGAACGCGGAAGGCACGTCGGTTGACGAGTGGCGTGCGGAGCAGGGAAAGGAGGTCGTCGTCGGCTGGCGCCCGGAGCACACGGTCGCTGTCCGTGGCAGTTCGACCACTACAGAGGAGGAACCACCGTGAGAAAGCACCACGCACACCCAGCACGAGCGGCCTGGCTGATCATCGGAGGCCTGGTCGCCTTCATGCTCCTGCTTGCGGGCTGCGGCTCCAGCAGCAACGACACAAGCGGAGAAGAGCTGCAGAAGGTCGGCAAGGGTGAGGGGGCGCTCAGCCTGATCTCCTGGGCAGGCTACGTCGAACCCGAATGGACGAAGCCGTTCGAAGAAAAGACCGGCTGCAAGGTCAGCGACAAGGTCGCCGGCACCTCCGACGAAATGGTTCAGCTGATGCGAAGCGGCCAGTACGACGGGGTCTCGGCATCCGGCAACGCCTCGGCACGGCTGGTCGACGGCGGCGACGTGGATCCGGTCAACGTCAGCCTCGTCCCCAACTACAAGACGATCTTCAGCGACCTGAAGGATCAGCCATACAACACCTTCGACGGCGTCAACTACGGGATCCCGCACGGTCGCGGGGCGAACCTGCTGATGTGGAACACCAACGACGTCAAGCCCTCCCCCACCTCGTGGAGCGTAATTCTCGACCCCAAAGAAGCCGCCAAGTACAAGGGCAAGATAAGTGCCTACGACGACCCGATCTACATCGCGGACGCTGCCGTCTACCTGAAGGCGCATCAGCCGGAACTGGGAATCGAAAACCCCTACGAGCTGAACGAAGAACAGTTCGAAGCGGCGGTCAGCCTGCTCGAAGAACAGCGGCCGAACGTCGGCGAATACTGGTCCGAAGCCGCCAAGCAGATCTCCGCCTTCGCCGGCGGCGACAGCGAGGTCGGCACCACATGGCAGTACCAGTACTTCGAACTAGAAGGCTCCGGCAAGCCGGTGGCGGCAAGCCCGGCGAGCCAGGGCTTCCTGCCCTCCGAGGGCGCGACCGGCTGGTCGGACACCTGGATGATCAGCTCCGAAGCCAAGCATCCCAACTGCATGTACATGTGGATGGACTGGATCGTCTCGCCGAAGGCCAATGCCGAAGTGGCGCAGTACTTTGGTGAGGCGCCGGCGCAGAGCCTGGCCTGCGAACACACAGAAGACAAGGAATTCTGCGCCAAGTACCACGCGGAAAACGAGGGCTTCTGGAAGCGGGTCTACTACTGGGAAACGCCGCTCGCCGACTGCGGCAACGGGTCGAGCGACTGCAAGGACTACAACGACTGGGTCCAAGCCTGGACCTCGATCAAGGGCTGACCGGGAGCTCGTAGTCGATGGCGACTGAGGCGGTCGTGGAAGGGAGGTCGGTGGGCCACAGGCTCGCCGGCCTCTTCCACGGGCGCCGTCGCCTGCAGGTAGGGGCGCTGCTGGCCGGCCCGGTCGGCTGGCTGGTGATCGGCTACCTGGGCTCGCTCGCGGTCCTGCTGATCGCCGCCTTCTGGACGGTCGATCCGCTCAGCGGCGAAGTCGTCCGCGGGCTCAGCTTCGAAAACTTCGAAACGCTCTTCAACGAACCGGTCTACCGCGAGATCGTCTGGCGGACGGTGCGGATCGCGGCGCTGGTCACCTTCACCGACGCCATCCTCGCCTTCCCGATCGCCTTCTACATGGCCAAGGTGGCGAGCCGTCGCGGCAAGGCGATCCTCGTCGTCGCGGTGCTGCTGCCGCTCTGGTCGAGCTACCTGGTCAAGGTCTACGCCTGGCGGACGATGCTCTCCGCCGGCGGCGTGATCAACTGGGCGCTGGCGCCGCTCGGCCTGGAAGGGCCGGGCTTCGGCGGTACGGCGGTCTGGCTGGTGATGAGCTACCTCTGGCTGCCCTACATGATCCTGCCGATCTACGCCGGGCTCGAGCGCATCCCCAACTCGCTGATCAGCGCCTCGGAGGATCTCGGCGCCTCTCCGTTCACCACGTTTCGCCGGGTGATCCTGCCGCTCTCCTTCCCCGCGGTCGTCGCCGGCTCGATCTTCACCTTCGCGCTGACGCTGGGTGACTACATCACTCCGCGCCTGGTCTCCAACGACCAGTTCATCGGCAACGTCATCTTCAACAACATCTCCAACAACCTGCCGTTCGCCTCTGCCCTCGCGCTCGTCCCGATCGTCGTGATGATCGCCTACCTGATGGTCGCCCGCAAGCTGGGCGCCTTCGAGCACATCTAGCGATGAGGCTCTCGCGCCGCTCCACGATGCTGCTCCGCTTCGCGATCGCCGTCGGCCTCGCCTTCATCTACATCCCGCTGGTCGTGATCGCGATCTACGCCTTCAACGCCAGCAACGTGCTCGAATGGCCGCCGCCGGGACTCACCCTCTCCTGGTTCCCGAAGGCCTTCGAAAGCCCCTCGGTCCACGAGGCGCTACTCACCTCGCTGAAGGCCGGCCTCGCCGCCACGTCGATCGCGATCGTGCTCGGCACCCTCGCCTCGCTCGCCGTCGCCCGCTACCGCTTCTTCGGTCGCGAGACGATCTCCTTCCTCGTCATCCTGCCGATCGCCCTGCCCGGGATCGTCACCGGCGTCGCGATCAGCAACAGCTTCACCCAGGTGCTCGGGGTCAACCTCGGCCTGCTCACCGTGATCGTCGGCCACGCCACTTTCTGCATCGTCGTCGTCTACAACAACGTCGTCGCCCGCCTGCGCCGGGTCTCGACCTCCTTCGAGGAAGCCTCGGCCGACCTCGGCGCCCACACCTGGCAGACCTTCCGCTTCGTCACCCTGCCCAGCCTGAAGACCGCCCTGGCCGCCGGCGGCCTGCTCGCCTTCGCCCTCTCCTTCGACGAGATCATCGTCACCACGTTCACGATCGGCGCCGGCGAAGAAACCCTGCCGATCTGGATCTTCTCCCGCCTCTTTCGGCCGAACGAACTGCCGATCGTCAACGCGGTCGCGGTCATCGTCGTGCTGATCTCGATCATTCCGGTCTACCTCGCACACCGCCTTACCCGCGAGGAGGGCGGCCCGGTAGCTGCCCGCGGCGGCGCCATCGAGGGCGGCGGCGTGGAGACCGGGGCGACGGCGGTGCCGTAGCCGGCAGCGCTCATTGCGCCATGGCTAAACCCAAAAGGCCCCAGCGCCGATGATTTGACGATGAAGTCGAAGCCCGCAAGGATCGCCGCCGTCTTCGGCGCAGCGCTGCTCTGCATCGTCTCGATGTCCCAAGCGCCAGGCGCGGCAGCCAAGCAACCGACTGCCCAGACCTCCGTGATAGGAGGGAAGGAAGCCGCTCCGGGACGCTACCCCTGGATGGCGTTCGTGGTCGACGTGCTGGAAGACGAAAAAGGCACGATCGAAGGTGCGGTCGCCTGCAGCGGAACTGTCCTCGCTCCCCGGGTCGTCCTGACCGCCGCCCATTGCACGATGGACGAGCAGAGCAAAACCCTCAACAGCGCCTCCGGCTACCGGGTCGTCACCGGCGTCGTCAACTGGATCGACCCGCAACGCCAGCTCTCGAAGGTCACCCGAATGATCCCCTATCCCAAGTGGGCCCCCGGCAGCGCCCGCGACGGCTTCGGCGACGCCGCTCTGCTCGTCCTGGAAACACCGACGACGATGCCGCCGATATCGGTCGCGACGCCCTCCGACGTCCGCTACCTGCGCCTCGGCGCCCACGCCAGGGTCGCGGGATGGGGAATGACCTACTACGAACAGGGAGGCTTCACCGAACCGCTGATGTGGGCCAAGACGACCGTGGAGAGCTCCCACTGCGAAGGCCTCTGGGGACGGATTTGCGCGATCGACTTCCCCAAAGCCGCAGCCGGAATCTGCCACGGAGACTCGGGCGGCCCGCTCTTCGTCTCCGACCGCAAGCGGGGCTGGCTCGAGATCGGCATCACCGAAGCCGTGTTCGACCGCTGCACCACCCACCGCCCCCAGCTCTTCACCCGCACCGATCTGCTCTCCAAGTGGATCAAGAGCCGGGTCCAGAAGATCGAAGCCCAGCCCTAGGCCCTTCGCCCGCTACAGCGGGATGTTGCCGTGCTTGCGCTTCGGCTGGGCGACGCGCTTGGACTGCAGCATCCGCAGCGCCCTGATCAGCTTCGGCCGGGTCTGGCGGGGCTCGATCACGTCGTCGATGTAGCCGCGCTCGGCCGCCGAGTAGGGGTTGGCGAAGTGCGCCTTGTAGTCATCGATCAGCTTCTGGCGACGCTCGTCGGGGGTCGGCGAGGAGGCGATGTCCTTGCGGTAGATGATGTTGACCGCGCCCTCGGGGCCCATCACCGCGACCTCGGCGGTCGGCCAGGCGACGTTGAAGTCGGCCAGCATGTGCTTCGAGTTCATCACGTCGTAGGCGCCGCCGTAGGCCTTGCGGGTGACGACGGTGAGCTTGGGCACGGTCGCCTCTGTGAAGGCGTAGAGCAGCTTGGCGCCGTGGCGGATGATCCCGTTCCACTCCTGGTCGGTGCCGGGCAGGAAGCCGGGCACGTCGGTGAAGGTGACGATCGGGACGTTGTAGGCGTCGCAGGTGCGGACGAAGCGTGCCGCCTTCTCCGAGGCCTCGATGTCGAGCACGCCGGCGAGGAAGGCCGGCTGGTTGCCGACGATGCCGATCGGGAAGCCGTCGAGCCGCGAGAAGCCGCAGACGATGTTCTTGGCGAAGTGTTCGTGGACCTCGAAGAACTCGCCGTCGTCGACGACGCGGGAGATCACCTCCCGCATGTCATAGGGCTTGGAGGGATCGTCGGGGACCACAGTGTCGAGGTCCTCGTCTTCGCGCTCGGGGTCGTCGGTGGGCTCGAAGCGCGGCGGTGCCTCGAGGTTGTTCGAGGGCAGGAAGCTGAGCAGGTAGCGGGCGTCCTGCAGGCAGCTCTCCTCGTCCTCGGAGGCGAAATGGGCGACGCCCGACTTCGAGTTGTGGCTCATCGCCCCCCCCAGCTCCTCGAACTCGACCTCCTCGCCGGTCACCGTCTTGATCACTTCGGGGCCGGTGATGAACATGTGCGAGGTCTCCTTGACCATGAAGATGAAGTCGGTCATCGCCGGCGAGTAGACGGCGCCGCCGGCGCAGGGACCCATGATCAGGCTGATCTGGGGGATCACGCCCGAGCACTGCACGTTGCGGACGAAGACGTCGCCGTAGGCGCCGAGCGAGACCACGCCCTCCTGGATCCGGGCGCCGCCGGAATCGTTGATGCCGATCACCGGCGCCCCGACCTGGGCGGCGAGGTCCATCACCTTGCACATCTTCTCCGCCATCACCTCGCCGAGGCTGCCGCCGAAGACGGTGAAGTCCTGCGAGAAGACGAAGACGGTGCGGCCGTCGATCGTGCCGTGGCCGGTGACGACGGCGTCGCCCCAGGGCCGTTTCTTCTGCATCTCGAAGTCGTAGGTGCGGTGGCGGACGAAGACGTCGAGCTCCTCGAAGGAGCCGGGGTCGAGCAGCTTCTCGACCCGCTCGCGGGCGGTCATCTTGCCCTTCGCGTGCTGCTTCTCGACCGCCTCCTCGGAGGCGGAATGGATCGCTTCCTCGCGCAGCTCGCGCAGGTAGGAGAGCTTCTCCTCGTGAGTGACCGGGTTTCGTTCGCGCATCGGGCAGGAGTCTATTTATCCAAGCCACCGGAAGTGGCGATACCTGATGAGGTATCATAAGGCGATGGAATCGCTCCAGGAGCTTCTCTTCGAGGCCCGCCGGAGCGCGGGGCTCTCGCAGCGCGCCCTGGCCCGGCGAGCCGGCACCTCGCAGCCGGCGATCGCCCGCTACGAGCGCGGTGCCGCGACTCCGTCCTGGCAGACGATGCAACGGCTCATTGCGGCGTGCGACCGGCAGCTTCGTCTCGTCGCTGAGCCGGCGGTCGACGCACACGACGTCGAGCTGGCCGTCGGCATGCTGAAGCTGACCCCTGAGCAGCGGCTGCGCGCCCTCCAACGCTATGCCCGCCTGCGCGAGCTCACATCGGAGCGAGGGTGAGGGGCCTGGACCCCGAGCGCCTGCTGCGCACCCTCGTCGAGCACGAGGTGGAGTTCTGCGTGATCGGAGCGGTTGCTGCCTGGCTACAGGGGAGCCCCGCGGTCACGCTCGACCTCGACGTGATGCCGCGGCGTGACCTGGACAATGCCGACCGGCTCGCCACCGCCCTCAACTCGCTGGACGCCCGCCCGCTGGGTGCCGAGACCTCGGCACCGCTCGAAGGCGCCGACTTCCTCGGCTGGCAGACACAGCGATTCGATACCGAGGCCGGGCCGATCGACGTCGTCCCGCAGGCCGCCGCGATCGGCGGCTTCGACGAAGTCGCGACGATCGAGCTCTCCCTGGGCGATCTCTCGGTACGGGTGATCACGCTGGACCAGGTGATCGCCTCCAAGGAGAAGCTGGGACGCCCCAAGGACACCGCGGCCCTGCCGGCACTTTACGCGGCGCGCGAGGCCCTGCGGCAACAGCGCGAGTCGAGCGACTGAGAAGGCGCCCGCGGCGGGTCTGGCGGCGAAGGGCCCGCCGAGGCGGGCCCTTCGAGCCTGGATTTCGCTGGCTGAACCTAGAGTTCCGCGCAGATCGCGAAGGCCGTAATCGACCATTTCCCGGCACCCGGTTCATCCGGAAGCTCGCGGCCGTAGGCGGACCATCCAGTGCGCTCGCCATTGCCCGCAACGAAGGGATTCGATCCAGTCACAGCAACCTCTTCCAGTTCGCCGTTGACCCGCGCTCCCCCGCCGATCGCCTGCTTGCCAGACGGACAGAAGGCGGTTTCGGTCTTCGCGCCTTCGTCGTTCGTGACGCTTTCGGCGTTTACGTAGGTGACGTTCTTGACCAGCTGGGCGAGGAAGCTGGATGTGAGCTTGCCGCTGCTCACAGAGCCGGCGCCCAGCTTGCTCTCGCTGACCGCACCGTTCTTGATCTTCGGTTCTGTGACGACCTGGCCGCCGAGCTGGCCGGAGCGGACCGAGCCGTTGGCGAGCTGGCTCGAGCCGATCGTCGCCGGGGCGATCTTCTGTCCGGTCACGGCGCCGTTGCGCAGCTTGCCCGTCGTCACCGCACCATTGCGCAGCTTCGCTGTCGTCACCGCACCGTTGGCCAGGTTCTTGGTTTTAACCTTGCTTGCCGTCTTGGCCGCCACCGCGGCGCCCCCAAGGGCCGCGAACAGGGCGATGCAGGCGATTATGGTGGCTGGGTTCAGGTGCCTCTTCATCAGCTTCAACTCGTCCTCTCGTAGTTGGGTTCAGGCGCTGCCGAAGGGCTGCTTGCTCGGCTCGGCCAGGTCATTCAAGATCCGCTCCAGGTCGCTCTCGATCATGCCGGAGCCCTCGCTCGCGCGAAGCTCCACCCGGGTGCCGAAGCCCTTCTCGGCCATCGTCACCTCGATGCCTTCGACGCTCGCGACCAGCTCGGCAAGCTCGGGCTCGGACTTCATCAGCGTCCGCGCGACCTCGATCATGGACCCCGGTTCGCGGCACTTTTCGAAAGTCCTCCAGACGGTCGACGCCATGTAGACGTGGACCCCAACAGCCCTCGATCTGTTCCGTGCTCCGTTTGGGCTCCCATGCGAACCAAAGGGAGCAAGCGCCAGGTCAGTCGGCGGCTAGAAGAAGGCGCCGCCCTTGTATTCGCCGAAGACCTCGCGCATCGCGCCGCAGACCTCGCCGATCGAGGCTTCGGCGGCGAGGGCGGCGCGGATCGGGTGCAGCAGGTTGCCGTCGCCGCGAGCGACGGCGCGCAGGGACTCGAGCTTCGCCTCGACGGCCGCCTGGTCTCGGGACTCCTTGAAGGCCTTCAGTCGCGCCAGCTGGCGCTCCTCGGCCTCGGGGTCTACGCGGAGGATGTCGACGTCGTCGACCTGATCGGTGACGTACTTGTTGACGCCGACGACGATGTCCTGTCCCGACTTGTAGCGCTCGTGGTAGGAGTGCGCCGACTCCTCGATCTCGCGTTGCATGAACTCCAGCGCCTCGACCGAGCCACCGAGCTCTTCGACCTTCTCCATCAGCTCCCAGGAGCGGGCTTCGACCTCGTCGGTAAGGGACTCGACGAAGTAGGAGCCGGCGAAGGGATCGACGGTGTCGGCGGCACCGGACTCGTGGGCAAGCACCTGCTGGGTGCGCAGGGCGATCCGGGCCGAGCGCTCGGTCGGCAGCGCCAGTGCCTCGTCAAAGCCGTTGGTGTGCAGGCTCTGGGTGCCGCCGCAGACGGCGGCGAAGCCCTGCAGCGCGACGCGGATGATGTTGACCTCGGGCTGCTGGGCCTGCAGCGTCACCCCGCCGGTCTGCGTGTGGAAGCGGATCTTCATCGAGTTGGGGTCCTGTGCCCCGAAGCGCTCCTCGACGATCTTGGCCCACATCCGCCGCACCGCGCGGAACTTGGCGATCTCCTGGAAGACGTTGTTGTGGCCGTTGAAGAAGAAGGCGAGGCGGGGAGCGAACTCGTCGATCGCGAGGCCCCGCTCCAGCGCCGCCTCGACATAGGCGATCGCGTTGGAGAGCGTGAACGCCACCTCCTGCACGGCCGAGCAGCCCTTCTCGCGCATGTGGTAGCCGGAGATCGAGATCGTGTTCCACTTCGG
>JBJMKO010000108.1:0-18685 GCA_045805805.1 Solirubrobacterales bacterium | reverse complement strand
GCTGTGGGAGGTGTCGGCAACCCAGACGTTTCCTTCGGCGTCGGTCGCAACACCCCCGGGACGGGAAAGCTGGCCGGGACCCGTGCCGCCGAAGGACGTCAGGTAGGCCGGGGGGTCCAGATCTTCCGTAAGTCCTTCGGGCGGCACTCCACCGACGCTTGCCGGGTCGTCGACCGCCAGTTCGGAGAGGTCGCCTCCTTCGTAGGAGTAGTCGATTTTGGCGTAGCCCGAGGTGGTTTCTTCCTGCACCTTGCCGGTGCTGTCGAAGGCAAGCGAGGTATCTGTTTCGCCGCTTTGATCTTCGACCCTGTAGCCGCCGCCGGGCTCCTTGGTCACGGTTGCCCCCAGCTTCTTGTCGAACTGGGTGCTGCCGCTTTCGGTCGGTAGCCCGACCGAGCTCTCGAGTACCCCGCTGGTGCGCACCATCGAGGCCCTGGCGGGGGGCGCTTTTTCTTTGGTTTCTTCGGGTTCCAGCTCGGGGGTCTGGGCCAAGGTCCACCCGTCGCCCCACTCGGTGTTGTCTTCGGTGGGCAGCTGAGAGTTGTAGAAGCGTTCGACTTCAAGGTCGATCGCGGCGCCTGGGACTTCGATGTCCTTTTGGCGATAGACGAGGTTGCCGTTCGTCACGTTCACGGCCAGTTCGGGGCGCTTCGGAAACTCTTCTTCTTCTTCGTTGCCTTCCCCGTCGGGCAGTGGGAAGTACTGCATCACGTATTCGTCCTTCATCCCTGTGGCCGGGATATATTCGAATTCGATTTCGCGTTCGCGTTTGTTGCCGACCTGGTCTTCTGCCACGGCCTTCAAATGATGGACTGGACCGCCTTCGAGACCGTTGAGACGCAAGATGTAGGTCTCGGTCATCGTGCAGCTACTGGCCGGGCATTCCTGCGCTTTCCAGGACACTTCCACTTCTTTGCCGTCGACGAAGATCGCGATGTTCTTCATGCCGGAACGCTTGGTTTTGCCTTCGGTGTTGCTGCCGTCTTCGGCTTTGATCTTCAGGTTGTAGACGGGAAGACTCAGCTGGGGAACTTCTTTGCTCACTTCCCCTTCGCTTTTGGCTTCTTCGATCGCTTCGGTGAGCTGGCCTTCGAGTTCGACTTCGGGTTTGCTGCGGTCGATCTTGGTCGTCCATTTGTAGCTGGAAGAGACATGGGCACCGACATCGGGACCGAGTGGATCGTAAGCTGAGATGTTGGCACTGCGTTCGCCTTCGAGGAAGTAGCCGACGCCGAAGCTCACTTCCTTGCTGGACAGGCAGCGGTCGGCATAGAGGCCGGTGCAGCTTCCTGCCGTATAGGGGCTGGCTCCTTCGGGGCTCAGCGTGATCCCCTTGACTCCAAGGCCGGGATCGCTCACGTGGGCGATGACCGTGAGGTCTTTGGTCCATTTACTCGAGGTACCGCTCACCCAGTCGATCGTCGGCGCCTCGGGGTCGGCCAATGCCACCGTGACGCCGCCGGCACGTACGTCGCGCCAGCAGGGGATGTTGATACCGCCGCCCGCGCCCACGCCGATGATCAGCAGCTTGCCTTTGGTGTAGATCGAGGCGTTGCCGTACCACTGCGCTCGATCGGTTTCCAGCCAGGTCCATTTCGAGCCGTCCCAGACACCGTCGTAGTCGTAGGGCTGTTTGTATTTTTCCCAGCTGCAGCCGTGGTTGTCTCGGTTGAAGGGGCTAATATAGGCGCTCGTCGTCGGGTAGATCGATGGGATGTATGTGGTCTGGCCGGGCGCTTCGTACCACCACTGGCCGTATTCGTTGGCTTCGTATTTGACGTTCTTCGTCGAGATGTAGAGGCCGCGCTGCACTCCGCCAAAGCAGCTATTGATGCAGTAGGTGCTGTGGGCGAACTTGGATTCGCTGCTGGTCGACCAGTGCCAGACGTCTTCTTTGAGGCCGTCGAGGTTGTTCCCCGAGGACCAGCTGAAGCTGTCGGTTATCCACTGGGGGTCGACGAGGATCGGGTAGGCGAACTGGTTCTCTTCGCGGGGCACGTTAACCACGATTGCGCCCCCTTCGACTTCGAGGTCAACGGGGACGTGAGCACCCTGAGCATCGATGGCGCTGGGCATGGGGACCTGGGCAAGGCTCGATTCGCCTTCGACGACCTCAGCGCCGCCGTTGCCATCGGAGCGCAGTTCGGCTTCGGCGGGAATATCGAGCTGAAAGCGCAGCGACTCGGGGCTTTCGGCCGAGCGAAGCAGATCAAAGAGCTCCACCCCGCCGGAGATCGGCGAGACCAGCAGATCCGTGTCGGGGCCAACTTCGGGGAAGAAAATGTTCTTGTTGCCGAAGACACGGCCGGTGCTTTCGCTTTCGGGGCTGGCCTGGGTGATCGACAGGTCCCGTTCGCCCACTTCGATTCCTTCTTCAGCCGACCTGTCGATTCGCAGCTCCGTCAGGGGGTTCTGCGGTTCGAAGCCTTCGCTGTCGCCTTCCAGCTCGAGGTCGACCTTTTTCAGCTGCCCATTCGCGTCCTCGATCCTGACGGGAACACTCGATTCGATCAGCTCGGTCTCGCTGTCGGCATCGGTGATCCGGGCACCGAATTCGCCAAATGGCTGCTCTAGCACCACATCGGTGAGCAAACGTGCCGGATTGGCATTGAGGCCGGCGAGCTGATCGGCGAAGTCCGCGCTCAGCAGTTCAGCCGCTTCTTCTGCCCCGATCCCGGAAAAGGCAAAGGCGGAGTCTTCTCGTTCCTGCACGGCGGATGGAGCTTGGAGCGCTTCTTCTCGTTCGGCTTCGGCTGTTTCGATCGCCGCCAGGCCACTTGCGATTGCTTCGGCGCCGGGTGGTTCCACGGAGCCTTCTTGAACCGGGGGAGCTTGCGGTTCTTCAGGTGGGTCGGCAAATACAGACCCCACGGAGCTGACGAAAAGCATGAGGGTGAACACGACGAGCCAACGGATATTGCCTCTGTCATTGCCATTCCGCCCACAACGCACAGACGAGCCGCTCATGCTCTCCTCTCTCCAGCCACCGTTCGAGTAACTTGGTAAACTGGATCGGCATTCTTTCAGAATGCATGGAGTCTGCAATACACAATTTTAGGTTTATTGGTTAACCGATACAGGCGTTTTGTACTACTAGTGCTAATTGAAAGAGCTTCACTGTTATAAGTGGTGTGAGCAAAAGTGGCGGGTCATGAGCCCAAACGGCGATGTGAACCCGTCCTCGGGAGCGGTGAGCTAAAGCTTCCCTGCCCGAGGCTGTGAGGCTTGCCCGCATACTCCGGCCGACGAAGGCGATGCCCCCTTTGCTCCTCAGATAGGCATCTTGGCCACGCGACAGGCTCTGGACGCGATCTAACGACTCATGTGGCTCAGCCCCGTTTCCTTGCCGAGGCTTTCTTCACGCCGTCGTCGGAGTTCCGAGCGGATTCAAAGCCAAACAAGGCGAAGGTCGTCGCGATGCCGTCCTCTCCGCTCTCCGCGAGACGCACGGATGCTTCCGCCTGCGTGTCAATAACGAGTTCGACAAACGCGATGAGCGCCTTCATCAACTTGGTCCAGGCCTCGGCGTCTAGAAGCGCGGGAATCCAACTTAGATGGAATTCGTCGCGGGCGTCAAAAGTGCCAGCCTCCACAGCCGATCCTATGTCGTCAAGGGCATCCCCCATCACGTCGCGGGTGATCCCTTTTCGCATGCCCTTCGGGATCGCCTCCCAAAGCTCCTCGGGGAATATTGCCCGCTGCTTAGCCCGATAGAAATGCTCGAGCGCCCCCCGACGCGGCTCGGTGCGGACCAGTTCGATCAAGTCGAAGTCCTTGAGGACTTTGACGTGATAGGCGGTCTTGCTGAGGCCCACCTTGATGATTTCAGAGAGTTCGTTCGGGCTGGCCTCCCTCTCGCTGAGGATTGACAGGATTTCGACTCGCTCTTTATGGGAGAGGGCCTTCATCAGGCGGATATCGACCAGATCCCAAGCCGGGCGCGTCTTCACCTTTGGGGTCTTGCTCGCCTTCGGTTTTCCGCCTTTTGCAGCCATTCACCGATCTCCTCTCGGTCGTTAATAGGAACTTCCTGAGTGCGCAGCGCGGACGGTAGCGGTTTGCCTCTCGCCGTTCCTTCGATCAGTGCTGAATGATCTAAAAATCTGAAATACTCAGATTTATTAGATCAATTGCGGTCTGACGACGCCTGAAGGGAGGTGACCGCATGAAGATTTCAGTGGAGCGCCCGCTTCCGTTGCACCTCTTTGTCAAGAGCCGCTAGGCGAGCCGAGGCGGGGCAGCGACCTGCGCTGTACTTCACAGGGGGTCGCTGGCCCGCCTCACAAGAGCTTTAGATCGCTCAAAAGAGGGAGCGGCAAACTGCATTCTCGGCTCCTTAGCATCGCCGCTTGCATCGGGCGCCGCGCGTCCTGGGCCATCGGTCGTCGATGTCCATGATGGCGGGCGCTCGGTGCACAGGGACAGGGAGGGCGGCGTTCCGAGTTCGCCGCCCTCCCCCAACTTCGTCCCTGGGGCGGCTGCCCCTTTTGCTCGCGGCAACTTCGGCTGGGGTGGTGACCTGGGAATACAGGAACAAAGGTTGAGTACTCTTGGGTCATTCCTTTGTGGAGGCTCTAACGGCAGACGGGTTTGAGGACGGAGCGCATCGAGCTTACGAGGCGATGGCTCCGACCTACGACGATTTCACGGCCCACCACAATTACGACGGTTGGCTTATTGACTTGCTCGACGTGCTTGCCGGCCACGGCCTAAGAGGGCGGCGCCTGCTTGACGTCGGCTGCGGAACGGGCAAGAGCTTCTTGCCAATGTTGCCGCGAGGCTGGGAGGTCACGGGCTGCGACATCTCGCCTGCGATGCTTGCCTTGGCCAAGCGCAAGGCGGAAAGTTCGGTGGCGCTTTCGGTGGCCGATATGCGGGAGTTGCCCATTCTTGGCGAGTTTGACCTTGTCTGGGCGCTCGATGACGCGATCAACTACCTGCTGAGCGGCAAAGAGCTGGAAGAAGCACTGCGCGGGATGCGCGCAAATCTCGCGTGCTCAGGATTGCTCTTGTTCGATGTCAACGAGCTTCTTATCTATCGCTCCGTCTTTACCGAGACAACTGTGAGCGAGCGAGGTGGTTGGCGCTTCACCTATAGGGGGCAGACTCCCAAAAATGCTCCCGCTGGCTCGGTTTTCGAAGCCCGGCTCGAAGCGGAACGCAACGAGGGCCCGGCGGTTCCGGGGGAACAGGGCGAAGTATCCGAGCATCGCCAGCGCCATTTTCCCGAAGTAGAGGTGCTAGCTGCCCTGCAACAGGTCGGTCTTGAGTGTTTGGGCATTTACGGCCAAGACTTCGAAGGCATCCCGCGACAGCCTCTCGATACCTCAGTCCACACCAAGGCGATCTACGTCGCCAGGCGAGTGGGCGTGTAGGACTCGGCCCGCCCTCTATACCCTTGCGCGGTTTGCGTCAGACCGGGATCGCTAGCAATCGTCGCCGAGGTCCCCGAACCTGCCGAACTGCCGTTCAAGGTGGTAGGCGATATCGACCAGCGCCTTCAGGTGCGCCGTCATCGCCCAGCTGACCGCGGAGATGAGATCGGAGCGGTCCTCATCCTCGGTCCCCGCCGGAACGGGCGCATTCGCCAGCGCCTCTTCGATCTCCTCGGGGTCGTCCACCTGCTCGGCCACGACCCGTTCGATTTCCCTGCGATGCACCGCTACCGTCTGGGCGGCTCCACGGAAGAACAGATCCCAGCTCATCAGTGGCTTGCCCTGCAGGCGCGCGTCGAGCCATGCGGGAGAGCGGTCCAACAGCCCGGGCATGCTCTCCTTCAGCTCGGCTCGGGTTGCCGGGACCACCGAGAGGTAAGCAAGCATCATTCCCTGCCGATCGATCAGGGTGCCCCAGTTCTGGAGCAACATCAGATCGTCGCTATAGGGCGGCACGTCATCGGGGCGTTCGGCTTCGAGCAGCTCGCGCGACTTGAAGGCCCCCTTGGTCATCGCGAACACCCATCCCTGAAGGCCCGGTAGCAGCTCCTCGGTCATTGAAGGCGCCCGAGCGTAATGCTTTGGGTACTTTCAGGGTGGCCGTCCAACGCCGTCGCCTAGAGGCAGTGTCTCGCCACCCCAGCGAGCGCCTCGGCTCGGGCCGTCTTGCCTCCGCCCATGGCAGGCCCGGCGCCCTGCACGTCTCATAGATCAAGGCGCGCATCACTCCCGCCACAAGCGCTGCATCACACCTGCATCACAGATTCCCGCGAACCGCCCCGCACCGCCGCCCCGCACGCCTGACGCGGAGCGGTCATGCGGGGCCATGCTAGGCACGACGGGGAGAACATGCCAATCGGGGCGCCCGGATTTGAACCGGGGACCTCACCGACCCGAACGGTGCGCGCTACCAGGCTGCGCCACGCCCCGAGAGGCGACGATTATCCCAGAACGGACCGGGGACTACCGGACCGCTTCGATCGCGGCTTCGATCTGGTGCAAGGTCGGGCCGTCCTGGAGGGTGCGGGTGCCGCCCGGGCCGCTGACGATCGCCGCTTGGCGGGTGCGGATGCCGAGGCCGGTTCCGAGCTCCTCGTAGCCGTCGAGCTTGCGGCTGATCGCGCCGTCGGTGCCGCCCTCGTCTTCGAGGTAGGCCAGCCATTCGGGCTCGTTCAGTTCCTCGATCCCCCCCGCCACCGAGTCGAGAAAGCGTTGGTCGATGCCGAAGCGCTTCGCTTCGTCCTGGTTGCGGAAGAAGAGGTAGGAGTACTGCCAGCCGTAACCCTGCTGCGCCGCCGCCTCGGCGCCATAGAAGCCCAGCTCCTGCGGGCTTTCGCTGACCGAGTAGTGGCGGTAGAGCAGCTTCGCCTTGCCGGGGCGGGCGTAGCCTTCGACCAGGCCGGGAATCGTGCTGAGGAAGTCCTCGCGGCAGCTGGAGCACTGCAGGTCGTTGAAGACCTGGATCGAGACCGGGGCGTCGGAGGAGCCGAGCCGGTCGCCTTCCTGCGGCACCCCGCCGAAGATTTCCTGGCCTTCGGCGATGCCGGAGATGCGCACGACATCGCGACCGGCCTCCTGGGTGGCAATGCCGACCAGCGCGTAGCCAAGCGCGAGGACCGCGATGGAGAGGACGAGGACGATCCAGATCCGGCCTCGCCGCGGGATCGGCACCTCCCCCGGCTCGGCTCGGCTCTCTGCGGCAACGGGCACCCGGCCATTATCGCGACTCGCGGCCCCGGCCGATCCTCGCAACCAGCGCCAATTCGTTTGACACGTCCGCTCCCAGGGGTAAATATCCATCTACCCGATTTCAACGATCAAGGGAGGTCCGCCGTGGCCAATCACCTCACCCCGTCCGAGCTTGCCGAGGAGCTTCACATGAAGCGGCAGGAGGTGATCGGCAAATGCGTGGAGATGGGCATCCCGATCTTTCACGGCCGCATCGACAAAACCCTCTTCCAGACCTCGATGCGCAGCATTCCCAGCCAGGCGCGGCGGTACGAGGCCCGCGCCGGCTAGCTCTTAACTAGACTCATTCCCCGCATGGAGCGGGGAACTAAATCGGCCACGCTGGCGGATCTGCTTCCACTCTCGGCCCAGGTCTACGGCAGCGCGCCTGCCGTCTGCTTCAAGCGGGACGGAAAGTGGGCCAAGCGCAGCTTCGACGAGGTGCTGGAGGTCGTCCGTCCGCTCTCGCTCGGCCTGATCGACCTCGGTGTCGCCAAGGGCGACAAGGTCTCGATCCTCGCCAACACCCGGCCCGAGTGGACCTATGCCGACTTCGCCGCGCTCTCCGCCGGGGCCGTGGTCGTGCCGATCTACCAGACCAACTCGCCGGAGGAGTGCCAGTACGTGCTGGAGAACTCCGACGCCAAGGTCGTCATCGTCGAGGACAACGAGCAGATGGAGAAGATCCGCGCCGTGCGGAACCGGCTGCCGCTGCTGGAGCACGTGGTGCGGATGACCGGCTCGAGCGACGACGCGATCTCACTCGACGACCTGGCCACCCGCGGCGGCGCTCGCGAGCCCGGCGAGTGGGAGGCCCGCTGGAAGTCGGTGGCACCCGAGGACGTCTGCACCTTCATCTACACGTCCGGCACTACAGGCCCACCCAAGGGCTGCATCATCAGCCACGGCAACTACCGGGCGATGCTCGACATGGTCAACGAGACCAGCGTCATCGAGCCCGAAGACCTCACCTACCTCTACCTCCCCCTCGCCCACTCCTTCGCCCTACTGATCCAGCTCGGCAGCTTCGACCTCGGTGCCACCCTCGCCTACTGGGAGGGCGACCCGCAGAAGATCCTGCCCAACCTGGCCGAGCTGAAGCCGACCTACTTCCCCTCGGTGTCGCGCATCTTCGAGAAGATCTACACCGCAGCGACCAGCGGCACCGAGAAGGCCGGCGGCCTCAAAAAGGCAATCTTCAACTGGGCGATCGGGGTCGGTGAGAAGATGCGCGCCACCGAGCGAGCCGGCCGCAAGCCGGGTTTCCTGCTGCGCAAGCAATACGAGTTCGCCGACGAGAAGGTCCTCTTCAAGATCCGCGGCCTCTTCGGCGGCAAGCTGCGGCTCGCCGTCTCCGGCGCCGCCCCGATCAGTCCCGAGATCCTGCGCTTCTTCGACGCCGCGGGCGTGCTCGTGCTGGAGGGGTGGGGGATGACCGAGACCTCGACCGCGGCGACCATCTCCACCCCCGACGACTTCAAGGTCGGCACGATCGGCAAGCCGTTCCCCGGCTGCGAGGTGAAGATCGCCGAGGACGGCGAGATCCTGGTCAAGGGCCCCAACGTGTTCCAGGGCTACTACAAGAACGAGGAGGCGACCCGCGAGGCGATCGTCGACGGCTGGCTGCACACCGGCGACATCGGCGAGATCGAAGAGGACGACTTCATCAAGATCACCGGCCGCAAGAAGGACATCATCATCACCGCCGGGGGCAAGAACATCACCCCCGCCAACCTCGAGAACGAGATCAAGCAGCACCCGCTGGTCTCCCAGTGCGTCGTCGTCGGCGATCGCAAGCCCTACCTCGTCGCCCTCGTCACTCTCGACCCCGAAGAGGCCATTGCCTACGCCAGGGAGCACGGCCTGCCCGAGGATCCCGAGCAGCTGGCGACGAACCAAGAGATCGTCGCCGCGCTCGATGCCCATCGCGAGAAGATCAACGAGAAATTCGCCCGCGTCGAGCAGGTGAAGAAGATCGCGATCCTCCCCCGCGACCTGTCGCAGGAAAACGGGGAGCTGACCCCGACCCTGAAGGTCAAGCGTGCCGTCGTCGTCAGCAAGCACGAGCGCGAGATCGAGCAGCTCTACGCGAGCTGAGACACCTGGCGCATAAGTCGGAATATGTCCGACTTTTGCGCCAGGCCGCCCTAGGACGCCTCGCCGGACTGGCGAAGCAGCGCCGAGGTGGTCTGCTCGAGTACCCGGCGCCAGGCTGAGCTCTGCTCGGGCTCCTCTTCGGCAGCCCGCTCGACCACCCGGCGCACCCGGCGCTCGGAGATCTCGAGGCCGTGGCGGTCGGCGATCTCCTTATAGCGGTCGTAGTCCTTGGCGAGCGTCGCGGTGACCGCTTCGAAACCGTGTCGAGCGATCTTCAGCCGCCGCGAGTAGTCCATGATCGGCGTGCCGAACATCAGCTCGTCGTTGGGCTCGGGCTCGACCAGGATGATGTCGACGCCCGGGTACTTCTCCTCCCAACGGGCCACGGCCTCGTGCAGACGGGCGTGGACGATCAAGCGGAAGGTCTGGTTGGCGATCGCCGGCATGCCCATGTCGGAGACGCGCCGCACCCGCGTCCCGAAGACGGTCGGGATCGTCTTCTCGAAGTCGTTGACGAAGGGAACGAGCGGGTTGACGACGATGATGAACTTGGCGCCCTTTTCGACCGCGATGTCGACGTTGGTGGTCGAGCGGATGCCGCCGTCGACCAGCTGGCGGCCCTTCAGGTCGACCGGCTTGTAGACGATCGGCAGCGCGGTCGAGCACTGGATCGCCTTGGAGATCGGCACGTCGGTCCAGCCCTCCTCGCCGAAGACGATCCGCTCGCAGGTGTCGAGGTCCGTGGCGGTGAGGTAGAGCTCTTTGTCGAGCAGGCGGAAGTCGTCGATGCGACCGTCTTCGGCGAGCGCCCCCTCGACGTACTCGGCAATGCCGCCGTTGGAGTAGAGGCCGGCCGGCAGCGCCTCGGCAAGCCCGACGCCGATGTCGATTGCCGAGAAATCGCCCATTCGCACCAGGCTGCGCGCCAGTTCGAGCGTTCGCAGTGGCAGCATCGTCGCCTTCTGCACGAAACCCAGGTAGTTGGGCTTGAGCGCCTTGCCGAGATTGAGGTCCTCCAGCTCCGAGGGAATGCGCCGGTTGATCACCTGCATCATCTCGTCGGGGGTGATGCCGTTGGCGAGCATCCCGGCGACGAAGGAGCCTGCGCTGGTGCCGACGTAGACGTCGAAGTTGTTGATCGTGCTGTTGACCGCGAGCAGGTCGAGGGCGCGCAGTGCGCCGATCTCGTAGACACCGCCGGTGAAGCCGCCGCCGCCGAGCACCAGGGCCGTCTTCGACGGGCGTTTACGGCCGCGTCGCCGGCGCGGTTGCGACTCTATGTCCACAACTTTGCCCATAAACATGCATTATCCCACTCAGTGAGGCGACCCCCGGCGCTCTTTGCCGCGATTTGCGCGTTGCTGGCGTTCCTCTCGGCCTCGAGAGCGCAGGCGACGACGCCCAGCCCCTTCTGCCCAAGCTTGGTCTCGCACCTGGTGCGTGGCGGGGGCAGCGCCAGCGGCCTCTACGTGATCGACGGCGAAACGGGTATGCCCGTGTGCGCTCGGGCCGCGAAGCGACGGCGGCCGCTGGCTTCGAACATGAAGCTGTTCACGACCGCGACCGCGCTCTCCCGCCTCGGCCCCCGCTCGCGGATCGCAACGACGGTACGCGGCGACGGCCCGATCGATCGCAACGGCGTCCTCCACGGCAGCCTCTACCTGATCGGGGGCGGCGACCCCGCCCTGGGCACACCGGCCTTCTACAAGAGCTACCTCGGTGGCCTGGGCACCAACATCTTCCTGCTCAAGAGCCAGATCCGCGAAGAAGGCATCAGCGCCATCACGGGCCGCCTCTATGCCGACGACAGCGTCTTCGACCGCCTGCGCGGGGTTGCGGACTCCGGCTACGCAACCAGCTCCTACGTCGGCCCCCTCTCCGGACTCTCATTCAACTCCGGCTTCAACGGGTCGAGCGCGAGCGGCTTCTCGGGCGACCCGGCCAAGACCGCTGCCGCGACGTTGGCACGATCCCTGCGCGGAGCAGGGGTGCGCGTCCCGGCCAAGGTGGCCCTCGCCAAGGCGCCCGCAGGCAGCACGGAGATCGCGAAGGTCGAATCTCCGCCGCTGACCGAAATCGTCAACACCACCGACGTCTACTCCGACAACTTCTTCGCCGAGATGCTGATCAAGCTGCTGGGCGCGCGCTTCGAGGGAGCCGGCACCACGTCGGCGGGCACCACCGTGGTCGAGCGCTTCGCCCGCGGTCACGGCTCGGGCCTGCACGCGGTCGACGGCTCCGGGCTGACCCGCTCCAACCGCGCTTCGCCGACGCAGGTGGTCGGCCTGCTGAAGACGATGTGGCGCACGCCTGAGGGCGAAGAGCTGATCCAGGACATGGCCCTGGCCGGCCACGAGGGCACGGTCGCCGACCGCATGCACGGCACCGCGGCCTACGGCCGCTGTCGAACCAAGACCGGCACCCTGACCGGCGTAAGCAACCTCTCCGGCTACTGCTTCAACCGCGACGGCAAGACGATGATCTTCTCGATCCTGATGGGAAGCGTCCGCGACCTCGGTCTCGCCCACCTCGAGCAGGACCTGATCGCAGCAGAAATCGCCTCCTACTGAGCGCGCTCTCGTCAGGCCGAGTGGTGCCCCGCTCCGATGCCTAGAATCGCTGACGTGCGAGTACTGCTTACCAACGACGATGGGATCACCGCTCCCGGCCTGCAGGCCGCTCGCCGGGCACTGCGCGAGATCGAGGGGGTCGAGGTCGACGTGATCGCGCCGGACTCCAACCGCAGCGCCACCGCGCGCAGCATCACCACCCGCTCGCCGCTGACCGTCGAGGAGGTGGAGTTCGGCGACGGCGACAAGGGCTTCGCCACTGACGGCACCCCGGTCGACTGCGTCCGCTTCGCCGAGCTGGGCCTGGTCGGCCACCGTCCCGACCTGATCGTCTCCGGGGTCAACCACGGTGCCAACCTCGGCGATGACATCACCTACTCGGGGACGGTTGCCGCCGCATTCGAGGGAATCGTCCTCGGCATCCCCGCCGTGGCGGTGTCCCAACAGTCCTCGGGCGGCGGCATGGGCTACGTCAGCGGCCGCTTCGACTTCGGGGTCGTGGCGCCCTTTACGGCCGAGCTGGTGCGGCGGTTGATTGACCAACCGATGCCCGAGGCGACCCTGATCAACGTCAACTGCCCTGCCGGCGAGCCAAATGGGATCGAGGTGACCAAGCTCGGGAAGCGCATCTACAACGACGAGCTGAAGCTGATCGGCGAGAGGGACGGTCGGCGCCACTACGAGATCTACGGCTGGCAACCCGGTTATGAGGAGATCGAGGGCACCGACCTGAACGCGGTTGCCGGCGGGCGCATCTCGGTCACGCCGATCCACTTCGACCTCACCGACCACGGCGGGCTGGAACGGCTGCGGGGCTGGGGCTTCGAGGAGATGCTGGCAGCGAGCGCGCCCACCTCGGTGTGAGCGCCACCGGTGCGAAGCAGCGCGCCGCGGAGCTGCGGCGCGAGCTTGCAGATCACAACCGCCGTTATTACGTCCTCGACGACCCCTCGATCGACGACGACGAATACGACGCGCTGCTCGACGAGCTACGGGCGATCGAGGCCGACCACCCGGGCCTGCGCACGCCAGACTCGCCCACCCAGCGCGTCGGCGCGCCGCCCCTCGGCCGTTTCGAGCGCGTCGAGCACGCGGAGGCGATGCTCTCCCTCGCCAACGCTCGCAACGAGGAAGAGCTACGCGGCTGGGAGACTCGCATCCGCAACCACCTCAAGCGGCTCGACATCAGCGCCGCCGAGTTCAGCTATACGAGCGAGCCGAAGATCGACGGCTTGGCGATCTCGCTCACCTACGAGAACGGCCTGCTCGTGCGCGGCGCGACCCGCGGCGACGGGCGTGTCGGCGAGGACGTGACCCAGAACCTGCGCACGATCGGCGCGATCCCGCTGGGTATCGACGACGCCCCATCCCTGGTCGAGGTGCGCGGCGAGGTCTACCTGCCGATCGCCGACTTCAAGGCGCTGAACGAACGCCGCGCCGAAGCCGGCGAACCGGCCTTTGCCAACCCGCGCAACTCCGCCGCCGGCTCGATCCGCCAGCTCGACCCGGCGCTTGCCGCCGAACGGCCACTCTCGATCTGGACGTACGGCATCGGCGCTGTCCGCGGCCTCGAGCTCGCCACGCACAGCGAGGAGATCGAGTGGCTGCGCGAGCGCGGCTTCAAGGTCAACCCCGACACGGGACACCATCCGGGCATCGAGTCGGTTGTCGAGCGCTGCCGCTGGTGGGAGGAGCGCCGCGACCAGCTCGACTACGAGATCGACGGCGTCGTCGTCAAGGTCGACGAGCGAGCCCTTTGGCGGGAGCTGGGCGTCGTCGGTCGGGAGCCACGCTGGGCGATCGCCTGGAAGTTCGCACCGACGACAGCGACGACGAAGCTCCTCGACGTCGTCTGGAACGTCGGCCGCACTGGCCACCTCGTCCCTTTCGCGATGCTGGAGCCGGTCCACGTCGGGGGCGTCACGGTCTCCACCGCGACGCTGCACAACGAGGAGGACCTTGCCCGCAAGGACGTGCGGCCAGGAGATGAGGTCGTGGTGATGCGGGCCGGCGACGTGATCCCGCAGGTCGTCGCCCCGCTGATCCAGCGCCAGGAGAAGGGCAAGCGACGAGCGTCGAAACCCGAGCCCCCGGCCAAATGCCCGGCCTGCGAAACGCCCACGGTCAAGCCCGAGGACTCGGTCTTCACGATCTGCCCGAACAGGGCAGGCTGCCCCGGGCAGTCCTTCCAGCACGTCAAGCACTTCGTCAGCAAAGGCGCGATGGACATCGACGGGCTCGGCGAGAAGCAGGCGCTGCGCTTCCTGCAGGAAGGGTTGATCTCGGACGTGGCCGAGATCTACGAGCTGAGGGAGGAGCAGCTTGCGGGCCTCGACGGCTTCGGCGACATCTCCGTCGGCAACCTGCTGGCGGCGATCGACGCCTCCCGTTCTCGGCCCTTCAAGCGCGTCCTCTACGCCCTCGGCCTGCCCGGCGTCGGCTACGTCACCGCGGAGGCCCTGGCCGACCACTTCGGCTCTATCGACGCCCTGCACACCGCCGACCCCGAGCAGATCGAGGAGGTCGAGGGCGTCGGCCCGATCATGGCGCTGCAGATTGCCGAGTCCCTGGCAGACGAGCGAACCTGGGAGCTGGTCGAGAAGCTGCGCGAAAAAGGGCTGCGCCTAGAGCAGGACCCCTCCGAACGCCGCACCTCAGGTGGACCGCTGGAAGGCAAGACCCTGGTCCTCACCGGCACCCTGCCCGACCTCACCCGCGAGGAGGCCGGAGCGCTGATCAAGGCAGCCGGGGGCAAGGTCGTCAACTCGGTCTCGAAAAAAACCGACTACGTCGTCGCCGGCGAGAACCCCGGCACGAAGCTCGCCAAAGCTGAGAAATACGAGACGACGATCCTCGACGAGGCGGGACTGCTGGGGTTGCTCGAAAACACTTAGCGGGCAGGCGCGGGGCATACTGCTGGCCGTGGCGACCGTGAGGCTGGAGCTTGAATACGACGGGGGCGGCTTTCGGGGGTGGGCAAAGCAGCCCGGACTTCGAACGGTGCAGGGAGAGCTGGAGGGTGCGCTGGCAACTGTGCTGCGGAAGCAAGTGGAGCTGACCGTGGCAGGGCGCACCGACACAGGCGTGCACGCCCGGGGACAGGTGGCGAGCTTCGTGACCGAAGCCGAGGTTCCAGGGGATTTGGCGCGGCGGCTGAATGGCGTCGGGCCAAACGACATCACCGTCACCTCGGCAACGGCCGCGGCGGATGACTTCGATGCCCGCCACGACGCCAAGTCCCGCACCTACCGCTACCGAGTCCTCGTGCGCCCCTCCCCCAGCCCCTTCGAGGAAGGCCGAGCCCTCTGGTGGCCCCACGAGCTCGACCGCGACAGCCTCGACGCCTGCGCCGCATCCCTCATCGGCACCCACGACTTCACTGCCTTCACCCCCACCAAAACCGACCACGTCCGCTTCGAGAGAGACGTCCTCGCCGCCACCTGGACAAGCGACGGCGACATACTCAACTTCCAAATCACAGCCGACGCCTTCATGCGAAACATGGTCCGCGTCCTGGTAGGCACCATGCTAGAAACCGCCTCAGGCCGCCGATCCGTCCCGAACTTCAAAGCTCTCCTCAAAGGCGCCCCCCGATCGTCCGCCGGCGACACAGCCCCACCCCACGGCCTGTACCTGCAGTCCGTCTCATACGACTGAGACTCAGCGAGAGCAAGTCACGTCAAGGGGTCGCGGGGGACCACCCGAGCTGACGGATACTCAAAATGCCGGCCTAATTAGGCCGGCATTTGTCAGAACGGGTGGTCCCCCGCGACCCCCGCCCTACACCAGCTCGAGAAAAACCATCTCCGTCGAATCCGACTTCCGCGGGCCAAGCTTGACGATCCTGGTGTACCCACCAGGCCGCTCGACGTACCGCGGCGCAACCTCCTCGAACAGCTTGTGCACGATGAACTTGTCGTTGTGCAGAGTAGCCAGCGCCTGGCGCCGAGCATGCAGCCCGCCCTTCTTGGCGAGCGTGATCAACTGCTCGACCTCGGGCTTGACCGCCTTGGCCTTGGCCTGGCTGGTCTTGATTCGTTCGTGGTCGATCAGCTGCTTGCAGAGGTTCGAGAGCAGGGCCTCGCGATGCGCCGCGTCGCGGCTCAGCTTGTTGCGCTTCTTGCGGTGACGCATCGCCGGCTCAGAGCTCCCGCTCAGTCTCCCTGAAGGTCGAGATTGCGAGCGTGCAGCGTCTCGATTACTTCCTCGATCGATTTCTGCCCGAAGTTCGGGATAGCGTTCAACTCAGAGCGCGTCTTGCGGACCAAGTCGCCGACCGTCTGCACCCCCGCACGCTTGAGGCAGTTGTAGGAGCGGACGCCCAGCTCGAGCTCCTCGATCAGGATCTCGTCGAGGCCGTTGGCACTCACTACACCGTCCCCGGCGGATCCCGGAATCGTGTCGGGCGCGTGATTCGCGACCGGTTCCCGCGCGGTCAGCTCCTCGACCCGGTCGGCGTCGGTGAAGATCGCCAGGCTCTTGATCAGGATCTCGGAGGCCTCGCGCAACGCCGCGCCCGGCTCGATCGAGCCATCGGTCTCGAGGTCAAGCGTCAGCTTGTCGAAGTCGGTCCGCTGGCCGACGCGCGCGGTCGCCACCGAGTAAGAGGCGCGGCGAATCGGCGAGAAGATCGAGTCGATCGGGATAACGCCGATCGGCTGCTCCTCCGACTTGTTCTCTTCGGCGGGCGAGTAGCCGCGGCCGCGGCCGATCGTCAGATAGACCTCGAGCTTGGTTTTCTTCTCCAACGTCGCGATCGGCGCGTTCGGGTTGAGGATCTCGACGCCGGAGGGCAGGTCGATGTCCTTCGCCTTGACCTCGCCGGGCCCGGTGGCGACCAGTGGCGCCTCGACCTCGTCGGCATCGGTGTGCATGCGGACGACGAGATCCTTGAGGTTGAGGATGATGTCGGTGACGTCCTCCTTCACACCTTGCACGGTCGAGAACTCGTGTGCGACACCCTCGATGCGGACGCTGGTGATCGCGGCGCCGCCCAGGGAGGAGAGCAGGACGCGACGGAGGCTGTTGCCGAAGGTGTAGCCGAAGCCCTTGTCTAGGGGCTCGACCGTGAACGTGCCGCGGCGGTCGTCCACTTTCTCAGAGGTGATGCGAGGGACCTGGAAATCAGTGGTCATGTGTTCCTTGCGTATGCGTGTTCAGAAAAGAGTCCGGTTACTTGGAGTACAGCTCGACTATCAGCTGCTCCTGCACCGGCGCCGAGATCTCCGCGCGCTCGGGATAGCGCAGGACCTTGGCAGTAAGGGAGTCGTGGTCGGCCTGCAGCCAGGCCGGCACGGTGGAGACCAGCTCTGTCGCCTTGCGAATCGTGTCGCTGGCGGCTGAGCTCGACTTGATCGAGATCACGTCCTCGGGACGCACCTGGTAGGAGGGAATGTCGACGCGCCGGCCGTTGATCAGCCAGTGGCCGTGGCGGATCAGCTGGCGGGCCTGGCGCCGCGAGGCGGCGAAGCCGAGGCGAACCAGCACGTTGTCGAAGCGCGACTCGAGCAGGCGCAGCAGGTTCTCGCCGGTGACGCCCTCCTGGCGGGAGGCCTTGTCGTAGTAGGCGCGGAACTGTTTCTCCAGCACCTGGTAGTAGCGGCGCGTCTTCTGCTTCTCGCGAAGCTGCACGCGGTACTCGGACTGGCGCATGCGCCCGCGACCGTGCTCGCCGGGGGGATAGGAGCGACGCTCGACCCCGCACTTGTCGGTGAAGCAGCGCTCACCCTTGAGGAAGAGCTTCTGTCCCTCGCGACGGCACTGCTTGCACTGCGGTGAGGTGTCGCGAGCCATCAGACACGCCTCCGCTTCTTCGGGCGGCAGCCGTTGTGGGCCTGAGGCGAGACGTCCTTGACCGTGGTGACGTCGAGACCGGCCGCCTGCAGGGAGCGGATCGCCGTCTCACGGCCGGAGCCGGCGCCCTTGGCGAAGACCTCGACCTTCTCGAGGCCGTGCTCCATGCCCTTCTTGGCGGCGGCGTCGGCTGTCACCTGAGCGGCAAACGGAGTCGACTTGCGCGAGCCTTTGAAGCCAGCCGACCCGGCCGACTCCCAGGCGATCACGTTGCCTTCGGTGTCGGTGAGGGTGACGATCGTGTTGTTGAAGGAAGTCTTGATGTGCGCCTGCCCGTAGGTGACGTTCTTCTTGACGCGACGCCGTGAGCGCCCTTTGGCGGGTTTTTTCGCAGCTGCCACGGTTCTCCTATTTCGCCTGAGGTGCCTTGCGCTTGCCGGCGACGCTCATCCGGCGGGGGCCCTTGCGGCCGCGCGCGTTAGTCTTGGTCCGCTGCCCGCGGACCGGCAGCCCGCGACGGTGGCGCAGGCCGCGGTAGGAGCCGATCTCCATCAGTCGTTTGACGTCCTGGGACTGCTCGCGCCGCAGGTCCCCCTCGACCTCGCGCTGCTCGACGGCCTCGCGCAGACGCATCACCTCGTCCTCGGTCAGATCCTTGACCAAGGTGTTGGGATCGACTTTCGCCTCCTCGAGGATCTTCTGGGCGGTGGATCGCCCGATCCCGAAGATGTAGGTCAGCCCGATTTCGGCGCGCTTGCCGACGGGGACGTTGACTCCTGCGATACGTGCCATCTCTGCCTTGCCCCTAGCCCTGGCGCTGCTTGTGGCGTGGGTTCTGGCAGATCACGAGAACCGCGCCGTGGCGGCGGATGATCTTGCACTTTTCGCACATCGGCTTTACAGAAGCTCTGACCTTCATCGCTCCGGGTCTCGTATCGACTACAGGACTCCTGCATGCCCCAGGAGTTGGGCAGGCAGGCACGGCTTTCGGCCCAGTGGGCCGACCGAGAAAGATAGCAAGGAGCGTGGCACGGGGCGGGGTGGGTTGGGGGGAGCGGGGGG
>JBJMKO010000107.1:0-1520 GCA_045805805.1 Solirubrobacterales bacterium | reverse complement strand
TGCTCATCGCCGACTTCTACCGCTCTCTTGACCAGCCGCAGCCGTTCTGGATCGACCCGGAAGAGGGGACCCGATCGCTGCGCCTGGTCGACCGGATCTACCGATTGAACAGCTGACGACAAGCCTCGAACTGTGAGGAAGCCCATGTGGACCCTGTCCGGATTCATCGACGAGATCTCGCCCGACTTCACCGAACAGTGCACCGTCGCGGCCGACCTCGGCCTGAGGTACACGGAAGTGCGCAGCGCCTGGGACGTCAACATCCTCGATCTCAAGCCTGAACAACTGACCGCGATGAAGGAGGCGCACGCGAGTCACGACCTCCAGGTGTCCAGCATCGGTTCGCCGATCGGCAAGATCTTCATTGATGAGCCGTTCCCGCCGCATCTCGACCGGATGCGGCACGCCGCGGACGTCGCGCGCTTCTTCGACGCACCGTACATCCGGATCTTCTCGTTCTTCCTGCGTCCCGGCGCTGATCCGGCGCACCATCGTGGCGAGGTGATCACCCGGATGCGGGCGCTCACCCGCGTCGCCGAGAACGCGGACCTCATCCTGCTGCACGAGAACGAGAAGGGGATCTACGGCGACGTGCCGAGCCGGTGCCTGGACGTCGTCCGGTCCGTCGGCTCGCCGCATCTGCGGCTCGCCTGGGATCCGGCTAACTTCGTCCAGGTCGGCGTCAGGCCGTACACAGACGGGTACGCCGTACTGCGCCCGCACGTGGAGTACGTGCAGATCAAGGACGCGCTGGCGGCGGACGGCACGGTCGTCACCGCCGGCAAGGGCGATGGCGAGGTCGCCCGTACCATCCGCGCGCTGCGTCATGACGGATTCGACGGGTTCTTCTCCCTCGAGCCGCACCTGCGCACCGGGACCGCGACGGGCGGGTTCTCCGGCCCCGAGCTGTTCCGCCGCGCCTGGCAGGACTTCACCGACATGCTGACGGCCGAAGGGATCGAGTACGCATGAGCATCCGCAAGATCGCCCTGGTTGGCGCCGGTGTCATCGGTAAGCACCACGGGCTGGTCACCAGCCAGCTCGCGGACCACCTCCAGCTGGCGGCGGTGGCCGACATCCAGTTCGAACGCGCCGAGCGCCTGGCCGCCGAGCGCGGCGGCCGACCGTTCGCGTCGCTGACCGAGGCACTTGTCGCCGTGGACGTCGACATCGTCGCGGTCTGCACGCCCACCGGGCGGCACGGCGAGGTGGCGATCGAGGCGCTCGAGGCTGGCAAGCACGTCATCGTGGAGAAGCCGGCGGAGATCACGGTAGCCCGCACCGACGAGATCATCGAGGCGCAACAGAAGGCCGGCACGCTGGTAACCGTCGTCTCGCAGCACCGCTTCGACCCCGCCACCGAGGCGACCCTCGCAGCCGTCGAGCGTGGTGAGCTGGGCCGGCTGACCTCCGGCATCGCCTCGATCGACTGGTGGCGAGGCCAGAGCTACTACGACTCCGGCGACTGGCGCGGCACCTGGGACCTCGACGGCGGCGGCGCGCTCATGAACCAGGGGGTG
>JBJMKO010000106.1:0-1678 GCA_045805805.1 Solirubrobacterales bacterium | reverse complement strand
TACATGCTCGTTAACACCGGGCTGACCTACAATATCGGCAAGCTCGAGATCGGCGCATTCGTCGACAACCTCTTCGATAAGAAATATTATAATTCCTTCATCGAAAAGACGACGCTGGAGAATGTCTTTGGCCCCGGTCCGCTCGCGTCCGATTTAGGTATCACTGGCGATCGCCGCCGATATGGCGTCCGCACACGGTTCAAGTACTAGTCCGATGGGCGCGCAATCCGCCACCGGCGGAGCGCTGCCCGAAGGCCTGGCACATCGCCTTCGGCAGCACTTCGGGGACCGATTCCAAATTGGTGATGCCATCCGGCTGGAGCATGGCAAGAGCGAAACCCATTTCGCTCCTATGCCGCCCGACGCGGTCGTGTTCGCTGAGAACACGGACGATGTGGTTGAAGTGGTCCGAGCGTGCGGCGAGGCCAGCGTGCCGGTCATTCCGTTCGGCGCCGGCACCTCGGTCGAGGGCAACACGCTCGCCGTTCGCGGTGGCGTGTGCCTCGACCTTAGCCGAATGACGAACATCGTCGCCCTCAACGCCGAGGACTTCGATTGCGTCGTCGAAGCCGGTGTCCGGCGCGAGCAGCTCAATGAATATCTGCGTGACCAGGGTCTGTTCTTCCCGATCGACCCCGGTGCCAACGCTACCATCGGCGGCATGGCCTCGACCCGGGCGTCTGGCACCAACGCCGTTCGCTATGGGACGATGAAGGACGCTGTCCTGAGCCTAAAGGTCGTCACCGCCGACGGCCGGGTCATCCGGACCAGCCGGCGAGCGCGCAAGTCGGCTGCAGGCTATGACCTAACGCGGCTGTTCGTCGGGTCCGAAGGGACGCTGGGCATCGTCACCGAGGTGACGCTTCGCCTGCACGCGATTCCGGAGGCCATTTCCGCCGCGACCTGCAGCTTCGACACTATCGAGGGCGCCGTCCACACGGTCGTCCAGGCGATCCAACTCGGTATCCCGCTTGCCCGAGTCGAGATCCTTGACGACGCGCAGATCAGGGCCGTGAACCTCTGGTCGAAGATGGACTTGCCGGAACTGACCACCCTGTTCTTCGAATTCCATGGCTCCGAGCGCTATGTCTCGGAGCAGGTCGAAACGGTTCGCGAGCTGGCCATCGCCAACGGCGGCGGCGAGTTCCGGTGGGCCGAGCGCACTGAGGACCGCAATGCGCTGTGGAAAGCGCGGCACGAAGCCTATTACGCGGCCGTCAATATGCGGCCTGGCGCGGTCGGCTGGGCGACGGATGTCTGCGTGCCGATGAGCCGGCTTGCCGAGTGCATCACGGAGACGAAGGCGGACCTCGCCGATTGCAGCGTTCCCGCGACCTTCTTAGGCCATGTCGGCGACGGCAATTTCCATGTAGTCTTCTCGGTCGATCCGGACTCGCCCGACGAAATGGCCGAGGTGAAGGCCATAAACGGGGCTCTGATCGACCGGGCGCTGGCGATGGATGGCACCTGCACGGGCGAGCATGGCATCGGCCTTGGCAAGCAGGACTCGCTGATCGCGGAACTTGGCGATGCGGTTGACCTGATGCGCATGGTCAAGCGTGCGCTCGATCCGACTGACCTGCTGAACCCCGGCAAGATCTTCGCGCTGTGAGGCGTTCGTGCGGCGGCGCTCCAGTCCCCTGCCAAGGACCTTTGCCATGCAGTCAGTAGCGGTGAC
>JBJMKO010000105.1:0-17080 GCA_045805805.1 Solirubrobacterales bacterium | reverse complement strand
GTGCACCGGCGCGCGGGGCTGCTGCGGGCGGCCATCGCCAGCTCCGGCAACGACCATCGCCTGGGAGCCAACGAAGCGCCGCCGGCGATCATCTCCGTCTTCCTGGGCGCCGAGCTCGAGAAGGTCTTCAACGCGATCGAGTCCGGCTCCGGCGACGCGGCGACGCCGCAGGCCTACCTGTCGCTCGGCACGTCCGTGCTCCCCGCCCTGCCGATGCACGGCGGCGACCGCAACCGCACCTCGCCGTTCGCCTTCACCGGCAACAAGTTCGAGTTCCGGGCGCTCGGATCGAGCATGTCGCTCGCCTTCCCCAACACCGTGCTCAACACGATCGTCGCCGAGGCGATCGACGAGCTGGCCGACAAGCTGGAGGCGAAGACGAGCGGCGGCATGGACGCCGCCGAGGCGGTGATAGAGGTGGTCAAGGAGTCCTACACCGCCAACAAGCAGATCTGCTTCGACGGCGACAACTACTCCGAGGAGTGGCACGCCGAGGCGAAACAGCGCGGTCTGAAGAACCTCCGCACCACCCCCGACGCGCTGCTCGAGGTGATGGCCGACAACTCGGTCGCCGCCTTCGAGAACTACAAGGTGCTCTCCAAGCGCGAGCTGGAGTCCCGCTTCGAGGTCTGGATCGAGCAATACGCGCTGCGCGCCAACATCGAGGCCGAGACCACCTTCTCGATCGCCAAGACGATGATCCTGCCGGCCGCCCTGCGCCACCTGGCACTGATCTCCGAGGCGGGGGTCTCCTCCCTCGAGGGAGAGGTCCGCGGCCTGATCGAGGAGCTGGCGACCGCGCTCGACGCGCTGGAGAAGGCAAACGCCGAGCCGATCGACCTCGAGGGACTGGAGCTGGCGATCTTCGCCCGCGACGAGCAGCTCGCCAAGAGCGGCGCGGTGCGCGAGGCCGCCGACAAGCTGGAGAAGGTCGTCGCCGACGACCTCTGGCCGCTGCCGAAGTACGAGGAGATGCTCTTCATCAAGTAGGGGTCGTCAGCCGCGGGGCAGGATGCGCATCGGCAGGCCGCCCCGGGGCGAGAGCGTTGGCATCTGGCGGACCGTCATGGCTCGGCCCGGCATCGCGTCGAGGCGCAGCCTCTGTAGCAGCATCGTCGCCACCAGCTTCACCTCGGTCTGGCCGAAGCGCTTGCCGATGCAGATCCGCCGGCCGCCGCCGAAGGGGACATAGGCGCCCCGGGGCAGCGCCGCCTTGCGCTCGCGGGTGAAGCGCTCGGGGATGAACGCCTCCGGATCCGGGAAGACCTCGGGGATGCGGTGGCTCGCCCAGGAGCTGTAGTTGACGTAGGCGGCGCGGCGGACGCCGTGACCGTTGAATTCGAAGTCCTTCACCGCCCGCCGCGGCCCGATCCAGGCGGGGGGATAGAGGCGCAGCACCTCGTCGAGCACCATCTCGAGGTAGGGCATCTCGCGCTCGAGCGTGTCGATGTCGGGGATCTTGCCGCCGAGCACCCGGTCCTGCTCCTCGCAGAGCTTCGCGACCACGTCGGGATGGCGGGCCAGCTCGTGCATCATGAAGGTGAGGGTCGAGGTCGAGGTGTCGTGGCCGGCGAACATCAGCGTCATCACCTGGTCGCGTACCTCCTTGGCGGAGAAGCCCTCGCCGGCCTCGTCGCGCACGCCGAGCAGGAGGCTGAGGATGTCGCGGCGAGACTCGTCGGGATTGGCGCGGCGGCGAGCGATCTCGTCGTAGACGATCTCGTCGAGGACGGCGCGCGAGCGCACCATCTTCGACCAGGGCGAGCCGGGGCCACGCAGCAGGCGCAGGTGGAAGTCGATGCCGTAGAAGCCGAGCGCCCGCTCGAAGTGCTCCGCGGCGGCGGCTCCCTTGCCGGCCTCGTCGGGGTCGAGACCGAGCAGTGCCCGCATCGCGATCCGCATCGCCAACCCCCGCATCCACTCGTAGACGTCGACGACCTGGCCAGGGCGCAGGCGCTCGATCGCGGGGGTCGCCTCGTCGGTCATCGCCTCGACCGCGGCCGAGACCTGCTCGCGGTGAAAGGCCGGCATCATGATCTCCCGCGCCCGGTCGTGGTAGGCATCGTCGATAGTCAGCAGGCCGTCGCCGAGCAGCGGGATCAGGTCGCCGAAGCTCGACTCACGCCAGTGGAAATTCTCCGGGTGAGCGACGGTGATGAACTGGTTGGCCTCGGGGCCGAGCATGAAGATCATCGGGTGGTGGAGGAGCCGAGCGCTGAAGATCGGTCCGTACTCCTCGTAGAGGGAGAGGAGCAGCGGCAGCGGATCCCGCGCCGCCTGCAGGGTGCGGCCGAAGTCGAAGTTCTTCGGCCCCGGCGGGTAAGCGCCCCGACGACGCACGCTGATCTCCGCGCGCACGTCTTCGGCGACACGGCGGACCGGATTGGCGCTCAGCTGCCGGGGCGGCTCGATGCGCTCGGATGGCTTGACGGGACTCTCGACGGCCACGACCAGATCCTAGTTGGCTAACCGGCCAAACGACCATCCACCAGCATCGGGACAGCCGCTAATCCCAAAGGACTCCATCGACCGCGGGAGGCTGCAGGCCCCTTATCGCCTTGTCGGCCGGCACCCACCCTCCTTGTCCCGGGTGAAGCAACTCAAGTCCACGGATGGCATTGAGATCCCGACTCAACGTCTTCTCGGTCTTTGTGGCGTAGGCGGCGGCGAGTCGCGGACTGAGATCGCGGACACCGCGCTTGGGGACTGGCTTTCCCGTAGCGTGGAACTCGCGTGAGAGGTCGAGCACCAGCCTCAGCCTGCGATTGTCGGTCTCGCTTCGACGCTCTCCGAAAGACTGGTAGACAAACTGCGTCCAACGGTCCTGGAACTGCTGTTTCCAGATCACATCGAGCTGCTCGCGAAGCTGGTCGACAAAACCCTGCACCGCATAGGCAACGAAAGAGAGGAGGCCGTTGCGATCCCTGCTCGAGATCGCGAGCTGACGGTAGTACTCAGACCGGGTCTGGTTGTAATGGTTGGAAAGAAGCTGGCAGGTCGGCACTGGGAACCCAGCCGAGAGAAGGATCTGCAGCTCGAGCAGCCGTGCGGTTCTGCCATTCCCGTCGCCAAATGGGTGAATCCAAGCGAGATAGAGATGCGCAACCACGGCCTTGACGATGGCCAGCGGAGCCGCAAGCTGCGGCGCTTCGGCCGGTGCACCGAACTTGTCCCCGTTGAGCCACTCGCATAGACGAGAGAGGAGGTATTCGGCGTCCTCCGCTGGTGCCGCGCGGTATGACCCGACCACCACGGAGTGCCGACGGATCTCCCCCGGAACGACCCCATCCTCGAGCTCGAGGTCTTTGAGGATCAAGCGGTTGTACTCTCGTATCCGTTCGATCGAGAACGGCAGGGCGGGGGACTCAAATAGCTCTTTGCGGGCAAGGTTGTAGGCATCGAGCACGTTCTGGACCTCGCGCTCCAGGTACTGACGCGAGGGCGGCAGGTGCGAAGACCCCTCGAGAACCCTCCTGACCTCGTCCTCCGAGAGCGTGTTCCCCTCGATCGCCGTCGTCGCCGAGATTCCCTTGGTCAGGTAGACGGACAGCAGTTGATGGGCGGCTTTTGGCGAGAGAAGGGCGCGAGCTACATGCTGGCTCTTCGATTTGGACTCACCCAAGAGCACCCATATCGCAGGTGACGCGTCTCGGAGATCAACCGTGAAGTCGATATGAGAATGGGACATCAAATATGGCCTAGAAACTGGCATTTCTAGATTATAGGCCATCTTTTGTCCTCAAAGATGTCCCTACTGATGTCTCTTATGAACTGGCGGCGAGCTGGCCGCAGGCGGCGGCTATGTCGCGGCCGCGGGTGAGGCGGACGGTGGCGGTGAGGCGGTGCTCGGCGAGGATCGCGCGGAAGCTCTCGATCCGCTCAGGGGAGGAACCGTCGTAGGCGCCGGTCGGGTTGTAGGGGATCAGGTTGACCTTGTAGGCGCGGGGGTCGAGCAGCTCGGCGAGTTGGCGGGCGTGCTCGGGACGGTCGTTGACGCTATCGAGCATCACGTACTCGACGAAGACCTTGCGGCGGCGGCGGGCACGGTAGCGCTCGCAGGCGGCCAGCACCTCGGCCAGCGGGTAACGGTCGTTGACCGGCATCAGCCGCGAGCGCAGGCCGTCGTTGGGCGCGTGCAGCGAGAGGGCGAGGCTGACCGGCATCTCGCACTCGGCGAGGCGATCGATGCCAGGCACCCAGCCCACGGTGGAAATTGCCGTGCGGCGGTGGGTAACACCGACGTCGGGCAGCCTTTCGCAGGCACCGAGCACGGCGTCGAGGTTCATCGTCGGCTCCCCCATCCCCATGAAGACGACGTGGTCGATCGCTTCGGCGCGGCGGAAGTGCAGGGCTTGGTCGAGGATCTCGTCGGCACTGAGGTTGCGGCCGAACTTCATCTGGCCGGTGGCGCAGAACGAGCAGGTCAACGGGCAGCCCGACTGCGAGGAGAGGCAGACCGAGCGGCGTCCGTCTCGGTAGCGCATCAGCACAGCCTCGATCGGCCGCCCGTCGGCTGTGTGGAATAGAGCCTTGACCGTGCCGTCGTCGGACTTTGCCTCGGCCTCGAGCGTGAGTGTCGAGAGCGGCACCGAAGCCGCGAGGCGCTCACGCAGCGCTCCCGGCAGGTTCGTCATCTCCTCGTGGGAGCGGGCTCCCCGCGCCACCCACTCCCAGACCTGAGAGGCGCGGTAGTCGGGCTCGCCGGAATCGGCAAGGGCTCGGGCGAGAAGCTCGCGGTCCATCGAGCGAGTGTACGGCGGGGCTGCTGCTGCATCCGAATCCGCACCCGGGGCCATGTCCCTGAGCGGCTGCTGCCTCAGCCGTGGATCTTTTCGCCGCGCTCCAGCATGCCGACGAACTTTCTCAGCCTTCGCTCCCGCGTCTCTGGCTTCTTCGCCTCTTCCAGCCGGTAGAGGATCGCGTAACGGTTGGCACTGTCGAGCGCGGCGAAGAACTCCCCTGCGGCCTCGTTGCTGTTCAGCTCTCGCTGGAGGTCCGCGGGGACCTCGGCTGTACGCTGGCCAGCGTAGGCAGCCTCCCATCGCCCGTCGGCTTTCGCCGCGTTCACCTCGGCCAGCCCGGCGGGCCGCATCGCCCCGGCTGCGATCAGCGCCTCGGCCTTCTCGCGGTTGATCTGCGACCACTTTCCGCGCGGGCGCCGGGGCGTGAACCGCTGCAGAAAGTACCTCTCGTCGAAGCCGCGCTTCTGGCTGTCGATCCAACCGAAGCAGAGCGCCAGCTCCAGCGCCTCGGCGTAGGTGACGCTCTCGACGCCCGAGCCCCGCTTGGCGATCTTCAGCCAGGCCCCCTCGTCAACCGCATGGTTTTCCTCCAGCCACGCCTCCAATTCTCCGGGCGAGACGAAAAGGAGGATCGGGAGGTCGTCGGCCATCCCTGGTCGGTCGAGTCAGAGACCGGCGGCGTCGGCGAGCAAGTCCACCTGAGCGGCGTCGCTGGAGGATGGAAAGAAGATCAGCTCATCGCAGCCGGCCGCCTCGTAGACCGCCATCTGCTGCCGCACCGACTCGGTGTCCTTGGCTGCGCCGGCCACGATGAAATTCGCGATGTCCTCGCCGAGCCAGGCGTAGTAATCGGTGAGGTAGGCAACCGCCTCCTCTTCGGCGCGCTCGCCCAGCGAGAAGTAGGCGAGCGCCATCGTGCGCGGCTCCCCCTCCCGGCCCGCTTCGGACCATGCGGCCCTCGCCTTGCCGGCGCCTTCAGCGAACTGCTCCGGTCCGGTGCCCGCGGCGATCCAACCGTCGCCGAAGCGCGCGGCGCGGGCGAACGATGCATCGGCGTGGCCACCGACGACCAGCCCCGGCTTCCCCTCGATGGACGGGCCGATCTCTTCGCCGGCCCAAACCTCCTCGATCCGCTCCAGCATCGCATCAAGGCGGCGGCCGCGGCCGCGTGTCTCAATTCCGCTCGCCTCGTAGTCGTCGTCGCGGCCGCCGAGGCCGATACCGAGCGTGAAGCGGCCGCCGGAGAGCGCCTGCACGCTGAGCGTCTGCTTGGCCAGCTCGGTGGCATTGGTGCGAAGCGGTCCGAGCAGGACGGAAGTGCACAGGCCGATCCGCTCGGTGACCGCGGCAGCCGCGGCAAGCGCTGTCAGCGGCTCGTAGTTCTCATAGGCGATGCGGTCGATTGTCCCCAAGCTCGAGAATCCCCGAACCTCGGCGCGACGCGCCCACTCGACCAGCTGCGCACCCGTCGTCCCAGGCACGGCGTTGGGCAATCCGATCGCAACGTCCACTTCCGCCTCCTCGACTTAGCTTCCGGTGGCGCCAACCCTAGCGACGCCCCCGCGCCGCTAGGAAGCGAACGGGTCCTCGACTCGGATCCCGTCGAAGCGGCGGAAGTCGCGGTCGCGGGTGTAGATGGTGCCGACGCCGTGCTGTCGCATCAGGGCGGCGATGTGGGCGTCGGGAACCTGCCGTCCGCGGGTCATATGGGGTGCCGTCGATTTGTAGACCTCCAAAAATCCGGCGGCCTCTCCCGGGGCTCGAACATTCGGCCGGCCCAGCAGAGTCGAAACCGAGTCCATGGCTTCGGTCGGCGTCAGTGGCCGCTCATTGATGGTTGGATTCGTCGCGATCCTGATAAAGCCCATCAAGGCAGGCCAGAAGACATAGAGTAGATCCGGGCCGCGGGCGAGCCTCTCGAGCACCTCATGGGCCACTTCGCCCGCATCCGTCCCAGTGTCGGTGGCATAGACCAAGACGTTCGTGTCAACGGTTGTGCTCATCGATCTGCCACCCCGAACTCTTCGGCGTCGAGGATGCGCCAAACCGCGTCCTTGTCCTCCAGGTCGACCTTGAATCCGAGGTCCTTGCGAGCCCATCGTAGGGGTGGCGGCTCGTCGACGCTCTTTCCATCGAGGCCAATCGCCAACAGCTCCGAAGCAACCTGGCCCATGCTCTTTCGTTCCGTAGCCGCACGGTTGCGCAGATCCGCCAGCACGGTCGCGTCGAGATCGAACGTTGTGCGGGGCATGATGTGTGATGTTAGGAGTGTTGTCATCTGATGTCAAGCATTTGGTAGAGTCATTGTGCACCCCACGCTAGGACACCTCGACGCGCGTGGGGCGCGCGCAATGTGCCGGCTTTCGCCCAAATCGATCTCGGGGGGCTACAGTCCCCTCCGTGAGCGAGCGCGATGGAATCGAGGCGCTGACCGAGGCGATCGGGCTCTACAACGAGGCCTGGAACTCGCAGGATCTCGACGCGATCGTCGCGATGCACGCGCCCGACATGGTCTTCGCCAACCACACGGCGGGCGAGTCGGCGCAGGGCGAGGAGGTGCGCGCGCACATCGCCAAGATCTTCGCGGCCTGGCCCGACATGAGGTTCGAGACCCGGCGCCTCTACGTGCGCGAGGGCGTGGTCGCCCAGGAGTGGACGGCGACCGCCACCCACACCCAGGCAATGCGGCGGGGCGATCTCGAGGCGCCGCCGACGGGACGCACGATCAGCTGGGACGGCGTCGACGTGATCCCGTTCGAGGACGGCCTGATCAAGCGCAAGGACGTCTACTCGGACTCGGTCTCGATCCTCCGCCAGGTCGGCCTGCTCGACTGAGCACCCGGCCGCTGGGGTCAGCTGAGCAGCCGGCGAATTCGGCTGCTCAGGGACCCTGGCCAGGTCCGCGGGGCGGCGTCGCTTACGGTTCCACCGTCAGTCCCGGACGGGACCAACCGGCTTCAGGAGGAGACATGAGCGGATACGCGGTGAAGAAGATCGACGAGATGGAGGCCGTCTTCGGCGGCGCCTTCAAGCGCGCCCGGGCGGAGCTCGGCGTCGAATCGTTCGGCATGCAGATCATCGACATGCCCCCCAACTACGAGAACTACCCCGAACACGACCACGAGCAGGACGGCCAGGAGGAGGTCTACGTCACCCTGCGCGGCTCGGGCGAGCTGGACATCGCCGGCGAGCGCTTCCCGCTCGACTCCGACCATGTTGCCCGGGTCGGCCCCGGCGTGATGCGCAAGGTCTATCCCGGCGCGGACGGCATTCGCATCCTTGTCCTCGGCGGCAAGGTGGGCGAGGCCTACGACGCGCCCGACCTGTCCAGGCTCGGCGAGCCCGACCCCACGGGCGCGGCCTAGGGAGAAATCCGAGACGAAGGCTCGCCTCCCCCGCCCCGGTTACGCGGCTCGTGGCCGGGGCAGCTGGAGACCGGAACCCTCGGATAACGCGGGTAGCGGGGGTCGGTGCGCGAGCGCAGGCAGAGCGAGAAGACCGAGCCGCGGGTGTTCGGCACCAGCTTCTGGTGGACGCAGCTGTCGCAGAGACCGGAAATTGGCCGTTCGGTCATCTTGGCGGCAGGCTAGCTTTGGGGTGTGAACGGCGCGGCGACCCTTTTCGACACCGACGCACCCGGGCACTCGGCGACGGTCGAGGTGCTCGGGGTGATCTTCTGCGCCGAGGACGACGGCTACGCGGTGCTCGAGGTCCAAGACGCCGAGTCGGGTGAGGGCTTCGCCCTCGTCGGTCCGGTCGCCCACCTCGGGGTCGGGGACCGGGCGGAAGTCAGCGGCGAGTGGCAGACGCACAACCGTTACGGCAGGCAGCTGCGCGCCCAGGGCGCCCTGCCGCTGGACCCGGCCGACCGCGAGGGGCAGATCGCCTACCTCACCTCGCTGCGCCACATCGGCCCCGCCCGCGCCGAACGGCTGGTGGACGAGCACGGTGAGGGGGTGCTGGGGGCGATCGCCGCCGATCCCCGAACGGTGTTCGGCTCTCTGCGCGGCGTCAGCGTGGCGCAGGCGGAAGCCGCGACGGAGTCCTGGCACGCAAGCCGTGCCGTCCGCGACCTCCACGTTCAGCTCGCCCCTCACGGACTGGCGCACCTGGCGGCACCGATCCACAACTGCTTCGGCGACCGCTCGATGGCGATCCTGCACGAGGATCCCTACCGGCTCACCGAGGTCGACGGGGTCGGCTTCGCCCGGGCCGACAAGATCGCCCTGGGAGCCGACGTGCCGCCCGAGTCGAGCCGCAGAGCCCAGGCGGCGGCGGTCTACGCCCTGGCCGAGGCCGAGCAGCAGGGCAACAGCTTCTTGCCGATGACGGAGCTGACGGTGCGCACCGCGAAGCTGCTCGGACTCTCCCCCGACCCGGAGGTGCTCGCCGAGGCGCGCGGGCTGATCGCCGAGGAGGAGCGCGTCTACCGCGAGCTCACGCACGCCAGCGAGATCGCCGTGGCCAAGACGCTGGCCGCGCGCGCCGCCGCTCCGCCCCACCTCGACCACGATCCCGGCGAGACGCCGGCGCCGGACCTCGAAGGCACCGAGCTCACCGACGAGCAGTGGTCAGCGGTGCGCGGTGCCTTCACCGCGCGGATCTCGGTGCTGACCGGTGGCCCCGGGGTCGGCAAGACCGCCTGCACGCGGGCCATCGTCAACGAGGCCGAGGCCGACGGCCTTCGCATCGCCCTCTGCGCCCCGACCGGGCGCGCCGCCCGACGCCTCGAGGAGGCGACCGGCCACGACGCCCAGACGATCCACCGGATGCTCGAGTGGATGCCGGGGCGCGAGCCGGCCTTCAAGCCAGGGCATCCGCTGCCCGCGGACCTGGCGATCGTCGACGAGTCCTCGATGCTCAACCTGCGCCTGATCGAGGTGCTGCTCGGAGGCCTGGCCGAGTCGACCCACGTCGTCTTCGTCGGCGACGCCGACCAGCTGCCGCCGATCGGGGCAGGCAAGCCGTTCGAGGATCTGATCGCCTCCGAAATCGCGCCGGTCGTCCGCCTCACCCAGATCTTCCGCCAGGCGGCGCGCTCGATGATCACCACCGCCGCACACGAGATCAACCAGGGGCGCCCGCCCCACCTCGAGCCGGCGGAAGACCAGGACCACGACTTCTTCTTCATCGACCGGGCCAATCCCGAGCGGGCGCTGGACACCGTGGTTGAGGTGGTCGCCGAGCGGGCGCCGAAGCGCTTCGAGGTCGACCCGATCCGCGACGTCCAGGTGCTGGCGCCGATGTACCGGGGCGCGGTCGGGATCGACGCCCTCAACGAGCGCCTGCAGGAGCGGCTCAACCCGCGTGGCAAGCGGTCGGTGGGCGACCGGTTCCGGGTCGGCGACCGCCTGATCCAGACCCGCAACTCCCACGAGCTCGGCCTGATGAACGGCTCGATCGTCTTCCTCCGCGCCGACGACCCCGACGAGGAAGAGATCCTCGTCGATACCGACGAGGGCGACTCGCTGACGATTCCCTACGGCGAGACAGCGACGCTTCGCCTCGCCTACGCGATCTCGGTCCACAAGGCGCAGGGCTGCGAGGTCCCGGTCGTGGTCGGCGTCTGCCACCGCTCCCACTCGCGGATGCTGACCCGCCCCCTCCTCTACACCGCGATCACCCGTGCCCGCAACAGCTGCGTGCTGATCGGCGACCGCGCGGCACTCGAAGGCGCGGTGCGCCGCGACGACAGCGGCGCTCGCCACTCCGGCCTCGCCGAGCGCCTGCGCGCTTAGAGCTCATCCCTCAGAGGGATGTGCCTTCCCACTGGTTGGGCGGGTGGGTGGGTGAGCCGGGGACAAGCTTCCGGAAGCGGTTCCGGTGCGCTTTATGCACCTATGGGGTCCATAAAGCGCACCGGAAGGATGTGGCGGCCTTTTCGGCTTGAAGCTTCTTCAACCTTGAGGGCCGTTATTGCTTTTTCGAAGCTTTCGGGTCTACCGGGGCGTGTTGAGGGGAGCCTGGCCGCCAGGCTCCCCTACCCACACACCCTCGCATCGCCGCGATACTCAGCGCGTGGAGAAGACGAGGCCATCCCTGATCGCCGTTGGGACCACCCTGACCGGGATCGCGCTGCTCGCGGGCCTGATCTTCGCCGTGCCAGCGCTCCACGACGCGGTGGTCGCCGCGTTCCATGGCGATACCGCCGAGGTGCGCAGCCAGCTCGAGAGCCTCGGGGTCTGGGGGCCGCTGCTGATCCTCGGCCTCACCCTGATTCACGCCTTCGTCTTCTACCCAGCTGAGATTGTCGACGCCGCTGCCGGGTTCGTCTACGGGTTCTTCCCGGCGCTGGCTCTGACGATGGTTGGCTGGCTTCTCTCCGGGCTGCTCTGCTTCGCGATCGGGCGCTCCGTGGCGCGACCGCTGCTCGACCGCTGGTTCGGCGCCGAGCGCTTCGAGCGCACCGAGGCGATGATCGAGCGCGGCGGCGTCACCCTGCTGCTCGCCGTGCGGCTGATTCCGATCGTCCCCTTCAGCCTCGTCTGCTACGCGGCCGGCGCCGCTCGCGTCCCGACCTGGCGCTTTACCTGGACAACGCTGCTCGGCTACCTGCCGATCACCATGATCTCGGTCTACTTCGGCACCAGGCTGGAGGGGCTCGGCCTCACCGACCCGCTCGTCCTCGGCAGCGCCGCGGTACTGCTCGCGTTGCTCTTCGCCGGGCACCGGATCGCCCGGCGTGGCACCGCCGGGACGGCACCGTGAGGCTCGGGACCCTGTCCCGTCAGGAGATCCGCTTGACGCGGAAGCGATAGGCCGCGGGAGTGCGATCCCCGTCGCCGCTCGCGTCGCGGGCTACCACGCGCACGGTATGGATGCCGGTGCCGAACCGGCGTGCCAACCGCTCGGGGCAGAGCCGGAACAGGCCGCCGTCAATCCGGCAGGCAAAGGTGACGTCGGGCTCGTCCGAGCCGAAACGGAAGACCACACGCACGGTCCGCGCCCGGGTGCGGATCAGCCTGGAGGGATGCGAGCGGATGAACGTGCGCGGCGCGACGAGGCTCGGCTTACTCGGTTCCGGCGCCTGCGTCACGACGGGAGGAAAAGCCGGGGGTGTTTCCAGCCCCCAGTCGCCCGAGGCTTGCGCTTCTTCCACGGACCCTTCGGGTTCCGGCGTCGCGCATTTTTCGGATGGCGTAAACGGGGGCGGGCCGGGAAGCACTTCGATCGCTTTCACGGCTTCGAGCAGGCCGGCGCCGATGGCGCAGGGACCGAATGCGCCGACCGCCGTGGCGCCGTCCTGCAGCGCCGCCCGGATTTCGTCCGGCGTTGCCTCCGGTTCGTCGTCGAGCATCAACGCCGCCACGCCGGCCGCATGCGGTGCGGCGGCCGACGTGCCACAGAAGTGCCATCCCCCCCCGGCGAAGCTCGCAAAGAACGTCGTCCGGCCGCAGTCCGTCGCCACGACATCGGGCTTGGCGACGATTTCGGGGCCCCCGAGGGGCGCGGCGGCTTTGATCCCCGCGACCGGTCCGAAGTCGTGCCTCACCGGCCCCCGCGAGGAGTATCTCTCGGGTTCGTTCGAGTCGTCGAACGGCACGGCTCCCACCGAGATCGCGTCGGCTGTCCCGCTGTGACCGAAGATCGTCGGACCGACGACGTCTTCGTCCGTGGACTGCGGATACTCGGTGGCCGCGACGCCGAAACCGTTCTCCAGCAGGCCGAACTTGAGGCGCGCACCGCTGCCCGAAAAACGGTTGACCACAAGCTGCACGGTCCGCTGCGAACTGCTTTCGTTTTCCCACTGGACGATCTCGAGCGGCTTCTGACTGTTGCCGATGTTGTTTTCGGCGGATTCCGCGATCAGCCGACCGTTGGCATCGAGCAGGTAGGCATCGAGGTCGGTTTCGACCCCGTTCCAGGGTTCGTCCCACTGCAGGTCGACCGTGAGGTCGCCCCCGGGGGCGACTTTGATCCCGAACGTCCGGTCAGTCTGCGAGCCGGGATTGAAATCGAGGCAGCGGGTCGTGTTTACCCCTGAAAGCGCTTTCACTTCGGCCGGGCAGGATCCCGAGTCCCTGTATTCCGGCGCTTCCCAGGAGGCGATTTCGTGCCCTTCGGAGTCGAAGAGGTTGTCGTTGCCGGCGGCGGAAAGGTAGGTCGCCCCCGCGCCGACGACTTTGTCGACGGCAACCGCCACCGGGCCATCCTGGAAGAACGGCTCTTCCAGGTAGAAGACATCGTCGGCGATCACCTTGGCCCCGGCCGTGGCAAGTTTTTCGATGTTTTTGGCAAAGGAGTTTTCTCCGTTGAAGGCGGAGGCGAAATCGAGGTTGGCCCCAGGCGCGAGGTCGTGGACGATCTGCGCCATGGCCCTGCCCTCGTCCGTCGGTTCTTCCCCGAACGCGGGTTTGGTCCCTTCGAGGACGGAGACGGGGGTCCCCTGCCCGGAACATGTGTTTCCCGTCCCGGGAAGGTCGCCGCTTTTGGCGTCGTCGATCGCGGTGGTTTCGATCGGCCCGCTGCCGTCGGCCGCCTCAGTCGCCTGATTGAAGGAGTCGGAGAGGATGCCGACGGTGACGCCGGCGCCATCGACGGAGAATTCGTCGCGCGCTTCCCCCGGGCTTTCCCCCGCGTTCAGTTGCTGCACTCCCTCCGAGACGACGGCGCCGGCAGGGCAGGTCGACGTGGCGGCAACCGGCGCCAGCACCTCGGTGACTCCGGCGACGCCGGGGGTCGCGGCGACGCGCGTCAGATCCACCGGCTTAATCGCGACGGTGACCGTCTGGTAGCGCCGGCTGGTACTGGTGACCTCACCGCCCGCGACTCGCAAAGCATCGACGCTTGCCGCAGCACCGTGATCGAAACGCACGTATGCCAGGACCCGGTTTCCCTCGCGCAGCAGGCTGCCGGGGCCTTCCGGGGCAAGCCCCAACTGCTCCGCTTGGGATGCCTGCGAGTCCGCACGTACCGAGGGCTTCGCCAGCTCGGCGAGCCGTGGCGAAAGACCGCTGGGGGGGCCGGCGGCCGCCATCGCCGATGCCGGCACGGCGAGCAGCGTTCCCAGGGCCCCCAGACAGGCGAGCCTGGCCGCAGTTGCGCGCAATCCTTGTCCTTTGGGCATCCCGGTCACGGTATCGGCTCGAACCAGCGGTTCCTCAAACACCGCTGGTGCCGCCTGCGAGCGGTCGCCCGGAAAGACGCGTGGACGCCGATTGCCTGCTACGGTCCCCCCCGTTAGGCCGGATCGTTATCCGGCAAAGTCGTGTCTAGCGCTCGCGTCGTTGCTTTACCGAAGCCTCCGCGTTCGCAGCACATCAAGTGGAGGCAATATGCCCACTGGAACAGTTAAGTGGTTCAGCGACGACAAGGGCTACGGGTTCATCACACCCGATGACGGCTCCAAGGACGTCTTCGTGCATCACAGCGCGATCCTCGGTGAGGGCTTCAAGTCCCTGACGGAGGGCTCCAAGGTGTCCTACGAGTCCGAGGAAGGCCCCAAGGGCCCGGCCGCGGCGAGCGTCCAGCAGACCTCGTAGTCGCGCACCGCACTTAAGCAGTGAGAGGCCCGCCTAAGGCGGGCCTCTTCTTTGCGCCCCCTATCCTTCACCGCCGCTGACTTCGCCTTTTGTAGCCCGTATGCGCCACTAAACACGAAGTCAGCGCCCAAATGCCGATGACCAGACGAGACGATCTTCGAAATATCGCGATAGTTGCCCACGTCGACCATGGGAAGACGACGCTGGTCGACGCGATGCTGTGGCAGTCCGGTGCCTTCCGCAAGGGCCAGGACGTGGCCGAGCGGGTGATGGACTCGATGGACCTCGAGCGCGAGAAGGGGATCACGATCCTCGCCAAGAACACCGCCGTCCATTACGACGGGGTGAAGCTCAACATCGTCGACACCCCCGGCCACGCCGACTTCGGCGGCGAGGTCGAGCGCGGTCTGACGATGGTCGACGGCGTCCTGCTCCTGGTCGACGCCTCCGAGGGCCCGCTCCCGCAGACCCGCTTCGTGCTGCGCAAGGCGCTGGAGGCGAAGCTGCCGGTGATCCTCGTCGTCAACAAGGTCGACCGGCCCGACGCCCGCATCGCCGAGGTGGTCGACGAGGTCTACGAGCTCTTCCTCGATCTCGATGCCGACTCCGAGCAGATCGACTTCCCGATCGTCTACACCAACGCCAAGGCCGGCTGGGCCTCGCTCGAGGAAGGCGTCGAGGGCACCGACCTCGCCCCCCTGATGAAGCTGATGCTGGAGAAGATTCCCGCACCCGAGTACGACCCCGACCACCCGCTGCAGGCGCACGTGACCAACCTCGACGCCTCTCCCTATGTCGGCCGCCTGGCGCTCTGCCGGGTCCACAACGGGACGATCCGCTCGGGTCAGCAGGTCGCCTGGTGCCGGGCCGATGGCCGGGTCGAGCGGGCAACGGTCACCGAGCTCTATATAACCGAGGCACTGGAGCGGGTCTCGGCCGAGGAGGCGGGTCCGGGCGAGATCATCGCGGTCGCCGGGATGGAAGAGGTGACGATCGGCGAGACGCTGGCTGACCCCGCGGACCCGCGCCCGCTGCCGGTGATCACCGTCGATGAGCCCTCGCTCTCGATCGTGCTCGGGATCAACACCTCCCCCCTTGCCGGTACCGAGGGCTCCAAGCTGACCGCCCGCCAGGTCCGTGACAGGCTCGACGCCGAGCTGGTCGGAAACGTCTCGATCCGGGTCCGCGACACCGAGCGCCCCGACGCCTGGGAGGTGCAGGGACGCGGCGAGCTGCAGCTCGTCATCCTGCTGGAGCTGATGCGCCGCGAGGGCTTTGAGCTGACCGCCGGTCAGCCGCGCGTGCTCACCCAGGAGATCGACGGCAAGCTGCACGAGCCGGTCGAGCGGCTCTCGATCGACGCTCCCGAGGAGCACGTCGGCACGATCACCCAGCTGCTGGCGGGACGCAAGGGCCGACTCGAGCAGATGGCCAACCATGACACCGGCTGGGTGCGGATGGAATACCTGGTGCCGGCGCGCGGGCTGATCGGCTTCCGCACCGAGTTCCTCACCGAGACCCGCGGCACCGGAGTCATGCACCACGTCTTCGAGGACTGGGAGCGCTGGGCGGGCGAGCTGCGCCTCCGCCCCACCGGCTCGATCGTCGCCGACCGCCGTGGCAAATCCGCCGGCTATTCCCTGATCGGGCTGCAGGACCGCGGCACGCTCTTCATCGGGCCCGGCGAGGAGGTCTACGAGGGGATGATCATCGGCGAGAACGCCCGCGCCGAGGACATGGACGTCAATGCGATCAAGGAAAAGCAGCAGACCAACATGCGCGCCGCCAGCGCCGACGTGCTCGAGCGCATGGCCCCACCGACCCGCCTCTCTCTCGAAGCCGCGGTCGAGTTCCTGCGCGAGGACGAGTGCGTAGAAGTAACCCCCGACTCGGTCCGCCTGCGCAAGGTCGAGCTGGACAAGCTGCGGCGCCAAAAGGCCGCCCGCACAACCCAGCGCACCTAACTCACCGGCGATAACGCACTTAGGGCCTGGCCCGGTAGGGGTGGAGCGTCTTGTACTTTTTCGCGAGCGCGGCTCGAGCGCCAGCCGTCGCCGCTTCTCGAAAAAGTTAAGCGGAACCCCTACCGGGCCAGGCCCTTAGACAGTCGCAGCCGCCTGCTCGGACTGGCTGCCCTCGGAGGCTTTTGCCTTCGCTTCGGCCTCCGGCGTGGGCTCGTTGGCGCTGCGCGGCAGCAGCACTTCTTTGGCGATCACCAGGCGCTGGATCTGGCTGGTGCCCTCGTAGAGCTGCATGATCTTGGCGTCGCGCATCAGCTTCTCGACCGGGTACTCCTTGATGAAGCCGTAGCCGCCGTAGACCTGGACCGCGTCGACGGTGATCTCCATCGCCGAGTCGGCGGCGAAGCGCTTGGCCATCGAGGAGACCTTGCTGTTGCGGATGCCCTGGTCGAGCAGGACCGCGGAGTTCCAGACCAGCAGACGGGCCGCCTCGACCTTGGTCGCCATGTCGGCGATCATGAACTGGATCGCCTGGTGCATCGCGATCGGCACGCCGAACTGGACCCTTTCCTTGGAGTACTCGGTGGCGTACTCAAGCGCCGCGCGGCCGATGCCGACGGCCATCGCCGAGACGCCCGGACGGGTGCGATCGAGGGTCATCATCGCCAGCTTGAAGCCCTTGTTCTCCTCGCCGAGCAGGTTCTCGGCGGGAATCTCGACTTCGTCGAAGGAGATGGTCGCGGTGTTGGATGCCCGCTGCCCCATCTTGTCCTCCTTCTTGTCGACGCTGACCCCCGGGAGGTCGGCATCGACGACGAAGGCGCTGATCCCGCGGTGACCGGCCTCGGGGTCGGTCTTGGCGTAGACCGTGAACCAGTCGGCGTGGCCGCCGTTC
>JBJMKO010000104.1:0-2260 GCA_045805805.1 Solirubrobacterales bacterium | reverse complement strand
CGGCGAGTGTCCGCGCCGCCGACGGTCTGATCCTGCCCGGCGTCGGCGCCTTCCCCAAGGCGATGGCCGGCGTGCGCAAGTTGGACCTTGACGAGCTGATTGCCGAGCGCCGCGCCTCCGGCGTGCCGATCCTCGGGATCTGCCTTGGCCTGCAGCTGCTCTTCGACTCGACCACCGAGCTCGGCGGGGCCGAGGGCCTCGGCCTGCTGCCGGGGGAGGTCGACGTCCTCGACGCGCCCGGCCTCAAGATCCCCCACATCGGCTGGTCGTCGGTGCGCTGGGAAAAGGAGTCGAGGCTGACCGAGGGGATCGACTCCGGGACCCCCTTCTACCTCGTCCACTCTTTCGCGCCGAGCCCCGAGCAGGCCGACCTGCTCGGCACCGCTATCTACGGCGCCAGCTTCGCCTGCGCGGCTGAGCGCGACAACGTCTTCGGCGTCCAGTTCCACCCTGAGAAGTCGAGCGCGGCGGGCCTGCGCCTGCTCTCCAACTTCGCCGGGATCTGCGCCGCCGTACCGGCGTGATCCTCTACCCGGCAATCGATATCCGCGGCGGCCAAGCGGTCCGCCTACTACAGGGCGACTACGCCCGCGAGACCACCTACGACGCCGACCCCGTAGACGCGGCGAGGCGCTGGGCAGACGAAGGCGCCGAGTTCCTCCACGTTGTCGATCTAGATGGGGCGAAGGCGGGCTCGCCGCAAAATCTGGACACGGTGCGGCGGATTGCAACCGCCATCGAGTGCCCGATCCAGGTCGGCGGCGGCCTGCGCGACGCCGAGTCCGTGAGCGCCGTGCTCAGCGCGGGAGCGGAGCGAGTGGTGATCGGCACGGCCGCCCTGCGCGACCCCGAGTTCCTCGCGGCCGCCCTGGACGAGCACGGCGACCGGATCGTCGTCTCGGTGGACGCCCGAGACGGGAAGGTCTCGCTGGCCGGGTGGACCGAGACCAGCGACGTCGACGTGGCCGGGGCCGTATCCGACCTGAGCGAGCGCGGCGTCGCCCGCTTCCTCTGTACGGCGATCGAGGTCGACGGAACGATGGAGGGCCCGGCTCTCGACGAGCTGGCTCGAATCGCGGCGGCCACCAAAGCTCAAGTAATCGCCTCGGGCGGAGTCGGCAACCTCTCCCACCTCGAAGCCCTCGCGCGAAATGCCGCCCCAAATGTAGAGGGCGCAATAGTCGGTCGTGCCCTATACGAGCGTAAGTTCACCGTCGCCGAAGCCATCGCAGCCCTTCGGGAGGGGCTCTAGGCTCTAGACATGGTCCTCAAGCGAGTAATTCCCTGCCTAGACGTGGACGCCGGCCGCGTCGTCAAGGGCACCAACTTCGTCGGCCTGCGCGATGCCGGCGACCCGGTTGAGCTGGCCGAGCGCTACGACTCCGAGGGCGCCGACGAGCTGATCTTCCTCGACATCACCGCCTCGCACGAGAAGCGCGACACGATCGTCGAGCTGGCACGGCGTACAGCGGACAACGTCTTCATTCCCTTCACGATCGGTGGCGGAATCCGCTCAGTCGAAGACGCGCAGGCGGTGCTCGATGCCGGCGCTGACAAGGTCTCGGTCAACTCCTCGGCGCTGGCCCGCCCCGAGCTGCTAACCGAGCTTGCCGACCACTTCGGCGCCCAATGCGTGGTGATCGCCATAGACGCGAAACGTGAGGAGGACGGCTGGGGCGTTTATGTCAACGGCGGGCGCAAGCGGGTCGAGGGCCGCGAGGCCGTCGGCTGGGCGAGAGAGGCGGTCGAGCGCGGTGCCGGCGAGGTGCTGCTGACCAGCATGGACCGCGACGGCACCAACGACGGCTACGACATCGAGCTGACCCGCGCGGTCGCTGACGCGGTCTCGGTCCCTGTGATCGCCTCCGGAGGCGCCGGCACGCTCGAGCACCTCAGCGAGGCGATCACGGCCGGTAAGGCCGATGCCGTCCTTTGCGCCTCGATCTTTCATTACGGGACTTACCGCGTTCGCGACGCCAAGGAGCGCCTCGCCGCCGATGGCATCCCGGTTCGGCTTTAGCCTGAACTGAGGTCTTCGGCCAAGCCCGAGGCCCCGCTGGAGCCGAGGATCTCGAAACGGGCCAGTTCATAGGGGGCGTTGCGATCGGCGTAGCCGGGGATCTCAGTTGTCGCGCCTGTGTAGCCGGCTTCTTCGACTGCTTCAATCACGGTGCTGTCGAACTGCCCAGCCGGGTAACAGAAGTTCGCCACAGGAACGCCGTATTCGCGGCGCAGCAGCTTGCGTGAGCCGGCTACTTCT
>JBJMKO010000103.1:0-2198 GCA_045805805.1 Solirubrobacterales bacterium | reverse complement strand
TGACGGCTGGCAGGCTCGTCGAAGGTCGAGGAGATCACCTCCCCCTTCACGCTACGCTGCATGTCGGTGACTTCCTCGGGCCGCTCGTCGACCAGCAGCACCAGCAGGAACACCTCGGGGTGATTGTCGGTGATCGCCTTGGCGATGTTCTGCAGCAGGACGGTCTTGCCGGTGCGCGGCGGCGAGACGATATCGATCACCCGCGCCGACTTGTCCTTGACCGTCGGGTCGCCGCTGTCGAGAGTCAGCTTCTCATCCGGGTAGAGCGGCGTCAAATTGTCGAAATTGACGCGATGGCGAACTGCCTCGGGGTCGTCGAAATTGATCTGGGTGACGCGGGTCAGGGCGAAATAACGCTCGCCTTCCTTGGGGCCGCGAATCTCGCCCTCGATCGTATCGCCGGTGCGAAGTCCGAAGCGCCGGACGATGGACGGTGCCACATAGATGTCGTCAGGTCCGGCGAGGTAGTTGGCCTCGGGCGAGCGGAGGAATCCGAAGCCGTCGTTCAGCACCTCGATCGTGCCCGCCCCCATGATCTCGACGCCGTTGTCGGCCTGGATCTTGAGGATCGAGAACATCAGGTCCTGCTTGCGCATCGTCGACGCGCCCTCGACCCCCATTTCCTCGGACATTGCGACGAGTTCGGCGGGGGGTTTCTTTTTCAGTTCTTTCAAATGCATGGGAATAGTCTTTTCTTGGGGAGTGGGTGCTCGAGCTCGTCAAAATCGGCCGAAAGCTGAGACGCGGCAGGACGCCGCAGGGAGATGAGGAGCGGCGACGGCTGATTTGGGAAATGGCCGGGGCCGCTCGCGATTGGAGGTATGTCTGGTGCCCCGCCGTGTCAATCAGCCGCAGCCGTCGATCGCGCTGAATCGACTAGAAAGGACGGATGATGACCAGGAAAACGATCAATGCCGCGGCGATTCCGGGAATTTCGTTGAGCATTCTCACCGCCTTGCCCGACAGCGGCCGCTCGCCCCGAGCCAATTTCTTGCCGTAGGCCCCGAGCCAGCCCTGGTAGCCGCTCAGGGCGATCACCAGCAGGAATTTGGTCATGAACCAGCCCTGGTGGAAGGCGTCGATGTTGAAGGCGAGCATCAGTCCCAGGACCCAGACCGCGATCATCGCCGGGGTCAGGATGATCGAGCGGACGCGCGCCTCACGCTCGATCCAGGCGCGGTCCTCGGGCGAGCCCACAGGGGCTTCCTGGTGGTAAACATAGAGCCGCGGCAGCAGGAACAGACCGGCCATCCAGAAGATGACGAAGGTGATGTGCGCAGCCTTGACCCACGGGTAGGCGAGCCCGAGCCAGCCGATCCACTGCGTCACTTGTCCCCCTTCACCAGCCCGATCAGCTGCTCGACATGGGCGATCGGCGTGTCCGGGAGGATGCCGTGCCCGAGATTGAAGATGTGAGGACGGTTGGCGAAGGCGTCAAGGATACGCCTTGTAGCCGTCGTCAGCGCCTCGCCGCCGGCGATCAGCGCCAGCGGGTCGAGATTGCCCTGCACCGGCAGCCCGTCCGGCAATTCTTGCGCCGCCCAGGACGTGTCCACGGTTTCGTCGAGGCCGATCGCATCGACCCCGGTCTCGCGCGCATAGGCAGCGAGCTTTCCGCCGGCGCCCTTGGGGAAGCCGATGACCGGCACGCCGGGGTGGCGGTCCTTGAGTTTCGCGACCAGCCGCGCGGTCGGTGCGATCACCCATTGTTCGAACTGGGGAGGCGACAGGCTTCCCGCCCAGCTGTCGAACAATTGCAGCGCCTCCGCGCCGGCCTCGACCTGGCCCGCGAGATAGTCGAGCGTCACGGCCTCGATCCGCTCGATAAGCGCACCGAACCTCGCCGGATCGGCATAGGCCAGCCGCCGCGCCTCGGCCTGGTCGCGGCTGCCCTGACCGGCGACCATGTAGGTCGCGACCGTCCACGGGCTTCCGGCAAAGCCGATCAGTGCCTTGTCGGGGATAAGCGCCGCTTTGACCTTGCGGACCGTCTCGTACACCGGCTCGAGGCGCGCCAAATACGGCGTCAGGTCGTAGAGCCCGGCGCCGATCAGCGGCGGGGTCAGCCGCGGCCCCTCGCCGGTGACGAAGGTCAGGTTTTGGCCGATTGCGAACGGGACGATCAGGATGTCGGAAAAGAGGATCGCGGCATCGAGCCCGGCAAAGCGGTTGAGCGGCTGGAGGGTAACCTCGGCCGC
>JBJMKO010000102.1:0-71882 GCA_045805805.1 Solirubrobacterales bacterium | reverse complement strand
TCCGGATGCCGTACTTGTATCCGCCCTGACGGAGGCCGGGCTGGACGAGCTGCGCAAGCGAATCGAGACAGCCTTTGAGGACACGCTGGCAGAAGTCGAGCTGCTGATCCCGTACTCGCAGGGCGGGCGCCTGCATGAGCTGCATGAGATCGCCGGTGACCTCGACCGCACCGACCGCGACGACGGTGTCCTTGTCCGTGCCAAGGTCCCGAGGGCTGAGTTGCATCGTTTCGAGGACCTCGCTGTCGCCTGAGTGGTGGAAGAGGGGGCACCCCTCACCCGTCCAAATGCCGGGCTAATTAGCCCGGCATTTTGAGTATCCGCCCGGGTGAGGGGTGCCCCCTCTTCCCATGCTCACGCTAGGGTGGCCGCGTGGAGTTGCCGGTTGCGAAGCTGAATGATGAGGCGGTCCTGCCGACGCGAGCGCATGAGGGGGATGCCGGGCTGGACCTGTATTCCTGTGAGGCGGCGCATATCGGGCCGGGGGAGAGGTGGAGCGTCGGGACCGGGGTTGCGGTTGAGATTCCCGTGGGACATGCGGGGCTGGTGCTGCCGAGGTCCGGGCTCGCCAAGAAGCACGGGATCGCGCTGGTCAACGGCCCTGGCCTGATCGACTCCGGCTACCGGGGAGAGATACGGGTCCTGCTGCTCAACACAGACCCGGCCGAGACGTTTCGGGTCGAACCGGGCGACCGGATCGCGCAGCTGGTGATCGCGCCGATCGCGCTTGCCGAGCCGGTCGAAGCCGCGTCGCTGGCCGAGTCGGCCCGTGGCGACGGCGGCTTTGGCTCCAGCGGCCGCTGATCCCGGCGTTCGTTGAAGCTTTACCGGGGTTAGGACCCCGAAAATCCTTCAACGAACGCCGGCAGCGGATCGGGCCGATTCGTGGGCGGCTTGCTCCAGGGTGTCGTCCAACGGCTCGAGGTCTGGACGGGTGCCATAGCGGTGCTCCAGCGCGAGGGCGATCAGGTGGTCTGCCAGCCAGGCGTTCTTGGGGAGGAGGGGGCCGTGCAGGTAGGTGCCGATCAAGTTGTGCAGCCGCACGCCCTCGGTGCCGTCCTCGCCGTTGTTGCCGGACCCCTTGACTACTCGCCCGAAGGGCTCGACGCCTGCGCCCAGACTGGTGCGGCCGCCGTGATTCTCGAACCCGGCCACGGTCCGGGGTCCCGTCCCGAGATCGACCTCGATCGCCACGTTGCCGATCAGCCGCGGACCCGGTTTGCGAACCGTCTCCAGGTCGACCAGGCCGAGCCCCGGTAGGCGCTGCTCTCCCAGCTGGTAGCTGTGGCCGAGCAGTTGGTAGCCGCCGCAGACCGCGAGCACCGCGGCGCCGTCCTCTACCGCTGCGGCCATCGCCCCCTGCTTGGTCTCGACCATGTCGGCAGCGACCGCCAGCTGGTCGCGATCCTGCCCGCCGCCGAGGTAGAGAAAGTCGTGATCGGCCGGGTCGAAGCCGTCTCCCAGACCCGCGGCCGCATAGGAAAAGCCGATCCCCCGCCACTCGCAGCGCCGGCGCAGGAAGACGATGTTGCCGCGATCGGCGTAGATGTTCATCTGCTCGGGATAGAGAGCGAGCAGCCGGATCTCCATCAGGGCTCTCCCTCCAACAGCACGACGGTCGAGCCGACGTGCGATTCGGTCGCCGGGATCTGGCGACGATCGATTGGCCGCAGACCGACCTCGGCGGCCTCCCGCTCGAGCACCTCAGCGGTGAGGAGCCGCAGCTCGACCTCGTTCGGCTCCTCGGAGAGCTCGCCGTCCGGAGTCACGGTTTGACGCAAGCGCCGCAGGACCATCGAGTCCCCGTCCACCACCGGCTCGAGCGGCAGGCTGGAGTAGACCCAGCCTTCGACCTGGCGCACGTCGGGAAGCGGGTGGGCGGATCCCTGTGGGGCGGCGGCCGGGGGCTCCTCGACGATGGCGAATGCGGCGCGGCCACCCGGCGCAAGGTTCTGGGCGACGCAGCCCAGGCAGCGGATCCGGTCCTCGCGACCTCCGAGCAGCTGGACCAGCTGCATCGGCGCCAGGATCAGGCCGAACCGGGTGGAGGAGAGCGTGAAATCGCGCACGTCTGCGTACTCCGCGTCGCCGGTGGTCCCCTGGCCCCGTTCCCAGACTGCTTCGACCAGCTCTTTGTCGTGGTCGAGGCCGATCACGAGATAGGCGCCCCGTTGGGCGAGGTGCAGGGTTACACGCCCCGTACCGCAGCCGAGCTCCATGATCACCTCCTCCTCGCCGAGGCTGTCGGCAAGCTCCTCCCAGAGCGGCAGGTCAGCCCTGTAGCCACCGCACTCGACGTCGTGCCAGATCACCTCGCTCATCGCCAGAACTCCTCGGCGAGACCGCGGCGTGCGAGCAGCTTGCGCAGCTCCAGCAGGGCCGTGTAGGTGGGGAGGGCGAAAAGGCGTCCGCCGGCGCCCTCCAGGGCTCGATCGAGCGAGCGCTCGATACCCGGCTCGACCTCGATCGCGTCCACGGGCCAGCCAGCGTACTTCAGCCGCACGGCCATCTCGGCGGCTCGGGTGCCGGCGCAGACGACGCGGCGCACGGCACCCTCGAGCAACTCGAAGTCCGCATCCCAGACCCAGGAGACGTCGCGCCCGTCGGCGATCCGGTCGTTGAGGGCAAGCCAGAGATCGAGACCCTTCTCGCTCGCCTCGAGGCGGAGCGTCCGCAGCACCTCGTTGGCGCCCGCGGGGTTCTTGATCAGGAGGATCGAGAGCGGTGTTCCTCCGACGTCGATCGTCTCGACCCGGCCGAAGGCGGCGCGCAGCTCGGCCAGGGCTGAGGCGATCCGCTCGGGCACCACGCCGAGCTGCGAAGCGGCGGCAACGGCCGCGAGGGCGTTGTAGACGTTGTAGAGGCCCGGCATGGGCAACTCCAGCCGCATCGGGCCCTGTGGGGTGCGCAGAAGGATTCGCGAGCCGGCCATGCCGAGCAGCTCGATCTCGGTTGCCGCCACATCCGGCCGGGGTCGCCGCGCGCCACAGCTCAGGCACGAGTAGTGGCCGAGGTGGCCGACGAAGGCACGCTCATATGAGTAGGGATGTCCGCAGCGGCGGCAGTGCTTGGCGTCGAAGGCATGCTGGAGCTCCGGCAGGGCCTGCGATGGATCCTCGACGCCGAAGTAGACGATGCCGTCGCGGGGCTCTCCGGCGGCGTCGCGCCCGAGGTCGGCGATCGTCGGGTCGTCGGCGTTGAGGACGAAGCGGGTCTTCCCCGCTCGCGCGTCGACCGTCCCGGCCCAGCCGGCCGCCAGCGCCTCCATCTCCCCGTAGCGATCGAGCTGGTCGCGGAAGAGGTTGCCGAGCACGATCAGGGAGGGTTCGAGCGCGCTCGTCACCTCGGGCAACCAGGCCTCGTCGACCTCGAAGAGACCCTCCTGGCCACGCTGCTCGAGCAGGGCCGTGGCCACGCCCCAAGTCATGTTCGAGCCGGCCCGGTTGTGAACCGGACTACGACCCTCGGCTTCCAAAATCGTGGCGATCATCCCCGCCGTCGTCGTCTTGCCGTTGGTGGCGCTGACGATCGTCGTGCCGCGATCGAGACGCGCGCCGAGGCGCCCCAGGGCCTCCGGCTCCCACTTCAGCAGCAGTCGTCCCGGCAGGGTCGTGCCGCCACCGCGGCCACTTGCCCTGCTGGCGACGCCTATCGCCCGCGCCGCGGCGAGCTTCGCCCCGAACAGCGGCCCGGTCGCGCTCCCGCGCCGATCCTCTCCCGGGACCAAGGCCGTCAATCCCCGGCCGCAGGCGGCGCCAGCACGCTGAGCGCCCGGGGCAGGATGCGCAAGGAGGCGGGGAGGTCGGCGATGTGCTCGCCGTCGGCGTAGACCGGGAAGGGGCGGCTGGCCGTCAGTTCCAGGCGCGGAGCACGGAAGACGCGCACCTCGTCCTCATCCACGTGCGTGCCCTTGAACACCTTCGGCAGGTTACTCACGAAACGGAGCCTCCCCACCTCGCCGACGGCGACGATGTCGAACTCGCCGTCGTCGAGCTCGGCGTCGGGCGCGATGTACATGCCGCCGCCGAACGCCCGACTGTTCGCGACCGAGACCGAGTAGCCCGTGAAGCGGACCCGCTCGTCGTCGACCCGGACCGTAAAGCGACCCGGCTTCCAGGTGAGGAGGGTGCGCAGGGCGGCGTAGGCGTAGACCAGGTTACCGCGCATGAAACCCGTTTCGTTGGCGAGGCGGTTCGCCTCGGAGTCGAAGCCGACGCTGACGATGCCGAGAAAGCGCTTGCCGTTCGCCTCGCCAACGTCGATCCGGCGCGTCTCGCCGGCCGCGAGCACGGCGACGGCGCCGGCGGGGTCGTCGGGAATGCCCAGCACCCGAGCAAGGTCGTTGCCGCGCCCGCCGGGCACGATCCCTAGCGGTGTCTCCGAGCCCGCCATCGCGCCTCCGACGGCCCCGATCAGGCCATCGCCGCTGACCACCACGGGTATCTCACCGGCCTCGACCGCGCGCAGCGCCCGGCCGGCCCCGTCCTCGAGCCCGCGTGTGCGCTCGACCCGGAAGGGGATGCGCAGCGCGTCGAGCTCCTGCTCGACCAGGGGCAGGATCTTCAGCGTGCGCCCGTGCGCCGACGACGGGTTGACCAGCAGGGTGAACGGCATGCCATCCATGCCTGCTGCAGCCTAAATGGCGACGACGGATCAGCCGCCGGGGGAGAGGCGGCCGACGAAGAAGTTGCCGACGCCCACCGAGTCGATCGATACCGGCTCTATCCCCATACGGGCGAGGCGGCGGCGATGCAACTCCTGCCGAACGCCGGCCGCTAGGCGCGATTGCCCTGGGCCAGCGAGGATCAGGTGTCCGCCGGGCCGCAGGACCCGCGCCGTCTCGGCTGCCGAGACGCGACCGCCCTGCTCCGCGACCAGGTCGAAGTGGGCGTCGGGATAGGGCAGTGCCCGCGGCCCGCCCACCTTGAAGGCGACCCGGCCCTCGGGGTCGAGGCCGACCCGAGCGCTCGCCTCTCGCACCAGCGCCTCGGATCGATCGACGCCTCGGACCCGCGCCGCGGGAAACTCACGGGCGAGGAAGAACACCGCTTCGCCGTCGCCGCACCCGATCACCAGGGCCCGCTCGGGGACCGGCACGTGCAGGACCGCGGCCGCAAGCGGAGTTAGGGGAGGAGGGCGCATCCGCCGATGATCGCAAGAGCGAGACGCGAAACCAGGCGGGAGTCGTCTAGGCTTCCGGCGATGAAGCAGGGGCCAGATCGCAGATGGATCGTCCTCGCCGCCTTCGCGGTCGTCGCGATGGCGGCGATCCTGATCGGCTGCGGGGGCAGCGACGACTCGACCACGACGGCGACCGTCGGCGCCAACGGCTGCAAGGAAGTCGAAACACCCGAACCCAAGGACGTCAGCCTGCCGACGCCGAAGCAGGCCGTGAAGCGGGGAGAAAAGCTGACTGCCGTGGTCCAGACGAGCTGTGGCAGCTTCGACATCGCCCTCGATACGCAGCGGGCGCCGAAAACGGCCAACTCGTTCGCCTACCTGGCCGACGAAGGTCTCTACGACGACCTCACCTTCCACCGGGTGGTATCCGGCTTCGTGATCCAGGGAGGAGATCCGGAAGGCACCGGCTCCGGTGGTCCCGGCTACAGCGTCGTCGAGGTGCCGCCGGAAAACGCCTCCTACACCAAGGGCGTCGTGGCGATGGCCAAGAGCCCAGCAGAGCCCCCGGGGAGCTCGGGCAGCCAGTTCTTCGTAGTCACCTCGGCCGACGCGGGGCTACCTCCCGAATACGCCCTCGTCGGCAAAGTCAGCAAGGGCTACGGCACAGTTGCCAAGATCAACAGCCTCGCCACGCCCTCGTCGGAAACACCCAAACAGCCCGTGCTGATCGAGAAGATCACGATCGAAAAAGGGTAGTCCTCTAGGTTCAGACGCCATGGCAAAGGTCGACGTAGGCGACGCGGCACCGGATTTCGAGCTGCCGGGTACGGGAGGGGAGACCTTCAAGCTCTCCGACCGGCGCGGCCGCAACGTCGTGCTCGCCTTCTACCCAGGCGACGCAACCCGCATCTGCACGGCCCAGTTCTGCTCCTATCGCGACAACTCCGGGCGACTGGACCAACTCGACGCCGAGGTCGTCGGCATCTCTCCCCAATCCGTCGACTCGCACGAGCGCTGGACCCAGGAGGAGCAGCTGAACGTGCCGCTGCTGGCGGACGAGGACCTCGCCGTCAGCAAGAGCTACGGGGTCACCGGCTGGCTAGGGCCTCTCGCGCGGCTCACCGAGCTGAAAGACGCGCCCGGGGGGCGCTACGTGATGCGGGCGATCTTCGTCGTCGACGGTGAGGGAGTCGTCCGCTACCGCCACGTCTCGCGGACCGGCTCGACCTACCAGTCGGTCGACGATCTCGAGCGGGCGCTCGCCTCGCTCGGCTGATGCCGGCGGCCGGCGCCGCGCCGCGGCCCTTCAGCGCCGGCTCAGGCCCCGTGATCCGCGGCGAGGCGGTGGGGGAGGGCCCACCGGTCGTCCTCTGTCACGGGATCACGGCGACCCGCCGGTCCGTGATCCACGGCTCGCGGGCCCTGGAGCGCGCCGGTCACACGGTGATCCTCTACGACGCCCGCGGGCACGGCGAGTCCGACCCCGCCCTGGCGGGCACGGGCTATGGATACCCGCAGCTCGTGGCCGACCTGGAATCGGTTGTCGAGGCGGTCGTCGGCGAGCGCCGCTTCGTCCTCGGCGGCCACTCGATGGGCGCCCACACCGCGATCGCCTATGCCCTCCGAAATCCTGGGCGACTCGCCGGCCTGGTCGTGATCGGCCCGGCCTACGACGGCACGACCTCGGTGGAGTCGTTGGCCCACTGGGACGGCCTGGCCGAAGCCTTGGACGTGGGCGGCGTCGACGGCTTCGTCGCCTACATCGACCGCTCTCAGGGGATCGACCCGGCCTGGCGCGACTCGGTCCTGGGCTTCACCCGCGAGCGGATGCTGCGCCATCGCCACCTCGACGCCATCGTCACGGCGCTGCGCGAGGTGCCCCGCTCGCGCCCGTTCGAGGGCCTGGAGGGCCTGGAGTCGATAGACGTGCCGGCGCTGGTCGTGGCCAGTCGCGACGCCGCCGACCCGGGCCATCCCTACGCCGTCGCCGCCGCCTACGCCGAGCACCTGCCCCGGGCGCGACTGGTCAGCGAGGGGGAGGGAGAGTCGCCGCTGGCCTGGCAGGGCGGGCGGCTTTCCCGGGCGATCGCCGCTTTCGCCGCCCAACCTTAGGTTTCCCGAAGGCGGTTCGACTAGCGTCCCGACGATGAAACCGCCGGCCGAGGGGACATTGCGGGGGATCGGCACCTTCCTCGCCACGTTCGGCATCGGCGTCGCCACCTACATCGCGATCGCCGACTCCGGTGGCGGTGCACCGGTCTGCATCGCCGGCGGGCACGGCTGCCGGACCGTCGCCGAAAGCTCCTATTCGCACCTGGCCGGCGTCAACCTCGCCGTCTTCGGCATCGCCGGCTACGCCCTGCTGCTCGGCTGCGCACTCCTCCGTGGCGATGGCGCTCGCATGGCCGGCTTCGCGGTCTCGCTGGTCGGCTTCGGGTTCAGCCTCTACCTGACCTACCTCGAGCTCTTTAGGATCGAAGCGATCTGCCAGTGGTGCGTCGCCAGCGCGGTGCTGATGACCCTGCTCTTCGCCACCAACGGGACCCGCATGCTCGGATACGTGGGGACCGGCCGGTGAGCGGACGCAGCGACCGCGAGGCGCGCCGCCAAGAGCGGCCGCGCCAAGAAGAGCAGGCCGGAACCAGCGAGCGGCGCCAGACGCTGATCAAGGCGGGCAGCGCCGCCGGGTTCCTGGCGCTGGCGCTGGTGGCGGTGCTGATCGTGATCAGCCAGAACCAGACCAGCGGTGGCGACAGCGGCAACATCCAGCACACCTCCGAGGTGGACCGGGAACTGGCCGGCATCCCGCAGAGCAGCATGGTCCTCGGCAAGCCGAGCGCCAAGGTGGCCGTCCTCGAGTTCGCCGACCTGCAGTGCCCGGTCTGCAAGGGCTACTCGGAAGAAGTGCTGCCGCAGATCATCGAACGCCAAGTGCGCAGCGGCGATGCCAAGCTCGACTTTCGCAACTACACGATCATCGGCCCTGAATCGACACCCGCGGGCGCTGCCGCGATCGCCGCCGGCGAGCAGGGCCGCGGCTGGAATTTCGTCGAGCTCTTTTACCGCAACCAGGGCACCGAGGACTCCGGCTACGTCACCGACGAGTTCCTGACCGCGATCGCCCGGGGTGCCGGGGTGCCCGACATCGGCAGGTGGAACCGCGACCGCAAGAGCAGGGGCGTGCTCGATCGGGTCGCCGAATCGGCCCGGCAGGCCGAAAGTCTCGGCTTCACCGGCACGCCGTCCTTTGCCCTCGAAGGGCCGGGCCCCACCGGCATGGAAGCCCTGGGGACCCCGAGCACCGCCGGCTCGCTCGAATCGGCGATCTCCAGCGCCCGCTGACAGACCGGCCAGAGTCCCATAGAGGGGGCCGAACTCCGCCTGAACAGACGGAGATCGACCCCTGCCACCACTTAGTTCCCCTTGCCAAGCGACATCAGAGGGACCAGCGGCTCGGTCTTGATCGGCTTCATCGCGCATCACCTCCCTTCGTGTGCGAGAAGTGCCTGCTGACTAGACCTGACGATTGGTGGAAGAAGTTCCACCAATGTAGGAACGTCACCTAAGAAGGGGGAAATTCAAAGCACGAGCGCTTTAGAGCCAATATCATCAAGTGCTCCAATTCCCCTAGAGAGGAGCACGAGCATGGCGGTGGACACCCAACAAAGACAAGCGACCTTGAACCGCTTCAAGGCGATGTCACATCCGCTGCGCGCGGAACTGCTGATGATCCTCACCGAAGAATCGGCGAGCCCGGCGATGATGGCGAGGAAGCTGGGAGAACCGGTGGGCAACGTCAGCTATCACGTCAACAAGCTCGTCAAGCTCGGCTGTGCGGAGCAAGTCGGCGACCGTCCGGTACGCGGGGCAATCGAGCACTTCTACCGCGCCACCGAGCGCCACCTGGTCGACACGGAGGAATGGGAAGACCTTCAGCCCGAGCTCAAGGAGCATCTCAGCGGCGAATTCGCCCAGAAGATCGTTGACGACATGCTGCTCTCGCTGCAGGCGAGGATCCTCGGCAGCGACAAGAATTTCTACCTCGCACGCACAAAGCTCGTCTTCGACGCCGAAGGCCGCCGGCGCGCGATCGAGATCCATGATCGAGCCAGGCTCGAAATCGAGGAGGAGGCCGCGCTCAGCACGGAAAGGATGGCCGCCTCGGGAGAGCAGCCGATCTCCTGCTCCTCGATCCACGGCTGCTTCGCGCTACCCGCTCAGCCTAAGTAGACATAACCACCATTATCGTGCGTTGCTGAATAGTTATCGGGCATGCAGACCTCGATACAGCGATAGCGGCCATCAGGCCATTTCACACCGCTCCATTGAACCAGACCGGCCTTTTGCAGGTCGTGGAGGCAGCGGCGGACGCTCTTGCCGAAGCGCTGTTCATCCTCGCGACGATCACCCTCAACCGGGTAGCCCATCCCTCGGGCCGCCTGGGTGATCGTCGTCTTGAAGGAAGCGCCGCCTTCGCCGATCGCCTTGCGCACACACCAGCGGTAGGCCCGGTCCCGAGACTCCAGGCAGTCGCGCCGTAGCGTCCGCTCGCGGGTCCCCTGTAGGGCTTGGGCAACCTCTTCCAGGTCGAGGGGGCGCCAGCGGTTGGCGCCGCGCGTGCGCTTACGATTTGTTAGCCGGCCGGTGGCTAATGCAGTAGCCATCGGTCGGCAGCATTTAGGTTGCTGCGGACGGAATCGCTGCCATATAGGCTCGGCCCCGTGTCAGATCTCGCCAAAGTCCTGGTCGCGGCGCTCGCCGGTGCCGCGATCGCCCTGGGAGGCATGGCAGTTGGCAGTTGCGACAACGGTGATGAACCGGCCTTGACTCCAGAGTTTCGGGTGGTCGCAGAGGCCCGGTTTGAGCAAGCCGAGCTACAAATGTCCGAGACCTACCGCTCTTTGCTCCAGCGAGAACTGCCAGGCGTCAGCGTGCCTTCGATAGAGGGGCCGGAGCCGTGCGCTGGCGTTGGTGATGCACGGCTCCGGCGGGTCTGTATTAGCGCCCTGGTCTCAAATCCCTAGCGGCCGTTCCGCCGCCGCTTCAACTCTTTCTCCAGGTCGCTGACCCGAAGGCTCTGAATCCGCATGCGCCGACGATCGCGCCGCGACCTCCACCCTATCTGCCGCAGGGCGATCGCCCCGGCGATGCCGATGAACGTATTCAACGGCACCGCCAGGGCTATCGCTACCTGCGACCAGGCTGGGAGAGCGGCTAGGAGCGGCAGCATCACCTTTGCGCGAGCAGGGCTGCGCGGTAGGCCCGCGCAAGCCACAGGACGCGGTTGAACGGGTAGGCACCGGGGTCGAAGTGGCCCCCGCCCTCGGCGCCGAGCTCGGCGTGCGTGATCACGCCAGAGCGCGTGACGGCACCGCCGGCGACCGCCGCGCGGCGCAGCGGTATCCCGTGGAGGATCGACCAATGCGCGAGCCAGCGGGCGGTCTCGCGCAGCTGCCGCCAGGAGCGACGCCAAGCCAACCGCCCCTGCAACGCGTGGCCGATTTGCTCGATCCCCAGCGCCGCCGAGTTGTAGGTACCTACCTGCCAGGCCTTGAGACGATCGGGCACGCAGCGGGCGCTATGGCCATCCGCGTCGACCACGACGTGGCAGCTGACCTGGGCACTCGGGTTATCGAACCAGCCGGAGACGCCGGCGAGATCGGAATCGCCCGGGCGGTTGTGGCTCTCGGTCGAGTGGAGCACCATCAGGTTGAGCGGCACCCCCAGGCGTTCGCTGACGTTGGGCGAGTGCCCATGCACGACGATGCGCGGGCGCACTCGTTCGCCGCGGCGAAGGGACGGCAGTTTCATTTCCCGCCCCCGGCGTCGGCCACCGCCCGTTTGCGGTCTTTGGTGAGCTCGCGCTTCTGTTTGGTTGTCGTGGCCACGTCGACCGGATGGACCGGCAGCTCTGCTTCGATCGGCGGGCTACCGAGCTTGGCGATCGCGCGGGAGAGCGAGTAGCCGAGGACGCTGCCGAGGGTCACGACCCAGCGGAAGCGCTCGGGGACCGGCAGCGTGCCGAGGTTGGTCAGGGTGGTGGTGATGACGACCAGCCAGAACTCAGTCGTCAGGTATCCGGGCTTTCGCACGGTGGGTTCCTTTCGGTAGAGCCGACCGGCGACGTCGACGGACGTATTACGTTGCTCGAGCAGCTGCTAGCGCTTGCGGCGCCGGCGGCCTTTGCGCTTCACCCGGCGACAGACCGGGCAGCCGCATTTGGCCTTGTGGCCCTTGGGCTTGGGCATCTCCTCACCTCCCTTATCCGATCGCGATCCAGGCAACAGTGGCCGTGGTCCCGGCTCCCTGTAGGGCGCCTTCCCAATCGCGGGTCACCAGGCTGAAAGATGCTTTGCCGTAGCTCGGCGTGCGAGCGACATCGGTGGTCTTGCAGAGGGCAACGACGGCGATCGGGGTTCGACCGAGTTTGTGGGTGACCGAGAGGGATTCGCTGATGGCGGTGCCGCCCGGGTATGTGGTGGTGGCGATGCCGAAGTCAATCGCGACGTTGGCGAGTTCGACCAGCTTGAGGAAGATCGAGAGCCCGGTGTCGGTTATCAGGGTCGCGGTGCCTTGGGTTCCAGCTTCGCTCTTGGCAACCGCTTGGACAGCGCCGCTGCCTTCGGCTAGCCCGGACCTGACCTCCAATTCTGAGCCCCCTTTTTTCGGAATTCCGCTGGCGGGGCGGGTGAGGATCCGAAGACGGGGCCCTATTCCCCCTTCTTCGGGCGGGTCTTCGGTCGTAATCCAACCCAGCGCCTTGCTCAGATCGCTCTCCCGGAGCCACCGAACCTTCCGGTCGTCAGGTTCGGTGCTTTTGTAGGCCAGCAGGTCGAGTCCTTCGGCCATAATGTGCCCGTCGAAGTCGTAGGTGATCGTGCCGTCGGCTGCCACCCGCATCCCCATCAACGGTGTTGAACCGTCGCTCATCCGGTCTCCCCTTCGGTCGCGGTCTCGATCGAAACCTGGGCCGGGACGCCGGCGGCCAGCGACTTGAAGCGCACCGCGTCGACGGTGCGCTCGCGGGAGTGAAAGCCCGGCAGGAGAGGCTGTTCCTTGGAGTCGAAGACCGGCGAGGTAAAGCCCGTGCCCAGCTGGTAGACGATCGCCGCGTTAGCCACTTGAAAGGTGAGCCGCACGGTGCCTGGGCAGACGAGCGTCTGCCAGGCATCGGCGCTGGGTTGGTTGACGACTGTGCCGGAGAAGTCGGTCATGGATTGACAATCGGGTTGCAGCAGCGGGATAGCGGAAATTGGGGGGTAACCGCTCCAGAGGCAGGTGGAGCGGCAAACGTCCCGACGGCAAATTCCTTGAGGCGCATGAAGTTGCCCTTGCCCGCCATCCCACCGAAGCCGGCGCTGAGCGTTTTGTCTCCGGCGCCGAGCAGCTTGCCGAATCCTTCTTTGCCCAGGCGGTAGTAGAGGGAGACTTCGCCTTCGCCGACAACGAGGCCGAAGCGACCGAGTTCCCCAATCCCGTTTGGGAGGCTGATCCCGGCTTTTTCGGCCAGCACCGTGTATTCGCCCGCGACCCCCCTTTCGATGTAGAGCTTCCACTTCGTCGTATCCGCTTCAACTTCGGCCCTGGCCCGGTAACCGGTCTGGGCTTCTTTGTCCATCAGCGCCCAGAGCCCGACCCAACGGCCAGCCGTGCTTTTACTCGCCAGGGAGATCGTGCCGAGGGTGTAGACATAGATACCTGGCACGAGCGTCTGCAAATGCGGTGCATCACTTAGGCGCGCCCCATCCTCGCCAGTGGCAAAGACCGTTGTGACTTTCCACCCTTCGGCTTCCGTACATGAGGAAATCGAGGTATCCCAGCTCGGCTTCGTCCAGATGCCTCCTGCACTGAGGGGGGACTCGGCTCGCAGCAGCGAGTCGGTGATCGCCGCTGCCGCGAGTTCTTCGGCGATCATCGGCATCTAGTCTTCTGACCAGAGCAGATTAGATTTCCCGCCTTTGGCGGCCGCCGTGACTTCGCCGTTGTAGTCGCTGATCACGATCGCGCCGCCTTCTTTGTTCAGGCGAAGGCCCTTGCCAACTGCGGCACCGGCGCCCTTGAAGACGTAGATCGTGTTTTCGGAGTCGTTGGTGAGGGTGAGGGTGTTGCGCCGCGGGTTGGCAGGGCGCACCTGTGTCGCTGCTTCCTGTTCGACCAGGACCACGTCGTTTTTGCCGGCGGAGGCACCGCGGGGCCAGAGCGGTTGATCGGTCATGCGGCCGACCCCAGGAAGGCGGCTTGCACGGTGCGGTAGCGGAAGACGTAGACCACGGCGTCCCCTGCTTCCAGGTTGTCCTCGGTCCCGATCTCCAGGTCGCCGGCGGCGATCGGCAACACCATCAGCGATTCCGGCGGGACCGAGATCGCGCGCGCCTGACTGGAGGCCCGCTCGCCGCCGATGCCGAGCAGCACCCTGGCCCCGGTCGGGTTGAGGATGCCGACCGAAGCGGTGGTGATGCCGCGCTCGTCTTGCATCTTGACCGGCACGCTCGCGGTCAGCACGGCGACGGTCAGCTGGGCGGGCTCCCCCAGCGGCTCGGCGAGCTCGCGCAGCACGTCGACGGCGCGGCGGAGCTCGCTGAGCTCGTCGTGCAACTGCTCGATTCGCGGCGCGATCTCGGCCGGGTGGCCGAGGCCGAGCTCCTCGGCAGCGATTTGATCAGGTTTGGGGTTCAAAGCTTGGGCCATTTCGGTCCTTTCACTTGGGGGCGGCCACGGCGAGTGTCGCCGCGGTGCCGATCGGCTTTTGCACCCCGGCGGCGCGCGCGAGGCCGTAGTAGATGAGGATTGCCCCGCCGCCCACCAGGACGATGTAGAGGAGGATTCGGGCGCCGTCGGCGCCGAGCGCGTCCAGCATGGCGCTGACGATCCCCTTGGCCAGGTTCGACGCCTGCTCGCCAGCGAAGTCGGCGGCACTGCCGGCGGCGCTGCCGAGGGCGTCGGGTATAAAGCTGAGTGGCTTATCGCCGATCCCGGTAACTAGCTTGATTAGCGCGGGTGTTGGCGGGCCGTCGATTCCAATATGTATGTGGTTGTAGTGATCCGGCACCGGTGTCGGGATTCCCCGGTTTTCGAAGAACATTTCCTTGATGCCGAGGGCTGCATGGTCGGGAGCGAGGAGGTCGTAGATTTCATTCAGCACCTTCGACTCATCTGCCCCGTCGGCGTTACCATCGATCGCAGCGGCGGCGTAGTGTCGACTCGCTCCGTTGGCCGCCCGCTCCTCATTAGTCCAGTAGCGCTTGCACTGGCCTGTGTGCACGCAGCTGACGCCGCCAAACGCAGGATTCTCCGAAAAGGTGACTGGGTACTTCGATTCGAGCCACTTGCCGAGGACGATAATCCCCGAGTTACCGCTGACCGTCGCCATCAGCTTGCCCCCTCCGCCTTGGCCATATGGGTGAGTCCCAGGCCCGTGAGCGCCGCTCCTCCGAGCACCACCACAACCCAAAGCAGCGCCTTCAGCAGCCCCGAGCGCTGACTGTCGCTGACCAGCCCTCCGCCGCCTTTGGCCCCCGCCGGCGAGGATGCCGAGGCTTCGGTGCCTCCCCCCCGCCCCGGCCCGCCGGCGCTTGCCACCCGCGAGCCGAGCACCTGGGCGGCGTTGCCGGCGCGGAAGGCTTTGATTGCGCGCCGGGCGGAGCCGGTGTAGGGATCCCCGACGCCAGGGTGGTAGGCGTACCACTGGCCGAAGTCCGAACAGTTGTTCGAGTTCTTCAGCATTTCGCGGGTCGAGCAAATCCAGTCGTAGGCGCACTCGTCCGATACGTCGTCGTGCCAGTAGCTGTTGAACATCCATCCGCCGCGGTCGGTGGAGGGAGGCGAGTTGCCCTGCGTGCCCGAGTTGCTTGCCCGCCGGCCGCTCTCACCCGTACAGACGCCGATCGCCGTGGCGATCTTGTTCTCATCGGCAGGGCCACCCAACTCGAGGATCAAGACGCCGAGCTGGGCCGGGGTCAGGGTGTCGGGCAGGCTCACAGCGGCAACACCCTTCGGCCCATCCCCGAGAGCACCGCCCCGGGGTTCGTCAACAGCTTGGAGACGATCCATGGAGAGGCCAGGATCAACAGCACCAGGATGATGATCGCCTGGGCGTAATCGACCTGGGCCTTGCTCGGCCACCCCGGGGGTGGGAAGCGGTGCCCGGCCCCCGCCGCGGGGATTGCACGGCCGACTGTCGCCGAGTCGGCGCCAGCGCAACCCTCCCACAACGGGGGCCAGTTTGACGGGGGCCGCCGCACGGCCCTCTAGCTCGTGATCTTCCCGGTGGCGCGCCGCAGGGCCTCCCAGGTCCAGGGACCGACGTGGGCGGCCGCCAGGCGCACCGCGTCGGCAGATTCCCCGCCGAAGCCGGTGGGGTCCTCCAGCACGCCGTGCTCCTGGCGGAACCGTTCGACCGCCGCCGCCTCGGCCGGGCCAAAGACGCCGAAGGCGTTGGTCCCCCGCGTCACGTCGGTTTCGTAGCCGAGTTCGGCCAGCATCCCGCAGAGCTCGAAGACCGGCGCCCCGGCCGAACCGGAAGCCAGGATCGGCATTTCGTGGGCGACCGTGATCGACGGGTCCTCGCGGTCTGCCCAGGGCTGCTCGCCGTCGAAGCCCTTGCAGGGCCAGGTCGATTCGCCCTCTTCGATCAGAGAGATTAGTTCAGCGTTGCTGATGACCCCTTTCGGGTACTCGATTTCCTTTTCCTCGCACAGCGCCTTCAACTCGGGCTGTTTGAGCTCGTGCAGTGCGCACGTGTCCGGCATTTTGGTGTCTTCACCCATTGTGAGATTCGTCCTTCCTGGGGTTGGCTACTGATAGTTGGTCGAAGTCATTTTTTTTTGCCTTTTTTGCCGCCGCCTTTGCCTCCACCGCCACCTCCGCCGCCTTTGCCGCCTTTGCCTTTGCCTCCACCGCCACCTTTGCCGCCGCCTCCTCCTCCGCCGCCTTTGCCTCCACCGCCACCTTTGCCGCCTTTGCCTTTGCCGCCTTTGCCTTTGCCTTTGCCCCCTTTGCCTTTGCCGGGGTTGCCACCGCCCGTTTTGCCTCCGCCTCCGCCGCCTTTGCCTTTGCCGCGTTTTTCGCGCAGCGCCTTGACCTGGCCGGAGAGCAGTCCGATCTCGCCCGAGAGTCCGGCGCCAAGGTCGCTAATGCCCTCGCTGACCGTTTCGGAGAGGTTGTCGACGGAGCTCCCCTCGCCTTCCAGGGCACTCCCGACCGCACCGAGACCTTCGGTAATCGCGGTGGAGAGGGAGCCCGCTGCCTCGCCGTTGTCGGCGAAGGTGGATTCGGGCGCGAAGGGCGCCCCCGGTGAGGGTGAGGCCATGACCGGTGCCTGGTCGACGCCGCCGCCTTCGGCTTCGTCACCTCCGCCTCTACGTCGCAGCAAGACGACCAGCCCGAGCAGGCCGCCGATACCGATCACCGCCGCGTAGCGCTGTTGCTGAGGGGTGAGTTTGTGCCACCAGTTCATCAGTCACCTACCCCTGTCGGGAGGACCGGAGTGAAGACGCCGCGGGTCTTGGCGACGAGGCGCGGCGCGTTGACGTGGAGCACCGCCGCCCGCACCGAGTCGGCGTCGTTGGAGGCCGCTGGCGGCCGGGTGAAGTGCTGCAGGGTTAGCTGTCCGCCGAAGAACACGCGCCGTCCGCCGCCGCCCTGCAGGCGCAGCCCGGGCTGGCCACCCAGGCTGTCCTTGAGGCCAGCCGCGAGCACGGGGCTTGGGTCCTGCGGGCTCTCGACGAGCTCGAAGGCACCAATCCCGCGCTGGGCGGGGATGGGGCGCTTGGCGCGCAGCCTTCGCACCTAGCTGCGCCCCTGCAATGCCTTGACGATTTTGACGTAGCCGCCGGTGCCAGCCGACAGCGACCGGGCAAAGCCCGTGGAGTGGGTGAGGATCAAGAAGGCGAGGACCAGCAAGATCGTCATGCCGATCAACTCCTTGGTGAAAAATCGAACTCCGCCCATCGGGATCTCCTTTCAGTTACCGAGGTGGGGCACGTCGAAGACGTGGCGAGGGTTGCGTTTTAGAAGTGGACCCTTGGTTTCGTTTCGCGGTGTCGGGGTGACCGAGTGAGCCGGGGCGCCCGCAGCTGCCGCGTCACCGGTGGGCACCGGCGAGCCGGCACCGCGGAGCGGATCGACCGGCAAGATCAGCCGTTGCACGGCCGTCGCGAAGCCGTTGGCGATCTGGGCGACCGCCGAGCGACCCGGGCCCGCGGTCTCGGCGTTAGTCAGCAGCAGGTAGACCAGCGAGAGCCCGACGGTCACCCCGAGAACCGAGAGGACGATGCCTTTCAGGTCAGAGGCGGTGCCGGGGATGCCGGTTTCGCGGTAGGCGTCGCGGGCAAAGCGGCCACCGGTTGACCTGGAGCGAGCGCCCGATCGCGCGTCCCTGCGCGACGGCGACTGCCGACGGCGATCGAGGGGCGTATTAGGTTTGCCCGGGGAGCGATGGCCGGCCTCCTCACCCAGGCCCTCCGCCGCCTCCTCAAGGGGCTCGGCATCGGGCTTGTTGTCCCGGCGCCGGGCGAAGTCTTTGGCCTCCCCCACCGCCAGGCCCATGATCTCGGGGTAGCGATCCTCGAGCAGGTCGACGCCCTCGGCGAGACTGTCGGCGCGCTCGTTGGTCAGCCCTTCGTCGTGGCGCAGTTCACGGCTCCACTCCTCGCGCAGCTTGGCCGCTTCGACCACATCATCGACCGCGTCCACCCGACGCCTTACAGAGCGGCTCATAGGTCGAGATCCAGAAGCCGGTCGATTAGGTTTTTGTGGGTGTCGTCGTGGGTGACCGTCCGCAGTAGGAGAAAAAGCCCGAGCAGGGCGACGACCAAGCCGGATGCGAGGCCCATGACCTACCCCTTCCCCCTCGCCGCGGCCCGGGCCGGCCGGACGCCGGCGGCGCGTAGGTAGGAGGGCGGCGGGTTTCGCCCCAGGAACTTCGCGGCCAACCACTTCTTGGCCCCGTCGGGACCGTGCTTGATCAGGTTGATGACGAGCGCCACCGCCACCAACAGCAAGAGCAGGCGTGCGAGCTCCTCCACTTATGGCCTCCTCAACCAAGAGCCGCGCTCGCCGAGGCCCGGGTGCGCCCGGCGCGCGCGCGGGCGTCGACGCGAAACTGCATGAAGCCCAGAAACAGCAGGGCCAGGAGCAGCAGCCAGGGCATCGGCGACCCCTTGAAGTTGAAGAGGTCGTGCCAGCTGTCGAGCACCGCCACCCCGGGCAGGTCGGCACCGGCCATCACGCCGTCGGTGGCCGGGCCTGCCTGCCCTTCGGGCGTGGTGACGATCCGGTCGCCACGGGCGTGGTCGGGGTCGAAGCCGCCATAGTCGGTGCGCGAGCGCGAGGCGAGGGGATTGGTCGGACTCATCGCCGACGTGGTCGCCCACTCCAATTCGCCCGCGTCCCGTGCGTCCGGCGGGGCCATGACCCCGCCGTCGGAACTGAGTCCGGTCGCCATCGTCTACCTGCCCGCGAACAGGGTCTCCTCGACAAAGTGGGCATGCGCGTTCGCGTTGATCGTCGTCCCGGCGGGAATCGTCGCTGCCATCAGCAGCTCCGTGACTCCCTTGGGGTAGACGAGGTCACGAGACGGGTTGTCCACCTCGAAGTCGAGGATCGAGTAGCCCGCGGCCGAGAGGATGCGCCCGTTGTAGTTGTGGACGTTCTCCTCGAGTAGCTGTGCCGCCGGCGCGTAGACGCGGGGGCGGCGGTTGCCGCCGTACTCGAACCGCAGTTCGGTGAGCGCTGTCGGGTCGATAACCGCGGCGCCGCCGTTGTCGAGATAGTAGGAGTAGGAGAGTAGCTGCCCCGCGGTGCGGATGAAGGGTGTCTTGACGTCCCCGGTGTTGGCGAACGGCATGTCGTTGGAGAGATAGCCGTGTAGCCAGGAGAGGTCGGGGATCAGCACCTTGCGACCGTCCTGGGTGTCCGAGAAGGGCACGTCGAAGAAGGTCAGGGTGGAACTGATCGTCCCGGTCAGGGTGGCCGTGGAGCCGCCGGCGAGGGTGAAGAGGTCCGCCGTCGCCGCCGGGGTGATCCGCCAGTTGAGGTAAATCTGGTCCGACTGCGCGAACAGCGAGCCGGTCAGGCCCCAGTCGTCGTGGCTGATCGGCACGTCATAGATCAGCACGATCGGGTAGGTGCCGTTGGCGATCACGCCCGGTTTGGGGTCCTTCGTGGTTTCGGTCGTCGCCGGCGCAGTGACTAGCGGATCGGTCGGGTTGCGGTAGAGGCGCTGCCGGCGCGCCCGCAGGTCCATGCCCTCGCAGCTGACCAGCGAGGTCTGCCCGTTGGCGTTCAGGGTGAAGCGCTTGACCACGTTCCACGGCCACTGGTAGGTCGCCGTGCAGGTGCCGGCGCCGGCGACGACCAGGGAGCCGGTGAAGACGAGGCGGACCCGGGAGAGAACGCCGTTGTTGGAGATGCGCTGGTCGATCGGCGCGCCGCCGAGGCCGCTGAAGGCCTTCTGTTCCTGGGGTACGTCGTTTCGCTCGGTCTCGCGGTTGAAGAGAGCGGAGTCCTGCACGTAGGTGCCCTCGGGGGGAAGGTTGTGCATGAAGGCCGCCCCGCCGGCGCCGGTGGCGCCTCCCGCGATCGGGGGCAGGCCCGCCGCGATACACCGAGCAACGCTGGGATCGGTCGGGTCGGCACCGGCCAGACGCCAGGCCTCGGACAGGTGGCCGCTCTCGGAGCGCAGGTTGAACGGGCCGGGCCGGTCGCTTCGCTCTGCCTCGCCTACGTAGGCGGCGACGAGCTCGGCGCCGGCGGGCAGGTCACCCCCGCCGGAATGCCGGCGGACGGTGTGGGGGCTGATCCCCTGCCGTCCCTGGCCGTGAGCGTTCGCGAGGGCCTCAACCCCCGGGTCGACCATCGTCGGGGCGCCCATGTCTAGACGTTCCCCGCGATCGCCTGCAGGCCCGGGATGTTGCTCTTGGCCGCGGCGTACTTGAAGAGGATGATGAAGAGGACGGCGGTGATGCCGATCTTCAGGAACTGGTTGAGCGAGACGCCTGCGAGCCTCATCGGCTGCCCTCTCGCGTGGCATGTGTCGGTTGCATGGCGAGCAAACTAGGTGGCCTCCGAGCGCTTTTGAAGATGGCGCAGGGCCGCAGGTATTGCGCCGGGGGGCGCACCCCTGCGCCGGGGTGCGCCGTCTTCCCTTCCGCACGTCGCCACTCGACTATGCCCGGGCAATGCCAAGGGGAGGACTCAGCGCGAATGCCGAGGCGGCCGAGCGCCAGCTTGACGGCCTAAGCCGGGGCAGAGAGACCCAGGCTCGCCGTTTGCTTGGGCATGACGCCTCTGAGCCCGGGCAGCCAAAGCCCAAAGCCCGGGCGAAAAACCCGGGCAAACGCAGCGCATTGCCCGTGCTTGATCCCAACGACCCCCCGCCGGCGAAGCCCCGGCAGAGAAAGGAGCCCCCCCGCGATGGCAATGGAGGTCAAAGTCCCTCAGCCAGCGCCGAAGGAGAGCCCCGAGCAGAAGGAGCCGGACGCCCAAGCGGAGTCGGCGCCTTCCTCGACGGTCTCTTCGGCGGCTGACAGCACCTTTATCGGCGACCCCGGCCCGGCCTTCGAGTCGGACGGCGACTACGCCCGCGAGGGCTTTGCACCGCCAGAGCCCGGTGCCGATCTTGGCGCACCCCCGCCGGTCGAGCTCGGCTGGGAAGAGGACAGCGTGCGCTCAATTCTCACTGCCAAGGGAGCCGCGGTCCACGCCCTCGCCGGCGTTGCCGAGGCGGACTGGATCTACACCGAGGCGGACCTGATGGCGATCGCCGCGCCGCTGACCCGAATCCTCAACCGCTACCCGGTCACCCAGGCTGCCGCCGGCGCCGGCGACGAGCTCGCCGTGGCGATCGGCTTCGGCGGTTATGCGATGCGCTCCTACACCGAACGCAAGGTCGAGCTCGAAGCCCAGGAGGAAGTTGAGCATGTCCCGGCCAGCGGGCGCGTCGCCGAGCCCGACACCGGACCCCAACCCCAACCCGAAGAGGAGCCCCCGTGGACGACCGAGTGACGCAGGAGCCGAGGACCAGCAAGGACAAGATCGGCGAAGCCCTGGCGGTCGCTACCGAACTCGCGCCCACCGACCAGCGCACCGCTCGTCTTCAGCAGGCGATGAGCGTGATGATGCCGATGGTCCAGCGCCTGGGCGTGGTTCCCGAAGACCCGGCAGAGCTGGACGAGCTCCTGCTTAAGGGCGCCCGCCTTGCCCTGGCGATGCGCTCCGACGACGCCGAGTTGCCGGAGACGATCGCCGAGCTGCTCGGCCCGGAGCCGGCGATCAACGCTGAGGCGGAGGAGGTGCCGGCGCCATGACGGCCAAACCGCGGTCCTCCCGCCTCTCGCTCGAAGTAGACCCGCTGACAATTGCCCTGGGCCTTCTTGGCATGAGCCTGCTCTTTGGCATCTTCACGCTGGTCAATGCCATAGACGATGTGCATCGGCGGCGCCGGCGCCTGATCGCGGCGACCGCCGCCAGCGAGGTCCTTGCCGCCCACACCCGCCTACTTGCCGACGAGCTCTTCATCGCCCAGGTGGAGCTCCAGGGTGAGCTCGCGGCCGAGCTCGATCCCGAGGACGAGTTTTGGGCCGAGCTATTGGGATGGTCGGCACTACTCGATCCCAAGCCCTGCCAGGACTGCCCACAGTGAGCGAGCGCGACGGCGTCTCCTACAACGACCGGACCCTGGTCCTCGGCTTCACCCGCTCGGGCAAGTCGGAGTTGATCAACCACCAGTTCTCGGCGATGCGCTGCCAGCGGCTGCTGGTCGACACCAAGGACGAGTGGCTGATCGACGGCGTCGAGCGCGTCGCCGAGGTCGAGTCGATCGACTGGTCGGCGCCGGTGATCCACTACGCCCCGGTAGACAACGACCGCGAGCAGTTTGACCGCCTCTTCGGCCTCGCCTACCAGCGCCGCCATCTGGTCGTCTGCGTACACGAGCTCGCCGACCTGTGCGAGTTCAACTCCCATGCCACCCCGCCAAAGGTGCGCACCTACCTGAGCAAGGGAGGCGCCCACGGCCTCGGCCTGCTCGGCGCCTCCCAGCGCCCGGTCGAGATGCCGAAGCGCGCCCTGACCGAGTGCCAGCACGTCTTCGTCCTGGTCCCCCGGATGACGCGCCCCGACCTGGAGGCGATCGGCGAGATGATGGATCGCCCGGGCTCGGAGGTCGGCGAGCTGGTCGACCAGGCCCACGCCGAGCTCGGAGACCACTCTTTCCTGTGGTTTAACCGCTGGACGCGAACGCTCAGCATGTGCAAGCCGCTGGGTGACGAGGTGCGGCGCAAGACCATTGTCAGGAAGCGCACCGTTGCTTAGGTACGCAGGATTCTCAAAGTAAGGTGACTGCTACGTTGCCCGGGCTATCGGAGAGGCGGTCGCGTTTGAAATGGGCGGCGATGCCACTTCGCCCGTTCAAGACGCCTTATTACCTCTCGCGCCCCAACGGCCCCGCTGAGCGCGCCCCCGGCTGGTACATGCAGCGCACCGAGGACGTTGCCCCAATCTACATCGGTGCCAACCACGTCGACGCCGAGATCACGATCAAGGAAATGGTGAACTCGCGGAAGGTGAAGGCGGCGGGTTGACCGGCCCACCCCCCCGCCAGCCGGCCCCCACCGGACCCGGGACCACCGCCGAGCGCGAGCGCCCGATCTTCGACCAGTCCGAGATCGGCCCCTGGCGCGGCCGAGTCCGCGTCACCCCGCTCACGGGCATGGACAGCCGGTGGGGCACCACGCAGTTCGAAATCCTCGCTGAGTGGACCGGCCCCGGCCTGGTCGGGCTGCCGCCCGTCGACGGCCCGGTGCAAGCCTCCGACTCCTACATGACGTCCGAGGGCGAGCTTGCCCAGGCGATCGCGATGGCCGCGGTCGACGTGCTGCGCCGCGGCGACGCGATCGAGACACCGGACCTGCGCGTGCTCGCGCAGCGATTTACCCGGGCGTAGCTGCCGAGTTCGTCGTATTACGAATCGGGATCCCGATTCGTAATACGCTAGCGAACGGCAAAAACTTCCTGCCTCCGTGCATCAGCCCGACCTCCCGAAAAACGGCCTTCTGAGAGCGCGCCTAACGCCCTTGAACGGACCCCCGCTTGTGTTCCCTCGCGGGTTTTTGGCCGGTTGGAGTGCCGCATGTCTAAACCCGGAGCCCAGCTGTAGGAGGAAGACGGTCACCCGGTATTTCAGGGCGCTCTCTTCGCTCCGGCTGTCTTCGAGGACGCAGGCGATCTTCGCCCGCGCCCCCTCTTCGTCACCGGTGGCCTTCATTAGGTTGCAGAGCGCCTGCGGGTGATACTCCCCCGCTTTGGTCAGGTGCATCCCGCACGTCGCGCAGTGCGCCATCAGACCGGAACCCCGTGAAAGTGCGGACGCCGCGGCTGCTTTTGGAACTCGTCCCAGGCAATTTCCGAGCAGCCGTCGATACCGTAAATCACCGCGGGCACGTTGACCAGGTCGACGCACAGCGCCTCGACCAGGCTCCCGCGCTTGCCGACGATCGCCAGCTGCACCCCTGTGCCGGCGAGCGCCGGTCGGATTCGGAGGGTTCGCCCTTCACTGCCCGGCACCTTGACGCCCAGCGGTAGGCGCCTCACGCGGCCCTCGTGATCTCGGCGTCGGCGCTCTCGTAGTGATCACTTAGGGCGTCGATGAAGCGACCAGCCGCGCCGCCGTTGAGGCGTGCGGCGAACTCGGGCGTGCGGCTCCCCCAGCCGTAGAACCAGAGGATCGTCAGGTCGGCGCCCTGGCAGGCCATCACCGTGCCGGCGAACAACCCCACCTTGCCGACACCCCTCGTGCGCAGCATTTCTGCGAGCTCGCGGGCCTGTTTGACCGAGATCATGAAGTTGCCGTCCGGCGCCGGCGTCGGCTTCCTCACCCAACCGTGAATCAGGCCCTCGATCAGCGGCCCGCCCCCGATGACCAGCTCGCCGCCACCGTGAAGCGGAATTGTTCTGCCTTCCATGCGATCATTCCCTCCTGTCGTTGCTTTACCGGCGCGCGGCTTTACCCCCGCGCGCCGGCCTTTGCTTTGGGTACGCCCAGGACCCTCTCCACCCGGGCGGGGCGGAGGTGGTCCTGGGCGCTGACTTGCGCCGCCACTCCTTCGAGACTTCCTCGAGCAGCGGCACGTAATAGGCCGCTGAGCGCGGCGCCTCCCGACGCCGGTCCCAGCGGATCTCCTCGGCGTCGGCCTCTAGGTGGGCCAGAGCGAACTCTAGGCCCGCCCCCTCCCGACCGGCACCGAAGTCTGCGTAACGGTCCATCCGAGCCAAGGCCCGGTCGAGGTGCTTCCCCCAGTCGCGGTGAGAGAATGCCTCGTCTCGGTGTAGGGGGCCGTCGAAGAGCTCACCGAAACGCCGGAGGAACGCAGCCCGGGGCGCTGGGGTGCGCCCTAGCGCCGCCTCTTCGCCGGAGGCTCCCCCACCTCTACCTAGCTGCGGTTGGCTGGGGTGATCGCCACCGTTGGCGGTGAGGCCTGATGGTGGGCGCGGCGCAGCCGCGCTCGCTTCCTGGTTGTTAGCCCGGCGCGGCGCAGCCGCGCTCGCCTGATCCGGCCCTCGCGCGCGCGACGGGCCTGCGCGGTAGGAGTTCTCCCCCCCAAGGGGGGGAACTCCCCTCAAGGGATCTGGCATTTCGCCCGATGCAAAAAAAATCCGCCTCGCTGTCGAGGCGGCTCTGTGGGGGCGCCGACGATCGCCCTCAGTGCTGCCTAGGGGCTGGCGGCAGGGCCGCCTGGGGGCGTTATGTGCCCTCTCCCGTGCCTGGGAGGTTCCTTCCCCACCATTATCGTGCGTTGAATCTGAAGAACAGCGTCCCTGGGCGACCGTACTCTCCCGGCCCGTGCCAAAAGGTAGGCGAGATTGAAAAGGGGGTGCTGGAGGCACTCCGCGCTCTGCTTGTATGCGCGGCTGCTGGCGCGCTGGGCACTTTTGTCGTACCGGACCCATCCGCCGATCTGCTGAATGGCCTCGCGAGCCTTGGCACCGGCCTATTGCTCGCATACGTCGTCGAGATCTCTTGGCTTACCGGTCGAATACGCAGCGTGTCGGACTACGAACGGCGACTTGGGTCCTTTGTCGGCATCGGTGCCGGTGGCCTCCTCGGTGTGGTCGTCGCGCTGCTGCTAGCCGCCCATCGCAATGCAGGCCATTCAAATCTGCTCGACAGCGTCGGCCTCGCATGGGTAGCTGCGTCCCTTGCGTTCCTTGGCGGCCTCGTGATCGCGCAGCCGCTGCTCGTACACGAGTGGTCCAATAGCCAGCCGGATTCGGACTAAGCGTTCAGAACGGCACTGCCGCGCACCAGCGGCCTGACCAGCGGCGGAGCCTTCGGCAGCTCGTCTTTCTCGACTGACTCGATCTCGAACGGCGAGGCTTCGATAGTCGCGACGGTGTCGCGATTGCAGTGGCAGCCGTCGGCGAGGAAGCGCCAGGGCTTCTCGAGGCGGTCCTGCCAACGTGAGAGGCCCGACTCCTCGGCGCGGACGTGCTCGACGAAGAGCAGCTTGCCGCCGGGCCGCAGCACCCTGGCCGCCTCCGCGAGAGCCGCGGCCGGGTCCGGGACCGTGCAGAGGACCAGGGTGAAGACGGCGGTGTCGAAGCTGTCGTCGGGGAACGGCAGCTTCTCGGCGGGGGCCTGGACCGCCTCGGCAGCAGCCCCCTCCCCCCCAGCTTGTGACAGTTTCACACGAAGTCTCTTGAGCATGTGCTCGTCCGGCTCGGCGAGCACGAGCTCGGTCACCGCAGCCGGAAACAGCTCCAGGTTGACCCCGGTGCCCGCGCCGAGGTCGATCGTTCGCCCGCTCGCCCCGGCGAGCACCTCGCGCCGGGTCTCCCGGAGCCCTGCGTCCTCGGTCGCTTTCAGGCCGCGGTCGTAGATCGCCGCAAAGGCCCTTCCCCAGGTCGCGTCGTAGATCCGGCCCATGCGAGAGACCCTTGGGCTTACGCGGCTTCGCGCTCGGCGCTGGGTTGCTCGGCAGTTGCGGAGCCCTCGTCGGACTTGCTGGCCGCGGCGCGCTCCTCGTAGGCGTGGCGGGCGCCGTGGTCGACTTCGAGCATCAGCTTGTCGGCTTTCATCAGGCGGGCCAGCGCCTCGCGCCAGCTGCGCGGCAGCAGGAAGCCGATCCGCGTCATCGCGGCGTTGTAGCGGGGAACGAAGACGTCGAAGCGAGGAGCCTCGAGGGCGTCGACGATCTCGTTCGCGACGTCCTCGGCCTCGACCGGGCGGATCAGCTTCTGGCCGACACCCGCTGTCAGCTCGGTGTTGACCACGGTCGGCATCACGCAGGAGATCTCGACCCCGGAGCCGCGCAGCTCCGCCTTCGCCGACTCGGAGAGGCCGACGACGGCGTGCTTGGTCGCGGTGTAGGTCGCGATCCCCGGCAACGCGACCTTGCCGGCCTGGGAGGCGATGTTGACGATGTGGCCGCCGGCCCGCGGGCGCAGCCGTTCGATCGCCAGCTGGGTGCCGACGATGACGCCGTAGACGTTGATGTCGAGCTGGCGCTTGATCGAGTCGTCGGACTCCTCTACGAGCGGTGTCACCGGCATGATCCCGGCGTTGTTGACCAGCACGTCGACGGGGCCGAGCTCGCGCTCGGCGGCGTCGAGGAAGGCGGTGAAGGAGCCGCGGTCGGTGACGTCGAGAGGCAGGGCGATCGTGCCCCCGCCGAGGCCCGCGGCCGTCTCTCCGGCCAGCGCCAGGTCGAGATCGCCGATCGCGACGCGGCAGCCCTTGCGGACCAGCGCCGTTGCCGTCGCCTTGCCGATGCCCCGGGCGCCCCCGGTAATCGCCACGACCTTGCCGGAAAGATTCTGCCGCTGCTTCTTCGCCATCGGAACCTCCTCCTCCGGGGCCTAGGCCGCCGGCTTGTAGACGGTGACCACGGCGGCGCCGCCGAGGCCGATGTTGTGCTGCAGGGCGGTCTTAGCGCCCTCGACCTGGCGCTTGTCGGCCTGGCCGCGCAACTGCCAGGTCAGCTCCGAGCACTGCGCCAGCCCGGTCGCGCCGAGCGGGTGGCCCTTGGAGATCAGCCCACCCGAGGGATTGACGACGACCTTGCCACCGTAGGTGGTCGCTTCTTCCTCGACCAGCTTGTGCGCCTCGCCCTCGGCCGCGAAGCCGAGCGCTTCGTAGGTGATCAGCTCGTTGGCGCTGAAGCAGTCGTGCAGCTCGCAGACGTCGACTTCCCCGGCGGTTACTTCAGCCTCGGCGTAGGCCTCGTCGGCGGCCTGCCTCGACATGTCGGCGCCGACGATCTTCATGCAGTCGGCGTCCTCGTCGAAAGTTGAGCTGAGGTCGGTGACCATCGACTGGCCGGCGATCTCGATCGCCTGGCCCCAGAGGCCGTGTTCGTCGACGTAGCGCTCGGAGGCGACGATCGCGCAGGCCGAGCCATCAGAGGTGGGCGAGCACTGCAGCTTGGTCAGCGGGTCGTGGATCATCCGCGCGCCCTTGATGTCCTCCAGCGAGTACTCGTCCTGGAACTGGGCGTAGGGGTTGTTGACCGAGTGCTTGTGGTTCTTCCAGCCGATCCAGGCGTAGTGGTCGGGGTTGGATCCGTACTTCTCCATGTGATCGCGGCCGGCGTTGCCGAACATCTGCGGCGCCGGGGGCGACTGCTCGGGGTCGCGGATCTCGAACATCCGCATCGCGTGCTTGTCGAGCGCGTTGGTGCGGTCGGTGTACTTGACGCCGAGCGAACCCGGCTCCATCTTCTCGAAGCCGACCGCGAGCGCGCAGTCGACGAGGCCGCCCTTGACCGCCTGGCGAGCGAGGAAGAGCGCCGAGGAGCCGGTCGAGCAGTTGTTGTTGACGTTGACGACCGGGATCCCGGTGAGGCCGAGCTGGTAGAGCGCCCGCTGGCCGTAGGTCGAGTCGCCGTAGCAGTAGCCCGCGTAGGCCTGCTCGACGTCGTCGTAAGGAATGCCGGCGTCGGCGAGCGCCTTCTCCCCCGCCTCCTTGGCCCAATCCGGGTAGTCGCCCTCCTTGCTGCCGGGCTTCTCGAACTTGGTCATCCCGACCCCGATCACGAACGTGCGGTTGCTCAAAGCCTTCTCCTGTGTCGTCGCCGCGCCCCGCGGGCGAGTTTGGCTGCCTAGCCAAGAAATCTACCGCTTTGCCTCGCGTTCCCCGGATCCCCCTTTCGCTGACTTCGCCTTTATGCGCCCGTATGCGCCCATAAAGGCGAAGTCACCATGGGACGGCCTCTGCCCGTGCGGCGAGGCGTTGCGGCTATGGCCTCCCCGCCCTGGACGACCTCCCCGGGTACCCTGGGAGGTCGTGATCCTCGCTGCGCTGAGCACCGATCCCGCCGCGGGCGTAGGGGTCTTCGCCGCCCTCGCCGCGGGCGCCGTCTCCTTCCTCTCCCCCTGCGTGCTGCCGCTGGTGCCGGGCTACCTCTCGGCGGTCAGTGGCCTCTCTGCGGCGGAGCTGGAGACCGCCGGCTGGCAGCGCATCCTCGGCCCCAGCCTGCTCTTCGTGGCCAGCTTCTCGGCGATCTTCGTCGCCGAGGGACTGACCGCCACCGCCCTCGGGTCCGCCTTCCAGGACCACGAAGAACTGCTGACCAAGGTCGCTGCCGCGTTTATCGTCGCGATGGGCGTCCTCTTCGTCGCCTCTCTCTTCGTCACCCGCCTCAATCGCGAGTGGCACATCGACGGGCTGCTGGAACGTGCCGGCAAGGGTGGCCCGATCGTCGCCGGCGCCGCCTTCGCGATCGCCTGGACCCCCTGCATCGGCCCAACCCTGGGCGCGATCCTCGCCGCCGCTTCGGTCTCCGGCTCCGCCGCCCGCGGCGCCTTCCTCCTCGCCGTCTACTCGGCCGGCCTGGCGATCCCCTTCCTCCTCACCGCGATCGCCTTCTCCCGCGCGACGACCGCTTTCACGGTCCTCAAGCGCCACTACCAGGCCATAGTCGCCACCGGCGGCGTGATCCTCATAGCGATGGGCATCCTGATCTGGACCAACCAGCTGACCGTCCTCAACAACGAATCCCAAAGCTGGCTCGAAGGCCTGGGCCTCAACTTCTTGAACGGCGTCTGAGTTGACGAAGCGCCGATTAGGTGCCGGCCGGCGCGACGGTCTCCAGCTCTTGGCCTACGGCCTCGACCTCTTGGAGCCCCTCACCGTCCAGGTCGCGCGAGCAGACGATCCGGAACCGTCCCGTCCCGATTGCCCCATCGGGCACCACTGGCAGGCCCCGGATCTGATCCCAGCCCAGCCGTTCGACCTCAAACGGGTTCATCCGCACCTCGGCAGCGGGAAACGGGCAGCTCGAATTGTGCTGGTCGATCGCCCTGGAGATCGCCTCCAGGTTCTTCGCCTCGGGGGATGCCATGCCGGAAGTCTACGAGCGCATGCCAGAGGGATGGCCGCTAGCTCCTCCTCACCCGGAAGCGAAACAGCACCGGCGTCGGGTCGGCCTTACCGGCAGGATCGATCGCGATGACGCGGAAGGCGTGGCGACCCACGCCCACCACGAAGGTGCGGGGAGAAGCGCAGTGACGAAAGGGCTTGGTGTCGAGGCGGCAAATGAAGTGCGAGCCCGGCTTGCTGGAGGTGAAGCGAAAGGTGACGCGGCGGCGTGCGGCCGTGACCACGAGCAGCTTGCGCGGGTGCTTGCCGAGCCGGGTCTGCGGCGGGTGGGTCCGCTGCGGTTCGGAGGTGGTTTCGGGCAATGGCGGGATCTCCGGCGGCGGCAGGTTGAAGTTGTCGCGAGCCGCTTCGATGACGGTCTCGCATCCAACCGGCTGCGGGTCTCCGAACTGCGCCAGGTCGATGATTGCGGAATCGGTGCCTTCGCCGCAGTCGATGACCGCGTCGGCATCAGAGGCGTTGGCGAGGATCAAGTCTTCGCCGGCGGCCGCGTAATAGGAATCGGCGCCTTCGTGGCCGAGCAGCTGGTTGCGTCCGGCATCGCCGTAGAAGGTGTCGGGGGAGTTGCTCCCCTCGAGGTCCTCGACGCCGTGAAGCGAGTCAAGCGAGCCGCTCGAGCATATAGGGATCGCCCCCGCTCCCGGTCGTCCCGCCTGCCCGCTGGCGAGGTCGGCCTCGACCCCTTCGGTGAACCTCGCCCAAGAGGCGTTGTCACGACCTTCGCCGCCTTCGATCAGGTTGCCCTCGCAGATCGAGTTCGAGAGGAAGAGATCGTTACCGGCTTCGCCGAAGAGCATGTCGTGGCCGGCGTTGCCGAGGACGGCGTCGTCGCCGCCTTGCCCGTGCAACGTGTCGTCCCCAGGTCCGTCAACAAGGATGTCATCACTCTCGCTGCCGGCGGTGAGCTCGTCACCGCCTTCGCCGCCGAGCATCATCAGCGAGGTCGTCGCCGGCAACCCTTCGGCGTGGAGATCGTCGACACCGCCCAGGCCGGCGACGAGGAGCGAGGCGAGCTGGCCCGACAGGGTGCAGACCGCGGTCGCCGAGTCCTGCAGCACGCAGCCGGATGCGGCTGGAGGAGCCTCGAAGGTGCCCGCACCCGTCAAGTGGAGCGTGACCGTGTCGCCCGGCGCGCCACCCGTCGAATCCACCGTGAGCCCATCGCCGCTAATGCTGCCGAGCAGGTAGAGCTCCGAGTAGGCGCCCTCCCCTTCGGTTATCGAGCCGACGCTGACCTTGTCCGCTGGGCGGGTGGCCACAGGCCCGTTGCTCGCCGTCGACTCGCAGCCGAAATCTACGGCGCCGCCCGCGCAGTCGTCCCCGTCGGCACCGCCGTTCAAGGTGGTCCCGCTGCCGCCGGCAACGAGCACGTCTGCGCCGCCGCCGCCGTAGATCGCCTGGCCTGTCTTCGAGCCCTTGATGTAGTCGGAGAAGGGACTGCCGACGATGCGCTCGAAATCGGATCCGGCGACTTTGTCGACCCCTCCCCCATTCGGCGCGACGCCGTTGTCGCCGAGGCCTTCGGAGAGGTCGAGGTAGACGCCACGGCCCTCTTCGGCTTTCGCCGGGAATCCCGAGTTCGCCACCGCCCTCGTGAAGCCGGGGCTGACCCCGGTCGAGTAGCTGAGCGTGTCGAGGTCGCCCGCCGGACCGGCGTCGAGCAGATGGTCGACCGTCGCATCGCCGCGAACGTAGTCGTTCCCTGCTTCTCCATCGATCGTGTCGGCACCGAAGCCGCCGATCAGCAGATCGTCACCGGGGCCGCCCTGGAGCAGATCGTCTCCAGGTCCGCCGAAGAGCTTGTCGTCACCACCTCCGCCGAGCAGCGTGTCGTTGCCGCGCTCGCCGAAGACGACGTCGTCTCCGGGGCCACCTTCGAAAATCTGGCTGCCGACGCCCAGCCGGCAGCCTTCCGGGCAGGAGGAGACAGCGGTGATCGGGCCCGACACGATCGTGTCGTTGCCGGTGCCGCCGTTGACCGAGACGACGCCCGGCGGGACGACGATCTTGTCCCCACAGGGCGTGCCCTCGATCGTGTCGCCGACCCGTGCGGGACCTTCGGCACAGCTGGGCGCCACCGAGCTCGGCACGGCGCCCGCGTTCGGCGACGCAATTACGAGAGCGGCCAATAGGGCAGCGAAAATCATCCAGGAGAGGCGGATCACCACCTCCATATAACCGGCGACCGCCGTCCGATGCGGTTGGGCCAAATGCATGGCGAAGATATTCCTCCGAGCGATGCAGGTCCGCCGAGCGAAGGCGTACGGTTGGCTGGTGATCAGCGCTTGGCCTCGAGTGGTCGCGATCGTCGACATGGACGCGTTCTACGCGTCGGTTGAGTTGCGGCGGCGGCCGGAGCTGCGGGGGAAGCCGGTTGTGGTCTGCGGCTCGGGGCCCCGAGCGGTTGTGACCACGGCCAGCTATGAGGCTCGGCGGCTGGCTGGGATTCACTCGGCCATGCCGGCGACAGTGGCACGCCGGCGGTTGCCGGATGCCGTTTATCTGCAGCCGGACTTCACGGCCTACCGGGAGGCCTCTGGGCAGGTGATGGCCATCCTGCGGCGTAACGCCGAGACGGTGGAGGTCGTGGGGCTCGACGAGGCCTACGTCGACCTGACCGGAATCTTCTCTCCGAAGGCGGCAATGCGACGGATCGCGGTTGAGATTCTCGACGAGACCGGGCTCAGCTGCTCTATCGGCATCTCGGAGAGCCGGATGCTGGCCAAGATCACCAGTGAGCTGGGCAAGCCGGCTGGGCTGGTCGTGCTCTCGCGGGCGGAAGCGCTGGAGCGGTTCTCCGGGGACTCCCCCGGCCTGATCCCTGGCATCGGCCCAAAGTCGGTCGCCAAGCTGGAAGCGATGGGGATCCGCACGCTGGCGGAGCTGCGGGCGCGGGACCCCGTCTCCCTGGAGCAGTCGTTCGGGCCGCGGCAGGGGCACTGGCTGCACGGCCGCGCCCGCTTCGAAGACGACACGCCGATCTCCGTCTCTCGCGAGACCAAGTCGCAGTCGGCCGAGACGACCTTCGACGTCGACGTCGACGACCGGGCCGAGCTTGAGTCTCACCTCTCACAGCTGGCCGAGGAGCTCTGCCGGCGCCTGCGCAAGCGCGAGCTGGAGGGGCGCACGATCGGGATCAAGGTCCGGCTCGACGACTGGACCAACGTCTCTCGCTCCCACACCGTCGACGCGCCGACCAACGACCCCGAGGTCGTCCGGCCCGTCGCCCTCGACCTGCTGCGCGCCTACGATCCGCAGCGGCCCGTACGGCTGCTCGGCGTGCGGGTCGCCGGCTTCGAGGCAGAGAAGGCCTCCGAGGCGGACGACGCCCCGGAGGCCCAGCTCCAGCTCGGTCTCGCCGGCTGATTAGCGGCTGGCGAGGAGGACGTCGACGCCGGGGAAGCCGAGCCGCTCCCTGGCCGCCTCGGTCAGGTCGAAGTCGCGGCCGGCCACGTAGGGGCCCCGGTCGATCACCGGCACTGTGATCGACCGGCCGTGGTAGCGGAACGTCACCCTGGCGCCGCAGGGCAGCGTCTTGCTGGCGACGCCCAGCGTGCCCGGCCGCAGGGTGCCGCCGCAGGCGACGCCGTTGCCGTAGAGACCCGGGCCGTAATAGGAGGCCTCGGCCCGGCGATAGGCGGTGAGCCGGCGCGAGACGCTAGCCGAGCCCCGCAGCGCGCGGTCATGGACGCCGTAGGCGCGGATGCGGTAGGCGCCGGGACGACCGGGTCTCCAGCGCACCGCGAAGGCGCCGCTCGCGCGGCTGGTCGCCTTGAGCACGCCGCCGCCGGGGCCCCTCAGCACCAGCTTGACCCGGTGCCGCCCGCCTGGCCGGACCCGGCCTCGGAAGACGATGCTCCGGCCGCTCATCGCGCTGTGCCTGGAGACGTGCAGGGATACGTGGGAGGCCACCCTGGCGTGCCTGTGATGCTGCCGCGGCCGGGCCGCCAGGGACGTGCTTGCGGCGCAGGCCAAAGCAACGGCTGCCACCGCGGGCAGGAGGTATCGCATCGTTCGATCACTCGCTTTCTTGGCTGCCTACGGGGTTAGCTGACGGGCTCGCGGGGTGCCGGCACGGTGCCGGGCAGCCGCTACGGACGGCTCGCCGTCCGATTCGCCCCCGTCGCGGCCAAGAAGCCGGCCGTGACCTTGGGTCCCCCGCTCCCGGCGCACTCGCGCGGGACTCGGCAGATGGGCTCGTTCGTTATGGACGAGCCACCGTAGGGACCTCCGAGCGGGCCATCGGTGACTGAAATCACACTGAGGTAACTCCCACGTGATCTTGCAAACCGCTCTGCAAAGCGATTAGAAGGCCTTCACAGGCAGCGTGGGCGTGTGCGAAGATTGCCCCGTGAGTGCAGACCGTTTGACTGGGCTCGATTCCTCGTTCCTCCACATGGAGAGAGCAGGCGCCCACATGCACGTCGCCTCGACCAGCATCTTCGAAGGGGCGGCGCCGAGCCACGCCGAGTTTCGCGACCACATCGCCTCGCGCCTGCACCTGGTCCCGCGCTTCCGCCAGAAGCTGCGCTTCGTCCCTTTCAGCCAGGGCCGCCCGGTCTGGGTCGACGATCCCCACCTCAATCTCGACTACCACGTTCGCCAGACCGCGCTGCCGGCACCCGGCTCCGAGGAGCAGCTGCGCAACCTGGCGGCGCGGATCTTCTCCCAACAGCTCGACCGCAGCAAGCCGCTCTGGGAGCTGTGGCTGGTCGAGGGCCTCGACGGCGATCGCTTCGCGATCATCGGCAAGAGCCACCACGCGCTCGTCGACGGCGTCTCCGGCGTCGACATCACCACCGTCCTCTTCGACCTCGAGGAGGAGCCCGCCAACCCGCCGGCGCGGCCGCCGAAGTGGGCGCCGCGCCCGGAGCCGACCGACCTCGAGCTCCTTGGCGATGCCCTCCACGAGCGCATCACCAGCCCGCGCGAGATCGTCCGGGGCGTGCGGGCGGCCCTGCGCGGCCCGCGTCAGGTGCTGAACGGGATCGGCGACGCGAGCAAGGTGGTCGGCGCCGGCATGTCCGCGCCCTCGACCCCCTTCAATGTCGAAATCGGGCCCCACCGGCGCATCGCCTTCGTCCGCACCGATCTCGCGGCCCTGAAGGCGGTCAAGGACGAGCACGGCGGCACGGTCAACGACGTCGTCCTCTCGATCGTCACCGGGGCGATCGGCAACTACCTGCGCGCCCGCGGCCACGACACCGAAAGGCTGGAGATGCGGGCGATGGTCCCGGTCAGCGTCCGCGCCGAGGAGGAGCACGGCGCGCTCGGCAACCGGATCTCGGCGATGATGGCGCCGCTGCCCGTCTGGTGCGAGGCGCCGGTCCAGCGCCTGCACCTGATCACCGAGACGATGGGCGACCTGAAGGGCTCCGGGCAGGCAGTCGGCGCCGAGATCCTCACCCGCATCGTCGACTTCGCGCCGACCACGATCGCCTCCCAGGCAGCCCGCCTGCAGCCCGCCCAGCGCTTCTTCAACCTCGTCGTCACCAACGTCCCGGGGCCGCAGTTCCCGCTCTACGTGCTGGGGCGCCGAATGGAGGCGATCTTCCCGCTGGTGCCGCTGGCCCGCCGCCAGGCACTGTGCGTCGGGATCATGTCCTATGACGGCCAGGTCAACTTCGGCCTGATCGGCGACTACGACGCGATGGCCGACCTCGACAGCTTCGGCCTCGACCTCGAAGGGGCGATTGCCGAGATCGTCGGCGAGACGGCGGCGGCGGGAGGCACTCAGCGGATCAGCCGCGCCGAGACGCGGAACGGCGCGCTGTCGGTCAAGTAGGCCCAGTCGAGCCGGCGGGCGCTGAAGCCCGCCGCACTCGTGTCGGCGTTGACCAGCACCGCCGTGAGGCGCGCGAAACGACCCGGCCGCGAGATTCGCGCCTCCATCCTGCCGCCGTGGCGCCTGAAACGGAAAATCTCGATGACGCGCCCGTCGCGCTCGCCGCCGATCCGGCCCACCAGCGCCAGCCCAGCGGCGATGCCCCGCGACGCGACAGCGTCGACCACCAGCGCCCGCCCCCCGTGAGCGTGAACGCGGATCAGCTGGAAGGTCGTGTGGTTGAGCCGGCGCGCGAGGACCGATCCGCCTCCGGACAAGCTGCCCTGGCGTGAGACGTCGGGGTAGAGGTTGGCCTCGGGGAAGACCGTGTCGGTGCGCCACTCGGGCAGGTCGGCGGAAAAACGGGTGAAGTCGCGACTGAAGTCCGACCCTCCGGCCGCTTCGATCGCCGAGTTGTACGCGGCGACCGCGAACCCGCCCGGCCTGGTGTGCACGGCACGGGACCAGGCGGAACGGATTATCGTCCGTCCGTAGCGGTGCGCCAGCCACTTGTTCCAAACGGCCGAGCCGTACTCCTTGATCGAGTTGGCGGTCAGCGGCGTATCGGGAAGCCGCACCCAGCGTCGCACGTAGCGTAGGTAGTCGTTGACGTCGCCGTAGACCCGGTCCTCCATCCAGACCGCGCTGGACTCCGCGAACCAGGCGTCCTGGTAGGCGTCGTAGCCGAACTGGAGGATGTGGGCGTACTCATGGGCGATCGTCACCTCGAGGTCGTGCAGGGGGGTCGTGCCGGGGAACTCGAAGGGGTCGTAGTTGTTGTCGAGGACGAGATAGCCGTGCAGGTGGCGCGGCAGTAGGTGCGCCCTCGTCGCCTGGCCACGGTCGGGCGCCGCGTAGCCGAACAGAGCGCCGCCGATCTCATCCAGGTAGATGTCGGTCTTGGCTCGCTCCCCGCCCTGGCGGCCGTCGGAGCGGGGAACCCGCCAGCCGAGCTTTTCGTTCTCGACCGAGTAGACGTGCTCGGCAACGGCCTGCACGCTCTCGACATAGTCGGGCGCCCCGTCGCCGTTGGCGTCGGAGAGATCGGGCGCGTCGGTTCCCTCGGCCACCCAGTGCACGCAGAAGTGACGCGAGCAGGCGGGCGAGTGCGGCGCCTCGGGCACCGTGTAGGCGTTTCGGTTCGGGTCGGGGTGGTCGGTGGGGCGGGCTGCCGGCGCCCTGAAGACGCCTTGGCCTGCGGCGGTGGCCGAGGCCGGTGCCAGGGCGAGCAAAGCCATCGACGCCAGCGAAGCCCCTATCAGCCGCCGGCGAGCCTGCACCCGCATCAATCTACAGCCCGCCCAGTCGCGCCCACGGGCCTGAGTTCGTGTTTGGGGCGCATAGCGTCACTAAAGGCGAAGTCAGCGTGGGGCGGCGATACTTCAGCGGTGACCCTCCTCGGAAGGCCCGCGTGCGCGTAGCGCTCGCCCAGATCGACCCCACCGTCGGCGACATCGACGGCAACGTGGCCAAGATCGCCGAGTGGATCGGCCGCGCCCGCGCCGAGGATGCCGAGCTGGCGATCTTCCCCGAGCTCTGCGTCCCCGGCTACCCCGCCGAGGACCTCTACCTCAAGCGCCACTTCGTCGAGGCCAACCAGAGCGCGGTCGAGGAGCTCGCCCGCGAGGCGCAGGGGCTGGTCGCTCTTGTCGGCTTCGCCGAGCCCGTCGCCGGGGGAGGCGACTTCCGCCACGCCCACAACTCGCTCGCCGTGCTCGCCGACGGCGAGGTGCGGGCCGTCTACCGCAAGAACCGCCTGCCCAACTACTCGGTCTTCGACGAGCAGCGCTACTTCGTCCCGGGGACCGAGCCGGCAACCGTCGAGGTCACCGGGCAGCGGGTCGGCCTGACCGTGTGCGAGGACGTCTGGGCACCGGGACCGCCGGCCTCGGAGGAGGCCGAGGCGGGAGCGAGCCTGATCGCCAACCCGTCCGGCTCTCCGTACCACCGCGGCAAGGGCCGCGAGCGCGAATCGATACTCGCCGAGCGCGCCCGCGCCTACGGCGCCCACTTCGCCTTCTGCAACCTCGTCGGCGGGCAGGACGAGCTGGTCTTCGACGGTCACAGCTTCGTCGTCGACCCCGCGGGCAACGTGATCGCCCGCGCCGCCCAGTTCGAGGAGGAGCTGCTGGTCTGCGAGATCCCCTCTCCCGCGTCCGCCCGCCTCACCGAGCCGCTGCCCGACCTCGCCGAGGTCTATGCGGCGCTGCGGCTCGGCCTGCGCGACTACGTGCTCAAGAACGGCTTTCGCCACGTCGGCATCGCCCTCTCCGGAGGCATCGACTCCGCCCTCGTCGCCCTGCTCGCTCTCGACGCCCTCGGCCCCGAGCACGTCAGCTGCGTGGTGATGCCGTCGCCCCATTCGAGCGTAGAAACACAGACAGACGCGCGGAATATCGCCGCAAACCTCGGTACAGAGCTGATCGAGATCCCGATCGAGGGGGCGATGGACGTCTACGGCAGCGCCCTCTCCGGGGCGTTCGGCGGGGGCGCCGACGGATCCAAAGACGAGCCGCTGCCGCGCGACCCGACGCGCCCCTCAGAGCCCGACCTCGCCGCCGAGAACATCCAGGCGCGAATCAGGGGCAATCTGATGATGGCTCTCTCCAACAAGCACGGTTGGCTTGTGTTGACGACGGGCAACAAGAGCGAGATGTCGGTCGGCTACGCGACCCTCTATGGCGACATGGCGGGCGGCTTCGCCGCGATCAAGGACGTGCCGAAGACGCTCGTGTACGAGCTGGTCCGCCACCGCAACGAGGTTGCCGACCGCGAGCTCGTCCCCACCTCGGTGCTGGAGCGCTCACCCTCGGCCGAGCTGCGTCCCGACCAGTTGGACAGCGACTCTCTGCCCCCTTACGAGCTGCTCGACCGCATCCTCGAGTCCTACGTCGAGCGCGACGAGGGCCGCGAGGAGATGATCGCCGCCGGCCTGCCGGCCGACGTCGTCGACGAGGTCGTGCGGATGGTCGACCGCTCCGAGTACAAGCGTCGCCAGGCCGCGCCGGGAATCCGCATCACGCCGAAGGCCTTCGGCCGCGACAGGCGATTGCCGATCACGAACAGGTTCGGCGGTTAGTCAGGCCGCTTCCAGGCCAAGCCTGACGGCGTCCTCGGTCGCTTACGTGCAGAGCACGCTGCGCTCCCTGCGTCCTTGTCAGGCTTGGCCTGGAAGCGGCCTGACAGCGATGGTCATTTGGGCCAGGGCGCAGAGTTTGCCGTTTGCGTCTGTTACTTCCGCGTCCCAGACCCAGGTCGTCCGGCCGCGGTGGCGGGCCTTGGCCTGGACTTCCGCGTGGCCCTCGGTGATCGGGCGGATGAAGTTGACGCCGATCGATTGGCCCATCGCCATCATCCCCTCGTCGAGCACGGCCAGCGCCGTCGCCCGTGAGCAGACGCTCTCCACCAGGCTCGACATCACCCCGCCGTGCAGGAGCCCGACCGGCTGGCGCAGCTCGTCGCGCATCTGCACCCGCACCCGGGCGTGCTCGGGGTCATCGTCCAGCCACTCCGTCCCCAGCAGGGCATCGAAGTGGGAGACCAAGCCGTGCGCGTCCTCTGTCATCGCGCCGGACACTATCTCCAGGGGGCGTGTCTGAGCTTGGGGGTCCATATGGCCCCTTAACCTCAGACACGCCCTGCCGTTCGGTGGCTCGCGTAGGCTTCCGGCCCGTGGCGATGACCGACGACCAGAAGGCGATGCTCCGGCTGCTCGCCCAGCGCGAAGAGGGCTACGAGGACATGGCCGCCCTGATGGGCATCAGCGTCGGGGAGGTGCGCAACCGCGTCAAGGAGGCGCTGGCCGAGGTCGACGAGGCCGAGGTGGCCGTCGAGGAGACACCCGAGCCCGCGCCGGCTCCTCCCCCGCCCCCAGCGCCCGAGGCTCCGCGGCCGGGGCCCGCAGATCCGCCTCCTGTGCCACCGGCGCCCGCGCCACCGCAACCCGCTGCCAAGGCCCCTGCTCCGGCCAAGCGTCCCGGCAACCGCCCTCCACGGCTTTCCGGCCTGCAGCTGCCGAAGGACCGCGGCGCCCTGATCGGCCTTGCCGCCGGAGCGGTGGCGGTCCTGGTCATGGTCATCGTCCTGATCGTCGGCGGCGGCGGAGGGGGCAGCTCGAGCTCCACCACCGCGGCAAGCGAAGGCGGCGCGACGCCGACCACGGCCGGAAACCAGAACCTCACCCAGGCGATCCTCGAACCGGTCGACGGCGGCGAAAACAGCGGCGTCGCCCTCTTCGGCCGCTTCAAGAAGAACGTCCTCCTGCAGGTCACCGCAAAAGGGCTCGAACCCTCGGGGTCGGGCCAGTCCTACGCGGTCTGGCTCTCTCACTCCGGCAAGGCAATGGTCCCGGTGGGCACGGCGAAGGCCCCGGACTCGGGCGACCTCGCAGCGCGATTCCAGATCCCCGCGGCGGTGCTCCTCCTGATCGCCCGCGGCGCCTTCGACGAAATCGACGTCACCCGCACCTCCGACGCCACCCTGAGCACGGCGATCGCGACCGCGCGCAAGAACAAGACCGAATCCGCCTACACCGGAACCGACGTGATGCGAGGCAAGATCACCGGCCCATTCGTCGGCGCGGCTGCGAAGAAATAGCCCGTCCCTGATCTGTTCCGTGCTCCGTTTGGGCTCGTATACGCACCAAAGGGAGCACGCATCAGGTCAGCCGAGAAGCTTTCCCGGGTTCATGATCTCTGCTGGGTCGAGGCGGTCCTTGACCGCGCGCAGCACGTCGAGGCCGGTTCCACCCACCTCGGCCTTCATGTAGGGGGCGTGGTCGCGGCCGACGGCGTGGTGGTGGGTGATCGTGGCGCCGGCGGCGACGATGGCCTCTGAGGCGGCGCGCTTTACCTGCCCCCACTGCTCCACCTCCTCTCCGTGGTGGGCGCGAGCGATGTAGGTGAAGTAGAGCGAGGCTCCGTCGGCATAGGCGTGGGAGAGGTGACAGAAGACCAGCCCCGGCGTGCCCTGGGCGGCAAGCGACTCGCGGATCGCGGCGCCCACTGTCGTATGCAGATGGCCGAGCTTGCTCCAAGTGTGCGAGGTCTCCAGGGTCTCCACGATCGCCCCCATCCCCATCAGCGTGTCGCGCAGGTAGGGGCCCTGGTAGCGGGCGTGCTCCCAGGAGCGCCCGGCGGACTGGCCGAGGTAGGCGGCGCCGGCGCGGCGGAGCTCGCGCACGCTCAGCGCCCGGCGCCGGGCCACCGACTCCTCATCGCCCTCGAAGCCGACGACAACCAGACAGCCGCCGCGCCGCCGGCGCAGGCCGAGGTAGCCGCCGAAGAGGCTGCCGGCAATACCGCGCGGGCCCGAAAGCGCAAGCGAGACCTCGGTCTCCTCCTCGTCGGAGACCCGGATCACGTCGGGCAGGCCGGGCCCCTGCGCAAGGACACGGACGATCTCTGCCCCGGCGTCGAAGCTCTCCGCCATCCAGGCCTCATAGCGGCGCCGGCGCGGCGTCGGCCGCACCCGCACGGTCACATCCGGGATCACCCCGAATGCCCCCTCCGAGCCGATCACCAGCTCGCGGAGAGCAGGGCCGGCCGCGGTGTGCGGCGTCTCCAGGGTCCCAAGGTCGCCCGCCGGGGCAATCAAACGAACCGAGCTGACCAGGGAATCGAAGCGGCCGTAGCCACTCGACGCCTGGCCGGCGGAACGAGTCGCGGCGAAGCCGCCGATCGTCGCGTACTCGAAGGACTGGGGGTAGTGACCGAGGACGACGCCGTACTTGGCCAGCTCTGCTTCCGCCTCCGGGCCGCGCAGGCCGGCGCCGAGACGAGCCGTGAGCGAGCGACTGTCGACCTCGATGCCACGAAGGCGCCCCAGGTCGAGGCTGACCAGGCGGTCGTGGGAGCCGCGCAACGGCTCGACCCCACCGACGACGCTGGTCCCCCCGCCGAAGGGGACGACGGCGACGCCCTCGGCCGCGCAGGCGTCGAGGGCCCGCCGCACTGCCTCGGCGTCCGCCGGCAGCAGCACGGCGTCGGGAGCCGAGTCGAGCCGGCCCGAGCGCAACCGGACGAGATCGGCATAGCCACAACCGGTCGCGTGGCGGACCCGGTCCTCGGGCCCCGCGAAGACGTTCTCCTCGCCGACCGCGTCGACCAGCGCCTGCGGCAGCGGCTCCGGCGAGGGCAGCGCGAAGCCATCCAGCTCGGTCATACGGGGCGAGGGACGCAACTCGCCGATGCGCTCGCGCAGGACCCCGCGCGCCGCTGAATCCAACTCGGGCTCGGTCGCCGGGTCGCCCCACCCCCACCACTTCGAGTCCCGGCGCGGCGCTTTCATAGGACGACCCCTCGTTCGCCCCCCAATCGCCACGGATTCGCATCACCGGCGATAACCGTGACGATTGGGGCGCTCACAGCAGCGCCCGCTCGATCCCGTCCAGGGCTTCGTCGAGCAGCGCGCCCTGACCGCGGCGCATCATCGGCGAGCCAAGGCGCGAGAGGCCGCGCAGGGTCTGGCTCGCACCGAGGCTGACGACGGTGCCGCCATCTGTCTCCGCCAGGACGATCTCGACCTCGTAGCGGCGCAGGTGTCGTTCGAACGGAGTTCCGGGGATCAGCTGCTCCCAGGAGAAGCGCTCGCCCTCGATCGCATCCGTGCAACGGAAGTCGGCCCGGACGCCGCGCCCCTCGGCAGTGCCCAGCACCTTCGTCCACTGCGCCCCGGCCCCCTCCCCCTCGACGCTCTCCACCCGCTGCGTCCGCGGCCACCAGCGCGGCAGGTTGTAGGGGTCGGAAACAAGCTCCCAAACCGCAGCGGTCGTCGCCCCAACCTTGCGTCGGCGAGTCACCCGTGGCATCGCCACGCTCCAGGGCCTGTCCCGACAGGGGTGGAGCGTCTTGTACTTTTTCGTCGATTCGCATCGAGGCGCCAAGCCCTGCGTCGCCCCACCGAAAAAGTTAAGCGGAACCCCTGCCGGGATGGGCCCCTAGTCACCGGCAAGTCGCCTGAGGTCCCTCACCAGCAGCAGATGCTTGAGGTGGCTGACCGTCGCCGCCAGGCTCTCCAGGCTCTCCAGCGCCTCCTTGCGGCGGTCGGGGTTGCGCGAGCGCAGCGACGGCCCGAGCAGGGCTTCCAGCAGGTTCGCCTCGCGGTCCGCCGAGGAGCGGAAAACACGCAGGTTGCGGGCGCCGACCCCGACCCGCGAGAGCTCGTTGGCGGAGCGGATGATTTCGCGGTCGGTCTCGTCGTAGACGGTCTTGCCCTCGCGCTTCTCCGGCTGCACGATGCCGAAGTTCTCCAGCTCGGCGATCAGCTCCTCGCGGGCACCGGTCTCCTCGACCACCTCTTCCAGGGTGAGGTAGGCGCGTGAGGTGCTGACCAGGATCGCCCGCCGCACGGCGCCCCCGGAGGGGCGTTTGTCAGCCCCGCCCGCCGCGGAGAGGATGTCGCCGCCCGCCGCCAGCTCCTGGCGGATCACCCGCAGGGGCAGGAACTCGTCGCGCTGCAGGCGCAGGATCGTGCGCAGGCGTTCGACGTCAGCTTGGCTGTAGAGGCGGTAGCCACCGGGGGTGCGCCGCGGTGTCAAGAGCTTCTGGTCCTCGAGGTAGCGGATCTTCGAGATCGAGACGTCGTCGAACTCGCTCTGCAGGATCTTGCAGACGGCGCCGATCGTCAGCGCCTTGCGGGGGCGCGAATCCCGCTGGCGGGCCTGCTGCTCGGAGATCGCCACCTGAGTCGCCTACTTCTCCAGGTAGCTGAGCTTGTACTTGCCGACCTGGATCTCATCGCCGTCGGCGAGCCGATGGGACTCGATCCGCCGCCGGTTCACGTAGGTGCCGTTGAGCGAGCCGAGGTCGTCGATGTAGAGGCCATCGCGGCGCCGCACCAGCAGGGCGTGGTTGCGGGAAACGGTTACGTCATCGAGGAACACCCCCGCGTCGGGGCTGCGGCCGATGCTGACCCGGTCATCGTCGAGCGCAAAGCTCTCCCCCGCCCGGCCGCCGCCGGCGCGGATCACCAGTGCCGCGCCGCTGCGCTCGATCGTCTCGTCGAGGTCGACCGGCTGCATCTCACCGGTGTCGTCGACGGTGTAGGTCATCGTCGTCGGCTCCTCGCCGCCCTCGCCGCCCTCAGCGGGGCCGCCGAGGTAGGCGCCGCACTTCTGGCAGTAGTTCGCGCCCTCGGGGTTGACGAAGCCGCATTCGGGACAGTGGACCGCCATCGAGCTCTCCCGCTAGGCGGCGGACTCGTCCTCGGGTGGCTGCGCCTTGCCGGCCAGGATCTCGGTCAGCTGGGCCACGTCGTCACCGGAGAAGAGCGAGTCGCCACGCTCGCGCTTCTGCCGCAGCCGGTTGACCAGCTCGGCCCGGAGGATGTCGATCTTGCCATGCAGGACGCGCCGTTTGTAGGAGATCTCGTTCTCCTCCTGCGTCAGCTTGTCGATCAGGTCCTTCAGCTCTTCGTCGCTGAGGGAACCGAGATCGGGAAATGTGTCCTCCATCTCGCTCCTTGTTAGCTTGTCTCGGCCAAGCCACGGCCTGGTCAGACGATTATAGGACGCCCCACCCCAAGGTTCAACCGAAGGTTGAAGGTTCCCTCAGTCTGAGCGCCCTCTTGCACCGGCTGACTTCGTGTTTAGGTGCCCAATAGGGCGCATAAACACGAAGTCAGCGATCAGGTGGCCTGGGCCTGGCGCACTTCGCGGATGCCGGCGCGGGCGTAGAGGGCTGTGGCGACTATTGCCAGGGCCAGTCCCATGATTAGGAGGGCGGCTGGGACCCAGCCGGCGAAGACCATCGCGAAGAAGATCCCGCCCATGATCGGGAAGACCGAGATCCGGCCCGGCCAGTTGACGCGGATCTCGACGCCGTGGCGCAGGCCGTATTGAGCGAGAGCGAGCATCGCCAGCTCGCGCATCGCGAGCAGCGCCAGTGCCCAGCGCGGCAGCAGCTCGAAGTGCCAGCAGACGACGGCGCCGGAGAGAATCGTGAGGCGGTCGACGAGCGGGTCGAGGATGGAGCCGAGGCGGCTGTACTGGCCGGTGACGCGGGCGAGGAAGCCGTCGAGATAGTCGCCGGCGGCGATCAGCCAGAAGACGATCGCCGCCGTGGCGCTGCGCCCGTCGCCCGATTCGAAGGCGAGCCAGAGGAAGAGCGGTAGCGCGGCGAGGCGCACGTAACAGACCAGGTTGGGAAGCGTCCAGGGGTTGAGCGGTTCGCCTTTCTGCGTCTGGCGCGGCGGCAGGCCACTGCGGTCGAGGCCGAAGAGGCGGCGCACGCGGCCGCGACCGAAGGGGGCAGTGTCAGCCATCGATGCCCTGGAGGAGGGCCTGGGCCTGGGCGGCCGCCTCCCCGACGGGCAGCTTGTGCTCGGCGCCGCCGGCGCGCTCGCTCGCCTCGACCACGCCCTCGGCGAGGCCGCGGCGACCGACGACGATCCGCAGCGGGCAGCCGAGCAGCTCGGCGTCGGTCAGCTTCTCCCCCGCCCCGGCGTCGCGCTCGTCGTAGAGGGTCTCGACACCGGCGCCGGAGAGCTCCTCGTACAGCTCGTCCGCCGCGCGGCGCTCCTCCTCGCCCGCCTTGGCCAGCGAGACGAGGTGGACCTGCCAGGGCGCCAGGGCACGCGGCCAGACGATGCCGCGCTCGTCGGCGCCCTGCTCGATCGCCGCCGCGGCGATCCGCGCCGGCCCGATTCCGTAGCTGCCCATCACGATCGGCCGCTCGGTCCCGGACTCGTCGAGGAAGGTGGCGCCGAGCGGCTCCGAGTAGCGGGTGCCGAGCTTGAAGATGTTGCCGACCTCGATCGCCGGCTCGATCTCGATTACGCCCCCGCCGGGAGCGGTATCGCCGGCCTCGACCTTGCGCACGTCCATCTCGTAGGCCTCGAAGTCCCGAGCGGGGTCGACGCCGCGCAGGTGGGCGTCGGGCTCGTTGGCGCCGCAGACGTAGGAGTCGCCAATGATCGCGGCGTCCTTGACGATCGGCAGGTTCGAGCCGACCGGGCCGATGTAGCCCACGGGGCCCAGCTCCGCTTCGATCTCCTCGGGCCGGGCCTTTCGGAAGTCGGCCTTCATGCCGTTGCGCAGCTTGATCTCGTTGAGGCGGTGATCGCCACGGAGGAGAACCAGCACCAGGCCACGGCCCTCGACGACGATCGGCATCGCCTTGATCAGGGCTGCGGGCGGAAGGCCGAGCGCGCCCGAGACCTCCTCGACCGTGGTCAGACCCGGTGTCGAGACCCGCTCCGGCGCGTCGAGCGGGGGAGGCAGCTCAACCGATTGCGCCTGCGCCGAGGCGATCTCGACGTTGGCGGCATAGCCCGGCGCCAGCGCCACTTCATTCTCACCGGCGGCACACGGAGCCATGTACTCGTGAGCGCCGGAGCCACCCATCATCCCGACGTCGGACTCGACCCGGTACCAGCGCAAACCGCTGCGCTCGAAGATCCGCGTGTAGGCCTCACTCTGCAGCTCATAGGACCGTGCGAGCCCCTCCTCGTCGCGGTCGAAGGAGTAGGCGTCCTTCATCGTGAACTCGCGGGTGCGCAGCACCCCGGCCCGCGGCCGCGGCTCGTCGCGCTCCTTGGTCTGGATGTGGAAGAGCATCAGGGGCAGGTCCCGGTAGGACCGCACCTCCCGCGCCACATGCTGGGTCACGCACTCCTCGTGCGTCATCGCCAGCACCATCGGCGCCCCCTTCCGATCCTCCAGCTTGAACAGCTCATCGATCGAGTACCGCCCGGTCTTCTCCCAGGCCTCGGAGGGCTGCAGAACCGGCATCAGCATCTCCTGAGCCCCGATCCCCTCCATCTCCTCCCGCAGAATGGCTTCGACCTTCCGGTGAACCCTCCACCCCGCCGGCAAGTAAGACCAAAGTCCCGCCCCAACCTGCCGAATCAACCCAGCCCGCACCATCAACTTGTGCGACAGCGCCTCAGCATCAGCAGGCGCGTCCTTCAAAGTCGGCAAAAAAGCTTGGCTAAGGCGAGTCACGGGGGAAACCTACCCGCCCCGGGACCAGGAAGCTCAACCCCCAACAGAGGAGCGCCGTCTACCTCCAACCGTTCCTCGCGGGGGGTGGCGCCGAATGGGGGGACCACCCCGAGGAAGCTTTAGCTACCGCAGGGGTGGTGGGCCCCATTCGGTGACAGGACCCGCCGCGCCAACGACGTCAGGCCCTGGTGAATCGGCGCCCGACGGTAGGAGAAACCTCCTCGTCCAACAAAACCTTGTCGGACTCCCCCGCTTTCGCCGCCTCGTGCTCCATCCGAGCAATCTTCTCCGGCGTCAGCTCCCCCGCGTTTTCCGCCTCGATCTTCGCCAGCCACGCCGCACCCTTGCGTGACTCGTCCTCGTCGAACTCGACCCCGCCCCGATCCAGCGACTTGTCGATCTCCTCGAACAGGGCGTCGACGAGAGTGGCCTGCGGGACCTTGCGCAGCGGCTTGCCGTGGGCATAGATCAGGCCCTCGTTCTTGGCGCCGGCGATGCCGAAGTCGGCGTGCGAGGCCTCGCCGATGCCGTTCACGGCGCAGCCGAGCACGGCCACCTCGATCGGCTCGGCGTAGCCTTCCAGCCGCTGCTCGATCTCGGCGACGACCGAGTCCATGTCGAACTGCAGGCGACCACAGGTCGGGCAGGCGATCAGCACCGGGCCGCGCTCGCGCAGCTGCAGTGCCTTGAGGATCTCCCAGGCGACCTTGACCTCCTCCTCGGCGTGGAAGGTCGAGAGGCTGATCCGGATCGTGTCGCCGATCCCGTCGGCCAGCAGCGTGCCGAGGCCGACAGAGGACTTGAGCGAGCCCGCCCACTTCGTCCCCGCCTCGGTGATGCCGAGGTGCAGCGGGTAGGGGATCTTCTCGGAGAGCAGGCGGTTGGCCGCGATCGTGTTGGGCACGTTGGTCGACTTGATCGAGACCTTGAAGTTCTCGAACTCGAGGCCCTCCATCAGCTCGACGAACTCGACCGCGGCGGCAACCAGCGCCTCGACCGGGCTCTCGCGCTCGAGCGCGTGCAGGTGCTTGGGCAGCGAGCCGGAGTTGACCCCGATCCGCATCGGCACACCGGCCGCGGTCGCCCTCTCGGCCACCTCGGCGACCTTCTCCCGCCCGCCGATGTTGCCCGGGTTGAGCCGGATGCAGTGCGCGCCGGCGTCGATTGCCTTCAGCGCCAGCGTGTGGTTGAAGTGGATGTCGGCGATCACCGGGATCGGCGACTCCTTGACGATCGTCTTCAGCGCCTCGACGTCCTCGTCGCGCGGCACCGCGACCCGCACGATGTCGGCCCCGGCATCGGCGACCTTGCGGATCTGCTCCATCGTCGCCGCCAGGTTGGCGGTCTCGGTCTTGGTCATCGTCTGCACGACGACCGGGGCGCCGCCGCCGATCGGCACCCCGCCGACGAATATCTGCCGCTTGGAAGCCATACGCGAAGCGTATCCGGGCGGCAGGCCGGGCCGGGGCTCGGGGCGGATTGAACCTCGCCCGCGGCCAGTCCGTAGGCTCTTGCGGATGGGGAGGCTACGCACCCTTGGGGCTCTCGCGGTCGTGCTTGGCGCGAGCCTGTGGACGGCGCAGGCGGTGCAGGCCACCTTCCACCAGATGTCGATCCGCGAGGTATACCCGGGCGCCAACGACGGCAGCTACGTCGAGTTGCAGATGTGGTCATCGGGGCAGAACTTCGTCAAAGGCCGCCACCTGGTCGCCTACGACGCGGCGGGCAAAGCGGTCGACGACTTCGCTTTCGCCTCGAACGTGGCCAACGGGGCCAACCAGTCGACGATCCTGGTCGCCGACACGAATTACCCGCTGGCGTTCGACGAACGCCCGGCACCCGACGCAAGCGAAGGTGGCCTCAACCTCTCGCCGGCCGGGGGCGCGGTCTGCTGGATCGAAGGCTCGCCGCCGGACTGCGTCGCCTGGGGCGCGTTCACCGGTCCCCTGCCCGCGCACGTGCCCACGCTGAAAGTCGGCAATCCGGCTTCCCCGGGAGGGGTCGGGGCCGGCATGGCCCTGCGCCGCTCGATCGCGAAAGGGTGCGCGACGCTGCTCGATTCGCCTTCGGTCGACGACAACGACGACAGCGCCACGGACTTCGCGGAAGTGGAACCGAACCCGCGCGACAACGCGATCTCCCCGATCGAGAGTCCCTGCAAATCCGCGAACGGTGGTGGAGGCGGGTCCGGTGGGCCCGGCGGGCCCGGCGGCAACGCGCCCCAGACCCTGCTGAAGCGAAAGCCGCCTCACAAGACCCACGACCGCACACCGACCTTCCGCTTCGCCGCCGACGAGCGGGGCGTCACCTTCCAGTGCAGGCTCGACGGCAAGCCCTACAGGCACTGCCGCTCGCCCTTCACGACCAAGAAGCTGGCGCTGGGCCGACACGTCTTCAGGGTGCGCGCCCGCGACGACTCCGGCGGGGTGGATCCGAGCCCCGCCTCCTACGCCTTCAAGGTCCTTCGCGGCTAGCGGCCCTGGAAGCCTTCGCCGGTGATGCGGCCGATGTCGTTGGTGAGGCCGATGAACATCAGCGCCACGACCAGGGCGAAGCCGACGACGGTTGCGCGCTCGATCACCCGCAAGGGCACCGGTTTCCCGCGCCGCAGCTTCTCGGCCAGGCTCCAGAAGATGTGGCCGCCGTCGAGGGGGAGGATCGGGAGGAGGTTGATCAGGCCGAGCGAGAGGCTGACCAGGGCGAGGAGCAACAGGGCGGGATAGACCCCGACCTCGATCGTCTGGTGGGCGACGTCGCTGACGCCGACGATGCCGGAGATCTGCTTGCGTTGCTCGGATTCAAAGATCCTCGAGAAGATCGAGGCCGTCTTGCTGGTGACCAGCCAGACCGAATCCCAGGCGCGGCCAATGGCAGTGCCGATGCCGATGCTGTCCGGTTCGGTGCTGTAGGAGAAGCCGACCAGGGCGCGGCCTGCCGCCTCGTCGTATTCGGGAGTCACGGAAAGCGCGCGTGGGTTCCCGTCGCGGTCGATTCGGAGCACAACCGGAGTCGCCGACCTGCATCCGTCGACCTGCTTGCCGGCGCATCCGTGGGAAGCGACCTGCCTGCCAAACCGTTCCAGGCGGGCTTCCCTGTCGAGACCCGGGTAGGCCTTGCCGTCCACGGCCAGAATCCTGTCTCCGGGACGCAGCACCTTGGCCGCCGGCGATCCTTTCCGCACTTCGGCAACCGATTGGGTGGCCTGTTGGGCGTTGGCGAAGTAGACGAAGAGGAAGATCGCGAAGGCGAGGGCGATGTTGACGGCCGGTCCGGCCCCAATCACGACTATCCGCTTCCAGACGGGCTGGCGGTGATAGGCGCGCGACTCGACCTCGGGAGGCAGCTCCTCCTCGGGGCTCATGCCACTGATCTTCACGAACCCCCCAAGTGGGATAGACGCGATCCCGTACTCGGTCTCGCCCCGCCGAAAGGAGACGATCTTGGGCCCGAAGAAGAGGAAGAACTTCTCCACCCGCATCCCGGTCGCCTTCGCGGCGACATAGTGCCCGCCCTCGTGGAGGACGATCAGCAGCGAGAAGCCGAGAAAGACCAGCAGCCACGTCATACCTTCGCCAACCCCCCCACCTCTTCTTCGGTACGGCGGCGGGCCTCGGCATCGACGGCAAAGAGGTCTTCGAAGTGGGTCGGCCGCGACGGCGGCATCGCCGCCAGAACGCGCTCGATCGCGGCGGGAATCGCGGTGAAGTCGATCTTGCCGTCGAGAAAGGCGGCCACGGCGACCTCGTCGGCGGCGTTGAGGACGCAGGGCGCCGTCCCCCCCGCCCTGCCTGCCTCGATCGCGAGGCGCAAGCAGGCGAAGGTCTCCGGGTCCGGTTGCTCGAAGGTCAGCTCGCCAACGGCGGCGAGGTCGAGCCGCGGCACGTCGACGTCGGCGCGTTCGGGGTAGTGCAGCGCGTAGGAGATTGGCACGCGCATGTCGGGGTGGCCGAGGTGGGCCAGGGTGGCGCCGTCATTGAGGTCGATCAGAGAGTGGACGATCGACTGGGGGTGGACGACGACCTCGATCCGCTCGAAGGAGACGCCGAAGAGGTGGTGCGCCTCGATCGCCTCGAAGCCCTTGTTCATCAACGTCGCCGAGTCGATCGTGATCCGCCCGCCCATGCTCCAGGTCGGGTGGACGAGCGCCTCCTCGACGCTGACCTCGTCGAGGTCGGTGCGGCCGCGGAAGGGCCCACCCGAGGCGGTCAGGACCAGCCGGTCGACCGTGCCCGGCGGCTCCGCCCCGATCAGCTGGAAGAGGGCCGAGTGCTCGGAGTCCACCGGCAGCAGCCGCGCCCCCGTCGCCTCGGCCAGCGCCATCGTCAGCTCGCCCCCGATCACGAGGCTCTCCTTGTTTGCCAGCGCCACGTCGATCCCCTCGCCGAGGGCGACGATCGTCGGGCCCAGCCCCGCCGCACCGACGATCCCGTTGAGGACGAGGTCGGCCCCGGAAGAGGCAATCAGCTCGCGGATCCCCTCTTCGCCGGCGAGGACCCGCCCGTCCCAGGCCCGGCCCGCAGCCTCTGCCGCGCTTGCATCGGAGAACGCGACCGTGTCGACGCCGTGCTCCGTCGCCTGGGCCAGCACCCGCTCCCAGCTCGACCCGGCGGCGAGCCCGACCACCTCAAGGTCATTGGACGCGGAGACGATCTCCAGCGCCTGCGTCCCGATCGACCCGGTCGACCCGAGAATCAGCAGCTTCTTCATCTACAGCAGGATAAGGAGGTGGGCAGCCGGGACCGCGAATCTGCATTTGCCCCCGCTCAGAGGGGGTAAATGCAGATTCGTCAGTAGATGAGCTGGATCGATAGGTAGTAGGCGACTACTACTGTGAAGAGGACGGCGTCTAGGCGGTCGAGGATGCCGCCGTGGGGGCCGAAGAGGGTGCCGGTGTCCTTCTTGCCAAGGTCGCGCTTCAACAGCGACTCGAAGAGGTCGCCGACCGGGGCGATCGCGGCGACCGCGGCGCCGATGATCAGGGCGTCCACCCCCGAGAGCCAGTCCTGGTAGAGGCCGGCGAACCAGAAGGCCATCGTGCCGATGACGAAACCCCCGATCAGGCCCTCGAGCGTCTTGTTGGGCGAGAGGCTGGGGGCGATCTTGTGCGAGCCAAAGGTTCGGCCGGTGGCGTAGGCACCGGTGTCGGTGGCGAAGGTGCCCACCAGCACGTCGATGAGCAGAGCGGCCCCGTGGTCTGGCAGGTCGCGCAGGAACACCGCGTGTGCCAGCGGAATGCCGATCCAGACGATCCCGAGCAGGGTGATGCCCATCGAGACCGTGATGCCCTCGCGATGGCGGCCGTCGGCACCGAAGGCGAAAAGCACCGGGAACGAGGCGGCGAGGACGAGCAGCACGTTGAAGGCGGTGCCGAAGTGGGCGGCGATGATCAGCCCCGCGACGGCGATGTATGCGGCTCGGGCGATCGGCCGCATCTCCCCCGTCAGCGCCAGGTACTCGCGCAGGCAGAGCACGCCGATGCCGATCATCGCCGCCGTGAAGACAAGCCCACCGGCGACCGTGATCGCGATCGCGAAGGCGACCCAGGGGAGCGCGAAGAGGATGCGCTTGGCCGTCTCGCCGGTGGCGGCACCGCCGCCCCGGCGCCGGGGCGTCCTCGGCGGGCGCGGCTTGGGCGCCGGCTCCTCGGCGAACATCTCGTCGTCGAAGAGGTCCCGCATCTAGGCCCTCGCCCCGAAGCGACGCCGGCGCGCCTCGAACTCCCGCAGGCACTCCTCCAGCCCCTCGCGCCCGATGTCCGGCCAGAGCTCGTCGCGGAAGACCAGCTCCGAGTAGGCGCACTGCCAGAGCAGGTAGTTGGAGACGCGCTGCTCGCCGCTGGTACGGATCAGCAGGTCGGGGTCGTGCATCTCGGGCGCGTAGAGGTGGCGGCGGAACTCCTCTTCGGAGCTTCCCTCGAAGCTACGCGCCGCCTCGACGATCTCCGCCCGGCCGCCGTAGTTGAAAGCGACGAAGAGCGAGATGCGCTCGTTGCCAGCGGTCGTCTCTTCGGCCCGCTCCATGCGCTCGACCAGCTCCGGCGCCACGCCCTCGCGGCGGCCGACGAAGCGCATCCGCACTCCCTCCGCGTCCAGCTCCGGGGTCTCAGCGTCGATCCGCTCGCCGAACATCGCCATCAGCCCGGTGACCTCCTCGGCCGGCCGCGACCAGTTCTCGGTCGAGAAGGAGAAGACGGTGAGCTCCTCGATCCCCAGCTCGACCGCATCGCGCAGGCGCGCCTTGACCGTGTCGGCACCGGCTCGGTGCCCCTCTATCGTCGGCAACCCCCGCTGCTGCGCCCAGCGCCCGTTGCCGTCGGTGATGATCGCCACGTACCGCGCGGAGGCACTCACACCTCCAGGATCTCCTCTTCCTTCCCCTTCAGGAGAGCATCGATCTCGGCGATCGCCTCGTCGGTCTGCTTCTGCAGGGCGGTCTCGGCGCGGCGCTCGTCGTCCTCGCCGGCTTCGCCCTCCTTTTTCAGCTCGCGCAGGTCGTGCATCGTCTCGCGACGGATGTTGCGGATCGCCACCCGCCCCTCCTCGGCCACGCCGTGCACCACCTTGACCATCTCGCGGCGACGCTCCTCGGTCAGCTCGGGGATCTGCAGCCGGACGACGTTGCCGTCGTTGCTCGGGGTAAGGCCGACGTCGGACTCCTGAATCGCTTTCTCGATCGCCCCGATCGAGGACTTGTCGAACGGCGTGACCGTGAGCAGGCGGGCGTCGGAGGTCGCCACGTTGGCGAGCTGCTTGAGCGGCGTCTGGGCGCCGTAGTAGTCGACCACGATGCGGTCGAGCAGGTGCGGCGAGGCCCGGCCGGTGCGCACCGTGGCCAGCTCGCCACGGCTCGATTCGACCGACTTGGCCATGCGGCCGCCGGCGTCCTCGAGCATTTCGTCGATCAGCTCCACTTGACCCCCGTTCTCGTCATCCGGCAGGCGCGCTGGAGACCAGCGTGCCCACCCTCTCGCCGCTGACGATCCTATCTATGTTGCCCGCGTCCCCCATGTTGAAGACGTAGATCGGCAGGTCGTTGTCCATGCAGAGCGAGAGCGCGGTCGAGTCCATTACCTTGAGGTTGCGCTCGATCGCCTCGCGGTGGCCGATCGCGGCGATGAACTTGGCGTCGGGGTTGATCGCGGGATCGGAGTCGAAGACGCCCTCGACCCCGTTCTTCGCCATCAGGATCGCTTCCGCGTGGGTCTCCAGCGCCCGCAGCGCCGCCGCCGTGTCGGTGGTGAAGAACGGGTTGCCGGTGCCGGCGGCGAAGATCACCACCCGGCCCTTCTCCAGGTGGCGTATCGCCCTGCGGCGGATGTAGGGCTCGCCGATCTCCTTGATGTCGATGGCGGAGAGGACCCGGGTGTCCTCACCCGCCTTCTCCAGCGCGTCCTGGAGGGTCAGAGCGTTGAGCACCGTCGCCAGCATCCCCATGTAGTCGCCGGTGGCCCGGTCCATGCCTTCGGCCGCGGCGGAGAGCCCACGATAGATGTTGCCGGCGCCGACGACGATCGCCACCTCGACGCCGCGGGCGCGGATCGCCGATACCTGCTCGGCGATGCGCCTCACCTCGGTGGCGTCGGTGCCGTACTCGAGATCGCCCATCAAGGCCTCGCCGGAGAGCTTGAGCAGGATGCGTTTGAACTGAGGGGTCGGTGCCATCGGGTTGGCGGGCTCGCTCCGCGTCGCGAAGAGCCTACCTGCGATTTCGCGCGTCGCCTACTCGCCGACGCGGAAGTAGGAGAAGCGGGCGATGCGAATGTTCTCGCCCGTCTTGGCCGCCAGCTCCTGGCGCAGCTCCTCGATCGACTTCGAGTCGTGCTTCTCCGCGTTGACGTGGTCTTGGTCGAGCAAGGCGACTTCCTTACCCCACTTGGCGAGCTGGCCCTCGACGATCTTCTCGACCACGTTGTCGGGCTTGCCGTCCTCGCGAGCCTTCTCCTCGAAGACCCTCTTTTCGGCCTCGCGCTCCTCCTCGGGGATCTCCTCGATCGTCACGTACTGAGGAGCGGTCGCGGCGACGTGCAGGGCGACCTCGTAGGCGAAGGCCTTGAAGTCCTCGTTGCGGGCGACAAAATCGGTCTCGCACTGGACTTCGACCATCGCCCCGACCTTGTCGTTGGCATGGATGTAGGAGGCGACGACACCCTCGTTCGTCCCCCGCCCTTCCCGCTTCGCGGCGGACGCCTGCCCCTTGACCCGAAGGATCTCGATCGCCCGATCGACATCCCCCTCTGCCTCGGACAGAGCGGACTTGCAATCCATCATCGCCGCCCCGGTCCGATCCCGAAGCGCCTTCACATCGCCAGCGGTAACGCTCATTTGCTCTCCCCCTCGGAAGCCTTCTCCTCGGCCACGGGCTCCCCAGAAGCTTTCTCCTCAGCCGCAGGCTCCTCAGCCTTCGCCTCAGAAGCTTTCTCCTCCGCAGCAGGCTCAGACGCCTCGGACTTCGATTCCTTGGCTTCGGGCGTCTTCTCCGCAGCGGGCTCTACCGATTTCGCCTCGGGCTGCCCTGCTTTCCCCGCCCCTTCCGCGGGTGGCGCCGTAGGGGGAACCGCCCCCGAGGACGCTTTAGCGACCGCAGGGGGTGGTGGGTCCCCTGCGGCGACAGGACCCGCGGACTGAGCGGCCTGTGCCGCAGCCGGAGCAGCCTGCCCCTGAGCCGGAGCGGCCGGGGCTGCAGCAGGAGCCTTGGCAGCCGCCTGAGCCGCCTCGGCCTGCTTGGCAGCCTCCGCTTCGGCCGCCTCCTTCTTCGCCGCCTCCTCGGCGGCAACCCGGATTTTCTCTTCCTCCTCGCGCTTCTTGCGCTCTTCCTCTTCCACCTTGCGCCGCTGCATTTCCTCGGCGATGCGGCGCTCCTCCTGGACCCGCCAGGTGCTCGCGCCCTCGTCGATCGCGCCACCGATCGTGCCGATCACGAGCTGGCAGGAGCGGATCGCATCGTCGTTGCCGGGAATCACGTAGTCGATCGGGGTCGGATCGCAGTTGGTGTCGACCAGGCCGATGATCGGGATCCGCAGGCGGGCGGCCTCGCGCACCGCGATCTCCTCGGTTTTGAGGTCGGTGACGAAGACCGCGTCGGGGAGCCGGTCCATGTCGCGGACGCCGCCGAGATTGAACTCGAGCTTGGCGAGTTCGGCCTGCATCCCCATCCGCTCCTTGGTCGGGAGCAGGTCCAGCTTGCCCTCGTCGCGCCAGTTGGTCAGCTCGTGCAGGCGGGCGATCCGCGCCGACATCGTGTTGAAGTTGGTCAGCAGGCCACCGAGCCAGCGCTGGTTGACGTAGGGCATCTTGCAGCGGTCGGCCCACTCTTCGACCGGTCCGCGCGCCTGCTTCTTGGTGCCGACGAAGAGCACGGTGCCGCCGCCGCTGGCCAGCTCGCCGACGAAGCGGCGGGCGTTCTCCAGCAGCGCCTCGGTCTGGATCAGGTCGATGATGTGGATCCCGTCCAGCTCGCCGAAGATGTAGCGGCGCATGTTGGGGTTCCAGCGACGCGTCTGGTGGCCGAAGTGGACTCCGGCCTCCAGCAGCTCTTTAAGGCCTGCCTCTGCCATGGGTAAAGCTCCTTGTTTTGGTGGTACGTCCCGTCGCCCTGGTCGGGATCCGGCGCGATGCCGGTCAGGATCCGAGTCGGTGCGTGCGGGGGTCGGTTTCCGAGCGCCCGATTGTAGACGTGGTCGCCTGGCTAGGCGGTGCGGGCGGCTTCCAGCGCCGCGGAAAGATCCTCCGGCAGCTCGGAGACGAAGGCCAGGCGCTCGCCGCTGCGCGGGTGGTCGAAGGCAAGCCGGTGCGCGTGCAGGAACTGGCGCTCGAGCCCGTACTTGACCTCGCCGCCGTAGGTGACGTCGCCGGCCAGCGGGTGGCCGATCGCGGCGAAGTGGGCGCGGATCTGGTGCGTCCGGCCCGTCTCCAGGCGGGCCTCGAGGTAGGACTCGGCACCGAGCAGCTCCAGCACGGTGAAATGAGTCCGCGCCTGACGTGAGGCGGCGCCGGAGACCGCCATGCGGTGGCGCTGGCGGGAGGCACGGCCGATCGGCGCGTCGATCGTGCCGGTGCGGGAGGGGAGCCGGCCCCTGGCCAGGGCAAGGTAGACGCGTTCGACCTCGCGCCGCTGGACCTGGGCCTGCAGCGCCCCGTGGGCATCGTCGCCGCGGGCGACGACGAGCAGGCCACTGGTCCCCTTGTCGAGGCGGTGCACGATCCCGGGCCGCTCCGGGTCGGCGCCGCCGCCGAGCAGCTCGCCAAGCTCGTCGACAAGGGTCGGCCCCCGGTGCGACGGCGCCGGATGGACCACCATGCCGGCGGGCTTGTCGACCACCGCGAGATCGTCGTCGACATGCACGATGCGCAGCTCGCCATTCACGGTCCCAACCCGTTCCGCTGCACTTTATCTGGGCATAGACCGTAAAAGGCGCACTGGAAGCTCATTTCGTCTCGCTCAGATAGGAGAGGGCGAGCAGGAGGACGCCCGCGGTCACCGCGACGTCGGCGAGGTTGAAGGCGGGCCAGCTGCCGACCTGGATGTAGTCGGTGACGGCGTCGGCGCGGATGCGATCGGCGAGGTTGCCCAGGGCGCCACCGGCCAGCAGCCCGGCCGCGACCCACATCCAGCGCCGGGTCGGGTCGCGGGAGAAGACGTAGCCGACGACCCCCAGGGCCAGGGCGGTGAGCAGCACCAAGCGCAGGCCGCCCCCGGCGGCAAGCCCGAAGGCGACGCCGCTGTTGTGGGAGAGGGTGAGTTCGACCGGCCCGAGGACCTCGACGTCCTGGCCGGGCACCAGATGCGCTTCGACCAGCGCCTTGGCTGCCTGGTCGAGGACGACGACGAGACCGCAGAGCGCGCCGGCCAGGCGCCAGGCGTGGGCGCCCGCGCCGCTCACCCTTCGATCAAGCCGACAACGAGGGCGCGCAGGACGAAGAGCAGGATCACGCCGAGCATCGGGCTGAGGTCGAGCGCCATGCCGCCGCCCCCGAGCGGAGGCAGGAAGCGCCGAAACAGGTTCAGGTAGGGGTCGGTCGTCTCTTTGACGAAGTCGAGCGTCGCCCGCAGCGCCCGGTTGTAGGGCATCCGCGGCACCCAGGAGATCAGCACGTTGATCAGGATCAGGATGATGTAGACGAGGAAGAGCGCACCGACGTAGTCGGCCACGTCGAAGCGGCTCAAGGCAAACGCGATCACCCGCGCATCCTCTCCAGCGAGGCCCGCACGGCAGCCTCGAACGCCTCCCGCGCCCCCTCCCGGTCGAGAGCCTCCAATCCAGCCTCGGTGCTCCCCCCCGGCGAAGCGACGGCCTTGCGCACATCGGCAGGATGGCGAACCCGCAGCAGCTCCGCGGTCCCCGCGGTCGTCTCAACTACCAGCTCCCGAGCAAGCTCCTCGTCCAGTCCAGCGGCAGCCCCGGCATCGGCGATCGCCTCAATCGCCAGCGCCAAATAGGCCGGCGCACAGCCCATAACCGCGGTGGCGGCATCGAACTGAGAGTCGGGAAGCTCAACCACATGCCCAAGCCCGTCGAGCAGCGACCGAACTACAGCATCAGGCTCCCCCGCCACGCAGAGCACACCTTTGCGGACCTCAACCCCCACGTTAGGCATGACCCGGATGACCTCTGAGTCAGGAAAAGCCCCCCGAACCCGATCCAACGACGTGGCCCCAAGCAACGAGACGATCATCTTCGCCCCACCAAGCTCCGATGCCACCTGATCCAGCCGCGCGGGCTTCACGGCAAGCACCACCACGTCAGCCCTCTGGGCAAGCTCACTATTCGAGCCAACCGCCTCACCACCAAGCTCCGCCGCACGCTCCACCGCACGCCCCGATCCGCTGTCACTGAACAGCAAGTCGTCGACCTCGCCCTGAAGGCCACGTGCCATTGCGGCCGCCATGTTCCCGGATCCACAAAAGCCGATGATCATGCAGCGCAGCCTAGCCACGGTTGACCGGGAGGGTCGGGTGGCCTCGCCCGCGGGCGGCGCTCCCTTTTTCGCCCTGACCCGGCTCGGCAGTTACTGCGCTGGGGCGAAAAAGTCAGCCCGCGGGCGAGGCCACCCGACCCTCCCCCACATCCCAACGCTAAGACTGGTTGAAGAACCCTTTGTCCAGCAGCCGAGCCTTCTCCTCCGCCGAAACCTCCACGTTCCGCGGCGTAAGCAGAAAGATCTTCTCGGCAATCCGCTGCATCCCCCCGTCCAGGGAATAGGTCAACCCCGAGCAGAAGTCGATCATCCGCTTCGAGAGCTCGTGATCGGTCGTCTGCAGATTGAGGATGACTGGCACCGACCGCTTGAACTGGTCGGCGACCTGCTGGGCGTCGTTGAAGTTGCGCGGGATGACGAGGTGGACCTGGACATCGGAGTCGCCGTTGCCGACGGGGCGCAGCGTGCGCGTGCGCGAGGCCGCGATCGGCTCGTCGTCGGCGAAGATGTCGTCGATCTCGTCGCGACGCGAACGCCGGACGCTCGGCAAGCGGCGCACCTGGCCGGACTCGCGGCGCCCTCCGACAGCCTCCTCGGTGCCGGTCTCCGGCTCGAATTCGTCCTCGTATTCGGGGCCGTAGTCGTGGTCCTCGGCAAGGCCGAAGTAGACCAGCGCTCTATGCCATGTATCGCGTAGGGCCATGGTTATCGCGTGTTTCGGCCCTGATAGGCCAATTCCTTTAGTAATTATGGCTCATGCCCAGCGGGCTCATGCGCGATGGCCGGGCGGGTCCTGTCACGGTCTTGGTCCCACCACCCGCTGCGGGGGCGGCTTTGCCGCCTCCTCGGGGTGGTCCCCCAAGACCGCGCCACCTGCCCGGAGATGCGTTAGATGTAGAGCGCGGTGCCCAAGCGGATGATCGTTGCACCCTCCTGGATCGCAACCTCCCAATCCTGTGACGTTCCCATGGAGAGACGCTCTAGCCCGTGCTTTTCGGAAAGCTTCCTGAGCCCGGCGAAGTAGGGACGTGAAGCCTCCGGATCCTGACTGAAGGGGGGCATCGTCATCAGGCCCCCCACCCGGACCGGGCAGCGCTCTATGAAGGCTTCCAGCTCTTCGGGAGCTACGCCGCCCTTGGCCTCCTCGCCGGCGATGTTGACCTCGATCAGGACCTCGGTGTCGGAGCCGCCGTGCTTTCCCAGCTGCTCGAGGGCAGAGTCGGTGGCGACCGAGTGGATCAGGCGGCAGAGGGGCAGGAGCTGCTTCACCTTGCGGCTCTGCAGGTTGCCGATGAAGTCCCACTCGAAGGCGTCGCCCCAGCGCTCACGCTTGGCGACCATCTCCTGCCGGCGGTTCTCTCCGACCAGCGTGACCCCGGCCTCGGCGAGAGCGTCCATCTCCTCGAGCGGCACGTACTTCGTCGCCGCGAGGATCTCGACCTCGGGGCCCGCGAGCGTGCGCGCTCGCTCGAGGTTGGTGGCGATCTTGGCCGGGTCGAGGCCGTGGATCAAGCCGGGCACCTCAGCCGGCCTCCCGGTCGCGCCAGACAAGGCCGGCCTGGCGGCCTGTGCGACCGGCATCCCGGCGGTGGGAGAAGAAGAGCCCGGCCTCGCAGCTCGTGCAGATCCCGCAAGACTCGACCCGCTCCACCCCGGCTTTGCTCAACATCCGGCAGGCAACCACAGCCAAATCGAGGCGGTCGACGGGCCTATTTCCGGAGCCGGAGTCCGGTTTTCGGCCCATCGACGGCTGTGGGAGGTGGGCGAGGACCTCCTCGCCCACCTCGTAGCAGCAGGGGCCTATGCCTGGGCCGATCGCGGCGTCGGTGGCGCCGGTCGCCTCGACGCCGCGGGCGACTATCCCCGCCGCCAGGCCGCGCCAGCCGCAGTGCAGCATCGCCACTCCGCCGGGACCGGCGAGCGCGATCGGGAGGCAGTCGGCGGCGAAGACGAGCAGGGCGAGTGAATCCTCCGCGGTGACGTGGCCGTCGACCTCGGGGATCGCGCTGCCGGGCTCGGCGAACGGGCGCGGGCTCTGCGGGCCGCCGTGGGTCGCCAGCTCGGCACCATGGACCTGGCGGCCGATCGCGATCCGCTCGGGCTCCAAGCCCAGCGCGGCGGCGAGGCGAATGCGGTTCTCGACCACCGCGCCGTGCTCGTCATCTGTGAACACACCGAGGTTGAGGCTGTCGAAGGGTTGCCGGCTGGTGCCGCCGATGCGGGTCGAGAAGGCAGCAGTGGCGCCGGGGAGCTCCGCCTCCAGCCAGCGGATGCCGCCCGCCTCACGCCACTCCATCACCGCTCCTCGCCGCCTCCAGTGCCACCGACAGCTCCTCCTCGCGCCCGCTGAGCTCGCCGTCGAGCTTACGCCGCAGCGCCTCTTTGAGCCCCCGGCCAACGGCCGGCCCCTCCTGCACCCCGGCGGCGATCATGTCCTCGCCGTCGATCTCCAGGGCGACGCCACGCCACTCGGCCAGATAGCGGTCGAGCCACTCGGCGCCCAGCGCCCGGGCGAGGACGAGCTCGACCGGGTCATGACCGGCTGCCAACCGCACTGCCTGCGACGGGCACTCCGGAAGCGATTCCGCCAGTGCTCGCTCTCGACCGGGCGGCCCCATGGCCGCGGCCAACAGGGCGCGGTCGCGAGGCACCAGGTCCTCCCAGGGTTCCGAGGCAAGCAGGTCGGCTGTGCGGGCGGCCAGCTCGACCCCGCCCTCGCGCAGGTCGACCAGCCCCCACTCGGCCAAGCGTGCGAACCCGCTCGGCGCCTTCGCTTCGACCGCAAGCCGCAGCAGCTCGGCATCGCGGCGGTCGGCAGACACCGTGCTCAGGTCGGCTGCTCGAAGCAGGGTCGCCGTCTCCGGCTCCAGGTCAAATCCGAATCGAGACGCGTACCGCGCGGCTCGAAGCGCTCGCGTCGGGTCGTCCTTGAAAGAGCGTGGGTGCAGAACGCGCAACAGCCCCGCCGCGAGGTCGGCCTTGCCGCCGTAAGGATCGATCAGACGCGGCTCACCGAGCAACGGGATCGCCATCGCGTTGATCGTGAAGTCGCGGCGGGCGAGGTCGGCCTCGAGACCGGCCGCCGGCTCCACCACCGGCAGCGCTCCCGGATGGGGATAGGTCTCGGAGCGGGTCGCGGCGATGTCGACCTCGTGACCGTCCACCCCCACCTTGGCGGTGGCGAAGCGCTCGTGGGAGACGACGTCGGCGCCGAGCCGAGCCGCCAGCGCGGCCGCGTCGCCCTCGATGACGAGATCGATGTCGGCGCGCCCCCGGTCGAGGAGCAGGTCGCGCACCGCGCCGCCGACGAGATAGACGGGTTCGGTCGCCACGTCGCGCACGGCATCCAGCTCCGGATGCGTGCGTTGGAGCGCCTCGGCGATGCTTTCGCTGTGGTCTTTGGCTGCCGCCATGTCCGCGTTGCCTACCATGATCGCCTCTCCGGATGGTCGAACAGCCTGACAGCGAGTGGTCCGGCGGCGGGCGACCCGACCTCTTAGCCCGACGGGAGGCCCAGCAGCGACAGCTGCGGCGACGCCGCTGGGGGGCCGGCGCAGCGCTGGCGATCGCAGTTGTGGCCATCGCCGTCGCCGTGGCCTCGATTGGGGGGATGTCGACTCACGGAAAGACGTCGAAGCCGAAAAGCACCGGCGCCTGGGGCGCTCAGGGCAAAGCGAGCGGAGAAACGTCATCCCCCCTCGTCCGCAACGCCACCCCCCAGCCGGATTGGAAGCCCTACGCCGGCTCGGTGCCGATCCTCGAGTACCACGTGCTGGGGGCCGCGCCCGCCGACGCCCCCTACCCCGAGCTCTACGTGACCCGGCCCGACTTCCACCGCCAGATGGACTGGCTCGACGAGCACGGCTACGAAGCCGTAACCCTGGAAGCCGTCGAGGACGCCTGGTATCGGGGTGGGACGCTGCCCGCCAAGCCCGTCGTCCTCTCCTTCGACGACGGCTACCGGCCGCAGTTCACCTACGCCCTCCCCGAGCTGCGCCGCCACGGCTGGCCCGGCGTGCTCAACCTCAAGGCCGAAGGCTCCGACCTCTACACGAGCAACGTCGAAGCGATGATCGAAGCCGGCTGGGAGCTGGCCGCCCACACGATCCACCACCTCGACCTGACCACCCTGAACGCCGAACAGCTGAAGGAAGAAGTAGCCGGCTCCCGCGAAATGCTGCGCCACGAATACGGCGCTCCGGTGAAGAACTTCTGCTACCCGGCCGGCCAGTTTGACGAAACGGTGATCGAAGCAGTCGAAGCAGCCGGCTACACCGGCGCCACCACCGAGATCCCCGGTGAGGCAACGCGCGACAAGCCTTACGAACTGGCCCGCTTCGAGATCCTCGGCTCGACGGGCGTTTCCGGTCTGGCGGAAGACCTTGCTTCGGGCTGAGAGCCCGCCCGGCAGGGGTTCCACTTAACTTTTTCGAGCTGCGTCTGTGGCGATTGACAATGGGTGTTCGCGAAAAAGTACAAGACGTTCCACCCCTGCCGGGGCGGGCTCTAAAGGCGCACCGGAATCCCGTCTGCCGCCAGCTGCTCCTTCGCATCGCGAACTCGAAAGGTCCCGTAGTGGAAGATCGAGGCACAGAGAACGGCATCGGCGGCGCCATCGGAGATCGCCTCGCTCAGATGCTCCAGGGTTCCAGCCCCTCCGGAGGCGATCACGGGGACCGTAACCGCGTCGGCGACGGCTCTCGTCAGCGGGATGTCATAGCCGTCGTTGGTGCCATCGCGGTCCATGCTGGTCAGCAGCACCTCTCCGGCCCCGCGGTCGACCGCCTCCTTTGCCCAGCCGACAGCGTCACGACCCTCGACCCTCTTGCGGCCGCCGTTGACGTAGACGCCCCAGGCGTCGCCTTCGCGCTTGGCGTCGATCGCGATCACGACGCACTGGGCGCCGAAGTGGTCGGCCAGCTCGCTCAGCAGCTCGGGCCGCGCCAGAGCCGAGGAGTTGACCGAGACCTTGTCGGCACCTGCATCGAGCACCGCCTGGGCGTCCTGCACCGAGCGGATGCCGCCGCCGATCGTGAAGGGGATGAAGACGTTGTCGGCCGTGCGCCGCGCCAGCTCGACGATCGTGTCGCGCTTCTCGTGCGAGGCGGTGATGTCGAGGAAGACCAGCTCGTCGGCGCCCTCGGCGTCGTAGCGCTCGGCCAGCTCGACCGGGTCGCCGGCATCGCGCAGGCCGACGAAGTTGGTGCCCTTGACCACGCGGCCGGCGTCTACGTCTAGGCAGGGGATTACTCGCTTGAGGAGCATGTGTGGAGCGTAGCTAGAGGGAGAGAGGCCACCCCGGCAGGGGTTCCACTTAACTTTTTCGTGGGGCGGCGATTGCTGGGCGCACGGGCGCGCACCGGCGAAAAAGTACAAGACGTTCCACCCCTGCCGGGGTGGCCTCTATTCAGCCCGCAAAGCTGTGATTCCCTCGGCGACGGTGAACTTGCGCTCGTATAGGGCTCGGCCGACTATGGCGCCCTCTACGTTGGGGGCGGCGTTGCGGGCTAGGGCTTCGAGATGGGAGAGGTTGCCGACTCCACCTGAGGCGATTATTTGAGCTTTAGTGGTTGCTGCGATGCGAGTCAGCTCGCCGAGGGCGGGGCCCTCCATGGTTCCGTCTACCTCGATTGCGGTGCAGAGGAAGCGGGCTACGCCGCGCTCGCTGAGTTCGGCGACGGCGCCAGCGACGTCTACGTCGCTGGCTTCGGTCCAGCCGGCCAGGGAGACCTTGCCCTCGCGAGCGTCGACGGATACGACTACGCGGTCGCCGTGGGCCTCCAGTGCGGCGGCGAGGAGCTCGGGGTCGCGCAGCGCTGCGGTGCCGATCACGACTCGCTCCGCGCCGGCGTCGAGGACCGCGGCGACCGACTCGGCGTCGCGCAGGCCTCCCCCGGCCTGGATTGGGCACTCGACCGCGGCCGCGATTCGGCCGATCGCGTCCAGGTTCCGGGGCTCCCCCACCTTCGCCCCGTCGAGATCGACGACGTGGAGGAACTCCGCGCCTTCATCGGCCCAGCGCTTCGCCGCATCGACCGGATCGGCGTCGTAGGCCGTCTCGCGCTCGTAGTCGCCCTGGGTCAGCCGCACGGCCTGGCCGCCGCGGATGTCGATCGCGGGATAGAGGATCACGCCTGCGCCTAGGCCGGAACGGAGGCGCAGATGCCGGCGAAGTTGGAGAGCAGGCGCAGCCCGGCGGCGCTCGACTTCTCCGGGTGGAACTGGACGCCGAAGACGTTGTCGCGTTCGGCCGCGCAGGCGAAGCGGGTGCCGTACTCCGCCGTGCCGAGCAGGTCTCCCGGCTCGGGCCGGGGCGCGAAGGAGTGGACGAGGTAGAAGGGCGTCTCGGAGTCGATCCCCTCCGTGAGGCGCGACTCGCGCTCCCAGCGAACCGGAGACCAGCCGATGTGCGGGACCTTGAGCCCGGGCGCATCGAGAACGTCGACCTCTCCCGCCATCAGGCCGAGGCCCTCGGCCCCGCCCAGCTCCGTGGTCGAGTCGAAGAGCAGCTGCAGGCCGAGGCAGATCCCAAGGATCGGAACGCCGGCCTCGCGGCGCTCGGCGATCAGCTCGTCGAGGCCGCGCTCGCGCACCCCGGTCATCGCCTTCGGGAAGGCGCCGACACCGGGCAGGATCAAGCCGTCCGCGGCGCGGATCGTCGCCGCGTCGTTGGCGATCGTCGCCGCCGCGCCGACGTGCTCCAGTGCCTTCTCGACCGAGCGCAGGTTTCCCATGCCGTAGTCGAGGACGCAGATACGGGTTGTCATTCGCTGAGCGTCCCCTTGGTCGAGGGCACGCCACTCTCCTCGGGGTCGACCGAGACAGCCACGCGCAGGGCGCGGGCGAAGGCCTTGAAGCAGGCCTCGATCATGTGGTGGGCGTTGGTCCCGTAGCGAACGGAGACGTGCAGGGTCATCTTGGCGCTGTTGGCGACGGCGCGGAAGAACTCCTCGGCCAGCTCGGTATCGAACCCGGCGATCGAGGTCGCCGGCAGCTCGGCGTCGAAGAGGCAGAAGGGCCGCCCGGAGATGTCGATCGCGCACTCGGCCAAGGACTCGTCCATCGGCACCACGGCGGAGCCGTAGCGCCTGATCCCAGCCCGGTCGCCGAGCGCTTCGTCGAGCGCCTGCCCGAGCACGATCCCGACGTCCTCCACCGTGTGGTGGGCACCGGTCTCGAGATCGCCGTTCGCCTCGACCTGGAGGCCGAGCTTGCCGTGACGGGCAAGCAGGTCGAGCATGTGGTCGAGGAAGCCGACCCCGGTGGCCGCGCTCGCCTCTCCCCCGTCGAGGTCGAGCGAGAGCTTGATCTGCGTCTCGGCTGTGCTGCGCTCTCTGCTGGCTGTGCGGCTCATTGTTCGGTCCTAATCATCGCGGACTCGCCGTGGATGGGGAATCCCTCCGCCTGGGCGATCGTGTCGACATGCGGTGCAAGCTTCGCCGCGGCCTCGGCGGAGACCTCCACCGTAGAGATCTTGCGGCGGAAGACACCGGGGCCGAGCGGGCCGGAGAAGCGCCCGGCGCCCCCGGTCGGCAGGACGTGGTTCGAGCCGGCGACGTAGTCACCGAAGGCGGTCGCGCCGTAGCGGCCGACGAAGACGCAGCCGGCCGTCGTCACCCGACCGGCGAGCGACGCCGCGTCCTCCTCCATCAGCTGCAGGTGCTCGGGGGCGAAGGCGTTGGCGAGGTCAATCGCGTCGCTCAGATCGGGGACCTGAACCAGGGCAAGCGGCGCATCCCCCACTCCTCCCCGGCCGCGCGCGGCCGACTCGACCGCGGCCGCGATTGCCTCCAGCACGGCCTCCTCGACCGCCGCGACGACCAGCGGGCCCTCTGCCCCGTGCTCGGCCTGTGCGCAGAGGTCCAGGGCCGCCCACTCGGCGTCAGTGTCGTGGCCCGCGACTGCCATCAGCTCGGACGGTCCTGCGTAGGAATCGATACCGACCCGTCCGTAGACAGAGCGCTTCGCCTCTTGGACCCAGGCGTTGCCTGGCCCGGCGATGACGTCGACGGGGACGACGGTCTCCGTTCCGTGCGCGAGAGCGAAGATCGCCTGCGCTCCCCCCATCGCGTAGACCTCATCGATTTCGCACAGCTCAGCTGCCGCGAGGACGGCTGGGCTGATCGCGCCTTCGGGCCCCGGCGGCGTAGCGAGCGCGAGGCGCTCGACACCGGCGACGCGGGCGGGAATCGCGCACATCAGAACACTGGACGGGTAGGCCGCCTTTCCCCCGGGCGCGTAGACCCCGGCCGCCTTCGCCGCCACCTCCCGCAAGGTCACTGTCTGACCCTGAGGCAAATCGACTTCGATCGGCGACGTCTCGGTCTGTGCTTCGGCAACAGCGCGAATGTTGGCCGCAGCCACCTCCATAGCCTCGCGGAGAGCAGAATCGAGACGGTCCAGCGCCTCGATCGTCGCCTGCGGAGCAACTCGCAGGGAGAGCGAGCCGGGCTCAGCCTCGGTGGCGTCGAGTTGGGCGGTCAGTCCCAAGACGGCCTCATCGCCGCCTTCGACGACTTCCCTCTCGATCGTGCCGACGTCTCTCGGCGCAACCGACCACGAGGTCCACGTACGCAGGTCGTCGGCCACCCTCAGGGCGTCGCGCCACTCGAAGCGCCGCACCCTCATCCCGGCATCGCCTCCCGCAGCTTCGCGGTCAGCTCGTCCACCTCCGCCGCCCGCAGCTTGTGCGCGACGCGGTTGGCGACGAACCTCGCCGTGCACTCGACGATTTCCTCGCGGACCTCGAGGTCGTTCTCTTCCAGGGTGCGGCCGGTGGCGACGAGGTCGACGATGCCGTCGGCAAGGCCGATCAGCGGCGCCAACTCGATCGAGCCCTTGACCTCGATCACCTCAACCTGGCGCCCGGTCGATTCGAAGTGGCGTTCGGCCGTGCGCGGGTACTTGGTCGCGATCCGCATCATCCCCAGGCGGCGCTGGGACTCGCCCAGGCTCTCGTCGCCCTGGCGGGCGGCAAGCACCATGCGGCAGCGGCCGAAGCCGAGGTCGAGCAGCTCGTAGACGACCCGGTCGGCCTGCTCGAGCAGCACGTCCTTGCCGGTGATGCCGACGTCGGCGGCGCCGGCCTCGACGTAGGTCGGAACGTCGGAGGGGCGCATGGTGACCAGCGTGATCCCCTCCGTCTCGAAGATCAGCGAGCGCGACTCGCCGCGCACCTCGCTCGTGTCGATGCCGACCGCGTCGAGCGCGTCGAGCGTCTCGCCGAGCAGGGCGCCGCGCGGCACCGCCAGCTTCAGCGGGCCCTCGGCCTTGGTGTGACCCATGCCCGCGACCTCGACGCTCATGAGCCCTTCACCCCTCGCGCCTCCTCCGCCTGGGCGACGTGCACCCGCTCCAGGTACAGGGCGAACCCCGCCGCCGGGAGGTCGAGGCCGAAGCGCTTGAGCAGGCCGTCATAGCGGCCGCCGCCGCCGAGGACGTGGCCGATCGCCGGGTCGTAGACCTCGAGGATCGCGCCGCTGTAGTAGCCGAGGTCGCGCAGCAGGCCGAGGTCGATCTGGACGCGGTCGGCGACACCGCGCGCCTCCAGCGCCTCGACGGTCTCGCCGATCCGGGCCGTGGCCCGCTCGACTGCCGCGCCCCCCAGCGAGCGCGCCTCCTCCAGCACCTCCTTGCCCCCACGCAGTTGCGAGAGCGCGACGCAGGTGGCGACCTGCTCGGCGCCGATCCCGTCGAGCTCGGAGAGCTCGGCCTCCAGGCCGACCAGGTCGTGGGCGGCGAGCCGGCCCAGCACCGAGTCCCGGGCCTCGCCCTCGACGCCGAGCTCGCTGAGCAGCTGACGGAAGAGGTCGGAGTCGCCGAGGCCGATCACGGCCCGGTTGAGTGCCGCCGCGTCGAGCGCCGCCTCCAGGACCTCGACTACCTCGGCGGTGCCCTCGGGCGCCGGAGCGCCGATCAACTCGACCCCGGCTTGGGCGAACTCGCGCATCTGCCCCCGCTGCGGGCGCACGGCGCGGAACGCGTTGGCCAGGTAGCAGAGCCGCAGCGGCGGCTCCGCGTTCGCGTAGCGGCTGGCAACGAGGCGGGCGATCGGCACGGTCATGTCGGAGCGCAGGGCGAGTAGGTCGCCGCGCTCGTCGAAGAAGCGGTAGGCGGAGTCCGCGGTGCGCCCGTCGCCGCGCGCGAGCACCTCGTCGTACTCGATCGCCGGCGTCGCCACCTCGCCGTAGCCGCGGCTCTCGAAGACGTCGATCAGGGCCCGGTGCAGGCGGCGCAGCTCGCGCATCTCGTCGGGCAGCACGTCGCGCGTACCGGGTGGAATGGGATGGATCATCCGACGGACCTTACGAGAGTGGACGGGAAAGCCCTGCTAGGCAGGGACCTCTGTGGAAACCCGTTCAATCTGAGCGCCGAGCCCGCGCAGGCGCTCGTCGATCTGCTCGTAGCCGCGGTCGATCTGGCGGATGTTGCCGATCTCCGAGGTGCCGTCCGCCGCCAGCGCGGCGATGAGCATCGCCATCCCGGCGCGGATGTCGGGGCTCTCGACGCGTTCCCCGTGAAGCCGGCTCGGACCGCTGACGATCGCCCTGTGGGGATCGCACAGCGTGATCCGAGCGCCCATGGCGACGAGCTTGTCGATGAAGAAGAGACGGTTCTCGAACATCTTCTCGAAGATCAAGACCTCACCGTCGGCCTGGGTGGCGAGGGCGAGGGCGATCGAGGTGAGGTCGGCGGGAAAGGCCGGCCAGGGACCATCCTCGATCTTCGGGATCGCGTCGCCGAGGTCGGACTGGATTCGCAGGCGCTGACCCGGGGGGACGAGCATGTCGCTGCCCTCGATCTCCGAATTCAGGCCGAGGCGGCGGAACTGGCGGCGGACCATCAGCAGGTCCATCGGCTCGACGTCGCGGATCCGTACCTCGCCCCCCGTAGCCGCGGCGAGGGCCATGAAGCTGCCGACCTCGATGTGGTCGGCCGAGATCGTGTGCTCGGCTCCGGCCAGTTTGTCGCGGCCGTGCACGGTCATCGCGTTGGAGCCGATCCCGTCCACCGGAGCGCCCATCGCACTCAGCAGCCGGGCGAGGTCCTGGACGTGGGGCTCGCAGGCGGCGTTGGAGATCGTCGTCGGCCCCGGCGTCAGCGCCGCCGCCATCAGCGCGTTCTCGGTGCCCATCACCGAGGGCTCGTCCATGAAGATCGCACAGGGAGAGAGGCCGCCCGCAGGGGCGCTGAGCTCGATCCAGCGGTCACCGTCGACGCGCGCACCGAGGTCCTTGAAGGCGTCGAGGTGCGCGTCGAGACGCCGGCGGCCGATGAAGTCGCCGCCTGGCGGCGGCATCCGCGCCTCACCGAAGCGAGCCAGCAGCGGCCCGGCAAGCAGGAAGGAGGCCCGGATCTGCTTCGAGAGCTCCTCGTCGACCGAGGCGCCGGAGACCCCGGCGGCGCAGAGCCGGACGCTGTTGTCGGCGACCCACTCCGCCTCCACCCCGAGCCGCTCCAGCAGCGCGATCTGCGCCTCGGTGTCGCGAATTCGCGGGACCCGGTGCAGGAGCAGCTCCTCCTCGGTGAGCAGGCAGGCGGCGAGGATCGGCAGCGCGGCATTCTTGTTTCCGGCGACGGTGAGCTCGCCCGAAAGCGGCACACCACCCTGGATGACGAATTTTTCCATCGGCTCCGGCTAGGGTAACGGCCGCAATGCGGAGAGGCTGGAAGATCCTGATCGGCATCGGCGTCGCCCTGGCGGTGCTGCTCGGGCTGAATACGGTGATCGTCGACCACGAAACCAAGTCGGCAAGCGTCACCGAACCCGGCGGCCGGCTTCTCGAGCTTCCCGGCGGCGAACTCGAGGTGGTCGAAAAAGGCCCGAGGGACGCCGGCCCGATCGTCCTGATCCACTGCTTCACCTGCGCGATCGACTGGTGGGACAAAATGATCCCGCTGCTCGCCCGCGACCATCGCGTGGTGGCGGTGGACCTGCTCGGCCACGGCGGCTCGGAAAAGCCTGCCTCCGGCTACTCGATCCCGGACCAGGCGGATCTGGTCGCCCAGGCCCTGGGAAGGCTGGGGGTGAGCAACGCGGAGGTGGTCGGCCACTCGCTCGGCGGCCCGGTGACGATCGCCCTTGCCGAGCAGTCGCCGGACCTCGTCAGCCGGATGGTGACCATCGACAGCATCCCGGACAACTCCTACGGCGACGTCGGGTTCATCGGAGAACTGCCGTTCAAGGCGGTGATCGGCGAGGCGCTGTGGCGGATCAAGCCCGATTTCTCAATTCGCAACGGACTTGGGGTGGCCTTCGCCCCCGGCTACGAGGTGCCCGATGCCTTCGTCGAAGACGTCAAGCGGATGACCTACAGCGCCTACACCGGCTCTCACGATGCCTTCGACGAGTACACCGGCGAAAAGTCGCTTCCCGAACGTGCCGCCGCCGTCGGCAAGCCCCTGCTCGCGATCATGGGCGCCGAGGAGCAGGTCGCCAACGATCCAAGCGAGGCGCTGGCCGCCTACCGGGCCGACGACCCCGCGGCGAAGACGAAGCTGATCGCCGGCGCGGGACACTCGCCCAACGTCGAGAAGCCGGCCGAGACGGCGGCGCTGGTGCTCGGGTTTGCCAACAGACCGTTCAAGGGCGCAGGACCGAATGCGCGAGGAGGGGCCGGCCCAGCCAATGGGGCCCCTGGACAGAGCTCGAAGCCCGGCGAGAAACCGCGCTAGAATGCCCTTTGCTGGCACGGGCTGCAAGAAGGCCTGCAATCTCCGGCTTCCATCCGGAGACCCCCGTACAGTCGAACCTATGTTCGATACGACAAAGACATCACTGCCCACCCGTCTAGCCGACGCCGCCGATCTGGCAATCGACTTCGCGACCCTTGGCGAGTACGGCCTCGAGCCCGTCGAGGCACCGTCTCGCCCCTGCGAGAGTCGACACCGGACCGGCACTCATACGCGCAGCACAGGCACCTGGCGCTCGGCGATCGACCGCTTCGCCCCCCACGCCTGACGTGCAAGCGGCGGCGGCCTGGGTCGCGACGGCATGCCCGCGCGCTCGTCGCCACAGGTGTCGCGCTGCTGCTCGCCGTAGCTGGAAGTGGTTCCCCGAATCTACAAACACCGCTTGAACCGCTTCCTAAGTAAATCTCTCAGCGGTCCGCGACGGAGTTAGGCGTGGAGCGAGGAGCCCGAGTAGCAAGCGATCCGCCGCCGGCACGTGGCGCCGCGTTGCATCGCCACGCAAGCCGCGGGTCGGTGGCGTAGCGCGCCGCTAATCGGGCACCGCAGCCCGCGACTAACTCCGTCGCGGACCGCGTTAAAAAGAACCGGCGGCGACCTACTCTCCCAGGAGGTTGCCCTCCAAGTACCATCGGCGCTGAGAGGCTTAACTGCTCTGTTCGGAATGGGAAGAGGTGTTTCCCTCTCGCTATGCACCACCGGAATTTTGCGAGACCGCCCCGGTGGAGCTTGAAAACCGCACAAGGCCGCAATGGGTAAGTAAATAAACATCCGTCAAGCCCTCGACCCATTAGTACCAGTCGGCTGAGCACATCGCTGCGCTTGCACCGCTGGCCTATCAACCTGGTGGTCTACCAGGGGTCTTACTCCCTCAAGGGGATGGGAGAGCTCATCTCGAGGACGGCTTCCCGCTTAGATGCCTTCAGCGGTTATCCGTTCCGTGCGTAGCTAACCTGCGATGCCCTTGGCAGGACAACAGATACACCAGCGGCACGTTCATCCCGGTCCTCTCGT
>JBJMKO010000101.1:0-60174 GCA_045805805.1 Solirubrobacterales bacterium | reverse complement strand
CCGCAGACGATTTTCGGCGAGACCGGCGAGGTGCTTTCGACTTTGCCGGTGCCGGTGCCGGTCTTTTTGACTTTGAGGGCGAATTTAGGCGTCGCTTTGAGGGTGAATTTGGCCGTGACTTTGCTATTGGCTTCGATCGTGAAGGTGCAGGGCGAGGTCGAGCAAGCCGCTGCGGAGCCGGTGCCGGCGCTGTAGGCGGCAAATTCGGAGCCGGCGCCTGCTTTAGCTACCAGGGCCAGCTCGGTGCCTTCGGGGTATTTGGCTTCGCAGGCTTCGGCGGGGCCGGCTTCGACTTCGCATTGCACGCTGCCGGTGCCGCTGCCGGCAGTGACGATGGTCAAGGAGAATTCGCCGCTGAATTCTTCTTCTTCGAAGAAGACTTCGACCGTCCGTTCTTCGCTGATTTCGACTTCGCATTCGTTGCCTGAGGCGACGTCGCATTCGCCGCCCCAGCCGGTGAATTCAGAGCCCGGTGAGGCTTCGGCGATCACGGTCACCACGGTGCCCTGGGGATATTCGGCTTCGCAGGGTTCAGCGGGGCCTTCGACTTCGCATTGCACACTGCCTTCGCCCGTGCCCGGTTCTTCGATGTTGAGGGCAAAGAAGGGGCCCGGTTCAAAGGTGGCGGTGACGGCGAGCGCTTCTTCGACCGTCAATTCGCAGACCGGTTCTTCGCCTGAGCAGTCCCCGCCCCATTCGAGGAACTGGGAGCCTTCTTGGGCTTCGGCGTAGAGGACTACTTCGGTGCCGAAGGGATAGCTTTCGCTTGCCGGGCAGGGTTCGGTCGGGCCGAATTCGACTTCGCATTCGACGCTGCCTTCGCCTGAGCCTTCGATTTCGACTTCGAGTTCGAGTTCTTCGAGGCCGAAGACCGCTTCGATCGTCTTGGCTTCGTTGATTTCGACTTCGCATTCATTGGCGGTGGTGCCGTCGCAGTCGCCTCGCCATTCGAGGAATTCAGAGCCCGGTTCGGGTTCGGCGATCACGGTCACCACGGTGCCTTCTTCGAATTCGGCTTCACAGCCTTCGACCGGGCCGCCGTTAGCCGTGCAGCCCACGTTGCCTTCGCCATTTACTTCTACTTCGAGGGGGAATTCGGCAGCAGATGCCTGGGCAGCGGCAGCGAGGAAAAGGGCGGCGGCCACGAAGGCGAGGAGGATGAGCCGCAGGCGGGCCGGCGGCGAGCTGCTTCCGAGGGAGGGCTGGCTAGGCTTCGGGCTGGCGGAGGATGTCATCAGGTGGCGGCTCTTTTCTTACGCGTGACTTTGCTTGCACAAACGCGACTGTACCCAAAAAGTCTCGGAAGCATGCCTGATGCCCCTCGAATCGAGCAATCGTCCATGCAAGCGAGTTTCTCCCCCTGGAGAGCCGACCGGGGCCTACTACGCATGCGCCGCTGATATTTCGCTTTCCAGAAGAGATTTGCGCAAAAAAGCTGGCAAGCCGCCCGGCGCGGCAGGCGGCATCATGCCGAACAGCGCACGTCTGGCAGGAACCCAGGCAAGCGGTTGCTTGAGGATCGCCACACGAAGGCCATGCTCGAAAAGGCCGCGGACCGCGAGTGCGGTCAGCCCGCGGTCGGTGCCGAGATCGGCGCGCAGCAGGGCGCCGGATGCGCGGATGCCGGTCTCCCCCAGCACCTCCCGCAGACGCGGCGGGCGAAGGTGGATGACGGCCACCGACTCGCGGACGAGCGGCAGCGCCGTCCGGATCGACCCGAGCGCCGTCGGATCGTCGTCGACGGCGAGATGGCAGGTCTGCCCGCGCGAGGCGGCGCGCAGCTGCGGTAGGTGGACCGCGAGCCGCTCCTCCATCTCGCGCGACCCCACCGAGGAGACCAGGGTCGGCCGCGGCGCGCGATCGCCGACGTCGATGAGCAGGCCGGGGCGATCGGGCTCCGAGCCGGCACAGGCGAGGGCAGCCGCGGCCGCCTTCGAGCCCCTTGCGCCGCCGACGGCAGTGACCAGGATCACCCGGCCGTTCATCGTCCTGCTGGCCTCGCGAACGTGGAGCTGTCGACGGCAAGTGCCTCTCCGACCACAGGAAGCAGCGACGGCGGCCTCAATTGCACGGTGACCTTGCCCCCGCGCACCGAGACCTCTATGTCATCCCTGGCCCAGCCCGGCAGGGCCTCGTGCACCGCTCCTCTGGCAGGTCTCCCGGCGGCCAAGGCCAGCGCCCCCGCCTCGGCCGCTCCGTCTGCCAGGGTCAGGGCGTAGCCGGTGACGAGCAGCTGCAGGGCGATCGACCCGGCCAGCACCAGCAGGAGGACCGCGGCAACCGCTTCGACCGTCGCCTGGCCGCCCTCCCTACCCATCGCCGAGCCCACTCTCCGCCCCTACCGTCAACCGCGGCAGGCCCGGCAGCAGGCGCGGGACCGCTACCCGCACCGATACCGCGCCCGAGCCTCTCACGCGGGCGCCCGGGCGCAGCGACGCCGGCAGCGCCCGCCGTGCCGCCGTCGTCGCATCGCCTCCCACGAGCGCCGCCCGCGCCCCGGCGCGGGCGGCCACGCCGGCCGACCAAAGCGCCTGGCCGGCGAGGCCGAGCTGTGCCGCCACCAGGACCGCCAGCAGCAGGAACGGGACCACCGCGATCAGCTCGACCGAGGCGGTCCCCTCCTCCCTGTGGCCTGCGCTGCTGGCGATCCGTGGCGACACCCCGCGACCGTCGCAGTCGCGAGCGCACGCGTGGCGCGCTCAGGCGCGCGGAACAGTGACTTCTCTGGCGCGCGAGACGCTCAGTAGGAGTTGGCGTCGATCCAGATCCGCCAGATCGTCGCGACCGAGGCGCCGAGCAGGACGATCCAGGCCAGGGTTCCGCTGCCGGTCGAAGTCATCTCGTCGCTGCCCGCGATCAGCAGCGCGATCATCCCCAGCGCCGCGTAGAGGATCGCGCGGCGGGCGTCGGTCAGGGTCGCCAGCGTCAGCTGGTTCTGACGCCCGGCCACGAACACCATCCAGGCGATCCCGGCGAGGAAGCCCATCGTGATCGCGGTGAGGATCGCTTCGGCGATGTTGCCGCCCGAGGGCGTGAAGGCAACGACGAGCGCAAGCAATAGGACGATCGCGACGTTGCGCAGGGTTCGCAGGGTTCGCACCGGGAAAATTCTACGCTGGGGACCGCCCGGCCGCGGCCTACTTGCTCGACATGACCACGATGCCGAATGCGACAGCCGCCAGCGTGACCAACATGGCCAGGCCGGCCAGCGTCGCCGCCGCCCCGGCTGCCAGCGGCCGCTCGTTGCGGCTGAGGTCGGCAAAACGGGCCACCCCCCAGATCGCCACCGAGAAGACGACCGTTATCCCCACCCCTCCGAGCAGCGACGCGATCACCGTTGCCAGCAGCTCCTTGGTCTCGACGACGACCGCGGTCATCTCTCAGCTCGCCGGGACCGGAGCACCCCGGCGCGAGCGCCGGGAGAAGATCGCGACGATCAGCGAGAGCGACATCAGCGAGACCAGAACGGGACCCAGAGCGCCGCTGCCGAAGATCGCGGTCGCACCATAGGCGAGAGCGCCGATCGCCGCCGCCGCCGGCAGCGTCAACAGCCAGGCGGTGACGATGTTGCCGGCGACCCCCCAGCGCACCGCCGAGACTCGCTTACCGGCACCGGCGCCCATGATGCCGCCGTTGATCACGTGGGTGGTCGAGAGCGGGAAGCCGAAGTGGGTCGAGGCGAGGATCACCGTCGCTCCCGCCCCCTGCGCCGAGAACCCCTGCGCCGCGTCCATCTTGATGATCCGCGTCCCGGTCGTGCGGATGATCCGCCAGCCACCGCTGTAGGTGCCGGCCGCGATCGCGGCCGCCGAGGCGACGATCACCCAGAGCGGCGGATCGGCGTTGGCGCCGAGGGTGCCGTTGGCGACCAGCGCCAGGGTGATCACGCCCATCGTCTTCTGCGCGTCATTGGTGCCGTGCGCCAGGGCCAGCAGGCCGCCGGAGATGATCTGGCCGTAGCGAAAGCCGCGCGTCACCATCCCCGGCCGCTGCTTGCCGACAACCCTGTAGACGAGCCCAATCGAAATCCCGGCGACGACGAAGGCGAGGATCGGCGCGATCACAGCCGGGATCAGGACCTTGCCGACCAAGCCGTCGGCGAGCACCGCGTCGAAGCCGGCGGCGGCCACGGCCGAGCCGACTACGCCGCCGATCAGGGCGTGCGAGGAGCTCGACGGCAGGCCGAAAGACCAGGTGATCAGGTTCCAGGCGATCGCCCCGATCAAGCCGGCGAAGACGATCGTCGGCGTGATCACTTCCGAGTTGACGACGTCGTTGGCGACCGTCGCCGCCACCGAGATCGAGATGAAGGCGCCGATGAAGTTGAGCAGCGAGGCCATCCCGATCGCCACCGAAGGACGCGCCGCGCCGGTCGAGATCGAGGTCGCGACAACGTTGGCGGTGTCATGGAAGCCGTTGGTGAAATCGAAGGCGAGGGCGGTGCCGACGACGATGACGAGGATGACGTCAGAGGACACGGTGACGAGCTCCAGGCGTTGCCAGACAAGGACGCAGGGAGCGTGGCGTGCTCTGCACGCGAGCGACCGAGGACGCAGTATGGCGGCGCCTGGAGCTCGTCATGAGTTCTTGATGACTATGCCCTCGATTATCTGCGCGGCGGTCTCGGTCGCGTCGATCGCGTTCTCGAGCACGGCGAACATGTCCTTCCAGCGGATCACGACCATCGGGTCGATGCCGTTGGAGAACAGCGAGGCGACGGCGTCGCGGGAGATCCGGTCGCCCTCGTTCTCCAAGCGGTGGATTTCGATCCAGTACTTTTCGAGATCCTTGAAGTCCGGCAGATGCTCCAGGCCTTGCGCAAGCTGCTCGCAGGACTGGACGAGCACTTTGGTCAGGTCCTGCGCCTGCGCCATCGGCGCCTCGATCTTGTAGAGGCCGAGGAAGTCCGCCGCCTCCTCGGCGTAGTCGACGATGTCGTCCATCTGCGTCGCCAGGCTGTAGATGTCCTCGCGATCGATCGGCGTGACGAAGGTCGTGTTGAGTCGCTTGACGATGTCGTGGGTGATCCGATCGCCCTCCTGCTCGGCGTCGAAAATCTGTCGCGAGAGGCCGCTGTCGTCGGGCCACGTTCCCATCATCTCGTCGAGCAGGCGGGCCGCGTGGAGCGTGTTCTTCCCGGCCTCGATGAAGAGGTCGAAGAAGGTCCGGTCGCGAGGCAGGAGGGAGAGGCGCACTACCTGACAATCCTATTGATCGAGCCGGGCGTAGTTGGCTCAGCCGATGCTCGCCGCGAGCTGCTCGGCCGCGCGCGCGGCGTGGCGCTCGCGCAGCTCCTCCTGGACGCTGCGGCGCTGTCCGTTTTCCGGGCCCAGCCGAGCCCATTCGCCCTCGGCATCGAGCTCCCAGGCGTTGGTGTTCTCGGCGAAGCATCGCTCCAGGACGTCGAGCAGCTCCGCCCGCAAGATCGGATCCTCGACCGGCGTCACCAGCTCGACCCGGCTATCGAGGTTGCGCGGCATCAGGTCGGCGGAGCCGATCAGCACGCGGGTCTCCTCACCGCGCTGGAAGGTATAGACCCGCGAGTGCTCGAGGAAACGGCCGACGATCGAGATCACGCGGATGTTCTCCGAGACTCCGGGCACCCCCGGCCGCAAGCAGCAGATCCCGCGCACGTTGAGGTCGACCCTCACCCCAGCCCGGGAGGCCTCGTATAGCGCCTGGATGCAGGAGGCGTCGGCCAGCGAGTTCATCTTCAGCGCGATTCGCGCCTCCTCCCCCGCGCGGTGCGCCTCGACGGTCGTCTGGATCTCCTCGAGGATGCGGTCGCGCATCGTCGTCGGCGAGACGAGCACCTTGCGGTACTCCGCAGGGCGGCCGTAGCCGGTGAGGAAATTGAACATCTCGGCGACGTCGGCACCGATCTCAGGGTCGGCGGTGAAGAGACCGAAGTCGGTGTAGAGGCGGGCGGTCTTCGGGTGGTAGTTGCCGGTGCCGATGTGGACGTACTCGCGCACCCGGTCGCCCTCGCGGCGGGCGACGACGATCGCCTTGACGTGCGTCTTCAGGCCGGGGATGCCGTAGACGACGTGGACGCCGGACTCCTCCAGCGACTTCGCCCAGTGGATGTTGGCCTCCTCGTCGAAACGAGCCTTCAGCTCGACCATGCAGACCGCCTGCTTGCCGCGTTCGGAGGCGCGGATCAGCCCCGGGACGAGCGGCGAGTCGTCGCTGGTCCGGTACACCGTCTGCTTGATCGCCAGCACGTCGGGGTCGGCGACCGCCTGCTCGACGAATCGCTCGACCGAGGTCGCGAAGGAGTCGTATGGGTGGTGGACGAGGATGTCGTCGTGGCGGATCGCCGCGAACATGTCGACCGGCTCGTCGTCTTCGCCCTGCAATCGTGGCTGCGTCACCGGGGTCCAGGGTGAGAAGCGCAGCTCGGCGTGGCCGGGGACGTCGGCGACGTCGGTCAGGTCGGCGAGGTCGATCAGCCCGTCGACGTCGTAGACCTCACGGTCCTCGAGCCGCAGCGCGTCGATCAGCTGCTGGCGCAGCTTCGGGTTCATCCCGGCGGCAATCTCCAGCCGCACGACCTCGCCGAAGCGGCGGCGGCGGATCTCGTCCTGAACCGCCTGCAGCAGGTCGTCGGCCTCGTCGGAGACCGTGAAGTCGGCATCGCGAGTGACGCGGAAGTAGCCGTGGTCGACCACCTCGGTGCCCGGGAAGAGCGCATCGAGGTTGGCGGCGATCGCCTCCTCCAGCGGCACGAAGGCCTTGCCGCCGTCGCCAACCGGCAGGAAGCGGCCGAGCAGCTCCTTCGGCACCTTGACGCGGGCGATGATCTCGGTGCCGCTCTCGGGGTCGCGCAGCAGGACGCCGAGGCTGAGCGAGAGGTTCGAGATGTAGGGGAAGGGCCGGCCGAGGCCGATCACCAGCGGCGTCAACGCCGGGAAGACCTGCTTGTGGAAGCGGGCGTCGATCTCCCGCCGCTCCTCCTCGCTGGCGTCCTCGAGCGAGACGATGCGGATCCCCTGCTCCTCCAGGGCCGGTCGCAGGGTGCCGTTGAAGCAGCTGTGCAGGCGGTGGTCGAGCTCCAGCACCCGGGCCTGGATCGCGTCGATCTGCTCGCCCGGGGCGAGCCCATCGGGCCCGCGCGCGTCGATCCCAGCGTCGATCTGGTCGAAGAGCCCGGCGACGCGGACCATGAAGAACTCGTCGAGGTTGGAGGCGTAGATCGCGCAGAAGCGGATCTGCTCGAGCAGCGGCACAGACGGGTCCTCGGCGAGCTCCAGCACCCGCTGGTTGAAGTCGAGCCAGGAGAGCTCGCGGTTGAAGTAGAGGCCGGGGTCGTCGATCAGCTCATCGTACTGCCGAAGATTGCTGCCCCTTTCGGGCTCCTATAGAGACGAAACGGAGCACCGGTCAGCGGCTGAGGCGCGCGAGGGTGACCCAGGTACCTTTCCCGGCCTCGGCCTGCCAGAGTTCGATGAACTGGCGGAAGAGGTGCTCTCGACGGTCGCGCAGGATTACCGCCAGGGACTCGATGCCTTCTACCTTCGGCAGCATCAGGTCGCAATCGTGCAGGTTGCCGAGCACCGACTGGAGCTCCTTGGCCGCCCGGTGCGCGGCGCGCGCCTCCTCGCCGATGCAGGGTCCGACCACCTCCAGCGCGTAGCGCAGCCGCTTCGCCGCGATCCGCATGTCGTGCTGGGCGGTTCCGGCATCCGGCGCGATCGCCTCGTCGGCGAAGCCGCGCAGCTCGTCCAACCGCGTGCGGACGATGCGTGCCGAATTGGGCCGCAACGGTCCACCGGGATCGAGCCCTTCGACCGTGCGAGCCTTCACGGTTCCACCTCCTTGACGAGCTTGACGAGGCGACGGTGCAGCTTCTTCAGCCGCTTGGCGGTGACGAACGGCGCAAGGTCGTCGTTGGCCTGCCGTTGGCGGGATCGAAGATCGCCGAGCAGCGCTCGGAACGCCTCCCGTTCCTCCTCTGCGACCTCCCCGTCGAGACCCCCCAGCAGCTCGATTTCGACGTCGAGGTCCCGGCGCTCGCCCAGCGCGTCGGCCAGGGTCTTCACCCGCTTCAGCGCCTTGCGGAATCGCTTGCGCGGGAAACAGGGCTCGAATATCTCCAGCGCCGCCCGCAGGCGCCGGGTCGCCACCCGCATGTCGTGGACGGGCTCGACGTCTTCGAGATCGAGCACGCCCGCCGAGCGCTCGAAGACCTCGGCGGCGCGAACTTCAACCACCCGGGCCGCGGCCAGGGCGAACGACGCCTCGCAGTCGAGCTCGACGTCGCGCGCGCGTGCCACAGCCCGAGGCTAGACGAGCGCGGCGACCGCGACTAGGCCGCTATGCGAACCGGAGAGCCGTCGATGCTGCCGTTGAGCATGTCGAGGACGACGCCCTCCCGCAGGCCACCCTTGCCGATCTGCAGCGGCTGGCCGAGCAGCTCGGAGACCTTCTCCAGCAAGAGCACGCCGGTGGCGAGGATGCGCACCCTTTCGGGGTCGAGCTCGAAGCGGCGGGCGACCTCGGCGGCGGGGTCGCCGCAGAGGACGCGGACGCCGCGCTCCAGGGTCTCGTATTCGAGCACCGCGCCGACCAGGCGACGCAGCGAGGTGGCACTGCCGCCAACCGCGACCGCCTGGGCCGGATGCTCGATCTCGACCCCGGCGAAGATGTCGTCGATGCGGTCGCGGACCTTGCGGATCTCGGCCGCCGAGGGAGGGTCGGAAGAGATCAGCTCGTCGGCGAGCACTCCGGAGCCGACCCGCCAGGAGAGGACCTCGCTCGCCCCGCCGGGAACCGTTCCAAGAATCACCTCGGTGGAGCCACCGCCGACGTCGACCACGCCGATCCGGCCCTCGGCGGGGTGGCCGAGCGTCTTCGTCGCGCCGATGAAGGCCAGCCGACCCTCCTCCTCCTCGCTGAGGACCTCGACCCGCACGCCGGCCGCGTCCCCGATCGCCTTCGCGGCCTGCTCACCGTTGGGCGCCTCGCGCACGGCCGCGGTCGCCACCGCCCGGATCTCCTCGGCCCCGAGCTCGCGGGCGAGCCGCACCTGCGTCGAGACGACCTCGGCCACCTCGTCGATCTTCTCCGCCAAAATTGCCCCATCGGAGTCGAGCGCCTTGTTGATCCGCGTATACGCCCGCTGCTCCATCACCTTCTTCAACTGCCCGTCGACAGGCTCCGCGACCAAGACGCGCGTCGTGTTGGAGCCGATATCTATGGCAGCGCAGAGCACTCCGAGCCTCTCGTCAATGTTCCCAGACGCCCCGGATCTCAACCGAACGCACGCGTCAGCGAGGGTCGGGTACCGCTCCCCGCGGCTTGTACTTTTTCGGTGCTTCGACCTCGACAGGCGACCCGTCCCACCGAAAAAGTTGAGCGGGGAGCGGTACCCGAGCCTCGCCGGCCTACCCCGCCGGATGCGAAGCGTCCTCGAACTCCCGAAAGAGCCCGGTAACCACGAAGGCGACCTGCTCGCCTATATCGACTGCGTTGTCGGCGATCCGCTCGATCGCCCGCGCCCCCAGCAGCATCGTCATCGCCCATTCGCGCCGGTCGGCGTCGTCGCCGATCTCCAGCGCCAGGCGGAAGCAGTCGCGGTTGAGTTCGTCGACCATGTCGTCCTGGATCACCAGGTCGCGGGCCAGTTCGACGTCACGCCCGGCAAAGGCGCGCTTCGCCTGGCTGATCAGCACTCGGGCCTGCCCGCCCATCGAGAGGATCAGCTTCACCATCTCCGGGTCCGCGGGCGGCTCGTTTCCCGAGAGCGGGATCATCTTGCAGATGTTCACGCACTGATCGCCCATCCGCTCGACGCTCTTCAGCACGTGCAGTAGGGCCGAGATCAGGCGCAGGTCGGTCGCCACCGGCGACTGGGTGGCGAGCAGCGTGATCAGGCTCTGGTGCACCTCCAGGTAGCGACCGTCGATCCGGTCGTCGTCGGCGACGACCAGTTGGGCCAGCTCGACGTCCTGCCGCTCGACCGCTTCCAGGGTCCTTTGCAGCGCCGTGCTGACCATGTCGAGCCCGTCCAACGCGCTGGCCTCGAGCCGCTCCAGCTCCTCCTGGTACTGGGTGCGGGTCTCGGTCGGGCTCATCAGCCGAACTTCCCGGTGACGTACTGCTCGGTGCGGTCGTCGTCCGGGTTCGTGAAGATCTTGTCGGTCGGGCCGACCTCGACCAGCTCGCCGCTGAGCATGAAGACGGTGGTGTCGGCGACGCGCGCCGCCTGCTGCATGTTGTGGGTGACGATGACGACGGTCACCCGCTGCTTCAGCTCGCCGATCAGCTCCTCGATCTTCAGCGTCGCGACCGGGTCGAGCGCGGAGCAGGGCTCGTCCATCAGCAGCACCTCGGGCTCGACCGCGAGCGCTCGGGCGATGCAGAGCCGCTGCTGCTGGCCGCCGGAGAGGCCCGCTCCAGGCGCCTTGAGCCGGTCCTTGACCTCGTCCCAGAGCCCGGCCCCGACCAGGGCTTCACGGCCCCGATCCTCGAGCTCCCCGCGCGAGGCGCCGGTAAGCCGCAGGCCCGCGGTGACGTTGTCGATCACCGACATCGTCGGGAACGGGTTCGGCTTCTGGAAGACCATGCCCACGGCGCGGCGCACGGCGACGACGTCGATCGCCTTGTCGTAGAGGTCGAGGCCATCGAGCAAGACCTGGCCGCTTGCCCTGGCGCCCGATATCTCCTCGTGCATGCGGTTGATGCATCGGACCATCGTCGACTTGCCACAGCCGGAGGGACCGATGATCGCGGTGACTCGATCGGCGTCGAAGTCGAGGCTGACGCCGCGCACCGCGTGGTTCGCACCGTAATGGGCTTCGAGGCCCTCCAGCTGGACATTGCCCGTATCCCGGCTCTTCAAGGGCCGGGACGCGCTCGGCCCGACGATTGAGATCGCCGGGCCCCTCTGCGGGGCGCTTGCCTGGGGCTCTGGATTGGGCTCGGTCATCGTCTGGCTCTGGGTCGGGTGTCTGTCCATCCTAGGACTCCTCGGGTGGCGGGCGGACGCCTGGGGTCAAGCCCCCATGCGCTTGCGGGAACGGGCGTAGAAGGCGCGGGCGACGACGTTTAGGACGAGCACGAAGGCGATCAGGATCAGTGCCGCCGCCCAGGCCTGGGTGTGCGCCTCGGGGCTGGGTGACTCCGAGGCCTGGAAGATGAAGACCGGGATCGAGGAGAGGGCTTCGCTCGGTTCAGTGAGGACGCCCTGGCCGAAGATCGAGCAGACCAGGATCAGCGGCGCGGTCTCCCCCGCCACGCGGGCCACCGCGAGCAGGGCGCCGGTGAGCAGGCCGCCGGCGGCGGTCGGCAGCGTCACCCGCAGAAGCGTGCGCCAGCGAGCTATGCCGAGCGCGTAGGCGGCCTCCTTCAGGGTGCCGGGAACGAGGGCCAGCACCTCTTGGGCGGTGCGGGCGACGATCGGCAGCATCACGATCGCCAGCGCCACCGAGCCCGCGTAGCCGCTCTGATGTCCCTGCGGAACGACGAGCAGGCCGTAGACGAAGATGCCGGTGACGATCGTCGGCACCCCGTTGAGCAGGTCGAGCACGAAGCGAACCGGATGGGCGACCCGCTCCGACGCGAACTCGGAGGTGAAGATCGCGACCAGGAGGCCGACCGGGATCGCCATCAGCGCCGCGAGGCCGACGATGATTCCCGTGCCGATAATCGCGTTGGAGATGCCGCCGCTGGTGTCGCCGAAGAGGCCGGCCGGCGTGGTCAGGAAGTGGATGCTGAGGGCTCCAATCCCCTTCGAGACGACCGAGCCAACCACGATCAACAGCACGGCGACAGCAAGGAGGGTAGCGAGGGTGGAGACAACCTCGACCATCCTGTTGACGCGGTTGCGCCGCTTCAGGTTGCCGCGGTCGAGCAGCAACGCGTGCCGGCTCACAGTGCCTCCGCCTCGGTCGGCGTCACGGCGGTGTCCTTCAGCGTCCCGCGCTGGACGATCAGCCGCGCGATCAGGTTGACGATCACCGAGAAGGCGAGCAGGATCAGGCCGAGGTAGGCCAGCGACGGCTTCTGCAGCGCCCCCGGTGCACCCTGGAACTGGGCGGCGATCTGGGCCGCCATCGTGCTGCCGGTGTGGAAGAGGGAGACGTTGATCCCGGTGGCGCCGCCGATCACCTGGGCGACCGCGATCGCCTCGCCGATCGCCCGGCCGAGACCGAGGATGGTGGCACCGACGATGCCGGCGCGCGAGTAGGGCAGCACGACCTGGCGGACCATCTCCCAGCGGGTTGCGCCGAGGGCGTAGGAGCCCTCCTTCAGCTCACCGGGCACCGTCTCGAAGACCTCGCGGGTGACGCTGGTGATGATCGGCGTGATCATGATCGTCAGGATCATCGCCGCGGTGAGGTAGCCGAAGGCCGAGGGATCGCCGCTGAAGATCGGCAGGAAGCCGAAGGCGCTCTTCAGCACCGGCTCTACCGTCTCGTGCATGAAGGGACCGAGGACGAGGATTCCCCAGAGGCCGAGGATGACGCTGGGGATCGCCGCAAGCATGTCGACGAGGGTCGCCACCGGGCGCCGGACCCGGCTCGGGGCGAGCTCGGTGAGGTAGATCGAGATCGCGACCGAGAGCGGCGCCGCGAGCAGCAGCGCTATGCCCGAGGTGACCAGCGTCCCGTAGATGAAGGGGGCGGCGCCGTAGCGTTCGGTGACCGGGTTCCAGTCGTTGGTGGTGAGGAAGCCGATGCCGAAATGCGTGATCGCCGGCCAGGCGAGGTGAGTCACCTCGTAGACGATCCCGGCGATGACGGCAACGGCCAGCGCTGCCGCGAGGCCGGAGAGGCCTCGCAGCAGCGGGTCGCCGATGCGGTCTATGCGGTTGCGCCGGGTCCGCAGCACCGGGTTGCTGAGGGCGCCGGCCTCCAATTAGCTGCCGATCTTCGCGATCGCCGCCTTGCCGGCGGCGATGACCTGCTTCGGCAGCGGCGCGAAGTCGAGATCGGGACCGTATTCCTGGCCCGGGCCGATCGCGTAGGTGATGAACTTCTTCAGCGCTTCCGCCTTCTCGCTTTCCAGCGGCACGATCACGTAGGTGTAGGTCGAGATCGGGTAGGCGCCTTTGGCCGAGGCAGGCAGGTCGGCAAGCGAGATTTCGTTGTTCGGGCCGACCTCGCTGACCGCGTCCGCAGCCGCTTCAACACTTTTTACGCCCGGTTCCGGGAACTCCCCGGCCGAGTTCTCGACCAGCGGCATGCTGAGCTCGTTGGAGAGCGCGTAGGCGAGGCCGACGTAGCCGATGGCGCCGTCGGTCTGACCGATCGCCGCGGCGACGCCGTCGTTCTTTTCGGCGCCGACGCCGGTCGGGAACTTGACCGTGGTCGAGGTGCCGACCTTCGACTTGAATTCAGGGCTGATCGTCGAGAGGTAGTTGGTGAACGCGTAGGTGTCGCCGCTGCCGTCGCTGCGGTAGACGGGAGTGATCTTGGTGCTCGGCAGGCCGGCGCCGGGGTTGAGCTCGGCGATCGCCGGATCGTCCCACTGGGTGACCTTGCCGAGGTAGACGTCGGCGAGGACTTCGCCGCTCAGCTTCAGGTTCTCGGGCGCGCCGCTGACGTTGTAGGCGGGCACGGTGCCGCTCAGCGCCCAGGGGATCTGCTCGACGCCGTCGGCTTCTTCGAACTGTTCCGGCGTCAGCGGGGCATCGGAGGCGCCGAAGTCGACCGTGCGCGAGGTGATCTGGTCGATTCCGCCGCCGCTGCCGATCGCGCCGTAGGTGACCGTTTCTTCCGACTTACTCGAGTAGTCGGACTGCCACTTCGACATCAGCGGGGCGACGAGGGTGCTGCCGGCGCCGACGAGCGGGGAGCCGGACGAGCCGCCGCTGCCCGACGAGCTGCCGCAGGCGGCGACGCCGACGGCGAGCGTCAGGGCCAAGCCAACGGAAAGAAGTCTCTTGGTCACGCGAATCTCCTTAGATTTGGGTACCGATTTCAATCGTCGGTGCCACCCTCGCAGCAGCTTTTCGGCAGCTTGTTACCTGCATGTGTCAAAGATGTAAAAAAGATGTAAAAGACCACTGGATCGGCCGGAAAACCCGGCATCTCAGCCGGCTGACGTAGAGGTCGACCGAGCGGTCGTCATGGCGGTGCTCCCGCCCCAGGCCTCGGCGTAGAGCTCCTTACGGGTGAGGATGGGTGCGCGGCCATCGACGACGAGCATCCCGTCGTCGTCACGAGCTCGGTTACGCGGCCGTAAAGGACCCGTGAACTAGCTGTGAATCTGGCGCTGCGGGCGCCTCCTCGGCTTCGGCCGCAGCCGCACGGGACGTCTCGGGATCGAAGCGGTAGCCGACGCCGAAGTGGGTGTGGATGTAGCGCCAGCCCGGGGAGCGCTTCTCCAGCTTCTGGCGCAGCTTGCGGATGAAGACGTCGACCGAACGGTCGCCGTGGGCCATCGCGTAACCCCAGACCCGCTGGTAGATCGCCTCGCGCTCGAGCACCTGGCCTCTGGCGTCGGCGAGCAGCTGCAACAGCTCGAACTCGCGACGGGTCAGGTCGAGGCTGCTGTCCCCGACGAAAGCCTGGAACTGATCGCCTCGAATCTGCAGCTCGCCGGCGACGAGTGGCCCGGCATCGGCGTCGGCACGACTGCGGCGGCGACGGCGGGAGACGGCCTCGATCCGGGCCATCGCCTCCTCCGGATGGCAGGGCTTGCCGATCCAGTCGTCGACTCCCAGCCGCAGGCCCCGCACCCTCTGGGCAACGGTCGAGCTGCCGGTGCAGACGACCACGCCGAGGTCGGGCAGCATCTCGCAGACCCGCTCCAGGTAGTCCCACGCCTCGTCGCCGAGAACGGTGAGGTCGACGAGCAGAGCGTTCAGCTTCATCGCCACCAGCTCCTCCGGAGGGATCGCGCTGCTCATCACCCGCTGCTGCCAGCCCGCCGTTTCGGTGCGCTTCGACAGCACGGTCACGAAGCCGCTGTCGTCGTCGATTACCGCCAGCCTGATGGCCTGCTGTGAGTTCAAGTGCCGGACGCCGCGGTTGGCGAAGGAGAGCCCATGCTTCAAGACGGCGGGATTGTATGCGTCCGCGACGACGCCGCAGGCTCGCCGGCTCAGAAGGTCGCCGGACGCAAGCCGGTGGCGATGATCAGCAGGATGGCTGCCCCTGCGGCGTAGCGGTAGTAGACGAAGGGGCGGTAGCTGGTCGTGCGCAACAGGCGAAGGAGGAAGGCGATCGAGAGATAGCCGGAGACCGCGGCGGCGATCGTGCCGACGATCATCGGCCCCGCGACGCCGCTTGGCAGGCCGTCGTGGATAGCGCTCGCCGCCTTGAAGGCCGTGGCTCCCGCAACGGCGGGAATCAGCAGCAGGAAGGAGAAGCGGGCGGCGCCATCGCGATCGAGCCCGAGGTAGCGGCCGGCGGTGATCGTGATCCCCGACCGCGAGGTTCCCGGCGCCAGTGCCAGCACCTGCGCCAGGCCGATCTTCCAGCCGTCACGGATCGTCGCCCCCTCGAGTGACTTGCGCTGCGGCAGGCTGTCGGCCCAGAGCAGCAGAGCGCCGAAGACGATCAGCTGGATCGCGATCATCCAGGGCTCGCCGAGGTGGTCTTCGATGAACTTGGCACCGATCCCTCCGGCGATCACCGCCGGGATCGTGCCTACCGCGATCGCAACCGAGAGCCGCTGGTCGGTGGTCTCGATCGCGCGAGCCCTGACCGCGGAGATGAAGCCGCGCGTGAGCGCGACCACCTCCCGGCGGAAATAGGCGATCGCGGCCACCAGGGTCCCGGCGTGCAGCGCCACGTCGAAGGTCTTGTTGAAGCCCGGGTGTTCGAGCAGGAACGTGTAGTCCTGCAGCCAGGGGACGATGATCAGGTGGCCGGAGGACGAGATCGGGAGAAACTCGGTCAGGCCTTGGACGACGCCCAGCAGCAGGGCCTCAAGCTCGGACATTGGCGGCGCATCCTATGGGAGCGCCTAAAGAGGAGATGAAGGCGATTGGCGCCGTCGCGGTGCGCTAGATTGCCGAGCGTGAAGGCTCCTTCGCGCCGGACGAGAATGACAGCGGCTTTTTGCGCCGCGCTGCTTTCGATGCTGCTGGCCGCCCCAGTCGCGGCGGCCGAGAACGGCGTCGGCCTGGCCGGCCCGACCACGGACAAGACCGTCACCTTCTTCTGCTTCGGCGTGATCGCCTTCTTCGCGATCCTCGTGATCGTGCTGTCGCTGCTCCAAGAACGGCTCGAGCGGCGCAAAGACCGGCGGCGCTACGACCTACAGCGCTACGGGTAGTCGATTCGACGGGCTTTGCCCGGGGGCTGGTGAGGCCTGGCGGGTGCGCCTCTGCGGGAATTGGCGTCGCCCGCGCCTATGGCGCGTAGCGACGAGATGTAGTGCGCGGGCTACGCCCGCGCAGATATCGGATTGCATTTCCGCCGCCTTCGGCGACATTCCCGCAGAGGCACACCCGCCAGCCCTCTCGAAGCGGGGACAAGCTTCGGACCCAGCCCCCGAAGCGCCTCCTCGGCCTGAAGCTCTTTCAAGCTTCGAAAGCGGTTCCGGTGCGCTTTATGCCACCTATAACCACATAAACCGCACCGGAAGGGATGTGGCGCCCTGCTTGGCCTTGAAGCTTTCTTCAACCCTGAGCGCTGGTCTTGCTTTTCGAAGCTTTCGGTCTATCGGGACGTGTTGAGGGGAGCCTGGCCGCCCTCCAGGCGAATGTCGCCGAAGGCGGCGGAAATGCAATCCGGTTCCGCGCGGCCGTAGGCCGCGCTCCTCATTGCACCGCGCGCAAAGCGCGCGGTGCATCAATTCGACTGGAGGGCGGCCAGGCTCCCCTAGCACCCAAACAAGAAGTCAGTCGAGCCGGAAGCCGGTCAGCAGACGCTTCTCCGTCTCGCCCTCGATCTTCGCCGCTACTTCGACCTTGCCCTCCAGGGGCGTGCCGCGGATCTTCGTCGCCAGCAGGTCGTCGACCTGGAAGATTCCGGCCGAGTTGTTGAGTTCGATCTCGATCCGCACCGGGCGGGTCTCCCCCGCCTCGATCCGCACCTCGTCAACCGCGGCGGCGGAGATCGAGTGGATGCCCTCCTGACCCGCTTCGATTGGCAGCCGGGTGCGGCCCTGGGCCATGTCGAGCGCGTCGGCGACCCGGACCACGCCCGCCTCCAGCGTGTAGGGCTCGCCGCGGCGGCGGTGGCCGATGATCGCGTGCAGGATCTCGGCGGCGACGATCGTCCGCTCGGGCTCGCGGTAGGAAACGGCGAGCAGGCGCTCGAGCGCTCCGCTGGCGAGGAAGAGGCTGTAGGCCTCGTGGTCGGCACGGTGGATCGACATGCCGACGTCATGCAACAGAGCGCCGCCGGCGACAACTACCTCGGCATCGCGCGGCGACATGCCGTGGTCGACGACGACGGCCGGCTCGACTCCGGCCTTGACCAGCAGGCGCAGTAGCCGCAGGGCGATGTTGAGCACGATCTGGGTGTGGACCCATGAGTGGTCCGACATCCCCAGCCGCTCGGCATGGACCTGCGCCATGTACCACCAGGCACGTACCTGCTCATCGTCGTTGACAGCGTCGAGGAAGCCCTCCAGCTTGCGGTTGCCGCGGGTCGGGGCGCGAACCTTTGCCTCGGCGATGGCCTCTCGAGGTGGCTTTCGAGCAGGTCCCCTTGGATCCGGAGTTGGGACTGCCTCGCTCATGGAATGATCGTAGGGGAGGGTCCGGGCACCACTCCCCGCTCAACTTTTTCGGCCGGGAGAGCGCCGGTGCCGGCGCTCTCTGCTGGATTCGGCTTGTTGGTCAGCCGCAGACTGGCCAGGGACTGGAGCCCGAAGCCGCGTAGAGGAGAGCTGCGCGGTAGTCCTGCTCGGACTCGGGAGCTGCTGCCGGGTCACCGGTCCCGCCCATCGATTCCCAGGTTCCATAGTCGAATTGGTACTTGCCACGGTAGGTGCCGTCGGAGGAGACGGCGGTTGGATCGCCGCCGGACTCGCAAGCTCCTATGGCGTCGAGGGTGGCTCGGGAGACGCCGCCGGGGAGAGAGGCGAAGAGCTTCTGTCTTTCGCGGCGCAGCTTGGCGCGACGGGCCGCTTCCATGCGATGGACGGTGACGCGAATCGTTTTGTTGAAGCGAGCTGCCGGTCGCCGCAGGAATCCGGCCTCGGCCGGCACCGCGCCGGCGACGCCGATCCGTGGTGGTGGAGAGTCGCCGCTGCCGGCCGCGAGGGCTGCCGCAGGGAAGGCGATGCAGGCGATCAGGACAGGGATGAAATATGTGCGTTTTGTAAGCAAGCGGGGAACCGTGCCGGTATTTCCGGCTTCGGAACGTGACCGCGCGCACACTGCGGCGCGCAAAAGCAACGATTGCTACGTACTCAGGCACGAGCCGGCCTCCACGGGCAGCCAATGGAGCGGATCGTGCAGGGCCTGACGACGTTCAACCAAGCGATCGGGGTGGGATGGCGGTTGATCCCCTCAACCGCCATCATCCCCGCATCGACGGCGACTCTCCCACTTCGCGCCTGCTGCTTGCCTGTCCCGACCGGCCGGGCCTGATCGCCACGGTCAGCGGCTTCCTCGCCGATGCCGGCCTCAACATCGTCGACGCCGACCAGCACTCCAGCAACGAGGGCCGCTTCTTCATGCGGATGGCGTTCGAGGCGGCTTCCGAGGACAAGCGAGCGGATCTGCAGCGCCGCTTCGAAGAGGAGATCGCCTTGCCCTTCGAGATGGACTGCCGCTTCGCCGAGTCGAGCGAGCGCAAGCGGCTGGCGATCATGGTCTCGCGCGAAGACCACTGTCTCTCCGACCTGCTCTGGCGCTGGCGCAGCGGCGAGCTGGGCGCCGAGGTCGTTGCCGTCGTCTCCAACCACGCCGAGCACGCCGCCCAGGTGGAGCCCCTCGGCCTCCCCTTCCACCACGTGCCGGTCGAGCCCGGCGGTCGCGAGGAGGCAGAGGCGCAAACGCTGGATCTGCTCGCCGGCGTCGACCTGCTCGTCCTCGCCCGCTACATGCAGGTCCTCTCCGCCGGGTTCCTGGAGAGGCTCGGCGCCCCGGCGATCAACATCCACCACAGCTTCCTGCCCGCCTTCGTCGGCGCCGACCCGTACCGCCGGGCTCACGAGCGCGGGGTCAAGCTGATCGGCGCCACCGCCCACTACGTCACCGAGGAGCTCGACGCCGGCCCGATCATCGACCAGGACGTGACCCGGGTAAGCCACCGCGATGAGGTCGGAGACCTGCAGCGGATCGGTCGTGACATAGAGCGCCTCGTCCTCGCCCGCGCGGTGAAGGCCCACATAGACGACCGAGTCCTTCTGGACGGCGCCCGAACCATCGTCTTCTGAGACCGTATTGGCTGTCTGGCCAGCCGACTATTCCTCTATGGTGGCGGCGATGGAGCAGGCAACGATTCCGCTCGCACCGAAGGGACCGGCCCGGCACGGGCAGCCACCCGGTTCGCGGTTGCCGGCCCTGCTCCAGGCGCTACGCTACGTGCGCGATCCGCTTGGTTTCCTGATCCGGCTGCAGCGGCGCCACGGCGACATCTTCAGCATGTCGTTCCCGTACTTCGGCCGGCTTGTCTACGTCGCCAACCCCACCCTGGTCAAACAGCTCTTCACCAGCTCGCCTGAGCAGCTGCACGCCGGCGAGGCGAACGCGACCGTGCTGGAGCCGGCCCTCGGGCCGAACTCGGTCCTCACCCTCGACGAGGGGGCCCACATGCAGCAGCGCAAGCTGCTGCTGCCCCCCTTCCACGGCAAGCAGATCGACCGCTACGGCGAGCTGATCCGCGAGGTGACGCGGGAGGAGATGGAGAGCTGGCCGGTGGGAGAGTCGTTCGCGCTCCGTCCCCACACCCAGCGGATCACCCTGGCCGTGATCATGCGCGCCGTCTTCGGCATCCACGACCGTGAGCGGCTGATCCGCTTCGAGCGGCTGATCGAGGCCTTCAGCGCACGGGTGAGCGCGGTGACAGCCTTTCCGATGCTGCGCCGCGACCTCGGGCGCTGGAGCCCTTGGTCGCGCTTCCTGCGCGCCCGTGCCGCGCTCGACGAGTTCATCTACGAGGAGATCGCGCTGCGGCGAGCCGGGATCGCCGCCGGTGAGGAGGGCCACGACGACGTCCTCTCGCTGCTGCTCGAAGCAAGGCACGACGACGGCAGCCCGATGAGCGACGAAGAGCTGCGCGACGAGCTGGTCACGGTGCTCGGTGCGGGTCACGAGACAACCGCGACCGGACTTGCCTGGGCGATGGAGCGCCTGCTGCGCACGCCGCGGGTGCTGGCGAAGCTGCGCGATTCGCTGGCCGCGGGCGAGGACGACTACCTCGACGCGACGGTCAAAGAGACGCTGCGGGCGCGACCGGTGATCGTCGACGTCGCTCGCAAGGTCACGGCAGCGGTGGAGATCGGGGGCTACGAGCTCGCCGCCGGCAGCTACGTGATGGCCGCGATCGCGCCGATGCACTACCGCGAGGACATATATCCCGAGCCGGAGGAGTTCAGGCCCGAGCGATTCCTCGAGGCAAAGGCCGACAACTACGCCTGGATCCCCTTCGGCGGCGGGGTGCGCCGCTGCATCGGCGCCGCCTTCGCCGAATACGAGATGCGGCTGATCCTGCGCGAGATCGTCGAGCGCGCCGACCTCAGCACCCCCGACCCCAAGCCGGAGCGGGCCAAGGTCCGCAACATCACCCTCGCCCCCGGCAAGGGCACCCGGGTCAGGCTGGATCGGCCGCTGCGGTAACTGCCTTTTCGGCCTCTTCCCAGCTCTCGTAGAGCTCGGCGAGCTTGCGTTTTGCGGCCTCGTGGCGCTCGCCCGCCCGCTCGGCCTTTGCCGGGGTCGACCAGGCAGCGGGGTCGGACAGCTCCCCCTCGGTCTCTCGCAGCTCAGCCTCGGCAGCCTCGATCTTCTCGGCCAGCCGGCTCGCCTTGCGGGCAGCGGTTTTTGCGGCAGCTCCAGGACTGCGACGCCTGCTCCCTTTGGCCGATCGCTTCGCAGCCACGGCCTCGGCAGCCACTACGTCCCGGCGTTCGTCGCGGTCGCGCTGGTAGGTGGCCCAGCCCGTCGGGTGGCTCCTCAGCTCACCGCTCTCGCAGACGAGGGTGCGGGTGCCCACCGCCTCGAGCAGGGCACGGTCGTGAGAGACGAGGATCACCGCACCTTCGAAGGCTTGGAGCGCATCCTCGAGGGCCTCGCGGCTCTCGATGTCGAGGTGGTTGGTCGGCTCGTCGAGGATCAGGACGTTGGCGCCGGAGGCGACCAGGATCGCCAGCGAGAGCCGCCGCTGCTCGCCGCCGGAGATGTCGCCGAGCGACTTCTCCGCGTCGGAGCCGGAGAAGAGGAAGCCGCCGAGCAGATCGCGTGCCTTCTGGGCGCTGAGGCCGGTCTCGCGTTGGGCGGCGTCGAGCACCGTCCCCTCCCCCGCCGCGCTCTCGGCGTGCTGGGAGAGGTAGCCGAGCTTGACGTTGTGGCCGGTCCGCACCGAGCCGGAGGCGGGCTCCCGCTTACCCGCGAGGGTCTCGATCAGGGTCGTCTTGCCGGCGCCGTTGGGGCCGACGAGGACGACATGCTCGCCGCGTTCGAGTTCGAGCTCGGCACCGTCGAGCAGGGTCCGGCCCGGCACCTCGATCGTGCCTTTGACCAGTTTCAGCACCACCCGGCCGGGCCGCTCAGGAGGGACGAAGGAGAAGCGCAGGTTGCGCCGGTCGCGCGCCTCGGCCTTGATCCCGTCGCGCTTGACTTTCTCGATCATCTTCAGCCGCGACTGTGCCTGGCGCGCCTTCGTCGCCTTGTAGCGGAAGCGCTCGACGAAGCGCTCCATCCGCTCGATCTCCGCCTGCTGGCGCTCGATCGCCTTGCCACGGGCGATCTCCCGCGCCGCCTGCTCCTTGCGCCAGGCGTGCCAGGGTCCGGCGAAGAAGCGGCCGCGCTGGGCCTCGATCTCCAGCACCGAGGTACCGACCGCCTCCAGAAACCAGCGGTCGTGGGCGACGAGGACGACGGCCGCGTCGAGGTCGACCAGGTAGCCCTCCAGCCACTCCAGCGAGGGGATGTCGAGATGGTTCGTCGGCTCGTCGAGCAGCAGTAGGTCGGGGCGGGTAGCGAGCGCACGGGCGAGGGAGGCACGGGTCAGCTCGCCGCCGGAGAAGGTCGAGAGCCGGCGCCCGCCCGCCTCCTCGCCAAAGCCGAGGCCGGCGAGAACGGCGAGCACGTCGTCGCGCCAGCGGTAGCCGCCGCCGGCTTCGAGCCGCTGCTGCGCCGCTGCGTAGGCCCGCATCGTCTCCTCCTCGGGCTCGGCCCGTCCCATCGCCTCCTCGAGCCGGGCGAGCTCGGCCTCGGTCTCTTGCATGTCGGCGCGGCCGGAGAAGACGTAGTCGCCGAGGGAGACCTCGGCGTCGCGGGGCGGGCGTTGGTCGTGCAGCGCCACCCGCGCGCCCTTCTGCAGGGCGATGCTGCCCGAGTCGGGCGGCCGCTCCCCGGAGAGCACCCGCAGCAGGGTCGACTTGCCGGCTCCGTTTCGCCCCGAGAGCGTCATCCGCTCGCGCGGCTCGAGCTTGAAGGAGACGTCGGCAAAGAGCAGCTTGCCCCCCGCGTAGAGGTCGATGGTCGTGGCTGTGGCGATCGCCATGGGCGGTCCTTGACATTACGCGGCCGGAGCGCAACAGGCGTAACCTCCACGCGTGGAACGCGAGCGGCTCCAGGCCATCCAGGCTCCGCTGAAGGAGCGCTACCGGGACGACCCCGGCGCCGCCGTCGTCACTCTCTCGGCCGAGGGCGAGCTGGGCGAGGGGGTCTCGTGCTCTGTGCAGAGCGGCCGCGCGATCGCTGAGGCGGGCCTGCACCCGGCCTCCGGCGGCGACGGCACCCAGCTCTGCTCCGGCGACATGCTGCTGGAGGCGCTGGTCGCCTGCGCCGGGGTGACGCTGCGCGCGGTTGCGACCTCTTTGGGGATCGCGGTCGAGGCGGGGACCGTGCGCGCCGAGGGCGACCTCGATTTCCGCGGCACCCTCGCCGTCGACCGCGAGGCGCCGGTCGGCTTCTCGGCGATCCGCCTCTGCTTCGACCTCGACACCGACGCCGACCGCGAGGAGCTCGACACCCTCCTGCAGCTGACCGAGCGCTACTGCGTCGTCTTCCAGACCATCGCCGGTTCGCCGGAGCTGTCGACGAGCTTCGAGACCACGTAGCGGATGCCGGCGGCGGGTCCGCTGCGACACCTATAGGAACGCTTGCTCCGTTCGGGTCCTTATAGCGACCAAACGGAGCAAGCAAGGCGGGTAGCTCAGGCGCAGAGGTACTTGGCGGCGATCTGATCGATCGTGCCCTTGGTCCTGATCGTGGTCAGGCCCAAAGCGGTACCGAGCGCCTTGAGATCCAGCTCCGATTCGGACATGCCGCCGCTGGGCAGCCAGTAGAGCTCACGGCCCTCGATCGCGAGGCGGTCTTCGTCTGTGGCCAGATCGAGGGCAATTTCCCGTTGTGCGTTCGTCGGCGCGTCGAGGAGAAGGACGACCTGGAGCTTGCCCTTCGAGGCCCCCACCAGCGATGCCTCAAACGGCTCCCACTCCGCGATCGAACGCAACTCAGCCGTGCTCCGCAGGAAGACCGGCACCTCGTATTCGAGCGACTCCTTCAGTCCGGCTTCGATATGCGCCCCTAGTCCTCTCTCGTCATCTTCCTCGGCAGCGAAGATCACGTTGCCACTGGCGCGAAAGCAAGCGACGTCGGCGAAGCCCAGCGTCTCGAACTCGCTGCGCAGCTCCTCATTCTTGATCCGTCGTCCGCCGAGGTTCATCCCGCGCAGGAAGGCCACGTAGCGCTCCATGTGACAACTCTACGAACCTCCCCGGTGAGCGGGCTGGGAGGATGGCCAGCGACAGCCTCGTCGAGTTCACCTCGCCAGGAGCAGCAGATAGGGTGAACAACAAGACGGCAGGACGACGAAGGGGAAAAGATGGCGGTGGGAACGATCACTCGGTTCTCTGAGGGTATGGGCGCGGATCAGTACGACGCCGTAATGGAGAAGGTGCGACTGGCGGACGAGCCGGTGGAGGGACTGATCTTTCACTCCGCAGGCGAGCTGGAGGGTCGCTTCCAGGTCTTCAATGTATGGGAGTCTCGCGAGAACTTCACGCGGTTCGTGACGGACCGACTTCGTCCGGCTCAGGTCGCGGTCATGGGTGAGGAGCGCGTCGCCGCGCTACCTGACGCCGACATCGTCGACGTCTCGATACACAACTACGTCATTCCGTAGTCGGCGCGCCGGTTTACCGGCGCAGAAACCGGTCCACAACCCGTATGAACGGACGACGCGCCTGAAAGAGGAAGGCGTGGGCGCCGGGGAAGACCGCGAACCTTGATCGTGGGACCCGGGCAGCGATCCTCCGCAGGTTCACGGGCGGCACCACCGGATCGCCGGCGCCTGCCGCGGCCAGGGTGGGCACGGTGAGGGCGCCCAGCCGGCGATAGTTGCGGTGGCTGCGCAGCCAGGGATCCTCGGCCGCCACCTGGGCGCGGGTGGTTGCCGCGGGGACGTGGAAGTCGTCGGGGATCTCGCCACTGCGGCCGGCGCGTTCGAGGCGACGCAGGAACCGCCGGCCCTCGGCCTGGCGGTCGGGCGGGTAGAGCTCGTGGATGATTTCCGCGTTGGAGGGGTGGGGCTTGTCGTCGATCGTCTGGGCCTTCAAAGTGCCGAGCACAGCATGGCTGCCGCCGGGATTGGTGCCGGCGAGGATCAGGTGGGAAACGCGCCGCGGATGGTCGATCGCAAGTCGCTGGGCGACGAAGCCGCCCATCGACCAGCCGAGGACGTCAGCCCTGGGCAAGCCGATCGCATCCATCAGGCCGGCGGTCGCGCCGGCGAGCGAGTCGAAGGAGCGCCCATGCCAGGGCCCCGACAGTCCCACACCGGGGTAGTCGAAGAGGATCAGCCTGTGGTCGCGGGCCAGCAACCGCAAGAGCGCCGGGTCCCATTCGGCCATCGTCGAGCCCGTGCCAATCAGCATCACCAGCGGCGGTCCCTGGCCGCGCTGGTACCAGGCGATCCTGGTGTGGGCGGCACGTGTAAACCGCACCTGAGCCTGGAACGGCTCGGCTGAGCTGCGGCCGCATCCTACGAAGAGAGCTGCCAAGCCAAGACAGATCACCAGACGAGCTTTCATCGCCGGCAGACTAGGGACAGCTGCGGCCGGGCAGCCCTTGGAGCATCTCGGCTACGACCCGGTCGTTGGCATATGCAATACCAACCAGCTCCTCTCCTGCGCCCATGCCCATGTCGCAATTCTGAACGTCTCGACTAAAAGAGGCAAACGACTCTATGTAATGGACCCAGCCGTGACTATTCGACCACGAGAGGCCGGAAGCTAGAGTGCTATCGCTCTCGTCGCTACGTAAGCGCGCTCGCCCTGTCCCTGACCACCTGCGGCAGGGACGATCAAGTCGGCGCCGCGCAAGACAGTCAGGTGGTATTTCAACCTGGCCGGACTCAGGCCGAACATCTCGATTAGCTCCGCCTCGCCTGTGCCTGTCTTGCTTTCCTGCGTGAGAATGTGGCCGAAAATTTCCGTGCGCTTGGGATGCGACAGCGCTCTCTTGAGTTGAATTTCCATCTGAGGGGTTTCGTCGCTTTTACCTGGCATGTGAACCTCCTGCGCCAGAACCCTGGGTGGACGGTCCTGCCCTGCCCGTCCACCCAAGAAACTGGAGCGATCCACCGACAACAGGGAGAAGCATCCACTCGTTTTCGTCGGAGTACTGAAAGGATCTCAGATAGGAACGCGCTGGGGAATACCTATTTCTCGAAAGAGGTTTGGGTGTCAGTCAGTATTTCCCTCGGGGGAAAGACGGTGCACTGCCGGGGAGGTGGTGCCTACCGGCCGACTCCGCTCAAAGCCCATCATCGCGACGATCACAGTTACGGCTTCCTCGCCGGACTCCGCCCGCCGATTGGTGGAGTTGCACTCGATTTCCACGATTCGTTCCCACGATTCGCGAATCTCATCTGCGAGTTCCTCGCGGCCCCGGGCATCGAGGTTGAACCATCGCCACATCATGCGCAGCAGGGGGTCGTTGTTCATCTTGCCCGCCCACAGCGAGCCCATGCCCTCGGCCATGATCGCCTGCATGACCACCGCTGCGTACTCCTGTTTGACTTCTGGCGGCAGTTCATTCCATTCTTCGTCGGTCACGAACGGGAGCTGGACCGCTCGGTAGAAGTGCTGATCGACGTTGCGCACCTTTTCGATCCTGGCCAGTTCGATGCAGCCCGAGTTGACCATCTCCTTGATGTGGTGGCCGATGGTTGTAAGGGGCTGATGGATGAGTTTGGAGAGTTCGGACGCGCTGTGGGTGCCCTCGTTGAGAACTCCCAGGATTTCGATCCTGAGCCTGCGCCCGACGCCGTAGGACGGCGCTTCCTCAATGCTTCGTTTCTGTCCCGGCTTGGTTGTGACGACCACGCAAATCCCTCCAGCTCGGTTTGATTTGGCTATTCAGAGGTGGCAGAGCATAGGTGTTCGAACGGCAGGGATTCCCTTGTCGCTATGGAAATAGCCGCCACTAGGGAAATCCCTACCATCGACCTCCCCGTCCCGGCGAACGGCCGGGATCACGACGCGGGGAGGGAGGTGAGCAGGGATGACGATCCGAAATGTAGCCGCGACGATTCCGAGCGTGCAGATCATCAAGCACGCCTAGAAGCGTCACCACGTAGGTCTTGGGGCCGGTTTCGGTCGTCCAGCATGGGGTCGTGACCGGCCCCGTATTCACCGAGCGCCAGTCGCACTCGCCCTTTGATCGACGCGGGGCGAGTCGCAGATTGACCGCGAAACCAGCAGCCTGCGTTGAGCCGGGACACACCGATTGACGGACGACGACCTGGCGACGTGCGGCGCGGCCTCAAGAAAAACCCCGGCCCTCTTGCTAAGGGCCAGGGTTCAATCTTGAAAGAAATGGTGGAGGCGGCCGGAATTGAACCGGCGTCCGAGGTCGTAGTGCGATGGTGTCTACAGGTATAGCCGGCGCTTGATTCTCGTCTCCCGGGGTCCGCGCCGGCGGGCACTGCGGGAGATAGAGCCCTCTGAGATTTCCCCTGGCGGACGGGGCGATCCGCCTGGGTGAGCCCGCGTTCTGAAGCCGGCTGCCCTCCCCGCGGGCGGGGGAGGACCGACTCTCATCACCTAGGTTCTAGCTAGGCAGCGAGGGCGAACTCATGGTCCGCACGTATTGGTTTTTGCCGGGGTTTAACGAGGCCTCCGGCAACCTCGACCTGCAACCGTTCGCACGGACCGACCACGTCGAAGCCTGTCGCCCCCGTGCTGTGGTGCCGGTCGATTGTACGGTGTCGGGAGTGGCCGAGCAACAATTCGACGCGATCGTGCTGGGCGCCGGGGCCCCGGGCGAGGTCTGCGCGGGGCGCCTCGCCGACGGCGGCATGTCGGTGGCGATCGTCGAGCAGCACCTGGTCGGCGGCGAGTGCTCCTACTACGCCTGCATGCCGTCGAAGGCGCTGCTGCGGCCGGGGGACCTTTTCGACGAGGCCCGCCGCGTGCCCGGCGTCGCCGAGGCGGTGCGCGGCGACCTCGATCCACAGGCGATCCTCGACCGCCGCGACGAGGTGATCCACGGCCTCGACGACTCGGGCCAGCTCCCCTGGCTGGAAGAGCGCGGGATCGAGCTTTTCCGCGGCGAGGGGAGGCTGGACGGCGTGCGCCGGGTGCGCGTCGGCGACGATCTGCTGAGCGCGAGCCGCGTCGTCGTTATCGCCACGGGCAGCGGCGCGGCGATGCCGCCGATCGAGGGGCTCGACTCGGTGAGGGTGTGGAACAACCGCGAGGGGACGACCTCGCAGCGGGTGCCGGAGAGCATGGTGGTTCTCGGCGGCGGTCCGATTGGCTCCGAGCTGGCGCAGGCCTGGTCGACGCTCGGAACCCGGGTCACCCTGATCGAGGGCGCCGAGCGGCTGCTCTCGCGCGAGGAGCCCTTCGCCGGCGAGCAGGTCGCCACGGCCTTGCGCCAGAGACATGGCGTCGACGTGCGCACCAGCGTTCTCGCCCAACGCGTCGCGCAAGCCGACCGAGGCATCGGGCTGGAGCTCGACGACGGCACCGCAGTCGAGGCCGCGGAGCTCCTCGTCGCCGTCGGGCGCAGGGCCCGCACCGAAGACATCGGCCTCGATACCGCCGGTGTCGAGGCCGGCAAGGACGGCTTTCTGGAGACCGACACGCAGATGCGGGTCGGCGGGCGCGAGTGGCTCTACGCGGTCGGCGACGTCAACGGCCGGGGCCTCTTCACCCACATGGGCAAGTACCAGGCCTGGGTCGCCGCCGAGAACGCGCTCGGGCGCGAGGTCGAAGCGATCGCCGAAGGGCTTGGCCCGCCCCGCGTCACCTTTACCGACCCCCAGGTCGCCGCAGCCGGCAAGACCCTGGACGAGGCCCGCGAAGCCGGAATCGACGCCCGCGCAATCGACGTCCCCACCGACAGCGTCGCCGGCGCAAGCTTCCAGGGCAAGGAAACCGGCGGCACCTCCCGCCTCGTCATCGACGAGTCCCGCCAGGTAATCGTCGGCGCCACCTTCACAGGCTTCGAGACAGCGGACTTCCTACAGGCAGCAACCGTAGCCATAGTCGGCAAAGTCCCCCTCCCAAAGCTCCGCCACGCAGTAGCGGCCTACCCAACCCGCAGCGAGATCTGGCTAAAGCTCTTGGAAGCCCACGGCCTGTAGAGCCAGTCCCGGCAGGGGGTGGAGCGTCTTGTACTTTTTCGCAAGTGAGGTTCGAGCGTCAGCAATTGCCGCCTATCGAAAAAGTTAAGCGGAACCCCCTGCCGGGACTGGCTCTCCGCCAAAAAGGTTAAGCGGAACCCCCTGCTGAGGCCGTTCCTCAGACCGTAGAACGACGCTTCAGGTCTTCCAGCAAATCCTGGGGCAGACCCGCCACCTCATCCAGCTCGTCGACCGAGCCAAAGCGGCCGAGCCGCTCACGGTGCGCGAGCAGGCGAGTTGCCTGAGTGACCGAGAGGTTCTCGGCGCGAAGCTGCTCGAAGGTGGCCGAGTTGAGGTCGATCGTGCCGCCCGAAGGTGTGGCCGCCGCCGGGGGCAGAGACGGCTCGGGCGCGGGGGGCGCCGGCCGTGGAGGCTCCGGCGCCGGAGGGGTCGAAGGCGGCAGGGGCTCGGGTACGGGTGGTACCGGTTCCGGGGCTGGCGGCGGCGGCTCCGGGGCTGGCGCTGGGGGCGTGGGCTCAGGCGACGGAGGCACGGGCTGCGGCGTAGGCGGGGGCGGAGGCATCGGCGCGGGAGGTGTCGGTGCCGGCTGGTGCCCGCCGCTCCCCTGAACCGACTGGATCACGGCCTGCTCCGCTTCGGCGGCGCGGCGCTCGGCTTCGCGGGCGCGCTCCTCGGCCTGGGCGACGCTGTCACGGACCTCCTGCAGGCGCCGCTCGCGCTCCTCCTCCTCGGCCTTCAGCTGGGCGAGGCGTTTGGCCTCGGCTGCCCGCTCCTCCGCTTCCTTGGTGCGCTCCTCGATCTGGCGCAGGCGCTCCTGCGCCTCCACCATCGCCCGCTCCTGCGCTTCGCGCTCCTGCTGGAGGCGCTGCTCGGCGGTCTCCAGGTCCGGTACCGAGCCCGGAGCCGCGGCGGGGGGCAGTGGCTGCGCCTGGAGTGGAACCGCGCCCATGCTCTGCGTCGCCTGGGCTCGCTCCGTTCGTTCGTCCGCCTCGCGCTGCAGGCGCTCGGCCTCGGCGATGCGGCGGTCGGCCTCGCTGCGAATCCGCTCCTCCTCACGCTGGATCTCGTCCACCTTGGCGCGAACCCGCTCTTCGGCCGCCGCGGGACCGTCATACCCAGGCGGCGCGCCGGGTGGCGCTACGACGGCTGGAGGAACGGCCGACTCGACCGGCAGCGGGGGCGCCGGCGCTGCCTGCACAGCGGAGGGCGGCGGCGATGCCGGGGGTTGCGGCGAGAACGGCGGTGGAGTGGGCTGGGTTGCTTGATCCCGAGGCTGCAGCTGTTCGCGCTCCTGGGCGGCGCGGGCTTCGGTGAGCTGGCGCTCCGCCTTCGCCGCTTCTTTTCGGGCCCGCCTGCCGTCGGCTCGCCCGCCTCCGGCCCAGCGACGCTCGGCGCGTTTTGCCAGCCGCTCTTCCTTGCGGCGCTTCGCCTCTGCCTGGCGCCGCTTGCGATGCTCGAGCCGCGCGGCCCGTTGCTGCTCGCGCGCCTGTTTGCGCTTCTCCTTGGCGTTCAGGGGCGGCCCGGCCACAGGCGACGGCGTGGACCCCAAGGGTGGCGTCGCGGGCATCTCCGCGGTCTGGGCCTGAGAAGCGGGAGTTACAGGCCTGGCCGGCGGAGGCTCGGGGGTCGGAGGCGGCGTCGGCATCATCGCCGGAAGCCCCGTTGCCTGCTTCTTCGCTATTCCCTTGCTGCGCCGCTGGGCGATGCTGACGACCAGAAGGAGAAGCAGGATCGCCGCAACCAAGCCGGCGACGAAGTACTGGATGTTGTCACTGACGAAGTTTCCCGCTTTGCTCGGGAAAGATTCGGCATGGGCCTCCGCCGGGAGGGCCAGTGCCAGCGCGGCGAGGGCTACCGCGGACCAAAGCAGGGCAATCCTGGAACGCATGATCCTCGAAGCTACCTCATCCTGCCCTTGAATTCCCGCTCGACTTCACGCCGCACGTCACGGTCCGCCATCTCGCGACGGCGATCGCGCCCCTCCTTGCCGCGCGCCAGGGCCAGCTCGACCTTCGCGCGGGAGCCCTTGAAGTAGATCCGGAGGGGGATCAGGGTCAGCCCTTTCTCCGCCGTCTTGCCGATCAGCCGTTCGATTTCGGCCTTGTGCAGGAGCAGCTTGCGCGGCCGCTCCGGCTCGTGATTCTCGCGGCTGGCCGGCTCATATGGCGGGATATGGAGGTTGCGCAGCCAGACCTCGCCCCGGTCGACGACGGCGTAGGCGTCGGTCATCTGGGCCTTGCCGTTGCGCAATGACTTCACCTCGGAACCCTGCAGGACGATCCCCGCCTCCATTTTCTCTACCGCTTCGAACTTGTGCCGGGCGCGGCGGTTGGTGGCGACGTCGCCGGACGCGGGGGTGCGCTGCTTCTTCTGCTTCTTAGACATCGGCCAGCTCCAGATCGACCCTTCCGCGGGCAGCCTCGACCCCGGTCACCCGGACGGATATCGGATCCCCCAGGCGCACGGTCGTGCCCGACTCGCGGCCGGCGAGCGCCGTCTCGGTCTCGTTCAGCTCGAAGCGCTCCCCGCCCATGGTGCGTGCCGGGACGAAGCCCTCGTAGACGTCGCCCAACTCGCCGCCGAAGGCGACAAAGGCCCCGGCCCGAATCGTCCCGGAAACCTCGCCCTCGAAGACCGCTTCGGGCCCCCGCTCGCCCAGCTCGCGCTCGAGCAGGTAGGCGGCGCAAACGTCGTCGGCGTCGCGCTCGATCCGGGCCGACTCGCGCTCGCACTCGCTGCTGTGCCAGGCCACCTCGCGCGCCTCCGCGGCCCGCGGCGCCCCCTCCCCCTCCCCGAGCGCCGCCAGCAGCGCCCGGTGCACGAGCAGATCGGGATAACGGCGGATCGGCGAGGTGAAATGGCAGTAGGCGGCGCTGCCCAGCCCGGCGTGGCCGCTGTTGCGGTCGCTGTATGAGGCCTGCATCAGGGAGCGAAGCACGAGCGATGTATACGCCTCGCGGCCGTGCCCGCGCCGGGCCGCCTCCTCGAGCACCAGCCGGCTTGCCTCGGCGACGGCCTCCCCAGCCTGGCCCGGCGCCAGCCCCTGCCGCAGTGGCGGCGTCGGCATGCCGAGCGCCTGTAGCTGCTCGACTAGGCGCTCGACCCGCAGCGGATCGGGCTGGGCGTGGATCCGGTAGACGGCCGGCACCCGCTTGCGCTCGAGCAGCTGCGCCACCTGTTCGTTGGCGAGGATCATCAGGCGCTCGATCAGGCGGTGAGACTCCGTCTGCGCAACGGAGCGGGCTCCGACCACGTCGCCCTTCCCGTCGAAGCGAAACTCGGGCTCGAAGGACTCGACGTCGAGGCTGGTCGCGCCACGGTTCTCGTCCAAAGCCGCGGCCGCGTCGCGGGCCGCCGCCAGCGGCTCGGCGATGGCCTCGGGCGCGCTCGCATGGCCGCCGAAGATCAGGTCGAGCTGGTCGTAGTCGAGCCGGGCGCGGGAGCGGATGCGGCTCCGGTAGAAGCTGGCGCTGCGCGGGATGCCGGCAGGGCTGAGCTCGATCTCGGCCGTGACAGCAAGCCGCTCCACGCCGGGGACGAGACTGCACGCCCCCTCGCTCAGCGCCTGGGGAAGCATCGGCTCGACGGCGCCGGGCACATAGGTGCTGTTGGCGCGCCGACGCGCCTCCAGATCGAGAGACGTCCCCGGCCGCACGTGGGCAGCGACGTCGGCAATGTGGATCCAGAGGCGCCATCCTCTGTCCTCGCGCTGCGCCGAGACGGCGTCGTCGAAATCGCGCGCCGTCGCGGGGTCGACGGTGAACGTGAGCAGATCGGTCAGGTCGCGACGGCGGATCTCGCTGTCCTCGGACGCGTCGGCGGCCCGCCCCGCTTCCACCTCGATCGAGGCGGGAAACCCCCTCCGCTCCAATCGCTCGTCCAGCAGCGCTTCGACCGCCTCGCGAGCGTTCTTCGGCTCCGCCTGTCGGCGCCCCCGCCCGCGCTGTCGCTCCCGGTAGTAGCGCCAGTCGCGCTTGCTCACCGACAGTCCTTCCGGTGCGCTTTATGCACGCATGGGGTGCAAAAGGCGCACCGGAAGGTCATTTTTCGGCCGCCAACACGCCCAGGGCCCGCTCGAGCGCCTCGTCCCGCGCCGTCTGCGGCAGGTCGCGTGCCTTCACGTCGGGATGGATTCCTCCGCTCTTGGCGAGGTTGACCCCCTCCGGGGTGAAGTACTCGCCGATCGTCAGCTTCAGCGCCCCACCGTTGGAGAGGCCCACCTCCTGCTGGAAGACGCCCTTGCCGTAGGAGCGGGTGCCGGCGACCCTGGCGCCGGCATCGTCGGCCAGGGATGCGGTGAGGATCTCCGCCGCCGAGGCGGTGTTGCGGTCGATCAGGACGACCACAGGCAGCTTAGGCAGGTTGTCCCCAGCCGTCTTGTATACGGCATGGCCCTGGGTGCGCGAGTCGGTGGTGACGACGACTTCGTCCTCTGGGAGGAAGACACCGGCGGTCAGCACCGCCTCCTCGAGCAGGCCGCCGCCGTTGCCGCGCAGGTCGAGCACGATCCCTTCCGCCCCCTTCTTCTCGACCTTTTCGACCGCTTCGCGGAGGAGTGCGTGGGCGCCTTCGCTGAAGGAGACCAGGCGCACGTAGCCGATCGTCCGCCCCTTCGCCTTCGTGACTTTGCTGGTGACGGTCGGCAGCGCGATCTGGGCGCGCTCGACTTTCAGCTCGCGGACCTCGCCGCCCCCGGCCGGCCTGACGCCGATCGTCACCTCTGTCCCTTCTGGGCCTTTGATCTTCTCGGTCGAGACTTCGCTGCTCACCCCGGCGATCGAGTCGCCGTCCACCGAGACGATCAGGTCGCCTGGCGCGAGGCCCGCCCGCACCGCCGGAGAATGAGGGAAGACGCTTTCGACCCGTAGGCCCTGCTTCACCTGCGTCACCGTGAGGCCGATGCCCGAGAAGCGGCCGGAGATCGCCTCGTTGAACCGCGCCAGCGCTTCCGGTGAGAAGTAGTCGGAGAAGCGGTCGCGGTGGCGCAGGCGCAGCTCCCGGACCATCCCCTGCAGCGAGGCGTTGGTCAGCTCCTCCGAGCCGACCGGCCGGTAGTAGTTGTCCTCGATCAGCTCGGTCGCTTCGAGGTTGAGCCCGGCAGAGTCGTCGACGAAGCGACCGCGGAGAAATTCGGGCAGCTTCGCCGGGTGGCCACCGAGCCAGATGCCGGCGCAGAGCACTCCCGCGATGGCGACCGCGATGCCCGCGACCCCCCACCCCCAACTCCTCACGGCGCGCTCAGATCTAGACCTTGAGGAAGCGGCGCAGGGTGATGCCGGAGCCGAGCATGGAGACGAAGACCGAGGCGGCGAACAGGATCGCGATTAGGGCCGGGAAGGCGACCGTGCTGCTGTCCTGCGCCGCGAAGATGGAGATCGAGCCGCTCAGCGGGTCGACGACGGTGATCTTGCCCAGCCACAGGATCAGTATGGCCACCAGGCCCCCCGCGAAGCCGACCACGACGCCCTCGATCATGAACGGCCAGCGGATGAACCAGCGGGTGCCGCCGACCAGCCTCATCACCTCGATCTCGCGGCGGCGGGTGTAGATCGAGAGCCGGATCGTGTTGCCGACCAGCATCAGCGAGGCGGCGATCAGCAGCGCCGTGATCACGGTGAGCACGATCTTCAGCGCGCTCGTCACCTGGACGATCTTCTTCGCGGCTTCCTGGCGTTCGAAGATGTTGTCGACGATTGGGGAGATCGGCTGCGGCTTGCCGTCGGGACCGGTCGCGATCACCGCCTCCTTGACCGCGGACAGGTTGGAGGCGTCGTCGGGGGTGATCCTGATGCTCGCCGGCAGCGGGTTCACCTGCAGCTCGGAGGTCAGTTCTTGGGACTTCTCCTTGCCCAGCCCTTCCCTTAGTTCTTCGAGGGCGAGGGCTTTGCTGATGAACTTCACCGACTGCACGTGCGGAAGCGTCTCCAGCTTGCTTTCGAGCGCCGTGATTTCGGCCTTCGTCGCGTCGGGGAAGATGCCGACCTGGAAGTTGAGCTGATCGCGCACTTCGTTGCTCTTGGCCTGCGCGGTCTGGAAGACCGGGATCAGGACGCCGAGCAGGGTCACGGTCACCGCCGTGGTGACGATCGCCGCCATGCTCGGCGCGCCGTTGCGGCGCAACGCGCGGAATGCCTCCTGGGTGAAGAAGAAGAATCGCGACATCTAGAAGAGCGAGTCGTGGGAGTCGTGTCCGTTGGTCTGGCCCTCGGGGGCGACGCCCATCTCGGCGCGCATCCGCACCCCGAACTCGGTCGTCGACTCCTCGGTGTAGCCGCCGCTGACCTCGTCGCGGACGACGCGGCCCTCGTAGAGCTCGATCACGCGGCGGCGCATGTTGTCGACCATCTCGCGGTCATGGGTGACGACGACGACGGTCGTTCCGGTCTTGTTGATCCGGTAGAGCAGCTGCATCACCCCGATCGAGGTGACCGGGTCGAGGTTGCCGCTGGGCTCGTCGGCGAGCAGGAGCGGCGGGTGGTTGACGAAGGCGCGGGCGATCGAGACGCGCTGCTGCTCGCCGCCGGAGAGCTGGTCGGGGTAGCTGTGCAGCTTGGTCGAGAGGCCGACGAGGCGCAGCGTCTCCGGCACCTGGGTGCGGATCGCGGCGCGGCTGGCGCCGATCACCTGCAGCGCGTAGGCGACGTTGTCGTAGACGGTGCGGTCGGGCAGCAGCTTGAAGTCCTGGAAGACGGTGCCGATGTTGCGCCGCAGCTGCGGGATTTTCTTCTCCGGCAGGGCGCCGATGTCGCGGCCGGCGATCCGCACCGAGCCCTCGGTCGCCTCGAGCTCGCGGATCAGCATCTTGATCAGGGTCGACTTGCCGCAGCCGGTCGGGCCGACGAGGAAGGCAAACTCGCCGCGGTCGATCGCCAGCGAGACCCGGTCGAGGGCCATGTGGCCACCCGGGTAGACCTTGGTCACGTCGCGCAGCTCGATGATCGGCTTGCCACCGGCGCGCCGCTGCTGCGGCTCCTCGCCGCCCGTTTTTCGCTTTCGCAATCTGGCCATTCCCGCGGACCTTCTGCGGATACAGGGTGACTCCTGCGTGCCGTGGGACGCGCAACTCCCCGCCCAGTTGAAGTTAGCGAGAGCTTAGCGAATTGTTAGCGAGCGTTCGTAATGCGCTCGACAGCGGCGACGACGTGCTCGGCGTCGATGCCCGCGGCGGCGAGAAGAGCAGCAGGGGGGCCGCTGCCGGGACGCTCGGTGACGGCGAGCCGCTCCAGCTTTGTGCCGATGCCGGCGTCGGCGAGCACGGTGGCGACGATCTCGCCGATGCCGCCCTCCGCCCAGTGGTCCTCGACGGTGACGATCGCGCCGGTCTCGTTCGCCGCCTTGACGATCGCCTCGGCGTCGACGGGCTTGAGCGAGTAGAGGTCGATCACCCGGGCCGAGATCCCCTTGCCGGCGAGCTCATCGGCGGCGGTCAGACATTCGCGCAGGGTGATCCCGGCGCCGATCAGGGCTACTGCGTCCTCGCCGCTTGAGCGGACGGTGCGGCTGCCGCCGATCTCGAAGGCCTCGTCGGACTCGTAGAGCACCGGCGTCGCCTCGCGGGTCGTTCGCATGTAGCTGATCCCGCGGTGCACGCGCATCGCGTCGAGCAGCTGCACCGCCTGGTTGGCGTCGCTTGGGTAGAGGATCACGCTGCCGAAGACGGCGCGCAGGGAGGCGATGTCTTCGAGCGCCATCTGCGAGGGCCCGTCGGGACCGATCGAGACGCCGACGTGGGACCCGCAGAGCTTCAGATCGGCGTCGGAGATGGCCGCCATGCGGACGAAGTCGTAGGCGCGGCTGAGGAAGGCGCCGAACGAGGAGGCGAACGGCTTCCAGCCGCGCGTCTGCATCCCCACCGCTGCCGCGACCATCTGCTGCTCGGCGATGTACATCTCGAAGAAGCGGTCGGGATGCTTTGCGGCGAAGCGTTCGGCGTAGGTCGAGTTGCCGACCTCGCCGTCGAGCGCCACGACCCTCTCGTCGACCGAGCCGATCCAGGCCAGGGCGTCGCCGTAGGCGCCGCGGGTCGCGACCTTCTCGCCGAGCGCGTAGCTCGGCCGCTGCACCGGCGTCTTCTCGATCTCATACGGCTTCGGCTCTGGCGGCGCCTGCACGGCGACGCTGAGCGAGCGGATGCCACCCAGCTCCTCGACCGCGGCCTCGGGGTCCGCCAGCGGCTTGCCGTGCTGGTTCTCCTTGTCCTCGACCGCGGCGACGCCCGACCCCTTCTTGGTGCGGGCGAAGATCGCGGCCGGGCGGTCGGCGTCCTGCGCCCGCGCGTAGGCGGCGTCGATCGCCTCGAGATCGTGGCCGTCGATCTCCTGCACGTCCCAGCCACAGGCGCTTGCCCGGGCGGCAAGGCTCGAGGTGTCCCACCCGTGCATGGTCGCGCCGCGCTGGCCGAGCCGGTTGACGTCGACGATCGCGATCAGGTTGTCGAGCTTGGCGTGGCCGGCCTGCTCGAAGGCCTCCCACATCGAGCCCTCGGCCAGCTCGGAGTCGCCGCAGAGCACCCAGACCCGCAGGTCGGAGGACTCCAGGCGGGCGGCGGCGAGGGCGATGCCGACGGCGATCGGCAGGCCCTGGCCGAGCGAGCCGGTGGCGACGTCGACCCAGGGGATTTCCGGCGTCGGGTGGCCCTGCAGGCGCGAGCCGAACTCGCGGAAGGTGAGCAGCTCCTCATCGCCGATCGCGCCCGCCGCCTTATAGAGGGCGTAGAGCAGCGGCGAGGCGTGTCCCTTGGAGAAGACGAGGTGGTCGTTCGCCTTGTTATCGGGCGCATCGAAGTCGTAGCGGAGGAAGCTGGAGAAGAGCACCGCCATCAGGTCGGCAGCCGACATCGAAGAGGTCGGGTGGCCGGAGTTGGCCGCGGCGGCGGCGCGGACCGAGTCGACTCGCAGCTGCTGGGCTAGCTCGTGCACGAGCCGGGGACAATATCTGGCGCTAGCCGATCGCGACCATGCGCTCGATCGGCAGCTTGGCCCGCTCGGCGACCGCCGCCGGGACGCTGACTTCGAACTTCATATCGCGCAAGCTGTCGCGCAGCTTCGGCAGCGTGATCATCTTCATGTACTTGCAGAAGGCCATCCGGTTGGCCTCGATCAGGTTGGCCCGGGGGGCCGCCTGCTGGAGCGGGTAGAGCATGCCGTTCTCGGTGGCGACGACGAAGCTGCCGTCGGGATGGTCTTCGACGTGGCTGAGCATCCCCGAGGTGGAGAGCATGTGCACACCCTCGGGGTCGATCTCGCCGGCGGCGACGTACTCCATCGCCTGGGTGGCGCAGCCGCACTCGGGGTGGATCAGGAACTCGGCCTCGGAATGTTCGGCTCGGGTCTGGGCGATGTCGTCGGGACGGATCCCGGCGTGGACGTGGCACTCACCGTCCCAGACGTGGAAGCGGGCGCGGCGCTCGGGGTCTTCGTGGAGCCCGGTCTCGCGCTCGACGAAGGCACCCAGCCACATGTCGGGGCCGAAGAGGATCTCGGTCTCGGGCCCGTGCTCGGCCCAGATGTGCTCGACCACCTTGACCGCGTTGGAGGAGGTGCAGCAGTAGTCGGTCTCGGCCTTCACCTCAGCCGAGGTGTTGACGTACATGACGACGAGGGCACCGGGGTGCTCGACCTTCCAGGCGCGCAACTGGCCTGCGTCGATCGAGTCGGCAAGCGAGCATCCGGCGTCGAGGTCAGGGATCAGGACGGTCTTCTCGGGCGAGAGGATCGCGGCGGTCTCGGCCATGAAGTGGACCCCGCAGAAGGCGATCGCCTCCGCGTCGGTGGCGGCGGCCTGGCGCGAGAGCCCGAGCGAGTCGCCCATCTGGTCGGCGACGTCCTGGACCTCGGGCAGCTGGTAGTTGTGGGCGAGGATCACCGCGTTGCGCTCGGCGGCAAGCGCGCGCACCTCCTCGCTCAGGGCGCGGATCTCCTCCGGCTCCAGGGCCGGCGTCATCACGGGTTGGAGTGTGGGCAACTCCTGCATGGAGCGTTCCGTTTCCGATGTTCGCTGGCAGGGACATCGATCCCGAAACCAGTCGAATGAACTGGGTTCAAGTCTAACGGTCTTGGCCCGCGGGTCCTGTCGCGGCGGCCCTCCCCCATGTGCTCGGACGCCGGTGCGCGGCGCCCTGCGCTATGGGGGACCCCCGCCACCGCGCCACCCGCGGGAGGGGCGGAGGCGGCAGACTTGGGATATGCCCGAGTTGCCTGAGGTTGAGATCACGGCTCGGCGGCTGAACACGGCTTTGGTTGGAGCTTGTGTTGAGTCGGCGGTTGCGCCGGGGATGAACGTGATGAAGACGTTCGATCCGGCACTCGATGTGCTCGTCGGTCGCGAGGTGACCCGAGTTCGCAGGGTCGGGAAGATGCCGGTGGTCGAGTTTGGGGACCTGGCTCTGCTGATCCACCTGATGTCGGCGGGGCGGTTGCGGCTCTTTGACAAGCGGGCGTCGATGAAAGACCGGGCTTCGCGGGTGTTGGTGCGGCTGGAGGACGGACGGGAGCTGCGGCTGCGGGAGTTCGGGACCAAGCAGCGGGCCTGGGCGAAGCTGCTGCCTGCTGACTCCGTTGCCGAAGACGAGGCGGTCGCGAGGCTCGGGCCGGAAGCCTGGCCGGCTCCCCCTCTCGACGAGTTTGCCACGCTGATCGACCAGTCGCGCCACCTGCACCCGTTGCTGCGGCACCAGGGCGACATCTCGGGAATCGGGCGCTCCTGGGTCGACGAGATTCTCTGGGAGGCTCGTCTCTCGCCCTTCAAGAAGGGATCAGAACTGAGCGAGGAGGAGGTCGAGCGGCTACACGCGGCGCTTGCGGTCCTGGGACGCGCAATCGAGCACTACGAGGAGACGATCGGCGAGCAGCTGCCCGACAAGGTCCCTATGCCGCTGCAGGTCCACAAGCGCGAGGGCAAGCCATGTCCGCGCTGTGGCACGACGATCGAGGCAGTCTTCTTCTCCGAGCACCAGACCAACTACTGCCCCAAGGAGCAGACCGGCGGCCGCGTCCTCAAGGATCGTCGCCTGTCACGTCTGCTCAAGTAGACCTCACAAGAGAAGCGGGTGCCCCTCCGCGGAACTTGTGAGCCCACTGACGGCCAGAGCCCTCCTCGAGTGCGGGCGGCGGGTTCCGCGGAGGGGCACCCGCTTCTCCCTCAAGCAAGCTCGATCAGCATGCTGAAGTCGAGCGTCGGGGCTGAGTGGGTTAGGGCGCCCACGGAGATCAGGTCCACGCCGGTTTCGGCGATGTCCCGGACCGTCTCCAGGCTGACCCCGCCCGAAGCCTCGAGCGATGGGCCTTTGCCTGTGCCGGCATTTTCGTCGCGCAGCTTCACTGCCCCTCGCAACGCCTCGAGGTCCATGTTGTCGAGCAGCAGCACGTCGGCACCGGTGCCGAGCGCGTAGGCGACCTCGTCGAGGTTGCGGCACTCGACCTCGACGGCCAGATCGGGGTAGTTGGTGCGGGCGCCGTAGACGGCCTTGGCGAGGCTGCCGGCGAGGGCGATGTGGTTCTCCTTGATCAGGATCGCGTCGTAGAGGCCGATGCGGTGGTTGCGCCCACCGCCGGCCACCACCGCGGCCTTCTCCAGCGTCCGCAGCCCGGGCGTCGTCTTGCGCGTATCGAGTATCGCGGCGCCAGTGCCAGCCACAGCCTCGACGAAGCGCGCCGTCAACGTCGCCACACCGGAGAGATGCCCGAGGAAGTTGAGCGCCGTCCGCTCTGCCGCCAGCAACCCGGCCGCCGGCCCGCTCGCGAAGAGCACCTCCGCCGGCACGGAATCCCGCCACTGCCCCTCGACCACGAGGTTGTCGACGTCCTCCACCCCACATTGCCGCATCGTCTCAGCGACGACCCCGAGCCCGAAGACGACTCCCGGCTGCTTCTGCACAACCCGCGCCCGCCCCCGCGCCCCCTCGGGCACCGTCGCCGCAGATGTCACATCTCCAGCTCCAACGTCCTCAGCCAGCGCCCGCGCGACAATCTCCGACAGGGCCTTATCCATCGGCGCACCCTAGCGCCGCTCGTGAGACTGCCGGGTGCCCTCCAGAGGAACTTGTGAGCGACTAAACCCTGGTCCCTCCATCAAGTGCGGGCGCGGGTTCCGTCGGAGGGGCACCCGGCAGTCTCACGCCTGCAGGCTCCAGGACGTTTAATCCAGTGAGTGACCGCCCTACCGCCGTTCCAGACATTGCTCGACGAGCACGCCGCCGACGTGATGGGAGTGCTTCGCGGCGCCGTGGGGCGAAGCGACGCCGAGGACTGCTTTCAGGAGACCTTCCTGGCCGCGCTGCGCGCGTATCCAAAGCTCGGCGACGCGAGCAATCTGCGTGGCTGGCTGTTGACGATCGCCCACCGCAAGGCGATCGACCATCACCGCGCCAACGGGCGGCGGCCGCTGCCGGTCGCCGAGGTGGCGGAGATCGGGGTCAGCGACCCCGAGCCCGACGACGGCATCTGGGCCGTTGTCGGAGCGCTGCCGCCAAAGCAGCGCGCCGCCGTTGCCCTGCGCTACGCCTGCGACCTCCCCCACGCCGAGATCGCCGCCGCGCTCGGCTGCTCGCCGGAGGCGGCACGCCGGAGCCTCCACGAGGGAATGAAACGACTGAGGAAGGAGCTGGTATGAAGGCCGCACTGGATCGCCTCGCCGAGCGCGCCGGAGCAGAGGGGCTGCTCGACGTCGCCTACGCAACCGTCGACTCGCCCTTCGGGCCGCTGCTGATCGCCGCCACGCCCAGCGGCCTGGTCCGCGTCAACCTGCCGGCCTACGATCCCGAGGAGACCCTGGAGGAGCTCGCCAAGCGAATCTCACCGCGCGTGCTGGAGGCTCCCGCCCGGCTCGACGACGTTCGCCGCGAGCTCGACCTCTACTGGGAGGGCAAGCTGACCGAGTTCGACCTGCCGATCGACTGGCAGCTCACCGGCGGCTTCCGCAAGAGGGTCCAACGGGCGATCAACCGCATCCCCTACGGCCAGACCCGCAGCTACACGGAGATGGCGCGCAGCGCCGGCAACGAGCGCGCCATCCGCGCCGCCGGCACGGCCTGCGGCTCCAACCCGATCCCGATCGTCGTCCCCTGCCACCGGGTGCTGCGCAGCGGCGGCGGCCTGGGCGGCTACGGCGGCGGCCTGCCGATGAAGGAAGCACTGCTGAAGCTCGAGGGCGTACTGCCGTAGCCCCTCCGCCCGCGCTGGGGTAGGGGAGCCTCTCGACACGTCCCGATATACGGAAGCTTCCGAAACCGGCATCCGCTTTGAAAGCTCGAAGAAGCTTCGGGCCAAAAAGCCGTTGTCAGCCGGAAACCTCCAACGACCCTCGCCGTTCGATGCATTTACCACACTGGGGTGTGGCGGATGCATCGAGCGGCGCGAGATATCGAGGCTTATCCCGCGCTTCCAGAGCCCTGGCGGGTGTGCCTCTGCGGGAATGTCGCCGAAGGCGGCGGAAATGCAATCCGATGCTTGCGCGGGCGTAGCCCGCGCACCTCATCTCGTCGCTACGCGCCATAGGCGCGGGCGACGTCAATTCACGCAGAGGCGCACCCGCCAGGGCTCATCAACCCGCCCGATATCAACCATCTAGCTGGGCCCGCCCGTCGAGGCGGTTTTGTTTAGGTAGTCGCGGATGAAGTCGTCTAGGTCGCCGTCGAGGACGCGTTGGGCGTCGCCGACCTCGTGTCCGGTGCGGTGGTCCTTGACTCGCTGGTCGGGGTGCAGGAAGTAGCTGCGAATCTGCGATCCCCAGGCGACGTCCTTGACCTCCCCGCGCACCTTGGCCAGCTCCTCGGCCCGCTTGCGCTCCTCCAGCTCGATCAGCTTCGAGCGCAGGAACTGCATCGCGACCGCCTTGTTCTGGGTCTGCGAGCGCTCGTTCTGGCACTGGACAACGACGCCGGTGGGGATGTGGGTGATTCGCACGGCCGAGTCGGTCTTGTTGACGTGCTGGCCGCCGGCCCCCGAAGCCCGGTAGGTGTCGATGCGCAGATCGGCGTCGTCGATCTCGACTTCCACCCCCTCGTCGACCAGCGGCCCCACGTCGAGCTGGGCGAAGCTGGTGTGACGGCGGGCGGAGGAGTCGAAGGGGGAGATCCGCACCAGCCGGTGGACGCCGCGCTCGGCGGCGAAGAGGCCGTAGGCGTTCTCGCCGCGGGCGATGAAGGTGGCCGACTTCAGCCCTGCCTCCTCCCCCGGCGAGGCCTCCTTCATCTCGACCTCGAAACCGCGCCGCTCGGCCCAGCGCAGGTACATGCGCAGCAGAATCTCGGCCCAGTCCTGGGAGTCGGTGCCGCCGGCACCGGCGTGGACGCTGACGACGGCGTCGCCGGAGTCGTACTCGCCGCTGAACAGACGCGCCTCTTCGAGCTCGTCGAGGCGCCGCTCGACGCTCGCCATCTGGGACCCCAGCTCGCTCGCCATCTCCTCGTCCTCCTCGGCCATCTCGGCCAGGTCGACCAGGTCGCCGGCCTCGGCCTCCAGCTCGCGGAAGGTCCTCAGCCTGCGCTGGGCGCGGGCATGGGCAGCAGACGTGCGGGCCGCAGTGTCCTGGTCATCCCAGAAGCCAGGCCGCTGCATCTCGACTTCGAGGCCTTCGATCTCGGTTTCCAGCGCAGCCGGGTCAAAGATAGTCCGCGAGCAGCTTCAACTGATCGCGGATCTCGGCGAGCCGCGCCGGAACCGATTCGGTTGGCGCGGTCTCGGCCATGCCGACAGCCTATTGGACCGCTACCCGGGAGCCGTGGCCCCGACGATCCAGGTCGAGGCGGGAGCGAACACGCCATCGGGGCCCTCGAACTCCGCCAGCACCTCGCGCAGCTCGCCGGCGATCTTCGGCCGGATCTCATCGACGCGGTCTTCCCACAGCCGCAGCACCTCGCCCGCCGGTCCCAGCGACATGTTGAACTCGACCGCGTGGTCGAGGTCTTTGCCGATCTTCAGCGGCAGGTCGCATCGCTGCAGGGCGATCTCCTCGAAGCCGGCAATCTTGAGCTGCTCGCTGACCGTGTCCGCGTTCGCCATCGAGAACGGCCCCGGCCCGCAGGTCGGCTCGTCGGTCTCCTCCGGGTGGTCGAGGTACTGCTCGACGACCTGCTCGGCGCGGCTGACCCACTCGTTGTCGAGCTTCCGCCTCCAGACGACCGCACAAAACCGTCCGCCGGGGGCCAGTGCCACTCGAACGTTGCGCAACGCCTGCACCGGGTTGGCGAAGAACATGATCCCCATCCGCGAGAAGGCGTAGTCGAAGGTCTCCTCGAACTCGGTCACCTGGACGTCGCCGACCTCGAAGCGGACGTTCCCGACGCCCGCCTCCTCGGCCTCCTTGCGCGCGGTCTCGATGAAAGGCTCGGAGACGTCAATCCCAACCGCCTCACCGCTGTCGCCAACCAATCCGGCAAGCCACTGGGTCGTATCGCCGAAGCCGCAGCCAAGGTCAACGACCCTCTCGCCGGGCCGCGGGGGGTGAGCCTTCATCGCGGCCTCGCCGTGGGCGCCAAGCCCGCCAGTCACCAGGTCGCGGTACTTGACGAAGGTCTCGAACAGAGGCCCGCTCCAGGCCTCGGTCGCCTCACGGTTGGACTCGGCGGGGGCCTCCATCATCGGAATGGTACGCCTGCCAAGCGGCCTCGCGATCCTCAAAGGGACGCCAACTACGAATCCGATGGTCGTTCAGCTCGAAAAGCCAGGCCATCTCGTCCTCCCCGGCCGGTGACCCATCCTCATCCCAACGCCAGACCCGCTTGATCAACGCCAACGCCCTACCGCCACCCGACTCGGTGTCGTCCTCAAACAGCTCCTCCACCTCAATCGCCTGCTGCACCCCCCCGGAAGCCCGCGTAGCCCAAACCCGCGCCGCCTCCCTCCCCTTCCGCAACCCCTTCATCGAGTGAAGCTCAACCTCCGGATCGAGCGTCGCAACGAAGCCCTCCAAATCGCGCTCGTTGAAAGCCCGAATGAACTCCCGAACCGGGTCGTGGATCACGACGGCCCGCCCTGGCAGGGGTGGAACGTCTTGTACTTTTTCGTCAGCCCCGCTCGAAGCGCCAGCAATCCCCGCTCCTCGAAAAAGTTAAGTGGAACCCCTGCCAGGGCGGGCCGTCATGCGCCGTGGCACTTCTTGAACTTCTTCCCCGACCCGCACCAGCAGGGGTCGTTGCGGCCGACGTTGTCATGCTCGTCGTTGACCACGGTCTCGACCACCTCGGCCGCGCCGTTGCCCCCCGCGGCGGTTCCCGCGACCGCTTCGATCTGCCCGGCGCCTACCCCCGCTCCCGCGGCAACCTGCTGCAGGGCAGATGGCTGGCCGTCGGGAGTGCCTCCCGAGTAGGACAGCGTCGCCAGGGCGTTGCCGCCGTTTGGGCCGAAGGCCTGCTGCGCCCGGTTCGGGTCGATCTCGACCTCGACGTGGAAGATCGACTTGCTGAACTCCTCCCAGATCGAGTGCATCAGCTCCTCGAACATGCCGAAGCCCTCGTTCTTGTAGGCGACCAGCGGGTCGATCTGGGCGAAGCCGCGCAGGTGGATCCCCTCGCGCAGGTAGTCCATGTCGTAGAGGTGCTCGCGCCAGCGGTTGTCGATCACCTGCAGCAGGATCGAGCGCTCCAGGAAGCGCATCAGTTCCTCGCCGAAGACTCCTTCGCGCTCGTCGTAGGCGTTCATCACGTCGTCGTCGAGCTCGTCCTTGAGCTTCTCGCGCTCGACCGTCTCCGGCGCCATCGAGGCGACGTCGAGGCCGACCGGCCAGATCTGGCGCAGCTGGCTCTCCATCTCGGCCATGTCCCACTCCTCGAGCACGTCGCCCGGCGTGTACTCGTCGACGAGGCGCTCGATCACGCCCTCCATCTCGTCGCGGGCGACCTCGGACATGTCGCGACCCTCGAGGATCTCGCGGCGGTATTTGTAGACGATCCGGCGCTGCTCGTTCATCACGTCGTCGTACTCGAGCACGCGTTTGCGGATCAGGAAGTTCTGCTCCTCGACCTTCTTCTGGGCGTTCTCGACCGTCTTCGTGAGCATGCCCGCCTCCAGCGGCATCTCCCCGCCCTCCTCGTCGACAGGGCCGAGGCGATCGAGGATCTTGTAGATGCGGTCACCGGCGAAGAGGCGGATCACGTCGTCTTCGGCGGAGAGGAAGAAGCGGGTTTCGCCGGGGTCTCCCTGACGGCCGGAGCGACCGCGCAGCTGGTTGTCGATGCGGCGGGACTCATGGCGCTCCGTGCCGCAGATGTAGAGCCCGCCCAGCTCGCGCACTTCGTCTGCCTCGGCAGCGCAGAGCGGCTCCAGCTCGGCGACCTTGGCCGCCAGCGCCTCCTCGTAGGCCTCGTCGTCCGCCGTGACGCCCTTCCTCTTCAGCTCGTGGATCGCCGACTGCTCGGGATCGCCGCCGAGCTTGATGTCGACGCCGCGGCCCGCCATGTTTGTGGCGATCATCACCGCGCCCCTGCGGCCGGCCTGGGCGATCCGCTCGCCCTCTCGCTCGGCGTGCTCGGGCTTGGCGTTGAGCACCGCGTGCTCGATCCCCTGCCGCTTCAGCTCCTCCGAGATCATCTCCGAGACCTCGACCGAGACGGTGCCGACGAGGATCGGCTGACCCTTCTCGTGGCGGGCGGTTATCTCCTCCAGCACCGCCTTCCACTTGCCGTCCTTGGTCTTGAAGATCTGGTCGTTCTGGTCGGCCCGGACCATCTGACGGTGAGTCGGGATCTCGACCACCGGGACTTTGTAGATCTTCATGAACTCGGTCGCCTCGGTGAGCGCGGTGCCGGTCATCCCGGAGAGCTTGTCGTAGAGGCGGAAGTAGTTCTGCAGGGTGATCGTGGCGAGCGTCTGGTTCTCCTCGCCGATCGCGACGCCCTCCTTGGCCTCGACAGCCTGGTGCAGTCCCTCCGACCAGCGCCGGCCATCGAGGATGCGGCCAGTGAACTCGTCGATGATCTTCACCTCGCCGTCGATCACGGCGTAGTCCTTGTCTTTCTTGTAGAGCGCCTCCGCCTTCAGCGCCTGGACCAGGTGGTTGACGAGGCTGCCGTGCTCGCCGAGGTAGAGGTTGTCGACGCCGACGAACTCCTCGGCCCGTTTGACCCCCTTCTCGGTCGGCGAGACGGTCTTGTGCTTCTCGTCGAATTCGTAGTCGTGTTCGGCCTCGGAGGTGTCCTTCGATTCGCCCAGCGATCGCAGCTTGTCTTTGGCCTGGACGCCGTCCATCTGCTTGGCCAGGCGAGCGAACGTGTAATAGGTCTGCGCCGCCTGTTCGGGGGCGCCGGAGATGATCAGGGGCGTGCGCGCCTCGTCGATCAGGATGTTGTCGACCTCGTCGACGATCGCGAACTGGTGACCGCGCTGGACGCAATGCTCGAGCGCGTCGGCCATGTTGTCGCGCAGGTAGTCGAAGCCGAACTCGGAGTTGGTCCCGTAGACGACGTCGCAGGCGTACTTCGTCTGCCGGGTCGCGTGGTCGTCGCCCTCCTGGATCGAGGCGACGCTGACCCCGAGTTTGTCGTAGATCGGCTTCATCCATTCGGCATCGCGGCGGGCGAGGTAGTCGTTGACGGTGACGAGATGAACGCTGTCGCCCGCGAGGGTGTTGAGGAAGACGGCGAGCGTCGCCGTCAGCGTCTTGCCCTCTCCGGTCTTCATCTCGGCGATCGCCCCGTCGTGCAGAACCATTCCGCCGATCAGCTGGACGTCGTAGTGGCGCTGACCGGTCGAGCGGCGCGATGCCTCGCGGGTGAGCGCAAACGCCTCGGCCAAAAGGTCGTCCAGAGGCTCGCCGCCCTTGGCGCGCTCGCGCAGCGCGTTGGCCTCTTCAAGCAGCTCGGAGTCCTCGAGCAGCTCCATCTCGGGCTCGATCCGGTTGATCGCCTCGGCGCGCTTCTCGTAGCCCTTGAATTTGCGCCCCTCGCCGACGCGGAGCGCGCGCGTGACCATGTCCCTTGCAGCAGGCATTGCTCAAGGGTAGCGATGGCGGTTGGCTCAGGGCTCTAGGCGGTGCGTCCTCGCATGCGCGCGACGGCCTTGCGGGTCTGCGGGCGCTTGCGGCGCATCTCGCGGTGCTTCTTGACCTGCCGGCGGATGTCCTCGGCAAGCACATGGATCGTGTGATGCATCTCGGGCGAGGCCTCACTCGCCCGCAGAGTTACCCCCTTCAGTCGCAGCGTTCCCTCGGCGACCTGACAGTCCTCGATCGAAGGGTTGCGCTCTTCGTGGAGCTCGATGTCGAGCGTCGCAAGCTCTGAGACCTGCTTGCCGATCCGGCGGAAGCGCTTCAAGACGTGCTCCCGCAGTTCGTCGGTCACCTCGACGTTGCGCCCACGTATCTCGATCCGCATCTTGCCTCCTTGGTGTCGGGATATCGATGCTACGCCTTCAAAGGCGCCGGGTAAAGGTGGCGGCGCAGACCCGGATCGCGCCGGCACTTCGGAGGGCGCGGGCGCAGGCCGAGAGCGTCGCTCCCGTGGTCAGCACGTCGTCGACGAGGAGGACGCTGCGGGGCACTTCTCCGCGCGGATGGATCTGCGGCGGGTGGCCGATGCGCTGGGCGCGGCGCCTGCCCACCTGACGGCCACCACCGCTGCGGAAAAGGCAGGGGCGTAGCGGCGCTCCGGTCCGCTCGGCCAACGCCGCGGCGATCTCCGCAGCCGGGTCGAAGCCGCGCTGCAGCGCCCGCAGCCTCGCCGTCGGCACCGGCACGACCGCACCGCTGAGCAGGCTCGACGGGGCGAGCCAGTGGATGCGCTCGGCGATCAGCTCGGAGACGGGGAGCAGGCGTCGGAACTTCAGGGCCGCGACCAGGTCCCGGGGGACTCCCTCGTGTGGCGCAGAAGACCACGCGCGGTCGAGGCCCGGCGGGCCGCTGCCCTCCAGCGGCACCGCAGCGGAGAGCCGTCGAGCACAGCGCGTGCAGACAATGGCACCTGGGCGGCAGGATCGACCGCAGGCCGCACAGAGCGAAGGGAGGAAGCCGGCGGCGACCGCGTGCAGGGCCTTCATGCCCCGATCCTCCGGGGCCTCGACGCGCGGGTGGCGCGCCGAGTGTCATGAAAGCGCTAATTCTCGGTGACGCGACCCGCGATGGCGCCGACCAGCATCGCCTCCGCTGCGATCTCAGCCCCGGCGAGCAGGATCGAGTCCGCGATCAGGGCACCGGCGCCGATCCGGCACCCGTCGCCGACGATCGACGGGCCCTCGATGCGGGTACCCGCACCGAGCTCGACCCCGGCGCCGATCAGCGCCGGGCCCTCGACCTCGATGCCGTCGAGCGAGCTCGCGGAACGGATTCCCGCCCTCACCTCGGGGGCGCCCGGATCCAGCTTCACCTCGCCGCGCAGGGCGTCGAAGTTGCCATGACGCAGCTCGTCGAGGTTGCCGATGTCGTTCCAGTAGGCGTCGATCTCGTGCGAGTAGAACGGCACGTCGTTCTCGAGCAGGGCGGGAAAGACGTCCAATGCCCAGTCGGCGAACTCCGGTGAGTCCCCTGGCTTCGCCGCCTTGCTGGTTCCCGGCGCCGGGAAGAAGTCGAAGACCTCGGAGCGGAACATGTAGATGCAGGTGTTGGCCAGATCCGAGAGCGCCTCGGCCGGGTCGGGCTTCTCCTGGAATCCCTGGATCCTCCCCTCCTCGTCCGCGATCACCACTCCATACTGGTCTGTGTCCGGAACCCGCTTGGTGGCCAGCGTGACCAGCCCGTCGTGGGATTCGTGAAACTCCCGCATCGCCGCGAAGTCGATGTCGGTGAGCGCGTCGCCGGCGACGACGAGGAAGGAGTCGCCGAGATAGGCGGCGGCATTGCGGACCCCGCCCGCGGTCCCCAGAAGCTGCTGCTCATGGCTATAGCTGAGATCGAGGCCGAACCGGGTGCCGTCGCCGAAGTGCCCCTCGATCGTCTCCGGGAACCAGTGCAGGTTGGCGATCGCCTCGCCGAAGCCGTGGCGGGCGAGCAGACGCGCGCCGTGCTCCATCACCGGCCGGTTGAGGACCGGCGCCATCGGCTTCGGAATCGCGTGGGTGATCGGGCGCAGCCGGGTGCCGAGCCCGGCTGCGAGGATCATCGCGCGCATCGGCTTGGCGCCTTGATCAGTAGCGGTAGTGATCGGGCTTGTAGGGACCCTCGACCGGGAGGCCGAGGTAGGCGGCCTGCTCCTCGGACAGCTCGGTCAGGCGGACGCCCAGCGCCGCGAGGTGCAGTCGCGCGACCTTCTCGTCGAGATGCTTTGGCAGCACGGTGACGTCCTTGGCCGTGAACCCGTCGGGCCGACCGTAGAGCTCGATCTGCGCGATCACCTGGTTGGTGAACGAGTTCGACATCACGAAGCTCGGATGCCCGGTCGCGTTGCCGAGGTTGAGCAGGCGGCCTTCGGAGAGGAGGATGATCGAGTGGCCGTCGGGGAAGCGCCACTCGTCCACCTGTGGCTTGATGTTGACCCTCTCGGCCGGCGAGGCCTCGAGCCCGGCGACGTCGATCTCGTTGTCGAAGTGGCCGATGTTGCCGACGATCGCGTTGTGCTTCATCCGCGCCATCTGGCCGGCGGTGACGATGTCCTTGTTGCCGGTGGCGGTGACGAAGATGTCGGCCGTGTCGACGACGTCCTCTAGCGTCTTCACCTCGTAGCCCTCCATCGCCGCCTGCAGGGCGCAGATCGGGTCGATCTCGGTGACGATCACGCGAGCGCCCTGGCCGCGCAGCGACTCGGCGCAGCCCTTGCCGACGTCGCCGTAGCCGCAGACGACGGCGACCTTGCCGCCGATCATCACGTCGGTAGCGCGGTTGATCCCGTCGATCAGCGAGTGTCGGCAGCCGTAGAGGTTGTCGAACTTCGACTTGGTGACCGAGTCGTTGACGTTGATCGCCGGAAAGAGCAGGTCGCCGGTCTCGGCCAGCTGGTAGAGCCGGTGCACGCCGGTGGTCGTCTCCTCGGTGACCCCCTTGATCCCCTCGGCGATCCGGGTCCAGCGCTGCGGGTCCGATTCGAGCGAGCGCTGCAGGGTCTCGAGCACGATGCGGAACTCCTCCGAGTCGGCCGAGGCCGGGTCGGGTACGGCGCCCGCCTTCTCGAACTCGACGCCCTTGTGGACGAGCAGGGTGGCGTCGCCACCGTCGTCGAGGATCATGTTCGGGCCCTCGCCGTCGGGCCAGAGCAGGGCCTGCTCGGTGCACCACCAGTACTCCTCCAGGGTCTCGCCTTCCCAGGCGAAGACCGGGATGCCGGCGGCGGCGATCGCGGCCGCGGCGTGGTCCTGCGTGGAGAAGATGTTGCAGCTGGCCCAGCGGACCTCGGCGCCGAGGGCGATCAGGGTCTCGATCAGCACCGCGGTCTGCACCGTCATGTGGAGCGAGCCGGTGATCCGCGCCCCCTTCAGTGGCTGCTCGGCCGCGAACTCCTCGCGGATCTGCATCAGGCCGGGCATCTCCACCTCGGCGAGAGCGATCTCCTTACGCCCGAAGTCGGCGAGCTCGATGTCAGCGACCTTGTAGTTGGCGGTGGCGGTGGCCATCGGTTCCTTTCTCAGCTCATATCGCGTATCCAGACCGGTCGAAGGATACGGCCCTTCTCGCGCCCTGCTCCACCAAACCCAACGGACATACCGCAGTGCAAAGGCGCGCCGGGGGACTCTCTCCAGGAACTCCCGCGAAGCGGCCTGGAGAGAGTCCCCCGGCGCGCCTTACGTCTCGAGCTAAGGTCGTCCCAGGGCGCTCTTCAGCTTGTCTATCGCCTCGACGGGAAGCGGGTCGACGCCGCGGGCCTCGGCGAGCTCCAGTGAGACGAGGTCGCCCAGCATCGTCGCCCAGAGCAGACGGGCTACGCGGGATTCGCCCTTCGTCTCGATGCGAATGACTTCGGCACCGGTCTCCGCGATCGCCTCGGCGGTGAGCTCGAAGCGGCGGCGCTCGCGGGGGTGCTGATCGGGGTCTTCGAGCATGACGGAGGCAAAGCCGTCGCCCGACCAGGCGCAGATCTCGTTGTGATCGGCCTCGGGCAGCTCGGAGAAGAAGGCCTGGGCGTCGGCGTTCTCGTTGATCTGGGTCTTCCAGCGGCGAGCGACCGGAGCGGTGAGGTCGGCACCGACGACGACCGCCGTGCTCTCCCCGATCCGGCCGGCCACCTCCGCGGCCAGCGCTTGCAGGTCGGCGGTCTGCTCCTCGAGGAATCCGGCCGCCGCGTCGATCTCGGTATGGATGCGGGGGGCAACGCCGGCCAGGGCGGCGACCTCGGTCGCGCAGGCCAACATGTATGCGACCGCCGTCCGCGGCGCCGGCAGCAGGCCGGGGAGGCCGACCACGGGAACGCCGGCCTCGCGCGCCTCGGCGACGAGGGTGCCGCCGGTGCTGGCGACGATACGGCGGGCGCCGAGCGCCTCGGCGGCGGCGAAGCAGGCCAGCGTCTCCTCGGTGTCGCCGGAATAGCTGGAGAAGAGCACCGTCCACTCCGGGGTCGCCCAGCTGGGGATCTCGTAACCGCGCACGGTGAGCAGCGGCCGGGTGAGACGGTCGCCAAGCGCAGCCGCCGCCAAGTCAGCGCCGATCGCCGAGCCACCCATGCCGCAGACCATCAGCCCTGCGGAATCGGCGGGCTCCAGCCGCGCAGACTCGACCCGCCAGAGGGCGTCGCGAAGGTGATCGGGAATGGCGAGAACATCGTCGAGCATCAGCCGGAGACTCTTTCATCCACTCCGGCGACCGCGCCCTCGACGGTCGCGCCAGGCGCGACCGTGACACCGGCAGAGAGAATCGAGCCGCTCACCCGCGCGCCCTCGCCGACCGAGCAGCCATCGAGCAGGACCGATTCTCGGACCTCGGCGCCGTCGGCAACGCGGCAACCCGGGCCGAGCACCGCTCGGGGGCCCACGGTCGCCCCCGTCGCGACCTCCGCCCCGGACGCGACGAGCATCCCCGGGGCGGTTGCCTGCACCCGTGTCTCCACCCGTCGCTCGAGGATGTCCCAGCTGGCCTGCAGGTAGCGCTCCGGTGTGCCGATGTCCATCCAGTAGCCGTCGAGCCGAAGGCCGTGCAGGCCCTCGCCGACCAGCCGCGGGAAGACGTCGCGCTCGATCGAGACCTCCTCGCCGGGCGGAACCAGGTCGAGAACCGAGCGCTCGAGCACGTACATCCCGGCGTTGACTTCCCCCGGCACGCTCTCGCCGGTCTTCTCGAGGAATTCCAGGACGGCGCCCTCCGGACCGCTGTGGACCAGGCCGTAAGCGGAGGAGTCGTCGACCGGGTGCAGGCCGAGGGTCGCGCTCGCCTTTCGATCGGCGTGGGCGCCCAGCAGCGCGCTCAGGTCGAGATCCGTGAGCACGTCTCCGTTGAGGGCCAGGAAGCGGTCGTCGAGGTCGGCACCCAGCTCGTCGGCGGCGAAGCGGATCGCACCGGCCGTGCCACGCCGCTGGGGCTCGACCACGTAGCGGATCGAGACACCCGCCCGGCCCTCCTCGCCGGCGAGCGCCTCGCGCAACACGTCGGGAAGGAAGCCACAAGCGAGCACGACCTCGGTCACCCCGTGGCCGGCGAGCCACTCGATCATGTAGGCGAGGAACGGTCGGTCGACCAGGGTGAGTGCCGGCTTGGGCACGGTTGAGGTCAGCGGCCGCAACCGCGTCCCCTCGCCTCCTACTAGGACGATCGCCTGCACCTAGTGTCCCTGGCCGGCGCATACCGGCGTCCTCAGTCGCTCGCGTGCAGAGCACGCCACGCTCCCTGCGTCCTTGGTCTGCTTGGCCAGAGACACTAGGAAGCAGTTTCCGTCTGCACGGCGATCTCGGTCTCGACCGCCCGGCCGATGCCCTCGTACTCGAAGCCGGCGCTCCGCAGCAGATTGGGGTCGAGGAAGTTGCGCCCGTCGATCAGCAGGGGCCGGGCCATGCGGCCGGCGGCGGCCGTCCAGTCCAGCTCGGCGAACTCGGGCCACTCGGTGACGAGGACCGCGGCGTCGGCCCCATCCAGGGCCTCCAGCGCCGACTCGCAGAACTCGACCCGGTCGAGAAGGCCCTTCGCGGCCTCGGCCGCAACCGGGTCATAGGCGGAGACCTCTGCCCCCTCGCCCTGAAGCCGCGCCGCCAAGACCAGGCTCGAGGCCTCCCGCATGTCGTCTGTATCCGGCTTGAAGGCCAGGCCAAGCAAGGCCACGCGCCTACCGGCAAGCGAGCCGAGGCGGGACTGGAGCTTCTTCACCACCCGCCGCTTCTGCAGCTCGTTCACCTCGATCACGGCCGTGAGCAGCTGGAAGTGGTAGCCGGTATTGCCTGCGAGCTGCTTGAGGGCCTTGAGATCCTTCGGGAAGCAGTTATGGGAAACCAAACCGCCGCTCGTGACTACGGTCTGAGAGCCGGGAACCTCCAACGAGTACACCGCTCCGGACGAGCGACTCTTCGAGGTTCTGGCAACACGCGCCCACGCCGTCAACGACTCACCAAACTGGCGGAAACCGGTTGGCGCTATCCGCTTGCTCTGCCTCCCGAGGGACTTCACCACTCGTCCACGCTCAGCCTCAGGTACGAGCTGAATTGCGCGTTCGACCTGATCGGCCCCGCTCACCGTGAGCCAGTGGGTCTCCTTGGTCGACTTCCGCGTCCGACCTCGCTTCCAGGAGCAGACGATCCCGAGGTCGCGCAGGAGACGTGCGACGCCGTCGGCAAGCTCGTCGCTGATCGTGCCGAATTCGAGCGCGACACTCGGTCCACCGTTCACCAGGGACCAAGATCCATCGCCCTCCCAAAGACCTGACAGAAGCGCCCACTTGCGGGAACTCGACTGCTCCCAGATCAGATTCGGGAGTCGTTGCTCGTAGCTGTTGCGGCCGAGACCGAGCACTTCGGTCCACCATGCCGCTAGGACTCGAGACGAGACCCGCACGCAGCGCGCGGTAGACGCCGTAAAGACCTTTGTCTTGACGCCCTGGCCCTCCCAATAGTCGGCGACTTGCTGGACCAGATGCTCCTCTTCGGTTGGGTGAAACGACCAGGTGATTCGTTCGCGCAGGGCCTCGTTTCTGCCTCGGTCTTGGGCGACGTGACCCTCTGCCACATAGAGGCCGACGATCCGCCAGAAGTCATCGTCGATGCACAGTCGCTCCGGAACGTAGGTGCCGTTGCGCGCCGTGCCGAGAGTTGCCCCCTTAAGGTCCATCCGCGATTCACACGCCTCGGAAAGGCGCAATGCCCCGCTGCGGCTGATGTCGCCCATCCGCTGAGCCTGGCCGCGTGGGTGCTCGAGCAGCGCGGTCCTCTGGGCAGCCGGCAAAGCGCGGAGGCTCTCTGTCTCGCGTCGCTCCGGACGAACGATCACCTGTTCCAAGGGGATCGAGTCTTCTATCGCGGCGAAGGTCGAGTATGCGAGCGGCGCGAAACCGTCGGCTCCCCCGCCTGCGAGCGGAAGCCAATCGGAATCGGTCACCTCCTCAGCGCGAACCGTCGTCAGAACTTCGTCGTCTCGCCCGTCGCCAACGATCACTGGATGATCGGCGGTGACCCGTAGCCGCCGCCCCATCTTGGTCCTGATCTCGATCATCTTTCCGTCATAGGCTCGCCTAGTCAGCAGCGTTACCGGCATCCACTCTGCCTCTCGCTCCCCCGGAACCCACGACCACGCCCAGAGGTCTTGTGGCTCGATCGTCTCGCCATCGACCGTCGCCGAATCGCTGCCCACGAGATCCCACAGCTCCTTGAAGGAAGTCAATTTGGGCATCCCGTGATGGCGCACGAGCAACCTCTCCTCGCCGTCGAAGCAACTGCCCCCATAGCCGATCCCGGCTCTGAGGAAGGCGGGGCCGATGCGCTGGTCGAGACCCATGCCGCGGGCGACTTCGCCGACGTCGGCGCCGACCTCCTCGCAGACGTTGGCGATCTCGTTGACGAAGGAGATCTTGGTCGCGAGGAAGGCGTTGGACGCGAGCTTGATCATCTCGGCGCTGGCGACGTCGGTGCGGACGATCTCACCGCCGAGCGGCTGGTAGAGAGCGGCGACGGCGTCGGCGGCCGCCTCGGCGCCGGAGTCGGCGCCGACCACGACCCGGTCGGGGTGCAGGAAGTCCTCGACCGCCGAGCCCTCCTTGAGGAACTCGGGGCAGGAGACGTAGGGGACGCCGGGCAGGTCGCGGCGGATCGACTGCCCGGTCCCCGCCGGCACCGTGCTCTTCATCACCAGCACGTGATCGCCGCCCCCCAGATCCTCGACCACGGCGCGCACCCTGGAGAGGTCGGCATCGCCCGAGGCGGTCGGCGGGGTGTCGACGCAGACGAAGAGGAGGCGTGCCCCGGCGAGCAGCTCGCCCATGTCGGTCGTGAAGGTGAGTCGCTCGGCGTTTTTTTTCAGCAGCTCCCCGAGACCCGGCTCGTGGATCGTCGTCTCACCGCGTGAGAGCGCCTCGACCTTCTCGGGCAGGATGTCGCGGGCGATCACGCGGTGGCCGAGCTCGGCGAAGCAGGCGGCGGTGACCAGCCCCACCCAGCCGACCCCGACCACGCCTATCGGCTCTCTCTCGTCGGTCATTGCTGCGCCCTCCCCTTTCTTCGCTTCTGGTTCGGGATCTTGACGCTAGCCGAGCGCGCGATCCCGATCATCTGGTCGTTGGTCAAGCTGTTGAGGAGGTCATTCGATACCCAGTAGCTGTTGTCCCCCCGGTGCCAGGCGACGATCGGGATCCGGTCCCCGTCGACGTAGATGTCGTATTCGCGCCCGTTGATCGTCTTCGTCAGGGTCGGGTTGTCGAGGATCGGCGGGTCCGACCAACCCTGGATCCCCTGCAGGCCGAAGTAGTGGATGCCGTCGGAGAGTGGCAGCTCGGCGACCATCCGGTAGGCACCGTGGCGGTTGTCATTGGTATCGCGCAGGTGGTAGACGCGCGGGTCCTGGACGTGTTCGTAGGAGTTGCTTTCCACGTAGTAGGCACCGGACGGCAGGCGCGTCGGGTAGAAGACGGGGAAGCCGGCGCTGACCTTGCGGGCGACCGATTTCGCCTCCAGCTCCCCGGCTTCGCGCGCCGGGACCAGGCCGTCGCTGCCCGGCGGCTTCGGCTTGGCGATGTGCGGCTTCGGCTGCGGGTGCTTCTTCGACTTGTGCTTGCCGGAGCTCTTGCTGCGGCCTTCGTCGAGCGAGCCGCGCGGTCCCGCGCTCGCTTCTATCCCGAGGAACTTGTCGACCGCTTCTTGGATCGCTTCCGGCGAGGCGTAGACGTAGCTGGGCCCGAGTTCGGCCGGAAAGTGAACCTCCTTGATCGCCGCGTTGCGGGATTCGACGAAGAGGTCGAGCACCTGGATCATCGTGCCGGTGTCGCTGATGTCCGAGCTCGTGTACTGGGTGAAGATGTCGATCAGGTCACTGCGGCCGAGCAGCAGATCCTTGATCGGCACCCGCTGGCGGGCGGCGCTGAGGAAGTCCTGTTGGCGCGCCGAGCGGACGATGTCGGTATCGGTGTGGCGGTAGCGCACGTACTCCAGCGCCTTCTTTCCGCAGAGCATCTGGTACCCGGGCTTGATGTTGATTTCCGAATACTGTTCGGAGGCCGGCACGCCGACGTTGGAGTGGTAGTAGCGGCGGTCGACGTCGGCGTAGACGCAGCCGATCGCGTCGACCGCACGGACGAAGCCGAGGAAGTCGACGTTGACGACGTGGTTGATCGGCAGCCCGGTCAGTTCCTTCACCACCTGTAGCGTCAGCTTCGGACCGCCGTAGGTGTAGGCGGCGTTGAACTTTTCCGTGCCGTAACCGGGGATTTCGACCTTGAGATCGCGCGGGATCGACATCACGGCGATCGCGTTGCGGTCGGGGTCGAGGCGCAAGAGGATCGTCGTGTCCGAGCGCCCCGGGTCTTCCGACAGGCTGGCACGCTTGTCGGAGCCGAGGATGAGGATGTTCTCCGGGCCGCCGCCGTTGACCTCGGCCAGTTTGTTTTTCAGCTGGCGGGTGAGGACGCCGTTGTGGGAGAGGGCGTCGGCGACGCTGCCGAAGAAGCGAAGGATCGAGATCGAGGTCGCCGCGGCGACCACGGCCACGATCACCACCGAGCCGAGAGTGAAGCGCCACCAGTAGCGCCTCCGCTTCGGCGGCGGCTCGTGATCGCCGGAGGGCGGCGGCTTGCTGAAGACCTGATCAGCCACTGCGGCTCAAGCGTCGAGTCGACCCGGCAGCGAGCCGAGGAAGGTGTCGAGCGTTTGCCGGTAGGTGTGCAGGGAGGAGACCGAGACCCACTCCTGCGGCCCATGGTGCCCTTCGCCGACCGGCCCGAACTCGACCGCCGGCACCCCCACGCGCAGGAAGGAGACCGCGTCGGAGGCGCCGTCGCGGCCGACGCTCATCGGCTCGCCGTCGTGATGGGTCCGCGCCGCCTCGCGCAGCGCCCGCACGTAGGGCAAGTCGCGGTCGACCACCGCCGGGGGCCGGGTGAAGAGCTGCTCGACCTCGGCCGCACCGAGGCTTTCCACCTGCTCCAGCAGGGTGGCGGGGTCCTGATCGGGCAGGTAGCGGATGTCGACGTCGATGGCGCATCGGTCGGGCACCTTGTTGAGCGCGTCGCCCCCCACGATCCGGCCGAGATTGATCGAGGGGCGATCGAACAGCTCAGAGCTGTGTCGTGCGAACGGTAGCGACTCGATACTGCGGAAAACCTCAATCGCCCTCAGGACCGCGTTGTCGCCGAGCCAGGGCGTGGCGCCATGTGCCGCGACCCCGCCCACCTGGACCCGCAGCGCCAGCACGCCCTTGGCCTCGACACCGATGTGCAGGTCGGTCGGCTCCCCCGTGATCGCGAAGTCGCCGAGGAAGCCGCTGTCGACCAGATGGTCGCTGCCCCGCTCAGTTTCCTCCTCGGACTCCTCGTCGCCGACGATTCCCAGCCGCACCCGAACCTGGTCCTGATCGCGCATGGCAGCGGCGCTGAGCAGCATCGCGGCCAGCGCCCCCTTCATGTCGTAGGCACCGCGCCCGTAGAGCCGGTCTCCCTCGACCCGAGGCTCGAATTGCCCGGGCAGGCCGGGGACGACGTCGAGATGCCCGTGAAGGACAACCGTCGGGGCACCCTCCGGCCCAACCTCGGCCCGCAGCACCGGCAACCCCCGAATCTCGTCGTGAGAAGCCTCGATCCCCCGCGCCTCCAGCCACCCTTTGACGAACCCGGCAGCTTCAAGCACCCCCTCCGGCTCGGAGGTGTCGTAGCCAAGCAGCTGCCTGGCCAGCGCTACGACCTCATCGCTCATCCGGAGGTTGCTCCTGCAGCCAGGCGTCGTGAGATTCGAGCGTTCATGCCGAAGCGGACGGTATTTGAACCACGAGATCGCTGCCTGCATCGCCCCACCAGGGGACGCTTGCTCCGTTCGGGTCCCCATAGAGACGAAACGGAGCAAGCAAAGCAGGAAGTCGTGAGAGCCGACGTAACTTTGCTGAGGCGGCTCGGCCCGTCAGCCCTGGGCGATCGCCAGGAAGGCTTCGGCCCGTTCGCGGTCTTTTTGGGCGCGGGCCTCGGCGCCGCCTCCTCCGGCCTCGGCTAGGCGCTGTTCGGCGTCGGCCAGTTGCTCTTTTAGCTTTGCCTGGTCGAGCTCGTCGGGGGCGATTGCCTCCTCGAGGAGGAGCTTGGCGTGGTTGCCGAAGACCTGTAGCCAGCCGTGGGCCTGGGCGTAGCGCTTCGTCTCGGAATCGCTGACGTGGAGGCGTAGCTCGGTTGGCTTCAGCGCTGCCAGCAGCGGTGCGTGATTGGCGAGGATGCCTACCTCGCCGACCGCGGTGCGGGTCGAGACCTGGCGGACTTCGCCGTTGAAGACCTCGCCCTCGGGGGTGAGGACTTCGACGTCGACCATGTGCTCGGCGGCCATCGTCTCCCCTAGGCGGCCGCGGCCGCTCCGGCGTCGGCGGTGACCTGGTCGATGCCGCCCTTCATGTAGAAGGCGCCCTCGGAGAGTTCGTCGTGCTCGCCGTCGAGGATCTCGCGGAAGCCGCGTACCGTCTCGCTGACCGGCACGTACTCGCCGCTACGGCCGGTGAACTGCTCGGCGACGAAGAACGGCTGCGAGAGGAAGCGCTCGATCTTGCGGGCGCGCGTGACCGTCTGCTTGTCCTCGTCGGAGAGCTCGTCGATGCCAAGGATGGCGATGATGTCCTGCAGCTCCTTGTAGCGCTGCAGCACTTCCTGGACGTCGGTCGCGGTGCGGTAGTGCTCCTCGCCGACGACGCCGGGCTTGAGGATCGTCGAGGTCGAGTCGAGCGGGTCGACGGCCGGGTAGATCCCCTTCTCCGAGATCGCCCGCGAGAGCGTCGTGGTCGCGTTGAGGTGGGCGAACACAGAGGCCGGGGCCGGGTCGGTAAGGTCGTCGGCGGGGACGTAGATCGCCTGCACCGAGGTGACCGAGCCGCGCTCGGTCGAGGTGATCCGCTCCTGCAGGCCGCCCATCTCGGTCTCCAGCGTCGGCTGGTAGCCGACCGCGGAGGGCATGCGCCCGAGCAGGGCCGAGACCTCCGAGCCCGCCTGGACGAAGCGGAAGATGTTGTCGATGAAGAGCAGCACGTCCTGGCCGCCCTGCTCGCGGAAGTACTCCGCCATCGT
>JBJMKO010000100.1:0-9780 GCA_045805805.1 Solirubrobacterales bacterium | reverse complement strand
TTCGGCGGACGCGCTTTCGCGCTGAGTGTCCGGCGAATCCCCCCCGACGGCCCTTCCCATTTCGAGCGCTGCGGCACGGAGCGTCTTACCGGAGTCCGAGAGGAGGTAACGGGCGCGGGCCACGTCGCCGGCGGAGAGGCGAGCCGCAGCGGCCAGATCGTCCGGGGAGCCGCTGCCCGCCAGGGCAGCTTCGACAGCTTCTGGGGGGAGCGGGGCGAAGTCGATCGGCTGGCAGCGGGAGGCGATCGTCTCTAGTAGGGCTGATGGCTCGGAGGTGAGCAGGATCAGGTGGACGAAGCCGGGCGGCTCCTCCAGCGTCTTCAGCAGGGCGTTCTGGCTCTCGTCGCGCATCTGCTCCGCGGCCTCGATCACGAAGACGCGCTTCTCGCCCTCGAAGGGGCGGTAGGAAGCCGAGCGGATCACCTTCTCGCGCACCTCCTCGACCATGTGCTGGGCGCCGGGAGGAGTCAGCCAGACCAGGTCGGGATGGGGCGACGGGTCGAGCAACGCACGCCGCCGCGCATCGTCAGCGTCCGCGGCGCCGACAGCCAAAAGCTCAGCCGCAAACGCACGCGCCGCGCTCGCCTTCCCCGCCCCACGCGGCCCTCTGAAGAGATAAGCATGGCTCGGCCCCGATGCAAGCGCGGCAGTCAGCCCGACCCGAGCTCGCTGCTGATGCTCCGTGCTCTCCTCAAGCGCGATCGACGTCACGGAGCTGAGCCTAGCCGCCCCATCCGCGGGTGGCACAGGGGGAGGGGGGTCGAGGACGGACCGTGGCCCGCCCGCAGCGCCCCCCTCCCCCTGGGACAGGACCCGCGGTCGGAGGCGTCTGGTCCCTCATTCGTATGACGTCACGGCCGCCATCACACGCTCGTGAACCTCCTCGACCGTCCCGGCCCCGTCGACGGCGACGACGCGGTCTGAGGCGATCTTGGCTATTTCCTCGTAGGCCTCGGCGACAGCGCGCTGCAGCTCGAGGCCCTCGGACTCGAAGCGGTCGCTGCCGTCGGCGCGGCCCAGGCCGACCTCGGGATCGACGCGGAGCAGCACGGTCACGTCTGGCCAGAGGCCCTCGGTGGCGGCGTCGGTCAGGGAGATCACCTCGGGAGCGCCAAGGCCGCGGGCCGCGCCCTGGTAGGCGACGCTGGAATCGGCGAAGCGGTCGGAGACGACGTCGACATCCGCCTCGAGCGCCGGGCGGATCACCCGCGCGGTCAGGTCCGCCCGCGCGGCGAGGAAGAGCAGCAGCTCGGCGAAGGGGTCGAGTGCCAGCTCGGGGTCGGCGAGCAGCTCGCGGATCCGCTCCGCCGCCTCGGTTCCACCGGGCTCGCGGATCAGCAGCGTCTCCGGGCCGAGGGCCTCGGCCAGCAGCTTCGCCTGCGTGCTCTTTCCCGAGCCGTCTATCCCCTCAAGCGAAACGAACACGTCGACTCCCGTTCCGGTGGTCCTTTTGGACCCTATAGGTACATAAAGCGCACCGGAAGCGGCCGGCTATTTGGCCGCGGCCTTGGCGCGCTTGCGGCCGCGGGTGGCGGTGTCGGCTTTGCTCGCGACCTTCGTCTTCTTCTTGGCCGGCGCCTTGTCCTCGTCGCCTTCCGGCAGCGGCTGCTTCGCCATCGCTTCTTTCGCCGCTTTCGCCGCTTCGCGTTCGGCCCGTTTCTTCTTCATCTCCTGCATCGACTCGCAGTCGTCGTTGAGACAGAGGTTCCAGGGCCGACCGCGGAAGGGCTGGACCTTCAGCCGCGGCGTCTCGCCGCAGATCGAGCAGCGTTCCTCGAGTTTGAAGACGTCGCCGCGCTGGGGCAGCGGGAAAGTCTGGTCGCAGGACTCGGGATCGTCCAGCGTCCAGCCGCTGCAGCCGACGAAGCGCTTGCCCGACTTCTTCGCCCGGATCACCCGCAGCATGTGGGGCGAGCCATCCTCCTTCTTGCGGCCGGCTTCTTCGCAGACCTTGCAGGGGCCGAGGATCCGGTCCTGGTCCATCCCGGCCCAGACGACTTTGGCGAGGTCTTCGCGGCTGGCGTCGATTTCGGTCCAGGTGCTGTGGAGCAGTTCGCGGCTGTCGCCGACGACGCCGTCCTTGGTCATCTCGCCGGCGGCGATCTGGTCCATCTCCGCCTCGAGCTGAGCGGTCATCTCCGGCGTCGCCATCGCGGGCACGTATTTCTTGAAGGCGTCGAACATCGCGATCCCCGTCTCGGTCGGGATCGGGGGATTGCTGTAGACGTAGCCGCGGTCGAAGAGCTTCTTGATGATGTCGGCGCGGGTCGCCTTGGTGCCGAGGCCTCGCTCCTCCATCATCTCGACCAGCTTCGCCTGCGAGATCCGCGAGGGCGGCTGGGTCTCCTTGTCGACGATCCAGGGCTCGCCGTCGAGGTCGAGGCTCTGGCCCTCCGCCAGCGCCGGGATCTCCTCGTCGGAGGAGCGGGCGTAGATGTAGATGCCGGCGAAGCCGGGGTCGACGACGACCGAGCCGCGCACGAAATAGGTCTGCGAGCCGGCCTCGATGTCGGCGCGCGTCGACTCGGTGATCATCGGCGGGCTGAAGGTGGCGAGGAAGCGGCGCACGACGAGTTCGTAGACGCGCAGCTTGGGCCCGTCGAGGGCGCCGGGGTGGATCGCCTGGGTCGGGTAGATCGGCGGGTGGTCTGTCGTCTCTTTCTTGCCGCGGGTCGGCTTCAGCTCGCCGTCGAGCAGGCCCGAGGCGGCGGAGAACTCCTTGATCCGCACCAGTGAGGAGACCAGCTCACGCAACGGCAGCGAGACCGGGTAGACGGTGTTGTCGGTGCGTGGATAGGAGATGAAGCCGTCCATGTAGAGGTCCTCGGCGACCCGCATCGCGTTGGCCGGGGTGATGCCGAGGCGGCTGGAGGCGTCGGTGGTGAAGGCGGTGGTGTTGTAGGGCGTCGGCGGCTTGCGCGTGTTCTTGCGCGCCGTCACCGACTTGACCGTGCCCGGGGCGGCGGTGCCGGCGAGGGCGGCATCGGCCTCGGCCTTCTCCCAGAACTTGTCGGTCTCGTGGTGGGCCTCGAAGCTGCCGTCGGGGTGCTGGAACTTGGCGAACAGTTCCCAGAAGGGTTTGGCGACGTGGGCGCGGCGCTCCATCTCGCGCTCGACGATCAGGCCCAGGGTCGGGCTCTGCACGCGCCCGACCGAGAGGAAGTTGGAGCCGAAGCGGCGGGTGCTGAGGGAGACGGCACGGGTCAGGGTCGCTCCCCAGAGCAGGTCGATGTCCTGGCGGGCGGCGCCGGCGTTGGCGAGCGGGTAGGAGAGCTCGTCGAGCTCGTTGAAGGCGCGCTCGATCTCTTCCCTGGTCAGGGCCGAGTAGCGGGCGCGCTTTACCTGCAGCGTGCCGGCCTTGGTTTCCTCGCACGAGCCCAGCTCCGGGTTGGCGTCGAGCATCTCCTCGAGCGCCTCGAGGCCGATCAGCTCGCCCTCGCGGTCGAAGTCGGTGGCGATCACCAGCTCGTCGGCTTCTTTGGCGACTTTGCGGATCGCCTTGACGACGTTCTTGTCGGTCGGCTCCTTGATCAGCTCGGCGTCGATCAGGTCGTGCAGGTCGGTCTTCTGCCAGTTCGAGTAGCCCTCGGGGAAGGCCGGGCCGAGCACATGCCCCTTGAGCCCGATCGTGCGGTGGTCGCCGTCGTCGTCGCTCCAGGTATAGAACGGGACTTTGAAAGTTTTGTCGCTCGTCGCGCTGCCCTTGCTGAGGAAGGTGGCGATCTTCTCGGCGCTGTTGTTCTTCTCGGTGACGATCAGTCGCATCGGGCGGCGAGGGTAGCAGGGGCGCTCGGCCGGACCGGCAAACCGCCGACGGGACGAAATCCTCGTGTATGGCAAGGGTTTCGTCCCGTCGGCCCCCGGGCGGGCTAGGATCGCGGGCTCGATGAGGACTTTGGTCACAGGCGGCGCGGGCTTCATCGGCTCGAATCTGGTCGACGCGCTGCTCGCGCGGGGCGACGAGGTGACGGTCGTCGACGACTTCTCGACCGGGCGACGGGAGAACCTCGAGGGGGCACTGGCGGCCGGTGCGACGCCGGCCAAGGCCGACATCCGCGATCGCTCGGCGATCGAGGGGGTTGCGGCCGAAGCCAAGCCCGAGGTCGTCTTCCACCTGGCGGCGCAGATCGACGTGCGCAGGTCGGTCGCCGACCCCGCTTTCGACGCCTCGATCAACGTTGGCGGCACCGCCAACGTGCTGGAGGCCGCCCGAGCAGCCGGGGCCGGACGCGTCGTCTTCACTTCGACCGGAGGAGCGATCTACGGCGAGGGCGAGGGACAGGACCTGCCGCTCTCCGAGGACGCGCCGCTGGCGCCGGAGGCGCCGTACGGGCAGAGCAAGTTCGCTGCCGAGGGCTACCTCTCGCTTTACGAGCGGCTCCATGGCCTCTCCAGCGTCAGTCTGCGGCTGGGCAACGTCTACGGCCCGCGCCAAGACCCGCTCGGCGAGGCCGGCGTGATCGCGATCTTCTGCGGGAAGCTGCGGGGAGGTGGGCGACCAACCGTCTTCGGCGACGGCAAACAGACCCGCGACTACATATATGTGGGCGACGTAGTCTCAGCGGCGCTGGCCGCGGCCGGCTCCGATGCGACCGGCGCGATCAACGTCGGCACCGGGATCGAGACCGACGTGCTGGAGCTGGTCCGCCTGCTCGGCAAGCTGGGCGGCGCCGAGAGCTTCCAGCCCGAGCTCGCCCCCGCCCGGCCCGGCGAGGTGCAGCGAATCTCGATCGACCCCTCGCGCGCCGAGCGCGAGCTGGGCTGGAAGCCGCAGATGGGCCTCGAAGAGGGCCTGCGCGTCACGCTCGACTCGATCTAGCCGCCGCCGACGGCGGGCCTATCCCGGCAGGGGTTCCACTAACTTTTTCGAGCTGCGCCTCTGGTTGCAACCAATGGTTGCCGGCGAAAAAGTACAAGACGTTCCATCCCTGCCGGGATAGGCCCTAAGGATCACTAGGCTTTGTGACATGCCCGCCCAGGCCTATGCCGGCAAGGAGTGCGTCTGCCAGTTGCGCAAGGGGATCTGCGACCAGTCCTGCGTGCGCGACATGCTGGAGACGCCCTTCTACATCGCCTGCCTGAAGCTGAAGGGGCGGCGCTGCCTGGTGGTCGGCGGCGGCGACATCGGCCTCGAGAAGGTCGAGGGACTGCTCGCCTGCGACGCCGACGTGACCCTGGTCGCGCCGGTCGCCCACCCGAAGCTGGAGACCCTCGCGGCGGAGGGATCGATCGCCTGGGAGAAGCGGGCCTACGCGGGCGTCGCCGACCTCGAGGGCGTCTTCATGGCGATCGCCGCCACCGACGACAGCGAGGTCAACATCGGCGTCTTCGACGACGCCGAGCAGCGGGCGATGCTGGTCAACGTGGTCGACGTGCCACCGCTGTGCAACTTCATCTTGCCGGCGATCGTGCGCACCGGGCCGCTGGCGATCGCGATCTCGACCGCCGGCGCCTCCCCTGCCCTGGCGAAGCGGATGAAGCGGGAGATCTCGACGCTGTTCGGCGAGGAGTACGCCCGCCTCGCGGTGATCCTCAACGACGCCCGCGGCTGGGCCAAGGGCACGCTGCCGACCTACCAGGACCGCAAGGAGTTCTTCGAGGGGATCGTCAACGGCGATCCCGATCCGGTCGAGCTGATTCGCGGGGGCCGCGAGATCGAGTTGCTGGCCCTGATCGAAGCCGCCAAAGAGCGCGCCGCCGCCGCGCTCGCCTGACCCTTCCGGTGCGCTTTATGCACCTATAGGGAGCAAAAGGCACACCGGAGGCCCTCTACTCCGTTCCGCAGGCCGAGATCCGGACGCGCTCGAGGGTCTCGCGCAGGGTGTCGGCTTCGGCGGCGCTGAGCCTGGCCGCGAAGGCGACCTTCAGCTCGGCGACCACGACGGGACGCATCTCGTCGAGCAGATCCTGGCCGGCCGGCATCAGGGTCGCGTAGCTGACCCGGCGATCGGTCTCGCAGAAGGTCCGCTCCAGCAGGCCGGCCTTGATCAGGCGGTCGACCAGCTTGGTCAAGCCGCCGCGGGTGATCACCAACGCTTCGGCCAGGTCCCCCATCTTCATCCGCTCTTCGGGAGCCTCGGCGAGCGTGGCGAGCACCTCGTACCAGGGCAGTGGCGGGAAGTCGGCGGCGGCAAGGGCTTCTTGAAGCCGGCCTGTGATTGCCGCGTGCGTGCGGGTGAGCGTGCCCCAGGCCTCGCCGTGGGCGGTGCGGATGGGCTTGGCTGCCGTTGCCTGCTCGCTCATTTCCCCATCATCGCAGATGAATGTTGCCCTGACAATAGTTGTAGATACAAACTTCTCTGCTATGATTGTTTCTAAGTCAATCATTGATCCGACAACTATAGGAGGCAGACGATGAGCACACAGACGATCGAGCAGCAGGTACCGGCGGGAACGTTCGCGGTGGACCCGGTCCACTCGTCGATCGCCTTCGCCATCGCCCACAACGGCGTCGCGACCTTTCGCAGCGACTTCGACTCCTACGAGGCCAGGCTCAGCGGGGGCGAGGCTCCGCGGCTCGAGGGCAGCGTCGACGTCGGCAGCGTTCGGATCGACGAGGAGCAGCTCAAGGGCCACCTTCTCTCCCCCGACTTCTTCGACGCCGGGCGCTTCCCGCAGCTTCGCTTCGAGTCGACCGAGTTGAGCGTCGAGGACGACGGCTCGGTGACACTGCGCGGCGAGCTCGAGATACATGGCGAGAAGCGCGAGGTCGAGGCAAGCGGAAAGTTCGGCCGGCTCGGTGCCGACCTGGCCGGCAACGCCCGCGTCGGCCTCTCACTGGCGGCTACGGTCGACCGGCGCAGCTTCGGGCTCGACTGGAACGCCGAGCTGCCCAGCGGCGGCGAGGTCCTCGACTACGAGGTTGCGATCGCGGTCGAGCTGGAGTTGGTCGAGGAGGCCGAGTAGTGATGCGGGTCTTGGGCATCTCCGGCAGCCTGCGCCGCGACTCGCTGAACAGCGCCCTCCTGCGGACCGCCGCCGAGCGGCTGCCCGCGGGGGCGGAGCTGATCGAGTTCGACCGGCTCGGCGATGTCCCGCCCTACGACGAGGACGTCGAAACGGACGGCACACCCACAGTCGTCGAGGAGCTGCGCGACGCGGTTCGAAACGCCGACGCGATCCTGATCGCGACGCCGGAGTACAACAGCTCGATCCCGGGCCAGCTCAAGAACGCCCTCGACTGGGTCTCGCGCCCGGCCGGCAAGAGCGCCCTCAACGGCAAGCCGGCAGCCGTCATCGGCGCCTCGACCGGCATGTTCGGCGCGGTCTGGGCCCAGGCCGAGCTGCGCAAGGTCCTCGGCGCCATGGGCGGCCGTGTAATCGAGGCCGAACTGCCAGTCGGCCATGCCAAGGACCTGCTCGTCGGCAACTATCTCAAGCTCTCCCCCGAGCAATCGGAGCACCTCGACGAGATCCTCGCCGAGCTGGTCGCGCAAGCCGAGATCGAGTCCGAGCTGGCGATCGCAGCCTAGGGAGCCATTCGCTCGACTGATGGCATTCGATCGATCGCCTTGTCGAAGGAGGCAATCGATTCGACATCGGTGAACTCGGCCGCGGCGACAAGATAAGCCTCGGCGAAGTCAAGGCGGTCGAGCTCATATATCTCAAGGGCGCGGAGGAGGAGCTCCGTGTCGGCCGAAACCATGGGCATCGCCAACGCGGCTCGCATCATCTCGGCGACGCCTCGTCGGTCGACGTCGTAGACCGACTGAAGCACATAAACGCACTCGGCCAGCACCACATCTACAAGGACCAACTCGGCATTTGCGGCCAAGAACTGCGTTGCCCGTCTCGCCATCTCCGGCGGGTCACCCGTCAAATGGCGGATTACGACGTTCGTGTCGAGGAGGACGGTCAATCCTGTTCTTTCAATCTCTTGCCGCGTGCCCGCCACGCCTCCCGGCGAATCTCGTCCCATGAAGCTCCGCGCTTATCGGGGGGCACCGAAACCGATCCGGCGAGGTCGAGGAAGTTCTGGGTGCGGGCGAGGATCGCCCGTCCACCATCCAAGCGAAAAAGCACCTGATCGCCAGGCTCCAGCTCCAGGCTGTCGCGCACGACCTTCGGAACAGTGATCTGACCCTTGGAGGTCAATTTTGCCGCTACATCCACCTTGATCCTTACTTTCGGTGTGAAGTAAGGATAGCGAAAATTACGCTGCCGGCAAAGCAAAAAAGGCGACGGCAGCGAAGTGCGCAGCCGCAGCGGCGATGACGAGGAGGTGGAAGACCTCGTGGTAGCCGAAGACTCGGGGGTTGGGATTGGGGCGCTGGGTCGCGTAGACGACCGCGCCGGCGGTGTAGAGGATGCCGCCGGCGGCGACGAGCAGGGTGCCGGTAACGCCCATGTCGTTCCAGAGTTGGGGGAAGGCGGCGGCGGCGACCCAGCCCAAAGACATGTAGATCAGCGCGGCGACCCACTTGGGGTGGTCGATCCAGACCATCTCGACGATCGCGCCGGCGATCGCGCCGGCCCAGACCACGACAAGGATCGCGTCGGCGAGCGGGCCAGTGAGGACGAGCAGGGCGAATGGCGTGTAGGTGCCGGCGATGAGGAAGAAGATCATCGAGTGATCGAGCCGGCGCATCCAGCGGCGCACGCTGGGCCGGGTCCAGTCGACCCGGTGGTAGAGGGCGCTGGTGCCGAGCAGGGCGGAGAGGCTGACGGCGTAGATCGCGACGGCGAGGGTCGCCTTCGGCGTCTTCGCGGCGACGATCAGCCCGGCGCCGAGGAAGAGCGAGACGAAGAAGGCCCACTCGTGAGATACCCCGCGCAGCTTCGGCTTGACCGAGGCGAGCGCATCGGTTGCGGCGCCCTTCGCCGCGATGGCTCGCTCCTCGACCGCACCGCGGGCCGCCGTGGCACGCTCGCCCATCGCCTCTCTTGCCGAACTCATTCGCTCTCCCACTACGTCGCGTGCAACTTTTCGCCCGCGCTTCACCCTTGTCACCATACATAGGGAGCTGGCGAAATCTGCGGGATTTGCGGTGTTGGGCGCGACAAAGTACGTCCGACTCGACAACGATCCTGCTCAGTTACCCCTGAAAGTCGCTGCGAGAGGAGAAGTTTGATGTCCCAGACCGCCACCAGTGCCCCGAAAACCGGTCTCAAGGGCCTCACGGTCGAACGCCGCTTTTCCTCTCCCGGGACCCATCCTTTCGACGAGATCGAGTGGGAGGTGCGCGACGCGGTGATCGGCAACCCCGAGAGCCCGGCCTTCGTGCAGCGCGGGGTCGAGTTCCCCAAGAGCTGGTCGCAAAACGCGACTAACATCGTCGCCCAGAAGTACTTCCGTGGGCAGCTCGGCACCGAGAAAAGGGAGTCCTCGGTCAAACAGATGATCGGCCGTGTCGCGGGGACGATTTCCAACTGGGGGCGCGAGGGCGGCTACTTCGCCTCCGACGAGGACGCCGACACCTTCGAGGCCGAGCTGACCTCGATCCTGCTCAACCAGAAGGCGGCCTTCAACTCGCCGGTCTGGTTCAACGTGGGCTTCGAGGAGCGCCCGCAGTGCTCGGCCTGTTTCATCCTCAGCGTCGAGGACAACATGGACTCGATCCTCGCCTGGAACACCAAGGAGGGCAAGATCTTCCGCGGCGGCTCCGGCTCGGGGATCAACCTCTCCAACATCCGCGGCTCGATGGAGCAGCTGGCCAAGGGCGGCACAGCCAGCGGCCCGGTCAGCTTCATGCGCGGCGCCGACTCCTGGGCCGGGACGATCAAGTCGGGCGGCAAGACGCGGCGGGCGGCGAAGATGGTCGTCCTCGACGTCGACCACCC
>JBJMKO010000099.1:0-1562 GCA_045805805.1 Solirubrobacterales bacterium | reverse complement strand
GTGATCCCGAAGGCGACACCGTGCTGCCGATGCTGCTCCACGGCGACGCCGCATTCGCCGGCCAGGGTGTGGTGTGGGAGTGCCTGAGCTTTTCCGGCCTGCCGGGATACGGGACCGGCGGCACCATCCATTTCATCGTCAACAACCAGGTCGGCTTCACCACCAGCCCGCAGTTCGGCCGCTCCTCGCCTTATCCGTCTGACGTTGCCAAGGGCGTCCAGGCACCGATCCTGCACGTGAACGGCGACGATCCCGAAGCGGTAACCTATTGCTGCAAGCTCGCGACCGAGTTCCGCCAGACCTTCGGCCGCGACATCGTCATCGACATGTGGTGCTACCGCCGGTTCGGCCACAACGAGGGCGACGAGCCGAGTTTCACCCAGCCGTTGATGTACGCCGCGATCAAACAGCATCCGCCGATCAGCGAAATCTACGGCAAGCGGCTGATCGACGAAGGCGTGGTGGACGCGGCGTGGATCGACAAGACGTCGAACGATTATGTCGCGCACCTCGAAGAGGAGTTTCAGGCCGGCAGCGCGTACCTGCCCAACAAAGCCGACTGGTTCGAGGGCAGGTGGGCAGGCCTCGGGCGCCCCGACGAGCCGGTGCTCGGCCGTCGCAACACGTCGACCGCCGTCAACGACGAGGAGATGCGCTATCTCGCCGACATCCTGACCCGCGTGCCCGAGGGATTTCGAATCCACAAGACGCTGCAGCGCATCCTCGACGCCAAGAAGTCGATGTTCGACAGCGGGGACGGGTTCGACTGGGCGACCGCGGAAGCGCTCGCTTTCGGGAGCCTGCTCGCGGAAGGGAATGGCGTTCGCCTGTCGGGTCAGGACAGTGGTCGAGGCACGTTCAGCCAGCGCCACGCGATGTGGGTCGACCAGCAGACCGGCGACAAATACATCCCTTTGTGCCACGTCGAGGGCGGCCGCTTCGAGGTTCGCGACAGTCCGCTTTCCGAGTTCGGCGTGCTCGGTTTCGAATATGGCTATTCGCTCGCCGACCCCCGCTGCCTGGTGCTGTGGGAAGCGCAGTTCGGCGACTTCGCCAACGGCGCGCAAAGCATCATCGACCAGTTTGTCGCCGCGGGCGAGGCCAAATGGCTGCGGGCGAGCGGTTTGGTCATGCTGCTCCCGCACGGCTTTGAAGGGCAGGGGCCCGAGCACAGCTCGGCTCGGCTCGAGCGCTATTTGCAGCTCTGCGCCGAAGACAACCTCCAAGTCGCCAACTGCACGACCCCGGCCAATTACTTCCACATTCTGAGGCGCCAGATGCGGCGCGATTTCCGCAAGCCGCTGATCCTGATGACGCCCAAGTCGCTGCTCCGGAACAAGCTTGCGGTATCGCGGGCTTCCGATTTCACCGGCGACAGTCACTTCCGCCGAATCCTGTCCGACCTCAACCCGCCGGCCCAAGGGGAGACTCGGCGGCTCGTGCTGTGCTCGGGCAAGGTCTATTACGACCTGCTCGACGACCGCGAGAAGAAGGGCGTGGACGACGTCTACATCCTGCGCCTGGAGCAGTTCTATCCGTGGCCGATGAAGTCGCTGATCGCC
>JBJMKO010000098.1:0-1613 GCA_045805805.1 Solirubrobacterales bacterium | reverse complement strand
TCTTCTCGCTCGGGGCCGGCATGTTCGACCACGATGTGCACTCGTGGCGCGGGCCGTCGACCACGTTCACGATCGACGACTTCGTCGGGCCCGTCACCGGCGCACCGGCCCAGGCGGTCGGGCTGCCGTATCTGAAGGGCGGCATCTGCGAGGTGGGTGGAGGCCTGACGCTGCTCCCGGAGGCGCAGTTGTACGCGGCCGCCTCCGGCGTATGGGGCGTCGCGCACAAGAGCCTGATGCGCCAGTCGCCGTTCCGCGCGCACGTCGCCGGCCTGTCGCTCGTGGGGGAGGACATGCCCCAGGAGGCGAACGTGGTCGACCTCGATCCGAAGATCAAGGACGTCTACGGCTTCCCGGTCCCGCGCATCACGCGCACGCCTCACAAGCACGAGCAGGCGGCCTCGGCCTACTTCGGACCCGAGCTCCAGGCCATCTGCCAGGCCTCGCCCGGATGCGTCAGCGCTGCCTATCTGCCCGTGGGGATCGCCGCCGACGCGGGCGTGCCCGGATCGGACGCTTTGGCGGGCCAGGCGGCAACCGCGCACATCATGGGCACGGCCCGCATGGGCACCGAGCCCGCACATTCGGTGACCGATGCCTACAGCCGCGTGCACGAGATCGACAACCTCTACGTGGGCGACGGCGCCGTCTTCCCGACTGCCGCCGGCATGAACCCGACGCTGACGATCATGGCGATGTCACTGCGGATGGCACGACACATCGGCGGTGCCGGCACGAAGGCCGTCCACAAACATCACAAGGCGCACTCGCATCGGGCGAACCCGAAGGCGCACCGCAACCGCAACGTCGCCGGCTAGCGGTGCTCGTCGCGGCGCCGACGGGCCCCCGGCCCTGCTGGCATGTGGACGTTCACGACGACGTTCGGTCCTGCGCACTCGAGACAGGTGATCGTCCGCGCGTACGGCTCCCACGCGGCACGGAAGCCGCTCGGCAGATCGGCGCCGCACTCGCAGCAGACGTCGCGCCGCTTCAGGGCGATCACGTAGCGCTCTAGCTCCACGCCTGAATTTCAGCAGCGCTGCGGCCTGGCGTCAGCGTTCGGCTTGTCACCCCGTTGACCAGGCGTGGGCCTTCGTCTTCTCGCGACCGCCATCACCACTCTTGCTCTCGCTGCCCCTGCGGCTGCCGCGCCCTCGGACGCGGTTTTCGACTGCACCGGACCTGCCGGCGATCCCGCTCCCGACACGCCCGCCTGGCACGCGCGTGAGCAGGCCAACGACTGGTGCGGCGAGCAGCGCGCCGTCGACACCACGACCAACCCCGCGTACGCGCAGGCCAAGGCCGATTCCTACGCTCGTCACGGCAACGAGATCACCGAGGACCCGTTCCGCGATCCCGCCCTTATGAACGGCTCTCGTTTCCGCTACCAGGAGATCTCGTACGTCAACCGCGCGGGCCAGACCATCCCCGGCGCGTTGTTCCGCCCCTGCGACTCCTCGTGCAAGGGCATGCCGCCCGGGCTTCACCGGTTCGAGCCGCCCTATCCCGGCGTGGTGGTCGTCCACGGCGGCGCCGCCAACCAGGAGATGTACCTGTGGGGCGCGGAGGGGCTGGCCGAGGCCGGCTACATGGTCATGACCTTCCAGATCCCG
>JBJMKO010000097.1:0-1732 GCA_045805805.1 Solirubrobacterales bacterium | reverse complement strand
CCGCCCTGATTGCCACCCGCGGCTTCGCCGACCTGCTCGAGATCGGCCGCCAGGATCGGCCCGAGCTCTACCGGCTCTGCAGACCGAAGCCAACACCTCTCGCTGATGCAGACCTGCGCTTCGAAGCGAGCGAGCGGACAGGCCCCGACGGCGTCATCGAAGCGCTCGCAGATGAGGAGCCGGCCCGCCTCGCCGAGCTGCTGGGCGAGAGTGGTGCCGAGGCCGTTGCGATCTGCCTGCTCTTCTCCTACCTCGACCCTAACCACGAGCGACGAATCGCTGACCATTTGCGCAAGGTCCTTCCAGACCTCCACGTCTCCGCCTCCCACGAGGTCCTGCCCCGCTTCCGCGAGTACGAGCGCTGCTCAACGACCGTCATCGACGCCTACCTCTCCCCTCTTCTCGGTCGCTACCTGACCCGGCTCGAAGACGCGGCCTCCGCGGCCGGCTTGCCACGACCGCAGGTGATGCAGTCCTCCGGCGGCCTTGCCGCCGTCGAGGATGCCGCTCGCGCCGGCGCTTGGAGCGTTCTCTCGGGACCGGCGGGAGGTGCCGTCGGCGCCGGCCTGATCGCAAGTACTTGCGGCAACGGCAACGCGCTCGGCCTAGACATGGGCGGCACCTCATGCGATGTCTGCGTGATCGAGAAGGGCGAGGTACAGCGCACCGACTCGCGCACGATCGGCGGACGGGTGATCCAGCTACCGATGGTCGACGTGCACACGGTCGGAGCCGGCGGCGGCTCGATCGGCTGGCGGGACAGGGGCGGGGCGCTGCGGGTGGGTCCGCAATCGGCCGGGGCCGAGCCAGGGCCCGCCTGTTATGGACGCGGCGGCAGCAAACCGACCGTGACCGACGCCAACCTGTTGCTCGGCCGCCTTGCGCCTGAATCCGAGCTGGCCGGCGACGTCCTCCTCGACATCGAGGCCGCCCGTGCCGCCGTCGGCACCCTCGCCATCTCGCTCGACCTGGACGAGATCGAAACCGCAGAAGGGATTGTCCGCGTCGCCAACCAAGAGATGGTGCGGGCATTGCGCGTCATCACCGTGGAGCGCGGCATCGACCCACGGAGCTTCGCCTTGCTCCCCTTTGGCGGGGCCGGACCGATGCATGCTGCGGCAATCGCCGCCGAGCTAGAGATCGAGCGAATCCTCTGCCCGCGCACTGGCGGTGTGCTCTCCGCGCTCGGCCTCTGCGCCTCGGACCGTCGCCGCGATACAACCCGCACGGTGATGCTGAGCGGCGCCGACCTCAGCGCCGAACGCATCGCCGCTGAGATCGACGAGTTGGCCGCGACACTCGCGGATGACCTGCCGGGAGCCGAGCCCGAGGTCGTCTACGAGCTTCGCTACGCCGGCCAAGCCTTCGAGCTGCCCGTCTCCGGTGGGATCCGCCCCGACCCGACCGACCTAGTCGAGCGCTTCGCCCTCGCCCACGAGGAGCGCTATGGCCACCGTGACCCCGAGGGCGAAGTCGTCCTCGTCCATATCCGCCTGGCGATGGTCGCGCCTGGCCCGCGGCCGCGACTGACAGCGCCCAGAGGAGGCGACCTCGAAGAGAGCTCTCGCGACGTGCGCTTCGACGGAGGCTGGGTCGAGACCCCGGTGCTGCACGGCGAGCCCTCAGCCGGCCTTGCCACGCAGGGACCGGCGATCTTCGAACTGCCCGAGGCAACCTTCGTCCTGGCACCAGACTGGCAAGATGTTTTGTTCGTCTTGTTGTGTATGTGTGT
>JBJMKO010000096.1:0-9802 GCA_045805805.1 Solirubrobacterales bacterium | reverse complement strand
TCCTCGGCCTGAAGCTCTTTCAAGCTTCGAAAGCGGTTCCGGTGCGGTTTATGCCACCTATAACCACATAAAGCGCACCGGAAGGGATGTTGGCGCCCTGCTTGGCCTTGAAGCTTTCTTCAACCCTGAGCGCCGGTCTCGCTTTTCGAAGCTTTCGGTCTATCGGGGCGTGTCGAGAGGGAGCCTGGCCGCCCTCCAGGCGAATGTCGCCGAAGGCGGCGGAAATGCAATCCGGTTATCGCGCGGCCGAAGGCCGCGCTCAAGGTTCACCCCACGCGCGAAGCGCGTGGGGTATCAATTCGACTGGAGGGCGGCCCAGGCTCCCTTTACCCCAGCACAACATAAATCGGCCACCTAACTGGCCCGCAGTGCTATCTCCAGCTCGAAACGTGAGTCGGGGTCGTCGAGCTGGTCGCCCAGGAGCTCGCGCAGACGGGCTATGCGGTAGCGGACGGTTTGGGGGTGGAGGTGCAGGGCCGCAGCCATCTCGACCGAGTTGCCGCGGTGGCGGACGTAGGCGAGGGCGGTCTCGCGCATCCGTTCGCGCGCCTTGTCGGTGAGCGCCGCGAAGGGCGCGAGCCTTTGGGTGGCGATTCGGCCTGCCAGCGTGCTTCCTGCGAAGAGCAGCAGCTCGGCCAAGTGGTCCTCGGCGCGGACGAGCCCGTCCGCCGGGAGAGCGCCCACCTGTGCCGCCATCAGGCAGGACTTCGCCAAGTCCCACGACTCCGGCAGCCCTGTGAGCTCACCGGCCGGGCCAAGGGCGACTGGAACGGCGGCGACGGCGTTTTCGATCTCGGCCGCGCGACCTGGCCCGTCGGGATCGGCGAGCAGCACGCATCCGGTCTCGCCGAGCTCGGCGACCAGCGACCCGGCCGGGACGCGATGCGCGATCTGCACCAGGTCGGCGGCGGCGCACGCGAGTGCCGCGGCGCGGCGCGGGGGCTTCCAGCCGGCCGCGGCGGTGGCGACACGCAGGTCAGCCGCGTCGGCCGGGGGGTCTCGCAGCAGCAACGCCACCAACTCCCGCTGCCGCCGGCGGCGTTGGTCCTCGGTCTCGGCCTGGGCCTCCGCGAAGCCCTCGACCGAGTCGGCGGAGAGCTCGTCGAGGTAGGCGAAGATCGCCTCGGCGAGCAGGCTGAGCACCTCTGCCTCGAGCTCCGCCCTCCGCCCGGCCAGGGCGAAGCGCCGCCATGCGACGCGAGCGCCGACCCGGTAGGCCGCCTGCAGGGAATCTAGGGTCCGCCCCTGGCGCAGCTCCCCGCGGCCGAGCTCTACATAGACCTCCCGTCCCAATCCGCGACCGGCTTCGGGGTCGCGGATCAGGGCGACGAACTGGCTCAGTGCCTCGCCGACCCCGGTGCGGATGCCGCGGCCGAAATTCCCCTCCAGCGGACGGGCGTACTCCGGGACCTCGCGACCGATCGTCTCAAGGATCTCCCCTGTCACCGCCTCGAGCTCGGGCTCGATCAGATCGGCGACCGCAGGTTGCAGGCCACGCCACGGCTCTGAATCGATGGAACTTGTCATATATCTAATGAAAAACTGGGTTTAAACTTGCTCATTATCCTAATACCTATTGGGCGAGCACACCTAATGTGTCTAATCGATGGGCGAGATGACCAGGGCCGAGAAGGTCGCCAACCTGGGTGCGGTGGTCGTTCCCTTCCTAGCCGTGCTGGCGGCAATCGCGTTGCTCTGGAATGAGGCGGTTGGCACTGGCGACCTCGTAATCGCGGCGGTGATGTACCTGCTCACCGCGGTTGGAATCACCGTCGGCTTCCACCGGCTACTAACCCACCGCTCCTTCCAGACCTCCAAGCGGTTCGAGTACGCGTTCGCGGTGATGGGCTCGATGGCCGTACAGGGACCGGTGATCTCTTGGGTTGCCGACCACCGCAAGCACCATGCCCACACCGATGAAGAGGGCGATCCTCACAGTCCCCACGTCGGCCACGGCAGCGGCGTGCGCGGCGTTCTCTCCGGGCTGTGGCACGCCCACTCGGGCTGGCTGATGTCCACTCAGGGAAGAGCCGATTGGAAGCGCTACGCGCCCGACCTCTACGAAGATCCCGGGATGCGAACCATAGGCCGCCATTTCATCCCCCTGGTGCTCGCGAGCCTTGCCCTACCCGCCCTCGCCGGCTATGCCGTCAGCGGTACGCTGGCCGGCGCGGCAACCGGGCTCCTCTGGGGGGGGTTGGTGCGGATCTTCTTCGTCCACCACATCACCTGGAGCGTCAATTCAGTGTGTCACTACTTTGGTACGCGGCGGTTTAACACGGATGACCGGTCGACCAATGTCTTCTGGCTTGCCCTGCCTTCGCTTGGCGAGTCCTGGCATCACAACCACCACGCTTTCCCGCGCTCGGCCGTACACGGCCTCCGCAGGTGGGAGGTCGACCCCTCGGCTGTGGTCATCGGCACTATGGAGAAGCTTGGCCTCGCGTGGAATGTGGTCCGCATCTCCCCCGAGCGCCAGGCTCAGCGCGCTGCCTAACAGCGCTTTGCTCCCACTGTCGTCCAAATGGCCAGAGCAAGTGCGTCAAATTTGACTATATGAATAGTCACTGTCACTGTCACTGTGCCACACTCCTTGAACTGACGACTCGTGGAAACACCACGAGATGGAAAGGAAGGAAATGCCAAGCACCAGCAACGTACTCGACGAGGCTCTCGACCTGGTCAAGAAAAGGCTCGCCGAGCTAGACGAGGAGCGCAAGCGCCTCGAGCGTGCACTCGCCGAGCTGGGTGGCACCATCACCCGTCGTCCAGGCCGCCCACGCGGCAGTGGAAAACGTGGACCGGGCCGGCCCCCCAAAGCTACTTCTGGTACCGCACCGCGCAAACGGCGTCGCCGCCGCGGCGGTACCCGCGCCGATCAGGCAGTTGCCCTGGTGGAGAAAAACCCGGGTATCAGCGCCTCAGATATCGCGAAGTCTTTGAAAATCAAACCGAATTACCTCTACCGTGTCCTCGGTGAAATGGAGAAAGAGGGCAGGGTTAAGAAGAAGGGGCGCGAGTACCACCCGGCTTAAGAGCCGACCAGCGCTTTCACAAAAAGCCGGCCCCCTGCGGGGCCGGCTTTTTCATCTCCAGACCGGGCTCAGACCAAGCCGAGCTTGCTGACTGCCTCGCGCTCTTCGCGCAGCTCGGCGACGCTTGCGTCGATCCGGCCGCGCGAGAACTCGGTCACCTCGATGCCCTCGACGATCGCCCACTCGCCACCGCTGCAGCGACAGGGGAAGCCGGCCACGATGCCTTCTTCGACACCGTAAGAGCCGTCCGCGGGTACGCCCATCGAGACCCAGTTGCCCTCGGGAGTGCCGAGCACCCAGTCGTGCACATGGTCGATTGCCGCGTTGGCGGCCGAGGCCGCGCTGGACGCCCCACGCGCCTCAATGATGGCGGCACCGCGTTTTGCCACTCGAGGAATGAGCTCCTCGGCGATCCAGGCCTCGTCGTCGATCGCCTCCCAGGCACTCCTCCCGGCGACGCGTGCGTTGACGAGGTCCGGGTACTGGGTGGTCGAGTGGTTGCCCCAGACAGTCATGTTGGTGACCTCTGAGATCTCCACGCCGAGCTTGCTGGCGACCTGCGCGATCGCGCGGTTGTGATCGAGCCGCATCATTGCGGTGAAGCGCTCGCGGGGAACGCCATCGGCATTCGACATCGCGATCAGGCAGTTGGTGTTGGCGGGGTTGCCGACCACCAGGATGCGGACGTCGCTGTCGGCACCGGCAGCGATCGCTTCGCCCTGGGGCTTGAAGATGCCGCCGTTGGCCTCAAGCAGGTCCGAGCGCTCCATGCCCGGTCCGCGGGGCCGGGCGCCCACCAGCAGACCCACGTTGCAGCCGTCGAACGCCTGCTTGGGGTCGTCGAAGATGTCAACGCGGCTCAACAGCGGGAATGCGCAGTCGTCGAGCTCCATCGCGGTGCCCTCCGCCGCCTTGACGGCGTCGGGGATCTCGAGCAGGCTCAGCTCGACCGGGGTGTCGGGGCCGAGCATCTGACCGCTGGCGATCCGGAACAGCAACGCGTAGCCGATCTGCCCGGCGGCGCCGGTAACGGTGACTTTCACAGGGGTGCTCACAAAATCTCCTTTGCTTTGAGGGCCTCGTCGATCGAGGCAAGAAACTCCTGCGTGGTCTGGTACTCCTGGTCGGGGCCGACGAGGAGCGCAAGGTCTTTGGTCATGCGACCGCTTTCGACCGTCTCCACGCAGACGCGCTCGAGGGTCTCGGCGAAACGTGTGACTTCGGGCGTGTCGTCGAGGCGGCCACGGGCCGCAAGGCCGCGTGTCCAGGCGAAGATCGATGCGATCGGGTTGGTCGAGGTCGGCTTGCCCTGCTGGTGCTGACGGTAGTGACGTGTAACCGTTCCGTGGGCGGCCTCGGCCTCGACCGTCTTGCCGTCGGGGCTCATCAGCACGCTGGTCATCAGGCCCAGCGAACCGAAGCCCTGGGCAACGGTGTCGGACTGCACATCGCCGTCGTAGTTCTTGCAGGCCCAGACGTAGCCGCCCTCCCACTTCATCGCCGCGGCCACCATATCGTCGATCAGGCGGTGTTCGTAGGTAATTCCCGCCACCTCGAACTCAGGCTTGAACTCGTTCTCGTAAACCTCGGCGAAGAGGTCCTTGAAGCGGCCGTCGTAGCGCTTGAGGATGGTGTTCTTGGTCGAGAGGTAGACCGGATAGCCGCGGTCCAGCCCGTAGCGCATCGAGGCCCGGGCGAAATCCCGGATCGAGTCGTCGAGGTTGTACATCGCCATCGCGATACCCGGCCCCGGGAAGTCGTATACGTCGAGCTCGACCGGCGCGGAACCGTCCTTGGGCGTGTAGGTGAGCGTCAGAGTCCCCTCGCCGGGGACGACCATGTCGGTGGCGCGGTACTGGTCGCCGAAGGCGTGGCGGCCGATCACGATCGGCTTGGTCCAGCCCGGCACCAGCCGCGGGACGTTGGCGATCACGATCGGCTCGCGGAAGATGACGCCGCCGAGGATGTTGCGGATCGTGCCGTTGGGCGAGCGGTACATCTCCGTCAGGCCGAACTCCTCGACCCGGGCCTCGTCGGGAGTGATCGTCGCGCACTTGACGCCTACGCCGTGCTGCTTGATCGCGTTGGCCGCGTCGACCGTGATCTGGTCGCGGGTCGCGTCGCGGCTCTCGATCCCGAGGTCGAAGTAGACCAGGTCGAGATCGAGGTAGGGGAGGATCAGCTGGTCCTTGATGAAGGCCCAGATGATCCGGGTCATCTCGTCGCCGTCGAGCTCGACGATCGGGTTCTTGACGGAGATCTTTGCCACTAGTGACCTTTCCTGTGACATTGGCCGAGCAATGACGAGGGCCAGGCGTTGCCAGACAAGGACGCAGGGAGCCCGAATAGCAAAGCTATTGGGGCGACCGAGGACGCCGTATGGCGACGATCTGGGGCCGTCATTGCCGGTCAGATGTTGCAGGACAGGGCACTAGGGCGGGCGATGCTACCGGGGGGCTGCCACAATCAGGACGATGGCCACCGCCGAGCGCCGGTCCTCCGCAACTCACGAGGTCTTCAACCAGCCACCGCCGCTGGAGGACTACAACCCCTTTGACGCCGATCGTGTGCTGAGCGAGGCACTGCGGCGCGAGGGAGCTGAGTGGGCCGAGGGTCGAGCCCGCGAGATCGGGGCAATCTGCGGCTCGCGCCAGACGATCCGCTGGGGCTTCGAGGCCAACGAGCAAAAGCCCGAGTTGCGCACCCACGATCGCTTCGGCAACCGCATCGACGAGGTCGAGTTCGACTCCTCCTGGCACGAGCTGATGCGGATCGGCGTCGGCAATGGCATGCACGCCGCGCCCTGGCGCGAACCGGGCCCCGGTGCCCACGTCGCCCGTGCCGCGATGTTCATGCTGCTGATGCAGGCCGAGAGCGGCGTCGGCTGCCCGATCTCGATGACCTACTCGGCGATCCCGGCGCTGCGCAAGCAGCCCGAGCTCGCCGGCGAGTGGGAGGAGCGCTTCCTCTCACTCGACTACGACGAGCGCTCTATGCCGGCCGATCGGAAGAGCGGCGCCCTCTGCGGGATGGCGATGACCGAGAAGCAGGGCGGCTCCGACGTACGCGCCAACACGACGGTTGCCAAGCCGATGAACGGCGGCGGCCCCGGCGCCGAGTACGAGATCGTCGGCCACAAGTGGTTCTGCTCGGCGCCGATGTGCGACGCCTTCCTCGTCCTCGCCCAGACCGAGTCCGGCATCTCCTGCTTTCTGATGCCCCGCTGGACGCCCGACGGCGAGCGCAACGCCTTCCACATCCAGCGGCTCAAGGACAAGCTCGGCAACCGCTCCAACGCCTCCAGCGAGGTCGAGTTCCGCGGCGCCTGGGCGCGCATGGTCGGCGAGGAGGGTCGCGGCGTGCCGACGATCATCGAGATGGTCAACCACACCCGCCTGGACTGCGTGATCGGCACCGCCACCGGCTACCGCGCCGGCGTCGTGCAGGCGCTCAACCACACCGCCCACCGCTCTGTCTTCGGCAAGGAGCTGATCGAGCAACCGCTGATGCAGAACGTTCTAGCCGACCTCTGCGTCGAGTCCGAAGCGGCGACTATCGCCGCCATGCGCCTCGCCCGCTCCTACGACGAGGTCGCGGCCGGCGACAACCAAGCTTTTGAGTTCAGGCGCCTAGCCAATGCCGTCCTCAAGTACTGGCTATGCAAGCGAGCCCCCTCCCACGCGGTCGAGTGCCTGGAGTGCCTCGGCGGCAACGGCTACGTGGAGGAGTCAGGCATGCCCCGCCTCTACCGCGAGGCCCCATTGGCTTCGATCTGGGAGGGCTCGGGCAATGTTCAGTGTCTAGACGTCCTCCGCGGCATGGTCAAGAGTCCCGCCTCCGTAGATGCCTTCTTCGCCGAGGTGCTCGAGGGCGCCGGAGCGGAACCCAAGCTCGACGCCTACGTCTCCTCTCTCAGGGACGAGATCCCCGGCGACATAGACACGATCCAGCACCGCGCCCGTCGCATCGTCGAGAAGATGGCGATCTCCCTACAGGCTTCGCTCCTCGTTCGCTACGGCGATGACGCCGTCGCGGACGCCTTCTGCGCGAGCCGCCTGTCCGGCGACTGGGGCCACGCCTTCGGAACCCTCCCTTCCGGCACGAACTTCAAGAGCATCATCGACCGCCACCGCCCGTAGGCGTAGGGAGGTCCGGGCAGGGGGTTCCGCTTAACTTTTTCGGTGGGGCGGAGATTGCTGGACGCGCGGGCGGGTTGACGAAAAAGTACAAGACGCTCCACCCCCTGCCCGGACCTCCGACTACTTCGGAGCGTCGCGCAGAGCCCGGCCGACTTGCTCCGCGGTGATCACACCGGAGAGGCGACCGTCGATGTCCACCGCCATCACCGCGCCGAAGCGACGTAGAGCGCGGTTGGCAAGCAGCGAGTCGAGTGGGGCGTCGTCGCGGACCTGGAAGGTGCCATCGTCGTGCTCCAGCAAGTCCGCAACGTGGGAGGTGGCTCGAGACGTCTCAGGTACCTCATCAGCTTTGTCCCTGACTACGAGGCCGAGGAAGTGGTGGGCGGCGTCGACGACTGGGAACCAGGGCCAGCGGTAGCGCAGGAAGTACTCGTCCAAAGCTTGCTCCACACTGAGGGCGCTTGGGATGGCAACAGGCTCGCGGTCCATCACGTCGGCCACGCTGAGGTCGCTGATCTTGCCGGTGATCGCTGTCTGCATCGAAGCTGCCTTTGCCGAGCTGTTGATCACGATGCCGATCAGGGCCAGCCAGACGCCGCCGAAGGCATCGCCGTTGAAGATGAGGAGGAGGCCGCCGCCGATGAAGATGTAGGCGAAGACGCGGCCGAGGTTGGCGGCGAAGCGGGTTGCGGCATTGCGGTCGCCGGTACGCCACCAGGCGATCGCCCGCACGATCCGACCGCCGTCCATCGGGAAAGCGGGAAGCAGGTTGAAGACGAGCACCAGCGCGTTGATCATCGCCAGCCACCCGATCATCGCCATCACGCCCGAGACCCCGGAGCTGCTCTCCACCAGGACCGCCTGCTTGAACTCCGTAGTGCCGACGGCGGCAACGCCGACCGCGGTCAGCACGGCCGCGATCGCAAAGGTGACGAGCGGCCCCGCCGCGGCCACCTTGAACTCGGTCGCGGGCCCGTCGGCTTCGCGATCCATCCGCGCCATCCCGCCGAAGATCCAGAGCTGGATGTTGGTGATGCCGATCCCGTTGCGCATCGCCGCGAAGGCGTGGCCGAGCTCGTGCAGCACGATCGAGCCGAAGAAGCCGAAGGCGCTGAGCACCGCCAGGGCAAAGGGCTCCGATGCCGAGCTGCTCTCGTCGAGCACGTTGCCGTAGAAGTTCGACAGCCAGAAGATCACCAGGAAGAGGACGAAGAACCAGGACCAGTCGACCGCGATCCGGATGCCGCGCACGTGGAAGAGCGTGAATGAGCCGCCGCCGAGCATTCCCCCATGTTAGGCCGCCGCCAATATCCGACCGCGCCCTCGGATTTCAGGGCTATAGAGTCCGCGCCCGTGCCAACGCATGACGTACTGGTGATCGGCGCCGGGCTCGCCGGCCAGCGAGCGGCCCTGGCGGCAGCCGAGAAGGGCGTATCGGTCGGGATCGTCAGCAAGGTCCATCCGGTGCGCTCGCACTCCAACGCCGCGCAGGGCGGGATCAACGCGGCGCTCAACCCGGGCGACTCCTGGGAGTCGCACGCCTTCGACACGATCAAGGGCTCCGACTACCTCAGCGACCAGGACGCGGTCGAGATCATGTGCCGCGAGGCGCCGGAGGAGATCCTCCACCTCGAGCACCTCGGCGTCACCTTCCACCGCAACGAGGAGGGCAAGCTCGGCACCCGCGCCTTCGGCGGCGCCTCCGCCGCCCGCACCTACTACGTCGCCGACATCACCGGCCAGGCGATCATGCACGTCCTCTACGAGCAGCTGATGAAGCACTCCGACTCGGTCGCCCGCTACGAGGAGTGGTTCTGCACCGCGCTGGCGCTCGACGAGCAGGGCGAGTGCTGCGGCGTCGTCACTCGCAACATCGCCGACGGCTCGACGGAGCTCTTCCAGGCGAAGTCGGTGATCCTCGCCTGCGGCGGCAACGGCCAGGTCTGGAAGCCGACCACCAACGCGCTGATCTGCACCGGCGACGGGATCGCGATGGCCTACCGCGCCGGGGCGAAGCTGATGGACATGGAGATGATCCAGTACCACCCGACGACGCTGGCGGGCAAGGGCTTCCTGATCACCGAGGGCGCCCGCGGCGAGGGCGCCCACCTGCTCAACGCAAAGGGCGAGCGCTTCATGGAGCGCTACGCGCCGAACAAGATGGAGCTGGCCTCGCGCGACGTCGTCTCCCGCGCCGAGCAGACCGAGATCGACGAGGGCCGCGGCTTCCCCGACGGCACCGTCGCCCTCGACGTCACCGTGGTGCCGAAAAAGCGCGTGCACGAGGCCCTGCGCGAGATCGTCCTCGTCGGCAAGGACTTCGCCGGCGTCGACATCACCAGGGAACCGATCCGCATCAAGCCGGGCAACCACTACACGATGGGCGGGATCAAGACCGACGTCGACGGCCGCACCGACATCCCCGGCCTCTACGCCGCCGGCGAGGTGGCCTGCGTCTCGGTCCACGGCGGCAACCGGCTCGGCGCCAACACGCTGCTCGACACGCTGATCTTCGGCCGTCGCTCCGGCGTCGACGCCGCGGCGCGGGCGAAGCGGATCGAGGGCTCGCGGCCCTCGAAGCAGATCCTGGAGGGCGAGCAGGCGTCGATCGAGGCGATCTCCGCCCGC
>JBJMKO010000095.1:0-1997 GCA_045805805.1 Solirubrobacterales bacterium | reverse complement strand
GACCTCGTTCGTGGTTGTTTTGCCGTCCGTGCGCGAAGGCTTGGCCAGCGTGATCGACCAGGCGACGATCTTGCCGTCGAAAGGTGCCTCGTATGGCTGGCTGACGCCACCGGCGATCGCCTGAAAGCCGGTGACGTGTCCCTCCACCCGGCAGGGAATGACCTCGACGTTGTTGACGATCTTGCCCGGACATGACGGCGGCGGCGTCGACGCGGTCTTACCGAGGACGACTACGCGCAGGGGCGCCGAATCGGCAGCGCCTGGCCAGGTAGCCACAGCGAGGGCCGCGAGGAGACAGGCGAGAGCGAGCGCCACCGCGGCACGCGATCCACCGACTCGTCTTTCGGTTGCTCCTTGCACGATCTCAAGCTGCAACCCCGGCCTTTTGCCAGGGTTGCGGCCCCGATTCTGCCTTCCGGCCCGGGGGAATGTGGTGCTCACGCCCGCCTTGCACGATCCCGGCCACGCGGCCACTGTAGGGTTGCCCCCCGGAATGGAGGCAACCGACCGCGCAGAGGATTTCGTCCCCGCCGGCTTTGCCTCGTTCGGGATCGAAGCCGACGAGATCGAGCTTGCGATCGCCGGCGCGGCCCACCAGATGTTCTGGCCTGGGATCCTCGCCCTAATCTCGCTCGACCTCGGCGAGTTCGAGCCCGAGCGCGATCCAGACCTCTCCCGGGCGCCGGAGCCAACGTGAGCGCCCCGATCGTCACGGTGATCGCCGGGTGTTCTAGTCCGTGGCGATCGAGGCGCGAACAGAAGGGTCTTCTATGAGCGCCCTCGACTTGAGCCTGCGCGACCTGGCCGCAGCGATCGCCGCCGGCGAGGTAGACGCGGCCGAGCTGCTTGAGGCAACCCTGACGCGGATCGAGGAGCGCAACCCGGCGATCAACGCGGTCGTCGAGACCTTCCCGGAGCGCTCGCGGGAGATGCTCGCCAACGCCCCCGAGGGGCCCCTGCGCGGGATCCCGGTGGTGATCAAGGACGAGTGGCCGCTGCCCTGGCGGGCGCAGCGTTTCGGCGCGGCGGAATTGATCGAGCCGACCGCCCCGGGCGAGTCCGGCCCCTACCGGGCGATGCGCGACGCCGGCGCCATCGTCGTCGGGGTCGGCAACATGCACGAGCTGGGCTCAGGCAGCACCGGCAACGTTTCCGTCTACGGCGCCGCGCGCAACCCCTGGGACACCGAGCGCTGCCCGGGAGGCTCCTCCAGCGGGCCGGCCGCGGCGGTCTCCGCCCGGCTCGTCCCCGGCGCCGTCGGTGCCGACGGGCTCGGCTCGGTCCGCTTCCCCGCCGCCTACTGTGGGCTCACCGGGCTGAAGCCAACCTTTGGCCGCTCGGCGATGGCGGGGCACCATATGGAGCCGGTAACCAACCTGATCGTCTCCGGCCCGCTCTGTGCCGATGCCGCCGACTGCCGCCTGCTCGGCTCGGCCTTGTTCGGCGAGGACCTGCGGATCGGCGACGCCGCCTGGCGGCGCTGTTCGAGGAGGTCGACGTGATCGCCTGGCCGACGATCCCAGCGACAGCACCGCCGCTTGACTCGCCAATGGTCGAGCTGCCCTCGGGGACGCACACGGCCGACCAGGCAAACGTGCGCGGCGCCGCCCTCGCCAACCTGACCGGGATTCCCGCGATCAGCGTCCCAGTCGGGCTCGGCTCCGGCGGGCTGCCGATCGCTCTACAGCTGCAGGCCGCCTGGGGGCGCGACGAGCTGCTGCTCGACGCCGCCGAGGCGCTCGAGCGGGCCAACGACCGACGCTGGGTCGAGTCGCTGCCCCCTCTAGCCCAGGTAGAGCCGACGGGGGCCTGATGCCAGCGATCGAGGTGGAGGGCCTGGAGCGTGCCTTCAACGAGGTGCTCGCCGTTCAGGGCATCGACCTCGAGGTCGATGAGGGCGAGATCTACGGCTTCCTCGGCCCCAACGGCGCCGGCAAGACGACGACGGTGCGGATGCTGAGGTTTGTTCTGATGAGGTTCGTGTTGGGATAGAGTGT
>JBJMKO010000094.1:0-2098 GCA_045805805.1 Solirubrobacterales bacterium | reverse complement strand
GGGGGGGCCTGCGGGCGGGCGCTGCGCGTCCGTTCTCGGCCCCCCCACATCCGCGCCACCCGCACGAGAGGCGTCTTGACCCCCCCCGCCGAGCAGGATCGGGGCGATGAAGGTGCGCACCTGGTCCAGCTGGTCGGCAGCTTGTAAAGCCGCGGCGAGGGTTGGGCCGCCCTCAAGGAAAAGACTGGTGATGTTGCGGGTACCGAGCTCCGAGAGGACCGGGCGGATGCCGGTGGCGACGATGATCTCGGCGCCGGCGTCGCGCAGCGCCGAGGCGTCGGCTTCGGGCGAGACCACGACCACGACCGGGGACTCGTCGAGGGTTTTGAGCAGCTTCGAGTCAAGCGGCAGTCGGGCCTGGCGGTCAAAGACAACGCGGGTCGGCTGCCGCAAATCCGTTCCGGTGCGCTTTTTACGGTCCATGACCAGAAAAGGCGCACCGGAAGGTTGGGGGCGGGCCGTTAGGAGGGGGTCGTCGGTTAGGACAGTGCCTATACCTGCGGCGATCGCGTCGGATTCTGTGCGCCACTGGTGGACTAGGGCGCGGGACTGCTCGCCGGAGATCCAGGGGGAGTCGCCGGGCGCGGTGGAGGTGTGGCCGTCTAGCGACATCGCCAGCTTCAGCGTCACCAGAGGCAAGCCGGTGCGAGAGTGCTTGCGGAAAGGCTGATTGAGCAGCCGCGCCGCCGTTGCCTCCTCGCCGGCCGCGAACTGGACCTCTACCCCTCCGTCGCGCAGGATCCCGGGCCCTCGGCCGGCGGCCTTCTCGCTCGGATCATCGGAAGCGATCACGACCCGCGCAATCCCGGCCTCCAGAATCGCCTCCGTACAAGGCGGCTGTCGACCCATATGGGCACAGGGCTCAAGCGTCACGTACATAGTCGCCCCAGCAGGGTCCTCTCCCCTCCCACGGCAATCCGCCAAAGCCGCCCGCTCTGCATGGAGGTCGCCAAGCTCGGCATGAAACCCCTCGCCGATCACCTCACCGTCCCGAACCACAACAGCTCCGACAAGAGGATTGGGACTGACCCTTCCACGCCCACGCTCGGCAAGCTCCAACGCCCGCGCAAGCTGGCTCCGATCCGTGCCTGTGAGCTGCGAATTCATAGAACCGATTGACAAGTCAATCAACCCAAGCTTACTCCGCCCGTGATCTGGGTCACCGTATTTCGGTTCCGCTTCTCGCGCGGGTGGCGCGATGGCGGGGGTCCCCCGCAGCGGAAGGCGCCGCGAAGCGGCGTCTGAGCATGTGGGGGAGGGCCATCGCGACAGGACCCGCGCGCCAGGGCCGTATCGGGCCGATTCCCCGGATACCCTGACCCCCCATGAAGCTCATAGTCCAGATCCCCTGCCTCAACGAGGAGGCAACCCTCCCGGCAACGATCGCCGACATCCCGCGTGAGATTCCGGGCATCGACACGGTTGAGCTCCTCGTCGTCGACGACGGCTCGACCGACCGCACGGTTGAGGTCGCCCGCGAGCACGGCGTTGAGCACATCGTTCGCCTGACCAACAACAAGGGCCTCGCGGCGGGCTTCCAAGCCGGGCTCGACGCCTGCCTCAAGCTCGGTGCTGACCTGATCGTCAACACCGACGCCGACAATCAGTACCGCGGCGCCGACATCCCCAAGCTGCTCGGCCCCATCCTTGCCGGCGAGGCCGACATGGTCGTTGGCGACCGCCGCACCTCCCAGATCGAGCACTTCTCCGGCTCGAAGAAAGCCCTGCAGAAGCTCGGCAGTTGGGTGGTAAGCCGGCTGGCCGGGACCGAGATTGCCGATACGACCTCGGGCTTCCGCGCCTACAACCGCGAGGCCGCCCTGGGGCTGCTCGTCGTCGACAACTTCACCTACACGCTGGAGAGTCTGATCCAGGCCGGCAAGATGCTGGTCGCGGTCGAGGGGGTCGAGATCGGTACCAATCCGCAGACGCGCGAGTCGCGGCTCTTCGACTCGACCGGCGGCTATGTGCGGCGCAATGCGCTTTCGATCCTGCGCATCTATGCACGCTACGAGCCACTGCGCGTCTTCGCCACGGCCGGTTTGGTCGTCGGGATACTCGCCCTTCTGACCTGGTTGCCGTTCCTGCTCGACTGGGT
>JBJMKO010000093.1:0-29683 GCA_045805805.1 Solirubrobacterales bacterium | reverse complement strand
GCAGTTGCAGGAGGTGCTCGCCGCCTACCGCGAGTCGCTCGCGCCCGACCGCCGGCACCTCGCCGCCTCCTACCGCTACGTCCATGCCGCCCGCAAGGTCGTCGGGGTCGGCAGCGTCGGCACCCGGGCCTGGATCGTCCTGCTGCTCGGCAGGGGCTCAGGCGACCCCCTCTTCCTGCAGGCGAAGGAAGCGACGGTCTCGGTGCTGGAACCCTACGTCGGCGCGAGCGCCTACCGCGACCCCGGCCGCCGCGTGGTCGAGGGGCAGCGACTGATGCAGGCCGCGAGCGACGTCTTCCTCGGCTGGGTCACGGCGGAGGGGATCGACGGGCAGAAGCGCAGCTTCTACGTGCGCCAGCTCTGGGACGGCAAGGGCTCGGCAGACGTTGCCGGGATGTCGCCGAAGGAGCTGGCGATCTACGCCTCCCTCTGCGGGGAAGCGCTGGCCCGAGCCCACGCACGGTCCGGTGACCGGATCGCGATCGCCGCCTACCTGGGGAGCGGAGAAGCCTTCGACAAGGCCCTCGTCCGGTTCGCCGAGGCCTACGCCGACCAGAACGAGAGCGACTACGAGGCCCTGCAGGCAGCGGCCGCGGATGGCCGGATCGAAGTGGCGGAAGTCCTCGTCTAGCTTCCTTCAGTCACATGACCGTGGGATCCGGACGATTGCTCGAAGTAGCGTGTCGCCCGGGTGGCTGACGTTTTGCCCGACATCTTGCGCCCCGGTTTGGGGATCGTCTTCTGCGGCACTGCCGCTGGGTCCGCGTCGGCCCGGGGCCGGTGCTTACTACGCCGGTCCTGGCAACGCATTTTGGGCGACGCTGCACCTGACCGGATTGACCCCGGTCCAGCTATCTCCATCCGAATCCGGGCGATTGCCCGAGTTCGGCATTGGACTGACGGACGTCTGCAAGGTGCTTCACGGCTCCGACGAGGAGGTCGGCACGGTCGAGTTCGACGTATCCGGCCTCGAAGCCCGAATCGCCGGTGCCGAACCCGACAACCTCGCCTTCAACGGCAAGAACGCCGCCCGCGCCATCCTGGAACGGTCCGTCGACTACGGAGCCCAGCCCGAGCGCATCGGCAGCGCGGCGGTTTGGGTCCTGCCCTCCACCTCCGGTGCGGCACGCCGCTTCTGGGACATCGAGACCTGGCAAGCGCTCGCGCGGGCTCGCTAACGCTCTACCACGCGGAACCCCCGGTTTCCAGGGGTTCCAAATGCGGGTGAATGGAGTCGAACCATCACGCCCCGTAAGGGGCACAAGGCCCTCAACCTCGGTATTCCAGATCCTCTTAGTTCCATTGGGTGCTCTCAGGTCAGATGAGGTGTCCTGAGGTCATCTAAGTTAGCGAAAAGAGTGTCCGCCAACTGTCCGCAGCTCTCGGGTTTGGTTGGTGCTCTGGTCTGGGGCCAGCGAACCAGCTCAGCTCATCGAACGCGATCCGCTGGCCGGGGCGGTGTGGAGTCTCTATTTGGCGGGTCGCCAGCATGACTCCATCCTCCTTGTCGGTGACGTGCTGGCTCCAGTGATCGGCGCCCGACTCGTCTACCTCCTGCGCCGCGAGGTGGAAACTGACGCCACTACGACTACTCGTCGCAAAACATCCTGTCCTATTGCAGTAGGACCTCCGCGAGGTAGGTGAGGCCACATGCCATCAGGGCGATCACGGAGTAGCGGTTCAGCCGCAGATGGTTCTGGAAGCGCTTGGCTCTGCGCGCATCGATGATCTCGGCTTCGTTCCAGTCATTGTCAGCCAGCGCAAAAATCGGGCGCGAGACGCCAGTGCGACTGGCTTTCGCGTTCAGATCCTCCCAGATGCGCCAACTGTGCAGCCCCCAGAACATGGCGCTGATTAGACCTGGCAGGAACACCATCGAAGCGATGACGCTCAGCGATGAAGCATGAAGCTCCTGATCGCGGGTCGCAGCGTAGAGCGGAAGCGCGATACCGATTAGAAACACAACGCCGAGGTTGATTGCGTCCAGCCCGATATAGCCTCGAATGGTCTCCCTGGCAAGCACGTATTGGGTTTTGGGACGCTTAGCGCGAGGAAGACCGGTGGTGAGTGCAAGGCCGGCAGCGATGTAGACGATCGTCGTGCCTGCGAAGACGCAAATCGTGGTGGCGGTAAACCACGCCCCAGTCAAGGACTGGGATCCCTGCCAGATTCCCATGCTGATGAACCAGAAGGAACCCAGTGCTGTGGCTGTAGCCGTTATGAGACAAAGGGCTATCTGCCGGAGCGTGGGTCGCAGCATCTGAAGCAGCACCGGCGTGGAGAGCAAGGTCCTCATCGAAAACGCGAACACAACGGCGGCAGCGAGCGAAGCAAGCAGAGGCAAATGGACCGGGCCGCCCGACAGGCAAAGAATCGTGGTGATCCAGACCAAGGCCGCTGCGACCGCGCCGACTGCGAACCAACGCGGCAGGTAGGACCCATGACTTAGAAGCCGTGAGTCAGTCGGCGGCTCACCCTGTCGTGCTCGCCACCGCCACAACAAGGAATCGCTCAGTAGTCCCAGGGCGCCGACCAAGATCGTGCCGACCAAGAGGACAACGCGGACGGCAGGGACATCGACAGCGTTTCGATCGAGCCCGAGTGCTTCTGCGGCGACTACCAGCAGCATGAACAGAGACAGGCCAACCGCAATTCCAAGAAGCAGCATGTCGACGACGACAGCGCCCGGCCCCGAGCTCTCAACTGAGGAAGGGGTGGTCGAGGCTTCTTCCGGTGAGGAAATAAACTCGGCTTCGACGCGATGCTTGTCGCCCTCGCCCAGATCCCCGAACCGGGTTTGGATCAGCGTGAAGACCATGACATCAAACGCTGCGTCGGCGACGCTCACCGATGCGCCCGCGCTGTTTTCACCGACTGAGGAGCGAATTCGGACCGCGAGGTAATACATGAGCATGCAGTAGCCGACGAAGAAGCTGTAGCGGACCACCCTGCGAAGATCGTTTCGGCCGCGGTCAACCAACAGCAGGAGCGCGAATGCGAGCACTACCCCCGCCACTAGCCAAAGCAACGGTCCCGACTGCCCGCGAAGCAGCGAGTCAGACGAGCGGATCAGGCCGCCGGTCACGACGGCCGTCATCGCGACGGCGGTCGGCCAGCGGTACTGCGCGTGCTTGGAGTGAGAGCCGAGCGGCGAGGTGGCCGCTACGCATGCAAGCGCCGCCGTGATCGCACCCAAGCCGATGATCACCGGATCGTGTGGCTCCCAGCGCACGATTACGCCTAGCAGGCCCACTAGGAAGGCACTCACGATTGCGGCAGGCGTCAACAGTAGCCGCCACCTCACAGCACCCGCGGCCCAGGCCACGCCTCCGAGGAAGATCGCGGCCACCGCGAGCAAGGAGACGATCGTTGTCGCGCTCGCCGCCGTCTTTCCGCCAGCCACCGCGTCTCGCCCGATCAGCATCAGCATGCCCAGGCCGGCACCCACGACGAAGGTCATCGCAGTGGGGGCATAACCCTCGGGAAGTCCCGTTGCGGCACTCGGCGCCCGGTGTAGCCGCCCCAACACCGTCACGATCAGGTATCCCAGCAGCGCTGTCGTCGCAGTGAGATAGGCAAAGTGCCACCAGCCCGCCAGCAGGTAGTGGTGCGCCTCCGGCAGCATCCAAATATGGCTCGTATGCGGGTCGAGGTACCAACTGAGCGGCACGGCGGCGCCGCCAATGGCGCCGATCACGGTACCCAGGACTTGCCAGGGCCGTTCGCTCGGCGCCGCCCACTGGCGTAGTGCCTGAGCCTGTACAAACAAGCCGATAATAATGATCGGCACCAGCAGCGCATCGCCGATCGTGCCGCTGGGGTAGTCCCAGAACCCCGGCAGGCCCGCTGGATACGTACCCAGCGAGCCGAGAAGCGCGAGCGCAACGAAGCCTGGCAGCACCACGCATGCCCCCACCAGTAGGGCCCTCTGCAAGTCGGCCTTGTGACCGGTGACCGGGCCAGCGATAGAGCTCGACGTAGCGGTGCTCATCTAATGGGCGACACTAGCGTGGAGTCACGTCCGTCCCTAGTGGCGGCGTGGTCTCCCTCCCTCGGCAAAGCAGTTGTCAGATTGAACGCGAGCTATAGCTGCTCGACTACGTCCCAGAGTGCAAACACGGCCGGCGGCAAGCAAGTTGATTCTCCCTTCGCCACCGACACAGCAGGCTGGCACGCGGATGCGCAGGAACGAGGCATGGCTCCTGTCATGGTCGGTCAAGAACGGTCGCGGCGAAGAACACGACCGGCCGGAACTCGATCGTCTCGTTTGTGGGGGCGACTTTCGAGACCATCGTTGGGCCAGGATGCTCGCTGCGATCAGTGCAATCGGCACGAGCGTGAGCTGCGCCGCGATTTTCGGCCCGCCCCAGATATTAGGTCGATTTCGGTTCCGTTTAGTGCTCTGAGGTGACCTGGAGGGCTCTGAGGTGAGGCGGGATTACTGAAGAAACTGTCCGCGAATTGTCCCCAGCCGCGGCCTCAGAGGCTGGTCCGGGCTAGGGTTCGGTATGTCTAGATATCCAAGGGCCATGGAAGTAGACGTGCCAGCAGCCGCTCCACGCCTCCTGAACAACAGATACGCATTGGGACCGACGCCTCGACAGGGTGGGATGGCCGAGGTTTACAAGGCGACGGACTTGCAGGCGGACCACGCGGAGGTCGCCGTCAAGATGATCGGCGGGCCCGATCACAGGCTGTCCAGCAAGGTCTTCGACAGCGAGTACAGGTCGCTTGTGAGGCTTGAGCACCCGAACATAGTTCGCCTGCTCGATGGCGGGCGCGACGAGGAGACCAATCAGCGCTTCCTCGTCTTCGAATGGATGGAGGAGGATCTCGCGGGCCGTCTGCGGGAGGGCTCGACGCCCGAGGGCTGGGATGATTTCGCTCGCGACCTCGGCCAGCCGCTTTTCTCCGCTCTAGCGGCGGCACACGACGCCTCGGTCGCGCATCGCGACATCAAGCCAGCGAACATCCTGATCGATACCGACGGCGTGCCCAGACTGGCCGATTTCGGCATCGCCAAGATCACTACCGACATCGCCCCCGGCTACACCGTCGCGGACTTTCGCACGCCGCCGTTTGCCGCCCCTCCCGCAGAAGGAATCGACCGCCACACTTCCGGAGATGTCTATTCCCTCGGCGTGACCGCGCTGGCGGTGTTGAGCAGGATCAACCCTTTCGAGTCTCGCTTTCGCGAGCAGCCACGCCTCTTTGTCGAGGAGGCCATCGCGGCCATCGACGCGCCAGTGGAGGCCACGCGGTTTCTCGCCCGCTGCACGGCGGTCGACTCGGGGGAGCGACCGCGCAGCGGGGCTGTGGCGCTCGCCGAGCTGGAAGCGCTGATCCTCAGCCGCGACGCGGAAGCCAAGAAGCTCGGCTTTGCCTCGACGCCCACTTGCCACCTCAGCCTAGCCGCGAAAGCCCGCGAGGCGCTTATGGTCGACTTCGACCTCGAGTCCGAGCGGGAGGCAGAGGAGATGCTGCTTGCCGACCTTGAGGAAATGGCCTTTCTCGTGCCCGTCTCGGGGCGCGGTGGCGAGGACGGCAGGGAGGGTCATTTCTTCTTGCTGGGGAGCGAATTGAGGTGCCACGTGGCGCTGATGAGCAGCGCGCCTGTGCTGAGAGTGCAGAGTGTGAGGCGTGAGAATGGCTTTTACCTGGACCGCGACAGGGAGCGGTCGTGGAGTGGCATCCTGCGATTCTCGCTCGATCCGCCCCGCGACCCTGCTTCCGCCGAGCGGGAGCTCACGGAGCTGATCGACGGCGTACTCGAGGTGGCAGCAGGTAGATCGCGCGAACGACGACGCTCCGAGGACGATCAGACCATCTCCATTTGGCGACGCTCACTGCAGGCGCTCAATGAGATCGAACGAGGTCGCGAGCAGCCAATCGCCTATTCAAATTTCCGCGTCGTTAGCGGTGGGATTGCATTCAGCGTCAGCGGTTCCCTTGCTGGAGGGGATCTGATTGGCCAGACACGTATCGCGGAGCTAACGGACGGCGCTCTGCTGGTCGGCCAAGTCACCCGGGCTTCCGGCGGCGAGATGACACTGCGAGTTGAGCAGGGTGATCCCCGTCAGCTTCCCCGTGCTGGCAAGTTGAAGGTTGATCTCCGTCTCAGCCAGGCAGCGTTGCGCCGCCAGGAATCCACGCTAGACGCCCTGCGGCGGGGTGCCGTGGTGCGACCAGCGCTGCGCCAGATTTTGGCCGACCCCAGCAGCGCGGCACCGCCCGAGCAGGTCGGCGAGCCACCCTGGATCCAGGACGACCTTGATCTGCCCAAGCGCGAAGCCGTCGAAGCCGCGATGGGATCGCCCGACGTGCTCTTGGTAGAGGGGCCGCCAGGGACCGGGAAGACGACCTTGATCGCCGAGCTGGTGGCGCAGGAACTGGCTCGTGACTGCGAGATGCGCATCCTGATTTCCTCCCAGACTCACTCCGCTCTGGACAACGTCCTCGAACGTCTCGAGGACCTCGACCTCGATTGCTCCCCCCGGATGCTGAGGATTGGACGGGTTGGTCACGAGCGCATTGCGGCTGGAGTCTCCTCGCTGCTGGTAGACCCGCAGCTCGAGGAGTGGCGGGACGAGGTGATTTCCGGCGGGCGGGACTACCTTCGCAAGTGGTCATCGGAACGGGAGATCTCGGTCCGGGGCGTCGAGATCGCGATGCGCTTGGACGAGCTCGCGGCGGTGCTCGAGGGGATCGCATCGACAGGGGTGAGCCTGGTCGATGCGGAGCGGCAGCTCCAGATCCTGCGTGACACGCGCCGGTCTGGAGGAGAGACGTCGAACGAGACGATCAGCGGCGTCCAGGATCGGATCGTCGAGCTGCGCGATGAGGTGAGGCGCGCCGAGCGCCTGCGGGATGATCTGCTCGAGCGCCTTGGCCAGCTCGACAAAGGAACGGCCGGGACCCTGTCGAGCCTGGGCCCAGAGGAGGCTCGCACCCGCGCGGCTGAGGCGGTCGACAGGTCGCATTCCGACTACGAGCAGTGCTCGAAATTCCTCCGCCTGCTGGGCGATTGGCACGCGCGGTTCGGGCGCGGCCCAGAGTTCCAGGCGGCGGCTCTGGTGCGGGCTCAGATCGTCGCTGGGACCTGTGTCGGCCTGGCATCGACGCCAGGGTGGGAAGAGATCGAATTCGATCTCTGCATCGTCGATGAGGCCTCGAAGGCCAACGCGACCGAGATCCTGATCCCAATGTCGCGCGCGGACCGCTGGGTGCTGGTTGGGGATCACCGGCAGCTGCCGCCGCATATTGACGAGGCGCTGCTGGATAGCCAGCTCCTCGCCCGCTTAGAGCTGAGTGAGGACCAACTGCGCGAAACCCTCTTCGAACGGCTCCGTCGCCATCTTCCTGAGCAGTCTCGAGTGATCCTTTCCGAACAGCACCGGATGATGCCCGCCGTAGGGAACCTGATCAGCAGCTGTTTCTACGACAACGAGTTCAACAGCGCTCCGAAGGAGCGGCCGGGCTGGTTGGGGATGGCGCTAAAGACTCCCGTTCTTTGGCTCTCTACCTCCGATGCTCCGAAACGGGCCGAGGAGCGCGCTGGGTCCGGCCGGACCAACCCACTCGAGGCGAGATGTACTCGCAACCTGCTGGGGTCTCTTAACCTTGTTGCGGCTGCTGCAGAAGAGATAACCAGCGTCGCGATTCTGGCGGGATACCGCGAACAGTGTGAAGAGATCAACCGCCAAATCGCTAAGGAGCTCACCTCTTGGCCGGCGTTGGAGATCGAATGCAACACCGTGGACGCCTTCCAGGGACGCGAGGCTGACGTGGCAATCTATTCCGTCACACGCTCAAATGAGGACGGCAGGCTCGGTTTCCTCGCCGAGAGCCGACGGCTCAACGTCGCCCTTTCGCGGGGTCGGCTGGGCCTTGTCATCGTTGGCGACGATCAGTTCGCGTACTCTGCCCGTGGCGACAACCCGTTCCGTAGAGTCCTCGACTATATGGAGAGCGGCGAGGGCTGCTCGTTCGAAGAGGCGAGAACTTGAGATGACCGGTGAGCCTCCGACTCAAGGCGTCGATGCGATTGTTCGAGCCTGCGCTGGGGCTCATCCCGGCTATGAGCTAGTCGGCTACGGTGAGGTCGGCCTGCCGTTCTTCGAGCTGCGGATCGACGCCGAGATCCTCGATCGCAAGCCGATCGATCCGTTTGCGGAGTTTGTTCTGCGCGCAGTGTCGAGTGGCGTTGACGAGGTCGCCGGGATGGAGCGTTTGCTCGGTCTCGATTCGAAGGTGCTCGAAACGACCCTGGTGTCTCTCGTTACTTCAGATCACCTTCGCAACGCCCCCGACTACGACTCGGTCTCAATCACCGAACTGGGGGAGGAAGCTCTGGAGACGGCAAGTCAGATCCAGGCTAAGACAAGGCAGCTTCGGGTCGCCTTCGACCCCCTGCTCAAATCAGTCATTGAGCCCTTTGGTGAGTTTCTTCAGCCAGCCGAGCTCGCCGATGCAGGGATCAGGGAGGTTGGAGTACCGGTGGGGCTGGTTCCGGAGCTTCGCCACATTGATGTCGCCGACGTGGAGCGGGTGGTGCGGCAGATTGGCCGCGGCAGGGAGCAGGAGCGCGATGTCTTGGCGCTGCGCTCGATGCGTCGCTTCCGAGTCTTCCGCCCCGCACTTGCGATCGCTTTCCGCGCGGACGAAACGACTGATGTCGTCGTCGACTTGGCCTTTGCGGGCCGCGTCTCGGATCGCCACTCGCGGGCCCTCGCCGAATTGGGCTTGCAGGACAAGCTCGGCGCCAAGAGCGCCGGCCGCGACCGAATACGCGATCGGCGATTTGGGCTGAGGCGCGCCAAGGAGCAGCCCGACGATGGAGCGGTCAAGGTGATCCCGCCTTACGAGCTCCGGGGCCAGCTCGAGGCCGCGATCGAGCAAGCGCGCGAGTTGCTCATCATTACCTCCCCCGGCGTGCAGGGAACGGTCCTCGACGAGCCGATGGTGGCGAAACTAGAGGCCTGTCTCAAACGGGGAGTTTCCGTGCACATCGGCTGGGGTCATTCCGAGGGCCCCCGCCAAGCTTCAGACCCGGAGGCTGTCAAAGCCTTGGATCGCCTCGCGTCCGCAAGCCCCAACCTCAACGTGCGCCAGTTCTCGCGGAGGATCGACAACCTGCTGATCTGCGACAGCCGCTACTCGGTTGCTTCCGACTTCAGCTGGCTCTCTCACCTAGGCGACGCCACACGCTCCCTCGGGGACGAACGTGGCCTCATGGTCTCCGACTCCGCCTACGTCGACTACCTATCCGACAAAATGATCACAAGCCTGACGACCCGTCAGCGCTGAGGGTCATTGTCGACGTCAATCCCCAGTGAGTAGACGATCTAGACGATCGGCTATTCGTGGGTGGCGCGGAAGGGGTTGATGAGTGGCGGCGACACCTCGCTGATGCTCTACACTGATGCGCGTGACCCGCACCACGGTTGATGTAGACGAGCGTGCTCTGGATGCTGCTCGGCGAGAGCTGGGCACCGACGGTCTCAGCGAGACGGTTAACGCCGCCCTTCGCGATGCCGCGCGACGTCGGGTTCTAAAGGGATTCGACGTGGTCCGCGATGTCGATGGCACGCCGCAGGAAGTCGCCGCCGGCCGCGAGCGTAGTTAAGCGGCGTGGCTGAGCTGGAGCTGCCGCAGCTCGATCGACCGACGCTCTTCGATACCGGCGCCTGGACTTGGGTGCGCGATCGTCGCTTCCCGGAACTTGCGAACTGGTTCAACGTAGCCGTGGAAGCGGGTCTAGTCCTGGTCTGCGATCTGGTCATCCTTGAGTTGACGCGACTTGCTCCCAATGAGCACCGTGCCCATGAGGTGGCCGACCGACTCGCAGCCTTCCAGGCAATTCCGATGCCGAACGGGCTTTGGACCGGGGCAAGGCAAACTCAGCTGGCATTGGCGGCGAATGGCGATCACCGCCGGGTTCCGCCGGCAGATCTCCTCCTTGCCGGCGCGGCCGAGGAGGCTGGCGTAGCCTTGATCCACTATGACCGCGACTACGAGCGGATCGCGGCGGTGAGCGGGCTTCGCCATCAGTGGTTGGTGCCGGGCGGAGCACTGGCTTGATGGTCGGGACGCGCTCTCAGGAGAAGGCGTCGTCGACGGTGCCGCTCCCGCCCTTTTGCGGTTCGTAGTCGGCGTAGATTTCCGTGGTGCTGATGCTGCGGTGTCCCATCCACTCTTGGAGATCCCGCATTGGTGCTCCTGCGCCAGCCCTCCTGGTCCCGAAAGTGGGGCGCAGATCGTTGAAGCGGAACTTGCGCAGGCCCCGCCCTTAGTGCTGACTTGAAACGTCGGGTGAGCTGCGAGTGGTCGAGCACTTCGCCCGTGCAGGGATGCCCGAAGACGAGGTCTTCGTCTGCGTCGTGGACGCTGCGCCTGGCGTAGCTGCTCAAGCTCCCTCGCGGCTCGAGTTCCGAGCGGCACCGATCGGAGACCCCGGCGGGACTTCGGTGTGCCCCAGTGCCCGCGGACGTAGTTACGGCGAACGCGAATCCTCTCCGCTCGCCAGTCGACGTCTCGCCAGCGGAGCGCGAGCAGCTCCCCCTGTCGAAGGCCGGTCATTACCGCGGTCAAGAACATCGCTCGATCGACATGACCAAGCGGCTCGCGTGCAACGTCGACGGCCTCGAGTAGCGCCTTGAACTCCTCTTCGTTGAGGAAACGGATGTCGAGAGTCGGTTCGACCTGGGGGCGATCCACTCGGGCGCAGGGATTGTCCGTGCACCAGCCGTTGCGCTCAGCAAAATGGAAGAGCTGGTGCAGCAGGACAAGTGCGTTCGCCCGGGTCTTGGCTGCCTTGCCGGACTCCTGCATCGCTGCCATCAAGTTCTCGACGTGCTCCTTGTCAACCTCACCCAGGGACAGAGCTCCGAGGGCCGGAAGGAGATGTGTCTCGAGAGCCGAGCGATAGGTGGCGAGGGTCGTCGGCTTCCTGCCGACTATCTCGAGGTGGCGCAGCAGCCGCTCGCCGACCACCGCGACGGTGAGCGAAGCGCGGTCCTGCGCTGCCCGCCCGTCGTGCATCAGGCGGCGCAGCTCTGCCTCGGCTTCGGCCCGGGTCAGTCCATCGGGAGATCCTGGTTCCCGCTTCGGCCCAATTGCGCAGCGGGCTCGTTTGCCGCCGGAATACCAGCGCCCGTACCAGGACTTGCGACCGGTCTTTCCAGTGTGGACATAGAGCGACCCCGTTCCGTAGCTTCGCCGTGCTTTGGCAATCGCTTCCCGTCCTCTCGGTTCGGGATTTGGGCGTAAGGCCGGCAGGCGCGAGTCGAGCGCTTCCCTCGTCACGCATCTTGCACGGATGAGGGGGCCTTAGCGCCCCCTTTCGGCTACAGAAGCACAAGGCCCAAAGCCTTGTCCATGCCTGCTGGGGACCCAATAGGCCGAAATGGGCCCAATTTGGCCCATTTCGTAAAACGGCCTGGCAACTATTTGGGAAGTTGCCAGGCCGTAAAAATGCCAATTTGCAGCTATTCCTATGCGGCTGAATGGAGTCGAACCATCACGTCCCGTTAGGGACACAAGGCCCTCAACCTTGCGCGTCTACCAGTTCCGCCACAGCCGCTCGAGGGGCGTCGATTCTAGATGTTTGCGCCCGGGAGGCGTTTTCGGTTGCGCGTATCCGGGGGGCGCGCTACCCTTGCGAACAAGTGTTCGGCGAACATAACAAGAACCGATGCGCGGGCCTGGGAGGGGAGTGAACATGGAGCTGGATCTGACCAAGAGGCAGAAGGAGATCTTCGACTTCATCGGCAAATATGCCGCCAAGACCGGCTATCCGCCCACGGTACGGGAGATCGGAAAAGCGGTGGGCCTGCACTCGTCCTCGACCGTGCATGCGCACCTCGCCAACCTGGAGAAAATCGGCCTGCTGCGCCGCGATCCCTCCAAGCCCCGGGCGATCGAGCTGCTGTTCGACAAGGCCAAGCGGACGATTCGGCCGGAGAGCGGTTTGCCGCTCGTCGGTCAGGTCGCTGCCGGCGAGCCGATCCTTGCCGAGGAGAACGTCGAGGAGTACATCGAAGTCCCCGACGTGATCGGCGGCGAGGACGGCGACTACATCCTCAACGTGCGCGGCGACAGCATGGTTGAAGCCGGCATCCTGGGCGGCGACTACGTGATCGTGCGCCCCGCCGACGATGCCGTCAACGGTGAGATAGTCGTCGCCCTGATCGGCGAGGAGGCCACCGTCAAGCGCTTCTTCCGCGAAGACGACCACGTCCGCCTGCAGCCAGAGAACAAGGCGATGGAACCGATCCGGACCACCGAGGCGACCGTTCTCGGCAAAGTCGTCGGCGTCTTCCGCAAGGTCTGACGGCCCTACTCGGGCCAGGCGCCCAATTTGATCAGCTTCTTGTAGCGCCGTTGCTTGCGCCGGGATTTTGGTCGCTGGGCGCGCACAATCCTTCAACGAGCGCAAGCGAGGGAGGGCGAGCTCCGCGCTACCATCGGCAGGCGGGCCGAGCGACCGCGGGGGGAGAGAAAACCCCTCGAGGAAAGTCCGGACACCGAAGGGCGAGGCGGTGGGTAACGCCCACCCGGGGAAACCCGCGGGACAGTGCCACAGAAATACACAGCCGATGGCGCGGCCACACGTGAGTCGCGTACAGGCAACGGTGAAATGGTGCGGTAAGAGCGCACCGGCGTCGCGGTGACGCGGCGGCCAGGCAAACCCCGCCCGGTGCAAGGCCAAGCAGGACCGTCGACCCTGCCCGGCGAGGTCCAGGTAGGCCGCAGGGCCGCTTCGGCGGCCCCCCGGGGCTCAGGCTCCGGGAGACAGATGGTCGTTCACGACAGGATCCGGCTTATAGGCCCGCTAACGGAAAGGCCCCCGAAAGGGGGCCTTTCTCAACCTCTTCACGTTTTCATGTCTTAGCGTTTGCTAACCTGCCGCCAACTTCCGCTGAATCCCCGCCTACATACCGCGGGGAGCGGGGGACCCAAAAGTTGGGGCGAATCGTCGGCATCTGCCACGTAGCGCAGCTCTTTCAGCGCGAGCCCGTCAGCTAACCCCGTAAGCGTCGCAAAGAGCAATGAAGGCAGACGGAAACCGCTACGGGCGGAAAGATCACTCAGGGCGAGCGCGCGCGGCCGGCAGGCGTCGCGGCAGGCGCATGCGCATGGCGCCGGCTATAGCCGTCCTCGCCTCGCTGGTCCTCGGTGCGGTCCCAGCCCAGGCTGGAACCGGCGGCGTCGGCACCGGTTCTTCCGAATCGACCGCGAGCGCCGGGCAGAGCACGGTGTTCAGCACCCCGATGCGCTCGGCGGGGGCTACTTGGTACGGACCCGGCCTCTACGGCAACCACACCGCCTGTGGGGAGACCCTGCAACCGGGGACCGTGGGCGTCGCCCATCGCACGCTGCCCTGTGGGACGACGATCAAGTTCGTCTACCACGGCCACTCCCTGGTCACGCGCGTGATCGACCGCGGCCCCTATACCCATGGCAACGCCTTCGACCTCACCAACGGCGCCCGCCGCGCCCTCGGCTTCGAAGGGGTCGGCCAGGTGCACTACGCGGTCGCTCTGCCTGCCAATTAGAGTGCGCGCGAAGCAGGATTTGCCGCTCTGATCGTTAATCTGCCCGCAAGGGCAGGATTTCCAACGAGAGGAGCACGGGCATGTCGAGGTCTTCGCAAGCAGTTGTCAACGCCGGTTCGGCTGGAGGTCGCGGCCGCCTGGCGCTGGTCATCGGGCTGGCGGGCTGCCTCGCGCTCTTCGTTGCGTTGGGGGCGAGCGCCGGAGCCGCGACCACGTCAAAAACAACGGTGGTCCTCGGCAATACCGCGACGATGCCGGACCCGTCCTGTCCCGAGTCGCCGTGCCAGGCGATCGGCAGCGTCACCGGGTTCCAGGTCAGCACCAGCCAGGGATCGCTTCCTTTCCTCGTCCGCAAGAGCGGCAAGATCAAGTCCTGGACCCTGACGCTCTCCCAACCGACCAGCAGCCAGCGCTCCTTCTTCAACGGCTTCTTCGGCACGCCCCCCGAGGCGCGCCTGGCGATCCTGCGCCGCGTCCCCGGCACCAACCCGCCCCGCTACAACCTGCGCGCCCAGGGCTCGATTCACGTGCTCAGCCCATACCTTGGCCAGACAGTCCGCTTCGGCGCCTCGCTCAAGGTCCAGAAGAACGACATCATCGGCCTCACCGTGCCGACCTGGGCCCCGGCCTTCGCCCAGGGCTTGCCCTCAGATAACGCTTGGCGAGCCAGCCGCGAACCAGGCAAGTGCGTCAACTCAACTGACGTCCGCCAAGGAGAACCGCAGCAAAAGATCGGCAAGCGCGCCACCTACGGCTGCCGCTACTCCACGGCTCGCCTCCTCTACACGGTCACCGTCGTCGAGGACTAGCGGTGGGGGAGGGCCGGTGCCCTCTCCCAAAACGCGCGGCAGGGGCCGCGCTTGAGTGTTTTGGGAGAGGGCACCGGCCCTCCACAAGCTCCATCTGCACCTATCTTCCTGCTGTTGGCGTCGCGGAGGGGACGGGCGCCCGTCCCCTCCGCCCAGCGCTAGGCAACAGAAGGAAGAACCCGCGGACCGCTCTGGTCTTTGGGGAGCTCAGCCGCACCGGCAATGAGGCTCTGGAACTCGTTCAGAGCCAGGTGAGCTACAGCCTCGAGCAACTCCTCGTCGGTCCAGCCGATCTCGCGTGCCTCCTCGTGGAGGTGGAGAGGGGGGTGGCCGTTGGCCTCGAGCGCCCCGTGCAGGTACTCGAGCAGCGCCGCCTCCTTGGGGTCGGACGAGGTGAAGCTGCGGGCCCGCGAGACCTCGTCGAGGCCGAGGCCCGCGCTGCGCGCGGTCTTTGCGTGCTGGGCGATGCTGTAGTTGTCCTCGCGGTACTCGGCGACCGCCAGGGCGATCCGCTGGCGAGTCGCCCGCGGCAGGACGCCGCCGCGAAGCTCTGAGCGCATCCGGGTGTAGGCGCGCAGCACGGCGGGGGCACCGGCGAGCACGCCTACGAACTTGGTCACGGCACCGCCGGTGGCCTGAATCGTTTTGATCAGCGGCGCGCTCTCTTCAGGCGCGGTCAACTCGTCGTGGATCTGGAATCTGCTCACGTCTGTTTTGACTGTCACTTGCATCCGCCTCCGGCTCTAATTCAGGGGAATTCCGCTTTACAGAGCCTTTAGATGGGCTTTACTTTACTTTTAGCCATTTACTTACGTCCAGTAAGTTATACCTGGTTTTGGATTGCTGTGCAAGGCGGCCTCCGCTTCCTGGGCCCCTGCGTCGGGGCATCGCCTCTCTACCCGTATACGGGGACCTCAACCCGAGCGGTTCACTTCGCCTATCGTTGCGCCTCCCGAGCGGGACAAGCGCGAGCCCAGGAGACAAGGAATGGCAGACCAACCGAAGAGTGCCGCTGACGTTGCCCAGATCGTCAAGGAAAACGACGTCCGCTTCGTCCGACTCTGGTTCACCGATGTGCTTGGGCAGCTGAAGAGCTTCTCGATCAACGCCGCCGAGCTCGAGGACGCCTTCGACGGGGGCATGGGCTTCGACGGCTCCTCGATCACCGGTTTCAATCCGATCGAGGAGTCGGACATGATCGCGATGCCCGATCCCTCGACCTTCGCCCTGATCCCCTGGCGCCCGGAGGGGGAGAACGCCGTGGCCCGGATGTTCTGCGACGTCCAGGTGCCCGGCGGCGATCCCTACGAGGGCGACCCGCGCTGGATCATGAAGCGCGCTCTGAAACGGGCCGAGGAGATGGGTTACGACGCTTTCAACATCGGCCCCGAGCTCGAGTTCTTTTACTTCCGCTCTGCCAAGCCGCAGGGCGGCGTGCCCGAGGTTCTGGATGAAGGCGGCTACTTCGACCTGACCACGCTCGACGCCGGCTCCGACGTGCGCCGCGACACCGTCCTGGCCTTGGAGAAGATGGGCATCCACGTCGAGTACACCCACCACGAGGTCGGCCCCTCCCAGCACGAGGTCGACATGCGCTACAAGGACGCGCTCTCGATGGCCGACGACTGCATGACCTACCGCATCGTCGTCAAGGAGTACGCGATGAAGTACGGCTGGCACGCGACCTTCATGCCGAAGCCGCTGTTCGGCGAGAACGGCTCCGGGATGCACGTCCACCAGTCGCTGACCAAGGACGGCAAGAACGCCTTCTTCGACCCCGACGACCAGTACTTCCTCTCGCCCACGGCGAAGGCCTTCATCGCCGGCCAGCTCAAGCACGCGCGTGAGATCTCACCGCTCTTCGCCCAGTGGGTCAACTCCTACAAGCGGCTGGTACCCGGCTACGAGGCGCCGGTCTACCTCGCCTGGTCCCGCCGCAACCGCTCGGCTCTGATCCGGGTGCCGCTCTACCACCCCGGCAAGGAGGGGGCGACCCGGGCCGAGCTGCGCTGTCCCGATCCCGCCTGCAACCCCTACCTCTGCTTCGCCGGCATGCTGCAGGCCGGGCTGGAAGGGATCGAGAAGGGCTACGAGCTGCCCGAGCCGATGGAGCAGAACCTCTACCACCTCTCGCCGGAGGAGCTCTCCCATCAGGGAATCGAGCAGCTGCCGGCGACGCTCGGCGAGGCGATCGAGGTGGCTGCCGACTCCGAGCTGGTGCTGCGGACGCTGGGCGAGCACACGTTCCGCCGCTTCGTCGAGATCAAGCGGCAGGAGTGGGACGACTACCGGGTGCAGGTGACGCCGTTCGAGATCGAGCAGTTTTTGCCGGTTCTCTGAGCGGGTGGGTTGGGGGAGGGAGGGTGTCCTCTCGTGGGTGCTGGGTTTTTCGCCGCAGGGATTGGCGCTGCCCAGAGGGGTTAGGGCGAAAAACAGGACGCCGCGCCCAGGAGAGGACACCCTCCCTCCCTTGCCGGCGCTAGAGAAGCTCGTTTAGGTGCTTCGGGTCGGTGGTGGGGGCCTGGCAGGTGAAGTGCTCGCAGACGTAGGCCGTGGGGTGGCCATCGGTGGTCGTCCGGTCTTGGAGGAGGGGAGGGACGGAGGTGCCTTCTGGGCCTGCCGCCAAGACCATGTGGGGGCGGTGTTTCGAGTGGACTGCCTTGGCCAGCTCGGTCAGGTCGTTGCCGATCAGGGCTACCTCTTTGGTTGGGGTCAGATGGAAATCGATCGCTCTCAGGAGGTGGGCGAAGGACTCGGGGTGTTGGGTTGCCGGTTTGGCGAAGAGGCGGAAGACGGATTCGGCTTGCTGTTCGTAGGTGCGCTCGCCGGTTAGGGCCGATAGGCGGAGTAGGCCCATTGCCGCCGATGAGTTGCCGGAGGGGATCGGGTGGTCGCCTATCTCCTTACGGCGGGCGATCAGGGATTCGTGGTCCTCGGAGGTGGAGAAGAAGCCGCCGCGGTCGGGGTCGCCGAAGCGGGCGATCATGGTTTCCGCCAGCGATTGGGCGCGCTCGAACCATTGCTGCTCGAAGGTCGCTTCGTAGAGGATGAGCAGGGCCTCGAGTAGGTAGGCGTGGTCCTCGAGGTAGGCGTTCAGGTGGGCGCGCCCGTCCTTGTAGGTGCGGAGGAGGTTGCCGTCGGAGTTGCGCATCTGCTCCCAGATGAACTCGGCGCAGGCTCGGGCGGCATCGAGGTAGTCGCTGCGTTCCAGGACGGCGCCGGCCTCGGCCAGGGCGCCGATCATCAGGGCGTTCCAGGAGGTGAGGCGCTTGTCGTCGAGGCCCGGCCAGACGCGCTTGGCGCGCGCCTCGTAGAGGGCCCGCCGCATCTCGCCGAGCGCCTCCGGCTCCTCGGCGTCCCAGCCCCTGGCGAGGTGCAGGATGTTCCGCCCCTCGAAGTTCCCGCCCTCGCTGACCCCGTAGAACTGCATCAACTTCTCTATCTGCCGGGTGGAGAAGTCGATGAAGTTCGCGTCGTCTGGCTCCACGGGCGATAGGACGTCCCGGATCTGGTCGGGTGTCCAGACATAGAAGCGGCCCTCCTCACCCTCGGAGTCGGCGTCGAGCGCCGAGTAGAAGCCGCCCTCGGAGCCGCGCATCTCGCGCAGCGCCCAGTCGAGGGTTTCCTCGCAGGCCCGGCGGTAGCGCTCGTGACCGAGTGCCTGCCAGCCGTGCAGGTAGGCCCGGGCGAGCAGGGCGTTGTCGTAGAGCATCTTCTCGAAGTGGGGGATGAGCCAGGCGGCGTCGACCGAGTAGCGGGCGAAGCCGCCGCCGAGCTGGTCGTAGATGCCGCCGGCGAGCATCGCGTCGAGAGTCCTTTCGACCGGTTCGGGCTCGTCGCGGGCGAGCAGCAGCTCCAGCGCCGATGCCGGCGGGAACTTCGGGGCGCCGCCGAAGCCGCCGCGCTCGAGGTCGGCGGCGGTCAGGAGGCGTGCCACGGCTTCCCCCAGCAGCGCCGCCTCCGGAGGCTCCGCCGCGGGCTCGATCTGCCCGATCGCCCCGAGCCGCGCCCGCATCTCGGGCGCACGCTCGTGGATCTCGTCTCGCTTGCGCTCAAAGGCATCGACTACCGCTTCCATCACCATGCGGAAGCTCGGCATCCCGCGGCCCTCGTCGGGCGGGAAGTAGGTGCCTCCGTAGAACGGCACGCCGTCAGGGTCGAGGAAGACCGTCATCGGCCAGCCTCCCTGGCCGCTGATCGCCTGCACCGCCTCCATGTAGAGGGCGTCGACGTCGGGGCGCTCCTCGCGGTCGACCTTGACGTTGACGAAGTGCTCGTTCATGTAGGCGGCCGTCTCGGCATCCTCGAAGGACTCCCGCTCCATCACGTGACACCAGTGGCACGCCGAGTAGCCGACCGAGAGCAGGATCGGCCGGTCCTCGTCTCGCGCCCGGGAAAGCGCCTCCTCCCCCCACGGGAACCAGTCGACCGGGTTGTCGCGGTGCTGGAGCAGGTACGGGCTGGTCTCCCGCGCTAGTCGATTGGGCATGGTCTGACACTACCCCTGGACCGTTGGACGCCCACTATTGGTGGCAGGGGGTAGCCGATACTTGGACGTATTCTCAATGCTCATGCGTGGGCTCCGATCCGTTCGGTCGCCGAAAGTTCTACTGTCATTAAGTGACCAAAGAGGAGCTCCCAACCCAGAGCAATCCGGCGATCGAGTCGGTGCTGGCCAAACTCGATCCAGAGGATCGCAAGGTCGTCTCCGAGGCTCTCGCGCAGGCAGAGAAGACCGAGGCGCAGCTTCGCTACATCGCCGATCACGACCCCCTCACCGGGCTGCTCGACCGCCGCCGTTTCCGGGCCGAGCTGGACCAGTACGTCTCCTTCAGCGCCCGCTACGGCGGTCAGGGCGCGGTGATGATCATCGACATCGATGGCCTCAAGGGCGTTAACGACGCGCACGGCCACCATGCCGGGGACAACCTGATTCGCCTGATCGCCGCGATCATGCGCGAGCGGGTGCGCGCCACCGACATCGTCGCCCGGCTCTCCGGCGACGAGTTCGCCGTGTTGATACCGCAGACCGACACCGCGGGAGCTCTGCAGCTGGGCGAGGACCTGCGCGCCCAGGTCGCCGAGAGCGCGGTGGCCGTGGCCGACGCCGAGAGCGCGACGATCAGCGTCGGGATCACGATGTTCGGCGGCGAGCGCGAGGTCGCCGCCGAGGCGGTCCTGCTTGCCGCCGACCAGGCGATGTACCGGGCCAAGGAGGGTGGGCGGAACCAGATTGCACTGTTCCAGGATCCCCGCGAGCAGCAACGCCAGGACCGCCGCCAGACCACCACCGCCCGGATCCGCGACGCGCTCACCCACGATCGCCTCAGTCTCCACACCCAGCCGATCCGCAGCCTCGCCTCGGGGGGGATCGAGCGCTACGAGCTGCTGCTGCGGATGACCGGGGACAACGGGGAGCTTCTGCCGGCCGCGTCCTTCATCGAGGTGGCGGAGCGCTCCGGCATGGTCCAGGAGCTGGATCGCTGGGTCGTCGCCCGCGCGCTGGAGCTGCTCGCCCGCCGCGAGCGCGAGGGAAGCCCGGTCTCCCTGCACGTCAACCTCTCCGGCGCATCGGTCTCCGACCTGTCCGTGATCGAATTCATCGAACGCCGCCTCGACGAAGGCGAAGCCGACCCGTCTCGCTGCACCTTTGAGATCACCGAGACGGCGCGCGTTCACGATTACGAGGTGGCGGGGGGCTTTGCCGACCGCCTGACGGAGTTCGGCTGCCAGGTGGCGATCGACGATTACGGTGCCGGCTTCGGCCCCTTCCACTATCTGAAGCAGGTTCCCTTCGATCTGATCAAGATCGACGGCTCGTTCATTCGCGACATGCCCAACAGCGACGCCGACCAGCTGACCGTCCAGGCGATCGTCCAGATCGCCCGCGGGCTGGGCAAGGCGACGATCGCCGAGTACGTCCAGGACGACGTCACGGCGCAGATGCTGCGCGACTTCGGCGTGGATATGGCCCAGGGCTACCACCTCGGCCGCCCCGTCGACGTAGAGGAGGCCCTGGCCGCCTAAACATTCGGCCGACGGGCCTAAAACCCCACTCCGGGTGGGGTTTTAGGCCCGTCGGCACGCGGTTATGCGGTTACGTCGCGGGCGAAGGACTCGAAGGCGTCCAGGTAGCGCTGCAGGTCCTCGTCGCTGTGGGCGATCGAGAGCGTCCACTCCTCCTCGACTCCCGGCGTCATGAAGATGCCGTGGTTCATGTGGTAGAGCCAGGCCAAGGTCGAGAGGTCGTCGTCGACGTCGGAGAGGTAATCGCGGTACTCGTGCATCCGGGTCGGCGAGAAGATCACGCAGCCCTTGGCTCCCATGCCCTCGGTATAGGCGGGGAGGCCGTATGAATCGACGATCTGCCGGCAGCCGTCGAGCAAACGCCGGTTGGTCGCCTCGAAGCGCGTGTAGACGTCGTCGGTGAGGACTTCGGTCAGTGTCGCCTCGGCCGCCGCCATCACCAGCGGGTTGCCGTTGAAGGTGCCGTACTGCTTGACCGTGCCGTCGGCGACGATCGCCGCCAGCTCCTCGCTCATCCCGATCGCCCCACCCGGGTAGCCACCGCAGCTCGCCTTGGCCAGGGTGATCATGTCGGGGACGACGCCGAAGCGGGCGGTGGCGCCGCCCGGGGAGATCGTCGCGCCGGTCTTGACCTCGTCGAAGATCAGCTTCACGCCGTGCTCCGCGGTCAGCTCGCGGACTCGCTCCAGGTAGCCCTCGCGCGGCGGGATGATGTTGATGTTCATCATCGCCGGCTCCATGATCAGCCCGGCGACCTGCTCGCCGATCTTCTCCAGCACGCTCCGCAGGGCCTCGGCGTCGTTGAAGGGGACGGCGCGGGTGAGCGCCGTCATCGCCTCCGGCACGCCGGCGCCGTAGGAGACGCTGACCGGGTCGTCGCGAGCGCCGAGGGCCTCCAGCGGCGGGTAGACGGAGACCATCACGGTGTCGTGGTGGCCGTGGTAGGAGCCCTCGATCTTGAGGATCGTGTCGCGGCCGGTGGCGCCGCGGGCGAGGTGGACGGCGTCCATCGTCGCCTCGGTGCCGGAGTTGTTGAAGCGCCACTGGGGCAGGCCGAAGCGGCGCGCCAGCTCCTCGGCGACGGCGATCGAGCCGTCCGTCGGGGCGGCGAAGTGGGTGCCTTCGTCGATCCGAGCCTTGACCGCGGCGCCGACGGTGGGGTTGGCGTGGCCGATGCACATCACGCCGAAGCCGTTGTGGAAGTCGGTGTATTCGTTGCCGTCGACATCCCAAACGCGGCTGCCCTGGCCGCGCTCGATGTAGATCGGCCAGGGGTCGTTCTCCTGGAACGAGGAGGGGACGCCGTTCGGCATTACCTTCACCGCGCGCTGGAAGGTCTTGGCGGACTGCCCGGTGCTGTTGCGGAAGCGCTCCTGCTGGGCCTCGGTCAGCGCCGCGATCCGCTTGCGGTCGATCTGTTTCACGGTCGAAGCCTAGAGGGCTACGGGTGCCCCTCCCCAAAACGCGCGGCAGGAGCCGCGCTGGAGTGTTTTGGGGAGGGGCACCCGTAGCCCTTATCCCCGCCGCAGCTCCGCTCGCTTGATCTTGCCGCTGGTCGTCTTTGGCAGCTCGGTGGCGAACTCGATAATGCGGGGGAACTTGTAGGGGGAGGTCTCGCGCTTGCAGTGTTCCTGTAGTTCGCGGGCTAGCTCGGGGCTTGGCTGGTGCTCGCGCAGGACGACGATCGCGCGCACCACAGCGCCGCGCTCCGGGTCGGGGGCGGCGACTGCGGCGGCCTCGGCCACTGCCGGATGGGAAAGGAGAGCTGACTCCACCTCAAACGGGCCGATCCGGTAGCCGGAGGAGAGGATGATGTCGTCGCCGCGGCCTTCGAAATGGAGGTAGCCATCCTCGTCCTCGCGGACGAGGTCGCCCGTGTGCCACCACTCGCCCTCGAAGCGCTCGCCGTCGAGGTAGCGCGAGAAGAAGGTGGGGGAGGAGGCCGCGCGGAGCTGCAGCTCGCCCTCGACGATCCGCGTCTCGATCCCCGGCAGCGGTTTTCCCATCGAGCCGGGCCGGACCGCTTCCCCGACGAGGTTGCCGCTGATGTGACCGGTCTCGGTCTGGCCGTAGCCGTCGGCGGGCTCGAGGCCCATCGTCTCGCGGAACGCCGCGACCGTCTCCGCCTCCAGCGGCTCGCCGGCAGAGACCATGCGGCGCAGGGCGGGAAGCGGCCGCAGGGCGGTGCGCTTGGCCAGCATCCGGTACTCGGTCGGCGCCTGGCAGAGGACGTTGACCCCTAGCACTTCGGCCATGTCGAGCCGCTCGGCCGAATCGAAGCGACCCTCATGGATCACAGCCGCGGCCCCGGTCAGCCAGGGGGCGAGGAAGACGTTGCGCGCCGACTTCGACCAGCCGGTAGCGGTCGTGCACCAGACCAGCTCGCCCTCGCGCGATCCCAGCCAGTGCTCGGCCTGGGTCCGCTGTCCCTCCAGGTACCGGTAGGCATGAACAACGCCCCGCGGCTCTCCGGTAGTGCCCGAGGTAAAGACGATCAGCGCGGGGTCCTCCGCCTCCATCGGCTCGATCCCCGCCGGCGTCTCCTGCGGCCGGTCCTCGTCGAGAACCAGGGCGACCTCATCCATGCCCATCGTCGCAACCCCGCCGGGCAGCTCGGCAAGCAACGCCTCTTCACCAACGCAAAGCTTCGGATCGGCAGCCGCCACCCGCACCTCCAGGTCATGGCGCCGCAGCTGCGTGCTGCAAGGCAGTGCCACCGCCCCCATCCGCCAGCAGGCAAGCAGCGAAAGCACCCACTCGACCCGGTTCCCAACCAGCATCATCACCACGTCCCCCCGCTGAACGCCCCGGGCCGCAAAAGCTCCCGAAAGCCCAGCCGAGCAAGCGATCAATTCGCCGAAGAACCAGTCCCGCCGATTCCCCTCTGCGTCAACAGCAACGATCCCAAGCCTCGAAGCCGGCGACTGCTCCATCAACTCGACGAAATTCACGCCCGGCAGTCTCTCCTATGCCTGTGGAAGAGAGCCGGACGCCCCTCCCCAAAACACACAAGCGCGGCTCCTGCCGCGCGTTTTGGGGAGGGGCGGCCGGCTCTCCCTACCGCAGTTCGGAGGAGGACTTACCGAGCAACTGTCGGGCAACGATGAGCAGTTGAATCTGCTGAGTCCCCTCGAAGATGTCAAGGATCTTCGCGTCCCGAGCCCACTTCTCGAGCAGCTCATTCTCGCCGTACCCGACGCTGCCACAAAGCTCGACGCAACCGAGAGCCACATCGACACAAGTGCGCCCCGCCTTCGCCTTCGCCATCGAGGCCTGCAGCGAGTTGGGCTTGCCGTTGTCGGCCATCCAGGCCGCTTGCAGGGTGAGCAGCAGGGCTGCCTCGTAGTCGGCCTCCATCTCCAGGTAGCGCGCCGCCGCCGCCGACTGTGAGAGTGCGGGGGTGTCGTAGTCCACCTCGACCCCGGCCTCCTCGAGCTTCTTCCGCGTCTCCTCCAGCGAGGCGCGGGCGACGCCGACGGCCATCGCCGCCACCAGCGGCCGCGTGTTGTCGAAGGTCTGCATCGCCCCGCCGAAGCCCTGTTTGACGTCGATCTCGGGATTGCCGAGCAGTGCCTCCTTCGGCACCCGGCAGTCCTGCAGGGTGAAGTTGGCGGTGTCGGAGGCGCGGATGCCGAGCTTGTGCTCGAGCCGGTCGAGCTTCAGGCCCGGGTTGTCGCGCTCGACGATGAAGGACTTGATCGCCGCCCGGCCCTTGTCGCGGTCGAGCGAGGCCCAGACCACGATCAGGTCCGCCCGGTCGCCCGAGGTGACGAAGATCTTCTCGCCGTTGAGCACGTACTCGTCGCCGTCCAGCGCCGCCGTGGTCCGGATCGAGGCCGAGTCCGAGCCCGCCTCGGGCTCGGTGATCGCCATCGCCGCCCACTTGCCGCCGTAGCGCTCGAGCTGCTCGTCGCTCGCCACCGAGGCGATCGCCGAGTTGCCGAGGCCCTGACGCGGCATCGAGAGCAGCAGGCCGACGTCCCCCCAGCAGAGCTCGATGATGCCGAGCACGGTGGAGAGGTTGGAGCCGTTGCGGTTGCCTTCGTCGCCTCCGCTGGACTCGCGGCGCACGCCGGCGGCCCCGGCGCCGCCGATGTCGGAGCCCTCGTTCATCCCGTCGATCAGCGAGGCGAGCATGTCGAGCTCCTTCGGGTAGGAGTGCTCGGCCTCGTCGTACTTGCGGGAGATCGGTCGGAAGACCTCCTGTGCGACCTGGTTGGCCTGGCTGGCCAGCGGCTTGAACTTCTTCGGTATCTCAAGATTGATCATGGTTCTCCTTAGCTCTAGACGAGCAGGGCGCCCTCCATCACGCCCGCTGCGCGGAGGTCGCGGTACCAGCGCTCGACCGGGTGCTCCTTGACGAAGCCGTGGCCGCCGAGCAGCTGCACGCCTTCGGAGCCGATCTCCATCCCCTTGCGGGAGCAGAGCCGGTGGGCCAGCGCCGTCTCGCGGGCGAAGTCCTGGCCCTGGTCGGCACGGCTGGCCGCGCGGTAGGTGGTGAGGCGCATCGCTTCGCTCTCGATGCCGATGTCGGCGACGCCGAAGGCGACCGCCTGGCGGTTGGATACCGGTTCGCCGAAGGCGGTGCGTTCGTTGACGTAGGGGATGACGTAGTCGAGGACGGCCTGGGCGGTGCCGACAGCGAGCGAGCACCAGGCGATCCGCGCCCGCTGCACGCACTCGACGTAGGCCTCGCGCTTGCCCTCGGCCATCAGCGCGGTGCCGGGCAGGCGCACGTCCTCGAGCACGAGGCGGCCGGTCGAGGCCGGCCGCAGTCCCATCGCCGGCTCCTTCTCGACCGAGAGCCCCGAGGTCCCGGACTCGAGCACGAAGAGGGCCGGGCCGAGGCCGTCGGCCTCGGCGGCGACGACGAAGAGCTCACATTCACCGGGGCGGGCGACGAGCGACTTGGTCCCGTCGAGGACCCAGTCGTCGCCGTCGCGGCGAGCGGTCGTCTCCAGCCTCAGCGGGTCGAACAGCGGTTTCGGCTCGAGCATCGCCAGCGCCGCCGCGGGCGTGTCCTCGCCGGTGAAGGCGGGCAGGTAGGTCGCCTCCTGCTCCGGCGTGCCCCAGTGGCCGATCGCGGTCGCGACCGCGCCGGGGGCGAGGGCCGCGTAGGCGATCCCCATATCGCCGTGGGCGAGGGCCTCGCCGATCAGGACGCTGGTCACGGCCGCCTGCTCGTGCACCACGCCGCCGAGCTCCTCCGGCACGCCGAGCATGTTGACGCCGAGCTCGTTTGCCTGGGTGAGAAGCTCCACCGGTGTCGAGCAATTGGCGTCGGCCTTGCCGGCGACCGGCCGCACCTCCGCCTCGGCGAAGTCGCGAACCCCTTCCTTCAACATCTGCTGCTCGTCGTCGGGGGTCAGGTCGAAGAGCGCCCGTGGCTTGCCCGGCGCCTGTCGTGCCGGCCCGGTCAGGTTCTGGGCGGCTTTGAAGGTGCGCCCCGCCGCGGTCGCGGAGCGGAAACCGTTCTTGGTCCCGGTGAACAGCGCCCGCTCGACCTGCTTGCGGATGCGGATGCGGTCGAGCAGGTCCGAGCCGGCGAGCCGGTTCAGCCAGCGCAGGCCGAGGCCCATGCTGCGCTCGGCCACGCCCTTGTCATCTGTGGCGGTGGGCATCTCTACTTCCTTCCGTCGTCTTTGGCTGGGCCCGCGAGTGGCCCGATGCGGCCGTCGAGGTGCGGCGTGCCGCGCTTTGCGTCACGTACCGCGAAGTCGGTTTCCCCGTCGCCCGGCGCACTGGCGAACTCGACCCTGGCGGGGAGCAGGATCGGCTTGCGGAAGCGCACCTCGGCGCCGAAGGCGTCGGGCAGCGTGCTCTCGAGTGCGGCCAGACAGCGTGCCTTGGTCCACATCCCGTGCGCGATCGCCCGGGGGAACCCAAGCGCCTTAGCGCTAAGCGAGTGCATGTGAATCGGGTTGCGGTCGCCGGACACAGCGGCATATCGCCGCCCGAGGTCTCCACCCAGCCTCCACTCCGCGCCCCCGTCCTCGGGTCGATGGGACGAAATCCTCGGCATATCCGAGGATTTCGTCCCATCGGCGGGCTTTTCGGGGCCGCGGCGGAGCATGGTGCTGGTGCTCTCCCAGATCGTCTCACCGTCCGCGCTGGCCTCGGTGACGAGGGAGAAGGTGCGGCCCTTGGGGTGGGGCTCGAGCTTGGTGGGGCGGACACGGATCGTCAGCTCCTCGCCGATCCCGATCCGGCGGTGCTGGGCGATCCGGTTCTCGACGTGGACGAGGCCGACGGCGCCGAAGGGGAAGCCCCCGTCGGCCATCACCGCCATCTGCAGCGGGAAGGCGAGCACGTGCGGGTAGGTGGGGGGAAGGTGGTCGCGGAGGGTGAAGCCGCAGACCTTTGAGTACGCCGCAACCTTCTCGGGATCGGGCCGCGCACCCGCCAGCTCCAGCTCGACCTCGGGGATCTCGTTGCCGCGGCCCGGCACGAAGGGGAGCAGCGAGGCGCCCGGGATCATCGGCGCCGCGGCGCGGGCGTAGAGCGGCAGGATGCTGGGCGGGCTCTGCAGCGTGCGGGTTTCCATCAGGCTCCCAGCAGGCTCTGTCCGCAGACGCGGACGACGTTGCCGCTGACTCCGGTCGAGGCCGGGCCGGCGAACCAGGCGATCGTCTCGGCGACGTCGACCGGGAGGCCGCCCTGCGACATGCTGTTCATCCTCCGGCCCGCTTCGCGGATCGTGACCGGCATCGCTGCGGTCATCTTGGTCTCGATGAAGCCCGGGGCAACCGCGTTGATCGTCGCTCCGCGCTCCGCCAGCTCGGGTGCCAGCGCTTCGACCATGCCGATCACGCCCGCCTTCGAGGTCGCGTAGTTGGTCTGGCCCGAGTTGCCGGCGACTCCGCTCATCGAGGAGACGCAGACGATCCGCCCGTTGTCGCGCAGCAGCTTGCGGCCGAGCAGCTCGTCGTTTATCCGCTCCTCGCTGGAGAGGTTGATCTCCATCAGCGAGGTCCAGCGGTCCTCGGGCATCTTCGCGATCGTGCGGTCGCGGGTGACGCCGGCGTTGTGGACGACTATGTCGACGCCGCCGGAGAGCTCGTCGGCGATCCGTTTCGGCGCGTCCTCATCCGTGATGTCGAGTTCGATCGTCTCGGCGTCCAGTTCCTTGGCGACCTTTGCCAGGTCGCCGGCGAGGGCCGGCACGTCGAGCAGGACCAGGCCGGCGCCGTCACGGTGCAAGGTGGTGGCGATCGCCTCGCCGATGCCGCGCGAGGCGCCGGTGACCAGGGCGATCTTGCCGTCGAGCGGCAGATTCCAGTCGATCGCCGGAGCCTTGGCGACCGCGGCGCCGACCTCGATCACCTGGCCGGAGACGTAAGCCGAGCGGGGGGAGAGGAGGAAGCGCATCGTCGAGCCGATCTCCTCCTCGGCGCCCTGCGCGACGTAGACCAGCTGTACGGCAATGCCGCGGCCGATCTCCTTGCCGAGCGAGCGGGTGAATCCCTCGAGCGCCCGCTGCGCCGTCGCGGCGCGGGGCGGTAGGCCGGCGGGGGGCGTGCCGAGCACGACGACCCGGCCCGAGCCCTGCACCCGCTTCACGTTGGGGTGGAAGAAGCGCTGCAGCTCGACCAGCTCGGTCGAGTCGGCGATCCCGGTTGCGTCGAAGACGAGCGCCTTGACCGGCGAGTCGGATTTCTCGGGACGGGCAGCGCCGATCTCGCCCAGCAGACGCTCCACCTGCTTGCCGAGCCGCCCGCCCGGCGCGGCGCCGAAGAGGACCGCGCCGGAGACGACCGGTGCGCCAGGCCCCTGGCGGTCCAGCTTCGCCGGTCGTGGCAGGCCGACCCGCGGCGCCAGGAAGCGCCCGGGCGGTGAGTTGACGATCTGCGAGTAGAGGTCGCTCATGAGGCGCCCCCGGGGGCTTCGAGCATGGCGACGACGCCCTGGCCGCCGGCCGCGCAGATGCTGATCGCACCGCGTCCCGAGCCGCGCTCGTGCAGGGCCTTGGCGAGGCCGGCGACGATTCGGCCGCCGGTCGCGGCGAAGGGGTGGCCGGCCGCAAGCGAGCCACCGTTGACGTTGAGCCTCTCGCGGTCGATCGTGCCGAGCGGCTTCTCGCGACCGAGGCGGTCGCGGCAGAACGCCGGGTCTTCCCAGGCGCGCAGCGTGCAGAGCACCTGGGCGGCGAAAGCCTCATGGATCTCGTAGAGGTCGAAGTCCTGCAGGCTCAGCCCGGCCCGGTCGAGCATCGCCGGCATCGCATAGGCGGGAGCCATCAGCAGCCCTTCGCGCTTGTGCACGTGGTCGACCGCCGCGGTCTGGCCGTCGGCGAAGTAGGCGAGGATCGGCAGATCGCGCTGCTTCGCCCACTCCTCGCCGGCGAGCAGGACCGCCGAAGCGCCGTCGCTGAGCGGGGTCGAGTTGGCCGCGGTCATCGTCCCCTCTTCGCCGCCGAAGACCGGGCCGAGCTTGGCCAGCTTCTCCGCCGAGGAGTCGGGACGCAGGTTCTGGTCGCGCTCGAGCCCGAGGTAGGGGTTGACCAGGTTCTCCATGAAGCCGCGCTCGTAGGCGGCGGCGAGGTTGTGGTGACTGCGCACGACGAGCTCGTCCTGCTCCTCGCGCCCGACCTCCCACTCCGAGGCCATGATCGCGCAGTGCTCGCCCATCGAGAGGCCGGTGCGCGGCTCCTCGTTGCGGGGGATCGAGGGGACGATGTGGCTGGGGCGGACGCGGGCCAGCTGCTTGAGGCGGCCGAGGCTCGACTTCTCGCGGTTGGCGTCGAGCAGCACCCCGCGCAGGTCCTCGTTGAGGCCGATCGGGGCGTCGGAGGTGGTGTCGGCGCCGCAGGCGATGCCGGCGTCGATCTGCCCGAGGGCGATCTTGTTGGCGACCAGGATCGTCGTCTCCAGCCCGGTGCCGCAGGCCTGCTGCACGTCGTAGGCGGGGGTCTCGGGGGCGAGGCGCGTGCCCAGCACGCTCTCCCGGGTGAGGTCGCGGTCGCGCGAGTGCTTGAGCACGGCGCCGCCGGCGACCTCGCCGAGCCGCTCGCCCTCGAGTGAGAAGCGCGCTACAAGCCCGTCGAGCGCAGCGGTGAGCATGTCCTGGTTGGAGGCACGCGAATAAATGGAGTTCGAGCGCGCAAATGGAATCCGGTTGCCGCCGACGATGGCGACTCGGCGTGGCTTATCGATCAAAGAGGGCCTCAGCTTTTCGTTACAGGGATCGATGCATAGATTAACGAGACATCGATTTATGTCAACGTCAGCGTGACCCCTCGCACACATGCTTTTCAAGGCGGTGAGAGGCGGGGGGGGGGGGGGGGGGGGGGGG
>JBJMKO010000092.1:0-1653 GCA_045805805.1 Solirubrobacterales bacterium | reverse complement strand
GGACTCGACGTTCACCCGAAGAAGTCAAGCTGGTCAGCGGAGGGCTCGGGATCGGGCTGGGTGATGGGCTCGTCCTCCACAGGCTCGTCGGCCGGCTCGGCACCGACAGGCGGACCCATGGCAAGCAGACCCGGCAAGGTGGCGAAATCCTCGCGCAGCGTCGCCTTCACCGCCGGCGTGCGCAGCGCGGCAGCCGGGTGAAAGAGCGGTAGCAGGAAGACGGTGCGGCCGCCCAGCTCGTGTACCTGCGGTGCCCCTCTTACCTTGGTGATCCCAGCCGGATTGCCACTGAGTAGCTTGGTCGCGAAGTTGCCCAGCGTGCAGATCACGGTCGGCTCGATCAGGCGGACCTGCTCGAAGAGGTAAGGGCGGCAGGCCTCGATCTCCAGCGGCTGGGGATCGCGATTGCCGGGCGGACGACTCTTCAGCACGTTGGCGATGAAGACCTCCTCGCGGGAGAGCCCGATCTCTTCAAGCATCTGGTTGAGCAACTGCCCCGCGCGGCCGACGAAGGGCCGTCCCTGCCGGTCCTCTTCGGCCCCGGGCGCCTCACCGACGAACATCAGGTCGGCGTCGGCGTCTCCGGCCCCAAAGACCGCCTTGGTCCGGGTCTCATGCAGGGGGCAACGAGTGCAGGCCTGAACCTCTTTGTAGAGAGCGACGAGCTCCTCGCGTCGCTCCTCAGCAGTGGCCACTTAGAGCTCTCCCGTCGCGCGCTTGCGCTTGGTCTCCGCGAGCCGCTCCCCACGCGCGGCTTCCCGCTCGCGCCGACGCGATTCGTTGCTTCGCACCGCTGCGCCACGCGGCTGCCGGCCCGCCGGTGACACGGGTGACAGCAGGCGCCGAGTCCGTCTTGATCCGCACTCGGGACAAGCAAGGCTGGGCGTATCGATCGAGGTCAGCTCCTCGAAGCGGTTGGCGCAGTCCTCGCACTCGAACTCATAAACGGGCATCGGCCCGCCAATCGTAGATTGAGTCGCGGGTTAGGAGAGTGGCTCCCAGTCCCAGGCCTTGGCCGAGGTGAGGCTCTCCTGGTCGAGATAGCGGCGCAGCTCGGACAGCTCGGCGGGCTCTACCCCGTAGACGTGATCGGGTTCGGGGAAGTGGCGTGAGCGGACCTCGTCGACGTATTGGCGCACGCCGCCGACCATCTCGCCGTGGACGTCGGCGTAGCGCTTGACGAATTTCGCCATGCGGCCGGTGGTGATCCCGAGCAGGTCGTGGAAGACGAGGACCTGGCCGGAGGTGGCGGGGCCGGCGCCAATACCGATCGAGGGAATCTCGAGCTTCTCGACTATCGCCTCGGTGACGGCAGCCGGAACGGCCTCAAAGACGATTGCGAAGCAGCCGACCGCCTGCAGCGCCAAGGCGTCCTCGCATAGCTGGATCGCCTTTTGAGCGGTCTTGCCCTGAGCCTTGTAGCCGCCGAGGGCGGTCGCGGTCTGCGGCGTCAGGCCGACGTGACCCATCACCGGAATGCCGGAGCGGACGATTGCCCGGGCGCGCTCTACCGAGATCCCCCCCGCCTCCAGCTTGACCACCTGACAGCCGGTCTCCTTGACCAGGCGCTGGGCGCTGCGGATCGCCAACTCGTTGCTCGCCTCGTAGCTGCCCATCGGCATATCACCGACCATCAGCGGGGTCTTCAGGCCG
>JBJMKO010000091.1:0-3640 GCA_045805805.1 Solirubrobacterales bacterium | reverse complement strand
TTTCCGCCGCCTTCGGCGACATTCGCCTGGAGGGCGGCCAGGCTCCCTCGACACGCCCCCGATATACGGAAGCTTTCCGAAACCGGGATCCAGCTTTGGAAGCTTGAAGAGCTTCAAGCCGAGAAGCCGCTTCGGATGGAGAAGCTTCGAAAAGCAGGTCAAGCTTTCGAAGCTCGAAAGCTTCAAGCGAACAAGGAGCTTCGAAGAGACAGCTTCGAAGCTTGTCCCCCGCTTCGGGAGGCCTGGCGGGTGCGCCTCTGCGGGAATGTCGCGAAGCGGCGGAAATGCAATCCGATGCCTGCGCGGGCGTAGCCCGCGCACCTCATCTCGTCGCTACGCGCCATAGGCGCGTGCGACGTCAATTCACGCAGAGGCGCACCCGCCAGGCCCCACCAACCCCGCCCGCAAAACAACCGGAAACTTCCTAGCCCTCGGCCTCTTCGCCGCTGGGCAGCAGCGCGTACCACTCGGCACCGTAAGAGGAGAAGTCGTTGCCCTTGGCCTCGCCGGGTTTGGTGTCGGCCGTGTAGGTGTAGAGCGGATGGCCGGCGTAGGTGACCTGGACGGTGCCGTCTTTGCGCTTGGTGGTTCCCAGCTTCGAGGCCATGGCGCCTTCGCCGGACTGCGGGGCGCCTTCGGTGGTGAGCGGGGGCCAGACGCTCGCGCAGGCTTCGTAGCAGGCTGACGTGGTGCCCTTGTCCTTGTGGAAGTCATAGAGGGTGAAGCCCTTGGAGTCGACGAGGATTCGGCCCAGCTTGGGCGCGCCGGCGGCTGAGACGATCGCGGCGGTCCCGCCGCCGGTGGAACTGGATGGCTGGCTCTTCGCGGTCGATTCTTCGCCCGAGCCATAGGCGCCTCCGGAGCTCGAGCTGCTGCTGTCGCTGCTGCCGCAACCAGCGAGCGCGAGCACGCCGATCAACGCCAGTGCAGTGGTCGCGGTAAGGGTTTTCATCACGTTGGTTCCTCCTCTTGGGGTTGTTCGAGCTGGGCTGAGTCGGGGGCGCCTAGCGGCGCGACGAAGGTTCGGGTGCCGGCGTGGACGACGAGGGACTTGGCGCGGGAGAGGTCGAGCGCGGCGCTGAGCACCGCCGAGTCCTCGCTTCCCCAGCGATAGCGGAAGCTGCCGGCCGAGACGTTTGTCTGGCTCGCCCCGCGCATGTACACCCGGCAGAGCGTGCCCGAGCTGATGCCGGCGACGTACATGTGGATCTCGGTGCCGAACGCCCGCGGCTCGAGCGTGGCGGCGATTCTCACCCCCGGGGGCAGCGAGCGGAAGGCGACCCGTTGCTCGGGGCCGCCTGCCTCGTTGCCGGAGAGGACGAAGATTGCCAGCACGGCAGCGGTTGCCACCGCGGCGGCACCGCTCAGCCCCAGGCCGAGGCGGAGGCGGCGATGCCGGCGTTTCGATCGCCGCTCGGCGCCGATCGTCGTGGCGATTCTCTGTCTCAGCTCGGAAGGCGGGACGGGCGCGGGGCCGAACCGCGCGGGGTCGGCGTGGGGGAGGCGCTGGGCGATCGCGAGCAGCGACTCGGACTCCGCCCGGCAGTCGGCGCAGCCCTCGAGGTGCGCCTCCAGGCCCGCCCGCTCCTCGTCCGGCAGGTGCCCGAGCGCGTAGGCGCCCAGGGCCTCGCGCCACTCGCGGCAGCTCTCACTCTTCATAGCCCATCTCCTCGAGCACTACCCGCAGCGCGCGCAGGCCGTAGTAGACGCGGCTCTTCACCGTTCCCTCCGGGACGCCGAGCTCCGCGGCGACCTCGGCGTATGGGCGGCCGCGGTAGTAGGTCTCAACCAGGACACGGCGGTGCTGCTCGCCGATCCTGCGCATCGCCTCCTCGATCTGCCAGGAAAGCAGTGCCTCGTCAAAGGGCTCGACCGAGGGCTCGATGCCGCCCTCGGCGACGCCCGGCCGCGCGGCGCGGGCGCGGCTGAGGTCGATCACGACGTTGCGGAGGATCGCGAAGAGCCAGGTCCGCAGCGAGCCGATCTGCGGGTCGAAACGATCCCCCGCTCGCCAGGCGCGCAGGAACGTTTCCTGTACGGCCTCTTCGGCGAGACCCGAGTCGCCAAGCGACCGCACCGCAAATCCATACAACTCCGCCGCGTGGGCTGTGTAGGCCTCGCGGACGTCCCGCTCTCGGGTCAGGGCACCAGAGGCCATCTCAGGCCGATCTTGGAGCAGGTACGAAGATCACGGCTGAACGTCATACGGGCAGCCGCCGGTGCCGGTTCAGGCTGTTTCGGTGCTGCTACTCCATTTTGCCGATCTTGAAGATTTTGGTGCCGCAGTCCGGGCACGTGCCCTGGATCGCCGGGCGACCGTTCTTCATCGTCACCTGCTTGGCGTCCTGGATCTCGACCTTCTTCCGCTCCTTGACGCAGTAACCCTCGGGCATGGGAGCCTTCCTTTCACTGCCTTGACGGCAGAGCTCGCGAATGGACGCGAGATCGAATTGCGGCGAATGTAACGCAGCGGGGGGACGGCGGCACGCATCTTAGTGCGTATCCACACAAGCCATCGCCCTACTTTCCGTGTTCTTCCTTCGCTTTCACGATCGATTCCAGGAGCGGTTTGTTCTGGGAGTCGGGACTTTTTGTGCCTGTACTCCCTGTCCTCCCTGTCGCTTCTTCCTCCGGCGCTCCTTCTGAATTGTCGCCGGCGCCCTTCGACGCGCTCCCTTCCTCACTCAGCTTGGCGACTTCGGCCCGTAGGGCGCTGAGTTCCGCTTCGAGCTGGGTCAGGTCGGTTTCGCCGCCTTCCGCGCCGATGCGCCCTGCCAGTTCGTCACGGACCGCCTGCACGTCGGCCTTGCTGACCGAGTCTTCCCGGGCTTCGATCGCCAGGTAGAGAGCCGCGCCGGCGCCCCCGACCGCGATCGCGACGAGGACGAGAAAGACGCGCGTGCGCTTGCCGAGCTTGTGCTCCACCTCTCCGATCCACGCTCGCAGGCCGTCCAGCGACATCGGCCCCGCAGCCTAATCCACTACCCTGCGGCCCGCACTTCCCCGACCCCGCTTGAAGGAGAGACCGCATGCCCGAGGCAGTAATCGTCGACACCGTCCGCACGCCGATCGGCCGCGCCTTCAAGGGCTCGCTGTCCCAGCTCCGCCCCGACGAGATGGGTGCCTATGTCGTCGACCGGCTGCTCGAGCGCAACCCCGGCGTCGACCCCGCCCTGGTCGAGGACGTCTTCTGCGGCTGCGGCATGCCCCAGGGCCTGCAGGCGTTCAACATCGGCCGCATCGTCTCACTGCTCTCCGAGAAGCTTCCGCAGACGGTCAACGGCGTCACCGTCTCCCGCTACTGCTCCTCCAGCCTCGACGCGATCCGCCATGCCGGCAACGCGATCAAGGCCGGCGAGGGCGACGCCTACATCGCCGCCGGGATCGAGTGGGTGAGCCGCTACAACGAGCGCACCGAGCCGGCCGGCGCCGCCGACCAGAACGAGAACCTCCAGGGCAACGACGGCCGCCCCGACGCCTACATCGAGATGGGCAAGACGGCGGTCAACGTCGCCGAACGCTACGAGGTCAGCCGCGCCGACATGGACAAGTTCGCGCAGCGCTCGCAGGAACTTGCGGTCAAGTCCCAGGAAGACGGCTTCTTCGACCGCGAGATCGTCCCGGTGACGCTGCCCGACGG
>JBJMKO010000090.1:0-2291 GCA_045805805.1 Solirubrobacterales bacterium | reverse complement strand
TTGCAGGGAACTGCGATCGTGGATGCGGAGGATGTCGGCGCCGCCGCGCACCGCCAGGGCCACCGCAGCGACGGTCCCCCACTCGCGCTCCCCTGCCGGCAGCCTCCGCTCCCACGACCCCGCCAGGACCGCGCCGATGAAGTCCTTACGCGAGAGCGAGACGTAGAGCGGCAAGCCGAGCGAGCGCAGCTCGGGCAGCCGCCGCAGAACCTCCAGGTTCTGCTCTGTCGTCAGGTCGAAGTCGAGTCCGGGGTCGATGGCGATCTGCTCCTCACTCACCCCAAGCCTCTGAGCGGCCTCAATTCTCCCCCCCAACCAAGACTTCATCTGCTCGACCACGTCGTCGTAGCGCCGCGGCGGTCGGTCGACCCGCGGCGGTCCCTCGATGTGCATCAACACGTAGCCGCACCCAGTCTCCGCCACCAGTTCGAACATCTCCTCGCAACCCCCGGAGATGTCGTTGACAGCCACCGCCCCAGCCCCGAGAGCCGCCCGGGCGACCTCAACCGAGAAGGTGTCGGCCGAGACAGGCACACCCGACCCGGCCAACCCCTCAATCGCCGGCACCAACGCCGCCGCCTCAACCTCAGCCGCCACCGGCGGCCCACTTTTAGCCGCAACCGCCCCCACATCCAACATGTCGAACCCAGCCTCGACCAGCGCCAAGCCATCCTCCACCGCCCGCTCCGACGTACCGCTACGAGCTCCCTCGAACATCGAGTCGGCAGTCACGTTGACGATCCCCGCAGCAACGGGCTGCCCGAAGCTCAACTCCCGGTCGGCCAGTCGCCAGATCACAGAACCGCTCCTCGGGCCGGAAGCCTGTAGCAGGGGATGGGAAGGCCCTGTCCCGGACACTCAAGCGCGGCAAAGCCGCGCGTCCAGGATAGGGCCTTCCCATCCCCCCACCCAGGTTCGCTCACGATCATCCGGCTACCGTAACGACCGCACCATGGCACAGCGATGCGTCTACACATACCACGACGGAACCCTGCTTGGCAAGGGCTCTTCCCTCTTCCGCGATGCCGAGGGCGCCTTCTCGCTGTCCCAGTCGCGCGGCCTCGAGGCATGCCAGCGGGCCGCGGTCGAGGTCGTGATCATGTCGGGACGGCGCGAGCCGCAGGTACACGAGTGCGCCCGGCTGATGGGCCAGACCTCCTACATCTACGAGGCCGGCTGCGCCTTCGCGATCGACGGCGAGACGACTATTCTGACCGGTGACTTGGTCCCCGACGAGGACGGCACCGTCTACGAGAAGATCGAGCAACGCGGTATCCCGAAGATGCTGTTCGAGCACTTCGACGGGCGGCTCGAGTACCACGCGCCCTGGCACACCGGCCGCATCCTCTCCCACCTTTTCCGTGGCAAAGTCGATATCGAGGAGGCCAACCGACTACTCGAAGCCGAGGGCCACGACGACCTGCGGCTGCTCGACAACGGCGCGATCGGCCGCGAGATGCCGGCCATCGATGGCCCCACCCACGCCTACCACCTCGTCCCCAAGCTGGTCAGCAAGGCCGGCGCCGTTGCGGCCCATGCCCGCGCCCGCGGCTACGACCCAGCCGAGTGCATCGGGGTCGGTGACTCGGTCGAGGACCTCGAGGTCGCCGCCGCGGTCGGCCGCTTCTTCGTCGTCGCCAACGGCCCGGCCCGCGACCCCGGCCTGCGCGCCGCCCTCAGCGCCTGGGACAACGCCACCGTCACCGAGGGCGCGATGGGCGACGGCTTCTACGAGGCCGTCGTCTCGACCCTGATCGAGCGCTAAGCGCTCAACACGCTTCCGGTGCGCTTTATCCCCGCATAGGGTGGATAAGGCGCACCGGAACGCTTGCTGTTAGGGGTCGAGGCCCCGGATGCGCCGTGCCTCGCGCACCTGGGCGCCCTTGCCGGCGCCCGGCGAGACCTGGGGGCCGAAGCTGTGCGGGTCGGTGCGCGGATGACGCAGCCGGCTCGCCACGGCCCGCCCCAGCTCGCGTAGCTGGAAAGCCCGCTCGGTCTCCATCCGCCGGCTCAACTCCTCCTGCTCGTGCGAGGCACGCTCGACGTATGAGTTGCGACGCATCGCGGAGGGCAGCTTGAAGCAGGTCAGCGCCCACGAGCAGACAAACGAGGCGCCCGCGGCCAGCGCCCGCTCGGTGAACTCCGTGTCGGGAGCCGCCTCGATCTCGCGGTAGTCGCGCCAGCCACCGATTCGCCTGACCAGGTCGCGCCGGTGCAGGAGCGAGCTCGGCGCCAGGTGCCCTCCTTCGTACCCGCTCGCCTTCAGGCCGGTGACGTTTCTCATCCCGCTG
>JBJMKO010000089.1:0-4605 GCA_045805805.1 Solirubrobacterales bacterium | reverse complement strand
GGACGCCGGTTGCGGTCACGGAGAGGCCGCAAGGTTCGTGGGCGTCAGGGATCGAGGTGAGGATCGTGTGGGAGGCGTCGTAGACGTTGACTGTCGATTCGCCTGCGTTCGAGAGGTACAGATCGCCTTTGAAGTCCACGGCGGCGCCGCAGGCGTGATTGAGGCCGCCGATGTCGAGGGATTTGGCGCGGGCGTGGAAGGGGGTGGCGAGGGCGGTTGAGGGGAGGGCGAGGATCGGAACCGCCAAGATGACGATGAAGATCGTGAACCGCCTGCGCTTTCCTGTCTTCCTCACCTGCCCCCCTTCCTTCGTCCCTTGGATCCCTCCTGCTCAGAAGCGTACCGTATGCGTTCCCATAAACGCAATACTCGTTTCCGAGTTGCGGTCTTCGTCTGCTTGCGCTATTCGAATTTCGCTTCGACCGTCTTGTTGGCGTCGGTCAGCAGCGTGCAGGGCGAGGTCGTGCCTTCGCACGTCCCGGCGGTTCCGCCCGAGACGGTCCAGCCGGCGAATTTGTAGCCCACGCCCGTCGACGCGACCAGTTCGGTCGTGCCGCTGGCAAAGAACGTCTCGATGGCCGAGGTGCAGCCCGAGCCGCAGCTGATCGCGGTCGAGTAGACGCCTTTGACCGTGGTGCCTTTGCCGCTCACTTTGCCTTTGTAGGCGCCGGGGCCGGTAATTTTGACGGTCAGGGTTTTGGTCGGCAACGGGACGAATTTGGCTTTCACCGAGCTCAGTTGTGAGATCGGGAAGGCGCAGGTCGCGCCCGAGCAACCGCTGGCCGAGCCGGTGCCGCCTTCGAAGCCAACGAATTCAGAGCCCTTGGCCGGGGTGGCCTTGACCGTCACCGCGGTGCCGGCTTTGACCGCCGAGTTGGCTTTCGAGCAGCTTTCGTCGCAGCTGATCCCGGTGGCCCCCACTTTGCCGTAGCCGGTTCCCGCCTTTTCGACCGTAAGGCCCCAGGTTTTGATGAACTTGACTTTGACTTTTTTGATGCCTTCTCCCGCTTTTTCCACTATGCATTCCCGGCCATTCACGGAGGTGCAGCCGCTCCAAGAACTGAATGCGTAGCCGCTCGCCGGACTGGCGGTAAGGGCAACTTTTGTGGGTGACGTATAGGACTTCCAACACTGCTTCGGCGCAGAGCCGATGCATTCGATGCCAGCCGGGTTGGAGACGACCGTGCCTGTGCCTTCTTCGATGGCGACGATGAGTGGTTCTCCGGGTTCGTCTTCGAAGGTCGCGGTGATTTCCGCTTCCCCGCTTCCGGTTTCCGGCGGTTCCACGTACGGTGTACAGATACCTTCCGTTTCAGAACCCGGAAAGTTTCCGCAGGCTTCGACTTCGACGTTTGCGGCCGTCACGCTTGTGAGCTTGGACCCAGGGCTTGCTTCGAACTGGATGAAGACCTGTTCCCAGCCAGCACCTTCGTTGCTCATTTTGGTTTCGCAGACGCCAGCCTGGGGCCCAGGGGAGGCGTAGGTGCATTTGATTTCCGGGCTTCCTGCGTAGAATTCCAATCCCGGCGGGATAAACGCTTTGCCAGCGCCTGTGCCATTGAGGGTCACTTTCACCGGTTCGACTCCGGGCGCCGCATGGGCAGCCGGGGCGACCAGCAAGGCCCCCAAAGCGGCGAGCAAGATGATTAGTCGTCTCACGTGGCTCTTCTCCTTGTAGTGCCGAGCCTCCTGCCGAACCGCTGCCAAGCGGTCGCTCCGGCGACTCGATTTTCCCTGTCAGTTCTTCCCATGCCGATGCCCCTGAGGAGGCACGACCGGAGGAGTATACCGGATTCGTTCCTAGAATACCACTACCGATTTTCAATGGGAGCGTAGTTGTCTCTAAACAGAACCGCCCCGGCATTTGCCGGGGCGGTTCTTGCTCCGTCTCGCGATACCTCAGCGGCGATCGCGGTTCGAGCTACCTAGCTCTTGATGTAGGTCGGGGTTAACGGAGTGGTCGTGATGGTTAATTTGGATTCTTTCGGGCAGAGGAAGCCGCCCTCCTTGGTCGTCACCTGGCTTGTGAGCGTGACATCGCCATTTGTCTGGGCCGATAATAATGGCCCCTTGCCTACGCCTTTCAGGCCGGTGCCGTTGTAGCTGCATTTAAGGAATGATCCGCAGTCGACGAAGACTAAGCCTTTGCCGGTCACTTTCGAGGTTTCGTGGCCTTCCTTTAATACTTCGATGGTCGAAGGGCCGTTTTCTTCAGTCGCGGTGCAGTTGGTGCTGCCCAGTACGCAATTCGTGTAGACGAACGTACCGACAACGAGGAGCGGATTAGCTAATTTCGTCGATATGGTGCCTCCGAATAAAACGTTACATTCGGTGGTGCCGACGCTCGTTACGAGTTTCGCCTTGCCAACCGATTCTTCGTGGATGGCACCCAATAAGTGCCCGGAGGGACATACTTCTGTGCCCACCGGATCTTCGTCGCAAAGCGCAGTCGATTCCGCCATCGCCGAGGAAGCCCCGACGAATGCCATGGCCATCAGCGCCACCAGCGCGGTCAGGCCGATCATCTTGATTGCTTTCACTTTGTTCTCCCTTCTCGGCTGTAGGCCGAGATCGATTGATGTGCGCCCGTTTTTCTCCAAGCGCCTGAGCAACCATAAGACGAAGCCTGCCGAATATGCAAATTAATCGGCGCAACTTGGCTTGCCTGCGACAACGACTGACCGCTAGGCCCGCTTTTTCCCTGCAAATGCCTGGATGCGATATTTGCGAATGCGCGAAAGCGCGCATTCGCTATCTCGCAAATTCCCTTACAGGCGTACAGGATAGGACCCCCTAGGTGCATCGTCACTTGATCGATCAGACGTCCTTGATCGGAAGCTGTTATCGTGCCCTACGAGATGAGGGGGGCATCTTGAGAAGAGGGAGAGCGTTGCCGCTGCTCGTGGCGCTGGTAACGCTACTTTCCGTCGTCGGCTGCGGTGGTTCGAGCGATTCCGAAATCACGGTCCAAGCTGGTGCCCTCTCAAAGAACGAATTCACCGAGAAGGCCGATGCGATCTGTAGAGCGGCTCGCACCGAATTCCTCGCGAAGTTCACCCGCTTCGGAGAAGAGAACAAATCGACCCTCTTGTCGGGAAACAGCGCTAAGGAAGAAGCCGCGCTTACCAAATTGATAGGTTCAATCGTCACGCCGAACATCGAAGGAGAGATCGCGAAGATCAGTCAGCTTGGGGCTCCGGAAGCCTATGCGCCACAGGCAGCCGCATTCCTCACCGCGCTTCAAACAAAGCTTGAAAAAATGCAGGACGACTCGTCCGAAATCGGCGGAACTCCGTTTCCTTTCAAAAAGGCGGAAGATGCCGCGAGGCGAGCGGGCATGTACGGCTGCGCTGAAAGCTTTAGCTGACGCCCGGCGTCGCGGCAGGGGACCATGGCCTCCCCGGTAGCCTCTGGTCGATGGCCGAGCGCGATTTCATAGCCGCTACCCGCGAGCGCGTCGTCGTCTTCGACGGCGGCATGGGCGCGACCCTGGAGCAGTTCGACCTGACGCAGGCGGACTACGGCGGACTGGAGGGAAAGTGCCACGAGGCGCTCGTGCTCAACCGGCCCGACGTGATCGAGGGTGTGCACGCTTCGATGATCGAGGCGGGCGCCGAGGTGGTCGAGACCGACAGCTTCCAGGGCTCCCGGCTGAAGCTCGAAGAGTGGGGCTTGGCCGAGCACACCCTGGAGATCAACCTCAAGGCAGCCGAGATCGCTCGCAGAGCGGCGGGGCCCAACCGCTTCGTCGCCGGCTCGATCGGGCCGACTGGCTTCCTGCCTGCTTCCACCGACCCGACCCTCGGCGACATCTCCTTCGGCCGCCTGGTCGAGGTCTTCGCCGAGCAGGCCCGCGGCCTGGTCGAGGGCGGCGCCGACCTGATCATCGTCGAGACCGCGCAAGACATCCTCGAGGTGAAGGCGGCGATCTTCGGCGCCCGTGAGGCCTTTGCCGCGACCGGCCGCAGGCTGCCGATTCAGGCCAGCGTCTCCCTCCTCCCCCAGGGCGGCAAGATGCTGCTCGGCACCGACATCCAGGCGGTGCTGACGACACTGGCGGCGCTCGACGTCGACGTGATCGGGCTCAACTGCTCGACCGGGCCCGAGGACATGCGCGACGCGATCCGCTACTTGGGCGAGAACAGCCCGCTGCCCGTGCACTGCATCCCCAACGCCGGGCTGCCGCTGCAGGGGCCCGACGGCGAGACGATCTTCCCCGAAGAGCCAGGGCCCCTGGCTGCGACCCTTGGCGAGTTCGTCGAGCGCTACGGCGTCGGCATCGTCGGCGGCTGCTGCGGCACCACGCCGGAGCACATCGCGGCGATCCGCGAGCGGGTCGAGGGTCGCGTCCCGGGAGAGCGGCCGGCGCTCGGTCCCCCCCATCTCTCCTCGATGATGACCTCGACCCCACTGGTCCAGGAACCGCGCCCGACGCTGATAGGGGAGCGGGTCAACTCGCAGGGCTCGCGCAGGGCGAAGGAGCTGCTGCTCGTCGACGACTACGACGGCCTGGTCCAGGTCGCAGAGGACCAGGTCGAAGGGGGCGCCCACGTGCTCGACGTGTGCGTGGCGCTGACCGAGCGCCAGGACGAGGACGAGCAGATG
>JBJMKO010000088.1:0-38472 GCA_045805805.1 Solirubrobacterales bacterium | reverse complement strand
GGATTCGCCGGACACTCAGCGCGAAAGCGCGTCCGCCGAATCCCCCCCGACGGCCCCCACCGCTCCGAACCAACCCTGGACACAACTGATTGCCGTCGCGGAATCCGCCGGCGAAGAAACCGAAGCCGAGACCCGCAAGCTCCTTGAAGAGGAATCGGAAGCCGGAGTAAAACGCAGCGCCAAGGACATGACCGACGAAGCCAAACGAGCCGGCCGCCGCCGCCGCACGGAGATGCTCGACCTCGCCCTGGAGCTGAGCGCGAGCTGGTTCCGCGATCTGGCCGCCGCCGCCTCCGACGCCCCCGAGGTGGTCGACAACCGCGACCGCCTCGCTGAGCTCGAGGCCCGCGCTTCCATGCTTGACCCCTCCCGCCCCCGCCGTGCCGCGGAGCTCGTCCAGGACACCCGCCGCCGCCTCGACCTCAACGTCTCCGAGGAGCTAGCTCTGGAGGCGCTCTCGTTTCGCCTCGCTGCCGTTTTCTCCTGAGCCCGCCTGCTCGCGGGCCCGCTCCAGCGCCTGCTCCTGGGCGAGGCGTGTGATCTGAGCCGCCTGGCGCGACATCGTCACGCTGAAGTTGAGCGCAAGACCGAGCAGGAAGAGCAGCACGATCGAGAAGAGGGCGACGTTGGTGTCGCGCACCCCCATCGCGTCGGCAACCAGGCTCAGCAGGCCCGGGAAGGCGGCGCCGACAAGCATCCCCAGCCCGGCGACGAACCAGACAACGCTGAAGCGCTCCTGCAGACGGTTGCGGCGGATCAGCTCCAGGACCAGCGCCATGAAGGCGAGGGCGAGGACGGCGGCGATGATCCGCGTCTGCGAGGTCAGGTGGACCTTGGGACTCTCGCTCGCCGCCAGCACCAGCGCGCTCATCGCTCGTTCGCCTCGACGTGGCGCGGGCGGAACTGGCCGACCAGCAGCACGATCATCCCCTTGAAGATGAAGAAGGCCGAGCGCAGTGGGGTCAGGAACGACGTTCCGCCGGCCCGCTCGAGCATCCGCACCGGAACCTCCTCGACCCGCAGGCCTTCGCGCACGGCGAGCTGCAGCGATTCGATCTCGGCGAAGTCGGGCGAGTAGCGCTCGCTGAACATCGCCATCACGCTCCGGTTCGCCGCTCGCATTCCACTCGTCGTGTCGGTGAACCGCTGCCGCGTGGCCAGGGTCAGGAAGAAGCGGAAGACGCCGATGCCGATCCGCCGCGAGATCGTCGGCTTGTAGTCATCGCTCTCGGCTTTGGCGGGGTCGCGGTAGCGCGAGCCGATGACCAGGTCCGCACGGTCGGCGTAGATCTCCTCCAGCAGCCGAGCCACCTCAGCCGGCGGATGCTGGCCGTCGGCGTCGAGGTGGGCGCAGGCCTCGTATCCCTCGCGCAGGGCATGCAGGTAACCGGTCTGCAGCGCCGCTCCCAGCCCCTGGTTGAAGGGCAACGAGGCGACCAGCGCGCCGGCCTCGCGCGCCCGCTCACCGGTTGCGTCGACCGAGCCGTCGTCGATTACGAGCAGGTCGGCCCCCGGGATCGAGGCACGCACGCCCGCGATCACCTCCACGATCGAGTCCTCCTCGTTCCAAGCCGGAATGAAGACCACGGTCCGCACCGACCGATTCTCCCACGAAGCCCGGCCGCCCCGCCCTCCATCGGCTTCCGCCGTTCGATCGATTGTGCACACCCCAGTGTGGTCAATGCATCGAACGGCGACCATCGGCCTCCCGATGTTGCGTTTGTGTTAGTAACTGCTCATGAGACGAATAGGCATGCGGCTGTGGCTGTCCGGGGCTTTCGCCGCCGTCTCGCTGATAACCGCCTTCGCGGTCTATCTATTCGGCGATAACCAGCGGGCGCTGGTCGTCGCCGTGATCGTCGGCGTCCTCGCCGGCTTTCTGATCGCGGTCGCGATCTCCCACCGTGTCTCGCGCCTCGCCCAGGCTGCCGGCGAGATGGCCTCGGGATCCTTCGACGCGCCGCTGACGGATTCCGGGCCTGACGAGATCGGCGACCTCGCTCGGGCCCTGGAGTCGATGCGGGCTTCGCTGAAAGAGAGCTTCGGAGTGCTCACCGCCGACCGCAACAAGCTGGAGGCGATCTTCGACGGGCTTACCGACGCGGTGATGGTGGTCGACGACGACGGCCCGGTCCGCTTCTCCAACAGCGCCGCCGTGGAGCTGCTCGATGACGGCCGGCCGCCCGAGGCGGTGCTGCCCCAGCTGCGCCGCGCCGCCGAGGATGGCTTCTCGGCCCACCCGGCGCTGCGGATCGGCGACCGGGCCTACGCGATGCAGGCTCGCGCCCTGCCCGACGAGCGGGCGGTGCTGGCGGTGGTCCGCGACCGCACCGACGAGATGCGCCGCGAGTTCGCCGAAGCCGACTTCGTCTCCAACGCCGCGCACGAGCTGCGTAACCCGCTGGCCGGGCTCTCGGGGGCGATCGAGGTCCTCCAGGGCGGGGCAAAAGACGAGCCCCAGGCCCGCGACCACTTTCTCAACCGCCTTGCCGAGGACGCCGAGCGGATGAACCGGCTCACGCAGTCGCTGCTGACCCTCGCCCGGGTCGAGTCGCTGGGGGCGGGGGAGACCGAGGTGGTCGATGTGCCGATCGCGATCCGCGACGTCGTCGCCGCGGTCGAGGCGCCCAAACACGTCGATCTCATCGTCGAGGCCGATCCCGACCTGACTGCCCAGGGGGACCCGACCCTGCTGCGCCAGGTGATGATCGGCCTGGTCACCAACGCCTTCAAGAACACGCCACCCCCCGGCACCGTTACCGTTCGCGGCCGCCGCGACGGCGAGACGGACGTGATCTTGGAAGTCATCGACACAGGAACGGGCATCCCCGCGGCGGAGATCGAGCGCGTATTCGAGCGCTTCTACCGGCGCAGCGAGACGCGCAAGCAGGAAGGCTTCGGCCTTGGCCTGGCGATCGCCCGCCGCATGGTCAGCGTGATGGGTGGCGAGATCGGCGCCACCTCGGTCCAGGGGGAGGGCAGCACCTTCTGGGTTCGCCTCCCCGTTGTCGAGCCGAGCCCGACTCCGGTGGCCTGACGATGAGCAGCGGGCGCATCCTGGTGGCCGACGACGAGCCCTCGGTCCGCGAGTCGGTCGGCTACGCCCTCGCCCAGGACGGCTTCGACGTCGACGTCGCGGCCGACGGCCACGAGGCGGCCGAGAAAGTCGGCGGCGACGGCATCCCCTTCGACCTGCTGATCCTCGACATCATGATGCCGGGGCCGAGCGGCCTCGACATCTGCCGCGACGTGCGCTCGCGCAGCGCTGTGCCGATCATCGTCCTCACCGCCAAGGACGCCGAGGTCGACAAGGTGGTCGGCCTCGAGGTTGGCGCCGACGACTACGTGACCAAGCCCTTCTCGGTGCGCGAGCTGCTCGGCCGCGTGCGCGCGCAGCTGCGCCGCCGCGAGCTCGACCGCGGCCCGCTCAACCAAGCCGTGCGGATCGAAGCCGGCCCGGTGGCGATCGACCTCGTCCGCCATGTGGCGATGATCGAGGGCGTCCCGGTCAGCCTGACCCGCTCGGAGTTCCAGCTCCTCCGCCTCCTGGTCAGCCGCCCCGGCGAGGTCTTCGCCCGTCGCCAGATCATGGAGGAGCTCTGGCAGACCGAGTTCGACGGCGACGAGCGCGCCTGCGACGTCCACATCTCCAACCTCCGCCAGAAGGTCGAGCGCGACCCCCAGCGCCCCGAGCTGGTCGTCACCGTGCGCGGCGTCGGCTACAAGTTCGACGGCCAGAGCCCCTGAGCCGCGGGCCGTCAGGAGCGGTTCATCCGCGTCCGGCGGCATGCTTTGCTCACCTTGAGGCGCGATTTGTCCTATTTCCTCGTCGCGGGAGTGGCACTCCACGACGAGATGGAAAGGCTTCGAGGCCTGCCCGCGTTTGCCGAAGGGCCTCTGGCCGCCCGCGAGCCCGAGCTCAAGGTCCGGCGCGCGCGGCGGCGCCCGAACCGGCTCGGGTTCGCCGTGCCGAGCCAGTTCCGACTCTCCGTCACGGCGTACCCCGGGATCCGGGCCGGTGACGTCCTGGAGACGCTCCTCCACGAGCTGGTCCACCTGCACGTCGGGCGTGCCGCCGAGCCCCACGGCTGGCACGGCAGGACCTTCAAGCAAACGCTCGCGCGGGCCATGGACGAGGGATACGGGGTCGCCGGGCTGAGGCCGCGAAGCACCGTCCATGGTGCCTACGCTGAGGCGATCGAGCGAGCGAGGCTTTCCAGATTCGAGCCGCTCCAACTTCAGGCTTGACGATGACGGCATCCGGCGAAAGGCCCAGATCTCGTCGGTCGTGCGCCCCGCCGAAGAGGCGGGCGCGGTAACCCCGCTGGAGCTCTTCTTCGGCCTCGTCTACGTCTTCACCGTTAGCCAGCTCGCGAACAACCTGTTCGAGCACCTCGATGCCAGGGCATGGTCGAGACAATCGTCCTGACTCTGGCCGTGATGTACGCGTGGTTCATGACCGTGGACCTCGAACTGGCTCGACGGCGACCGCCAGCCCGTGCCCTTGCTGCTGCTCTGCACCCGGGCGCCCGCTGAGCCCACCGATGGCCGCACCTCATAGCCGCAGGAGATTGGCCAGAAGCCCACGAGATGTCTCGCTCGCGGGACATGGCCACTCGTTCAACTTACGACCTCGCGTTCGAGTAGAGACCCAATCCCCAAACTTTTTCTTCGAAAGCTCTCCGGTTGCAAGTGCCTCGACTAATCGGCGGTCTCATCTTGGCTACCGCCCGGATGCTCGAATGCCAAGCCCTGCGTGGTCGAGCTGTGAGCCTGCAGAAGTGAGCAGAACTTGGCGGCCGTCAACCCAGACAAACCTTCTCGGCTCTCAGCGCGTCTTGTAGAGCGAAAGCATTGGAACCGTCGCCGGACACGATTTGATCGTCATCCAACCCATCCCTTCTTTACGCGTGGGTACGGCGGGCAATGTAGATCGCCTTGGTGTGCTGGTCAATGTCGAGCGGCTGCCGGGGGATGCCGTCTAGGCCGTGGCCGTAGACATCCAAGCACTCCAGGCCGACTCTCTCCAGCGCAGCCAGAATCTCGACTTCGGGGAAATGGCGCTGGCGGTGAACAGATGCCTCGCCTCCATCGACACTCGCGCCCTCGTTGTGGTCACGCTGTACCTCAAGCCGCGATTCACACAACGAGCCAGCGACCACGTCGGCCGGAGTCAGACCGCGCCAGGTAAACCGCTTGCCACCCTGCTCAAGCACTGAGGTTTCCGCGTAAAAGGTCTGGTAGACAAGCAGCTCGTTTACATCGAACAAGAGTAGCCCGCCGCTGGCGAGGTTGTCGCGCATCCCGCTCAACGCTTCATCCAGCTCGTCCACACTCAGCAGGTAGTTGATCGCATCATCGAGCGCCCAGACCAGATCGAACTCACCGAGCCTCGACAGCCCTCGCATATCGGCCACAGAAAGCTTGACCAAATCGCCCGCCTTTTCCTCGGCCAAGGCGACCATCGCTGGTGCGATATCGCAGCCGGTCACCTGCCAGCCACGTGGCAGCATCGGCAGGAAGCTCTTGCCGGTTCCGCAAGCAACGTCAAACAAGCGTCGCCCCGTAAGACCGCGACGCTCAAGGATCTTCAGCAAGTCCGAGAGCCAGCCCTCGTAGTCGTAGTGGGCCGTGAAGTCGTCGTAGACGGGGGCCATCGCCTCGAAGGTCCGCAGCGCCGAATCCCCTCCCTGGTCCTCAAGCGTGGCGTCCATAGCCAGGAGACCGGCTGTTGCTCAGGATTAGTTTCGCATTCGAGAACCGCTCTACCCGTGCGAGACGCGGTGTCCGGGCAGGGCTTGGCGCACGTCAGCCCCCGCCAAGCCCTGCCCAAATCTCATCGATTCTTGAAGCTGGACAGCAGCGGGGCCACCGTCGGGCATGGCTTGATCGACATCACGCTCACCTCCCCTCCCTTTGCTCAAAGATTTTTTGATTAAAACAAAAAGACCTTAGCAATCAGAAAGGGCTGTTACCTTGAGACGCGTTTGCAGCTACTTTTCTGCGCAAACAATCAAGCCATTCCGTTTCAGAAATCTCCGAGTACCCGGCGTGGCGATGAGAGGGGCCGACGTGACAGACAGGACGAAGAAGAAGACGAGGAAGCAAGAACTCCCCCTGAAGCAGAGGCTTCTGAAGGGGCTTTCGCATTCTCTGCGTGCCCAAATCCTCGCCTTCATGAACGACCGGGAGTGGAGCCCCAGGGAACTCCAGCGAGAGCTAGACGAGGGACTCAGCCAGGTCAGCTACCACGTCAAAGTCCTGCACGACTACGACCTGATCGAATTGACCCGCACTGTGCCAAGGCGAGGCGCCGTCGAGCACTTCTACCGGGCCGTCGAGCACGCCTTCCTTCCTTCGGGCATGGCGAAACACATTCCGAAGTCAGGACAGCACATCATCGGGAACGACATCCTGCAGGAAATCGACAAAGACGTAGCTGTTTCGCTCAAGTCGGGCAGGTTCTACAAGCGCAACGATTGGCATACCAGTTGGACTCCGCTGGACTTCGACGGACAGGCATGCGAAGACGCTGAGGAATTTGCCGATGAGGTCGTTGAACGCTTTCTCAAGTTCGGCGTCGAAGCAGACACGCGGCGAGCGAACGGGGAAGGCGACGGCGAGCACATCCCTACCAGTGTCGCCCTATTGATCTTCGGCTCGGAGCGTGGGGAGAAAAAGCAGGCCCCGTCAGGCAAGAAACCGCGCGCTCGCAAAAAGCGTAAATAGAATTGCTCAAAATCTCCTGTTAACACAGCTTGCTTAAGCATTTAGCATCGCCGCCGCATCGAGCATCAGGCCCCCCCGGGGCACCGTCGCAAGCCGTGCCCCTGTGCTGCGCTCGATGCAACCGGGACAGGGAGGGCGGCGTTCCGAGTTCGCCGCCCTCCCTAAGCAAGCGCCCTGCGCTATGGGCGACTCTCATTCGCCGTGTCAAGAATGTCGAAGCTGCGCCACTCTCCACCAACCCTCGATTAAGAGGCCCCGCCGAATTAACTCAGCGACAGCGGGCTTGGCCGTGGATGAAGGGTCTGGGTTGGGATCTGTGCCGCGATGCTTAGCGCGGCGATCCTGCTGGGTCCTCTCCCTCGTCCCCTGGACTGGCTCGATCTCCCGCGTGGTCAAGATGGCTCCACCCGCCCAATCCAGGGAATCCAGGCAACCCCGTGGCGGGGAAGCGAGTCCTAACCACTGGGAGGTATGTCCCGGAATTCTGGCTCGATCGGCTTCGACGAAGCCCTACGCCATCTCCAGGGCCTGTTGGGCCTGGAAGTCAAGGTCGTCGTCAACGACTACGGCCGCTTCTTCGGCTGCGGCTTCGAAGGCGCGCTAGAGCGGGTGCAGACCTTGCCGCCCGACGACACCGCGGTGCGCCTTGTTCTTAGCGGTGGCGCCGGCTCCTTCTTCGACCCTCCGGATGTGGAGGTGTTCGTCGACGGTGGATTCCCAGAGGGCCCGACCTGGCTGGAGTTTCGGCTTAGTGCTGGACCGACGGTGATGGGTTGCGATAACTATGCCTCGCATTTGACCGCTGATCCGAGGAAAAACTCAATTGATATGACAGGTATTCACTCTAAGTCTATTTTGTTAGTTCTACTTTTTGGTATCGCTCGCCTAGCAGCGTCCTATACGTTCCCGTTCCGATTCACTTCCATACATTTTCTAGAAAGCAGGGGGAACACAAGTGGCTTCACTCAGGCGACTCGTTGCCGGTCGCATGCAGCCGTTCAGCGATCTTCTCCGGGTCCTTTACCCGGCCATTGTTGCCAGCGGCGTTCTGCTGACCTGTGCCGTTGCCGCATCGGCCGTAGCTGACCCGCCGACGCAGCCCCCCCTCGAATTCGCACAGGAAGTGATCGAAGGCCAAGCCCCCGAAGCGGAAGTACCGCCTTTGACCGATCCCGAAGCGGCTGCGGAACTTCCCCACAAAGATCTAAACCGGACAGAAGCCCTAGCGCTCCTGCGACAGACCTTCGGTCAGGTGCTCCAGGCGACTGCCGGCCCCTTTGCAGAACTGAAAGTCGAGAGGTTCCTCTCCAACAACGTCGCGGTGATCGCGCCCGGCAGCCAACCTGAATCGGGAGAAGGAGAATTTGAAGGTCAGACCACCCTTCTCGATTCAACGATCCCACTGCGAGTCCCGAACGAATCCGGAGAAGAGGAACAGGTCGACCTTGGCCTGCAAGCGAGCGGCGGAGCGCTCGAGGCGGAAAACGGCCTCGTCGAAGCATCCCTTCCTACCGAACTCGGCGAAGGCCTCGAGCTGCCGGAAGCCGAAGTAGGGATCGAAGTCGAGGGCGCGGCGCAGGAACGAAGCGCATCGACCACGGAAGAAAGCGTCGCGTTTTACCCCAACGTCGCCACCGATTCCGACCTCGCCCTGGCGCTCACTCCCACCGGGGTCGAGTCGCTGACGCAGCTGCGAACGGCGGATGCGCCGACCTCGCAGACCTTTCGTCTCTCCCTTCCTTTCGGGGCCGAACTGATCGCGGCCAAAGGGGGCGGTGCGGAAGTCGTGGATGGTTCCCACACGCTCGTCACGATCCCCGCCCCCAGCGCTATCGATGCGGCCGGGAACCCAGTTCCCGTCCAGCTCGATATCTCGGGCGACTCGCTTACCGTCGAAGCGACGCCGGACACCAACGCAGAGTTTCCTTTGCTCCTAGACCCGATCTTCGAGACCTACACCTGGGGCGGCAACACGACGGCGGGGCTCGGAGACTGGATCGGCGAACACACCGCAGGCTCCCCGTTCGGCCAAGCCACCAAAGCGATGTGCACTTGGTGGTGCTCGGGCTTCATCCCCGACGGCAGGCCCGGCCTCTGGGTGGACGCCGCTGAAAACCACAGCGACGCCCCGGGGTGGTCCGGCGGCTTTCACTACCTGATTCCCAGGTGGAATTCGGACTGGAACGCCGTCAACCACAGCCCGACCAGCTATATCGCCTACGCCCACTACTACGGCCCCGGCTTCTGGGTGCGGGGAGACACCCACGCAAGCCCCTACGTGGTTGCCGGGCTCTGGTGGCCCGAAGGCGCCAAATGGACCAGCTCTTGGTCCCATGGCGGCAACGAAGGCAACCTCTACATGAACGAAACCTGGAACTTCCCGGGCCAGAACACGGCCAAGGAGGCAACCTTCGGCCTCGTCTCGACCGATTCCTACAACCTATCCTCCGGCCGCGAACTGTTCATCGGCTACATCACGCTCGAACTAACCGACCAGGACAAGCCCGAACCCGGCAGCGTCGGAGCCGTGCCCCAATGGGTGAACAACCAGTCCACCTCCTCGATTCCCTTCAAATTCAGCGATCCGGGCCTCGGGGTCTATTCGGTCACGGTCAGCGACAAAGCCGGCCATAGCTGGAAAACGCTCGCCGGCTGCGCGGGAGGCGCTGGAAATCCGTGTCCCCGGACCTGGGCGTCGACCGATGCCGGTCGTCTTCCTTTGAGCTATGACCCATCGGTCTTGCCCCAGGGGATCAACTACCTGGAACTTTCTGCAGCAGATCCGGTCGAACACCAATCGAATCAGGCGCTCGGAGAAAAACCGGCGAACATCGTGAACGCTCAGGTCAAGGTAGACCACACCACGCCTGCCCTGGCGCTCTCGGGTACGCTGACCGAACAGGCGAAACTCGGAGCGAGCCGACCCTCCTATGCGCTCAAACTCAGTGCTACCGACGGCTCAGAAGCAGCTCCCCAGTCCGGCGTCGTCAAAACCGTCGTCGAAGTAGACGGCAAAGTCGTGGACGAAGCATCGCCGGGCTGTTCGACCGAAAACTGCGCGATCTCCCGCGAATGGACGCTCGACGCGAGCAAATACACGGCAGGCTCGCACTCGGTCAAAGTCACGGCCAAAGACGCGGTCGGGCTGAGCACGACGAAAACGCTGACAGCGGACCTGCAGCCCACACCGCCCCCCAGCGTGGCGCTGTCGGGCACGATGACCGAACAGCCGGCGATCGGGACCACCCGCCCCCGCTACAAGCTGAGGATCAAAGCCTTGGCCGAAGCCGGAGAACCGACTCCCTCGGCGTTCTCGTCCTCCCTGGGATCCGCAGGGACGGGCGAAAGCCAGTTCAAACACCCCGCCGGCATGACCGTTGACTCAAAAGGCTTCCTCTGGGCGATCGATGGGGGAAACAACCGCATCGAGAAGTTCAAAGAAAACGGCGAATACCTCACCAAATTCGGCAGTTATGGAAGCGGGAACGGGAAATTCATGGACCCGACCGACATCGCCTTTGCCCCCAACGGCAACTTCTGGGTGACCGATTCCTTTAACCACCGAGTCCAAGAGTTCACCCCAGGTCACGTGTACGTGACCCAATTTGGCAGCGGCGGGTCCGGCAACGGCCAGCTTCACCTACCCGGAGGCGTCGCGGTCGACGCCAAAGGCAACGTCTGGGTCGCCGACACCGGCAATGGCCGTCTGCAGGAGTTCAACGAAGCGGGCGCATTCGTCAAGGTCGCCGGCAACAAAGGCGAACTTGGCGAACCGACCGATATCGACATCGGCCTCGACGGCGAAATCTGGGTCGCAGACGGCAAAAACAACAAGGTCGTCGAGTTCAACAAAGCAGGCGAATACGTCGCCCAGTTTGGCTCCGAAGGCACAGGCCGGCGCCAGTTCATCCACCCCAACGCCATCGAAGTCGACGTCCAGGGCAACGTCTGGGTCAGCGACGCAGAAAACGATCGCGTCCAGGAGCTTGACGAAGACGGGGAATACGTCGCCCAGTTCGGCTCCGAAGGCTCGGGAGCCGGCCAGTTCAACAACCCGGCGGGGATCGCGACCGACGCCAAAGGCGGAGTCTGGGTCTCTGACTGGGGCAACAACCGGCTGCAGAGATGGCAGGTACCGGCCTACGTACCGACCGCGCTGAGCTCTCTGGGGTCGGCCGGCTCCGGCGCAGGTCAGTTCAACCATCCGGCGGGGGTCGCCGTGGACTCCCAAAACAACCTCTGGGTGGTCGATGAGGGCAATGCTCGCCTCGAGAAGTTCAACGAAGAGGGCGAATACCTGAGCAGCCTCGGCTCCTTCGGCAGCGCCCACGGCCAGCTCGCCTACCCGCGCGATGTCGCGATCGACCCCGAAGGCAACCTCTGGGTCGCCGATACCAGCAACAACCGGATCGAGAAGTTCGACGAAAGCGGGAAATACCTCTCCACAATCGACGAAGGCATGGTGGGAGAAGCCCTTGCCGTCGACAACAAAGGCCACATCTGGATCGCCAACACCTACAAATCCCATCTGGAAGAGTTCAACGAAGCGGGCGAACTCCTCAAGGTCATCGGTACCCCCGGATTCGGCGAAGGCCAGATATACGAACCGACCGGGATCGCGATCGGCCCCGGCGGCAACATCTGGACCGTCGACTGGTATGCCAACCGCGTCAGCGAGTATGACCCCGAAGGCAACCTCGTCTTGCAGTTCGGCTCCGAAGGCTCCACCAACGGCAAATTCAGGCACCCCGACGTGATCGACATCGACAGCCGCGGCAACGTCTGGGTCGCCGACGAAAAAAACAACCGGGTCCAAGAGTTCAACCACAACGGCAAATACATCGCCCAGTTCGGCGCCAAAGGCTCCGGAGCGGGCCAGTTCGGCTTCGCCTGGGCGATGGGCATCGCCACTGACTCCAAGGGCAACATCTGGGTCTCCGATCCCAACAACAACCGGGTGCAGCGCTGGGACCACTCGGGCTCGACCTCTGAAATCAAAACCGAAGTGACGATCGACGGCAAAGAGGTCGAATCGGGAAGCGCCGGCTGCACGACGGAAACGTGCCCGATGACCGACGAATGGACGCTTGAATCGCCGAGCTATGCCGTGGGCAAACACTCGGTGCAGGTCAAGGCGACTGACGGGCTTGGGCGTAGCACCACCAAAACGCTCAACGTCGAAGTCCAGCATGACACGACAAAACCAACTCTCGAAGTGGGTGGGGAATTGGCCGAAGCGCCAAAGGGTTGGGTTGAACAAGATAGCTACGGGCTGAATGCATCAGCTACCGATCAGGGGGGCGGCGTGACGTCGCTCGCCTTCAAGGTCGACGGCAAAACGATCGCATCGCAAAGCCAGGGGTGCCTTGAAGGCGGTTGCGACGAGTCGATCTCGAAATCGACCGACATGGCCGGCTACGCGGGCGGGGCGCACTCGGCCGAAGTCATCGCGACGGATGGTGTTGGGAACACGGCAACGGAACACTGGACGATCAACGTCAATCCGGAAGGGCATATTTCGACTCAAGAGGCGGCTGCGACCCTCGAAGCTGTCGATGCAACCAGTCCGGTCAATACAGTCGGTGAAGCCAAGGAAGAAGACATCGAAGGGACCGCGCCAGGGCTCGGGATTGCGGAAGGCAATGGGCAGCTGGAAGCCACCGGGACTCAGGTTCCGACAAGCATCGCTGTGAGTCCAAACGAAGGCATGACGATGCAGGTGCTAGCAGCTGGAGCATTCGCAGTCCCTTGTGAAGAAGGGACCTCTGAAGCCCAGGCGGAAGCTGAAGAAGTCGAAGAGGTTGAAAAAGCAAGCGGAGAAGGCGAAGAACTGGAACCGTGCAAGACACAAGCAGAGCTAGAAGAAGAAGCTGAAGAACTTAGTAAAAGCGAAGATGAAAACCCGGGGCTTCAGCCTATTGAAATTAACCCTGTATCCACCAATAGCGGCGCAACCCAAAACGAAATTGCCGGAAGCGTGGCAACCATTGCCGCCAATACGACAAGTCAGGTCGATACCGTCATCCGGCCTCTCTATGACGGGATGATGATCTTTAACGCTATCCGGGATGCATCAGCCCCTGAGAGCTATTCATGGGAAGTCCAGCTCGAACCAGAGCAAGAACTGAAACTAGTGAGCGAAAAGCATGCGGAGGTGTACTACGAAGGTGGGTACCCAGCCTTTAGTATTTCTGCTGAGAATCCACACGATGCAGTTGGGACAGCCGTACCTGCAAAACTCAGCGTGAGCGAAGGGAGCATAATTACGCTGACGGTTGAACATCAATTGGCGGCGCAACAGGGTCACCCCTATGTATATCCAATCATTGCAGGAGCGGCATTGCAATCGGGGTACCAGGAAGCAATTATTGAAGGCCCTGAAGAAGAAGAAGAAATCTTCGAAGAAGAAGGCCAAGAAATTCGCGCAGCAGTATCTACTTACGGCCCCCCGGCTACCGCATCGGCCAGTGATGTTCCAGCTGGAGCCACCACCTCTACGAATGTCCAGCCGAAAGCAAGAGCCTACAACTTTAACGAATGCACTTGGAAACGAAATATCTCAAGTGAGTATAATTACAGAAACCAGCTATCGCAACAATGTCACGGTGAGATGAACTCAGCCATTGACGGTTCTGAAGGGGCGTATAGGATTCGATATGCGATGTCAATGAGCGGGATATTTTATTACAAGTATGGTCATTGGGTATGGGTAAAGAGCCCTCCTACTTGCCGAAAGTGGGGTCCCGATAAGCCAGCTTTGGTCCATTGTCACATGTACGATACGTGGGGCCCAGTTAGCGATCGCCTTGATGTAATTGGCGATTTCCGGTTTCCTGTTGGAGTGACCGCACCAAATCCAGAGGCGACCTGTTATACGCTTGATGGCGTACTGCCAATCAGGCCAGCGGCGCAATATGAACCGGTGTATCATGGTCGCCTACACAATCCCCATGTATTTGTCTGGCCTGACGAACCATGTCCGTGGGGACACTTCTCAAATTCGGTGGGCCGCTAACATTAAAGTGACAAAGATCAATGACTATCCCTAAAGACACAAAGATAACCTCGGTGATCAAGCGAGGGATTTATCTTGGTGTAGCTGTTGTGCTAGTGCTCCTTGCGGAGCACAGTTTCGGAAGTGATGCGACCTTCACCAAGGCTAGTGGGCGTCCTCCAAATCCTCGTAGCTTTCCACTCTGGAAGGCCGTGCCGAGTAAATCGTTTGCAACGCTGGGCGATGGGATGCTGCATGGAACTCATTGGGCGGTTTATGCCTATAACGGAGTGAAGGGGAAGGAGAGTCGCCATAAGCCATGTTTGGTAGTGGCACACATCACACGCAACGGTGCGTATGGTTCCAGCACCGAATGCGGACCGTTGGCGCCTTCCTTGGGATCGTCAGTCCCTCCTGTATATACGCTGTTTAGCACTAGTTATAGGTATGGATCCCACGGCCCACAAATTGGGGAAACATTTATCGGTATGAGTATTAGAGCAAATATTGCGAATGTGATAATAGAGGTTGAACCAGGTGCATCGATTACGCGAAGTACTCGCTATTTGAGTGAGGCCCAAAGCAAAAAGGCGCATCTCGTTCGCTTTCGATATCTAGCAGTCGCACTTAATCGCGAAGTTTGTGTGAGACGCATTGTGGCTAAAGACCTTATAGGTAACAGTGTGGTGAATGCGGATACTGGAGAATGTCCCCTAATCACTCGTAGGCAATCTCGAACGGGGGAGATCGGCAGGGCTTTGCCTCATCACGGATTCACCGATCCTCGATCCTGAGGGCCAAGTAGAGCTTCGAGACTTCCTTACCGCTTCCTGGCGCAGGGAATCCGACGATGCCGTCGAGGCACTGACAAGTGTGCAGGAGATTGCATCCAAAGCAGCGGCCCGCATGGCTCAGTCAGGGGAGTCCGGCACGACAGTGGTCGTAACGCTGATGGCCTTCGAGTGCGGGTCCCCTTGGGTGTCTGAGGGATCACCGCGCGAGCCACTAAGCGAAAAGTGAGCGTAAACCACATCCGGGTTGTCAAGTTCGTACCTAACTGCGACTCTCCACTACTCCGACGAAAACGAGTGAATGTTTCTCCCGATGTCGGACCAGGTTGTTCCAACCCCCTCGGCGCGACAAGGCACCGCTGCCGAGGGGGTGGAACAGAAAGCGCTCATGCAAGACGAAGGCAAACAACCCCAGACAGACCCTGTACGCGAACGGGCGCTCTCGCATCCCAAGCGCCTCGCCATGCTCGGCTACCTCATGGAGAAGCGGGGGACCGGAACGGAGGAGGAGGAGTTGGTCGAGGTTCTCGACCTGCCCGCCCCCAGGGTGAAATATCACCTGACGGTCTTGCAGAGCGCCGACCTGATCGCGCACGTCGATGATCTGGAGCAGGGAACTGCCAGCCGCTACATCGCGGCTGCTTCGGCGGGCCTGTGACCGTCGAGCATTTAGAACTGCCGGGAGAGGGATCGTTGGAACGGATCACGCCAAAGTCGAGAGATTTTTTGGTCCGGCTGTTCACCGATCTTCGCAAGGACCTCGCGGAGCGAGTGGACGAAGGAGGGCAGGGAAGCTCGGACCCCGAGAAGGCCACTCGAATTGGCGATCTTCGACGCGCTGTTGGCGAGACTCGTGCAAGGGGAAGCACTCCCTGACGATGAGGCGGTGCACCACTACGTTGCCGAGCTGGCAGAGGCCACAGACGAGGAAAACGGATATCAGCAAGCCGCGCTCGAACATCGAGCTTTGACGGAACTCGTCGCGGCGCTGCCGCCCGTCGGGCCGGACTGAGCATCAACGATGGTGCAGCTAAGTACCCATCGATCGAGCTAGGGTCGCGCCCGCGACCTCCACTGCTACGTCCCGCAGTGCCGAGCCTCCAACGGTGAACGCCTCGCGCAGCTTCGATCGCTGATCGTCGTCGGGCTCATCCTCGATCGCTGCCTCCAACTGATCCACAAACTGGCGGCCGAGGGCTTGCGGGTCTTTCGTGGGCCAGCCCTCCAGATAGCTGATCGTTTTGGAGGTCGGCCGGACGCCCTGAGGCAATGGAGGCCCTAGACCGGCGCGGTACTCGATCCAGTCGTCCCGTTGAAGCTCATGCAGCACGGCTGACAAGTCCGCTGATTCGGAGGGCGGCAGATTGGCTGCGACCTTTGAGCCGGGGATACCCAACGGTGGTGCGCCCTCGCTCAGCCAGAGCTTGTGAATCTGGATGAGGATGGGCTCGACGGTCGGCCAGGAGAGATCAACGGCACCCTCTCGCGTAGACGCAAGCTGGGCGGCTAGCGTTCGCCCGGCCTCGGATATCCGGAACTTGCCGAGCTTCTTGGTGGAGGACTCCATGTCGAGATAGCCACGATCGGCAAGCTCCTTGGTTGCTCCCTCGGGAATCGTCTGGTCGCGATGATTCAAGAGCAAGGCTTCATTCGATGGCCCGTTGCCGGGGAAGTGGGGAACGAAGGTTTCGTATTTGCCGTCGTCCATCTCGACAAGGCGAATTAGAAGCTCAGCGAGTTTCGGCTCCAGTGGTGCGGCCATACCTTCAATCTGCCACGTCGAACGGATGCTCTGCTTCAAGGCAAGTAGTTCATTCGGCATCGATACAGACGGAGCGAAGCCAGTCCAGCTAGCGCAGTCATACGATCCCAGCATGACCCCCGCCCTGTCGTTCGTTGCTGGAATCGCCGCTGGTGCTTTCGTCGCGGCCCTGACCCACCGCTTGACGTCGAGGCGAGATCATGCGAACCGCCGTCGCGAGATGCGCGTCCAGTTCCTGCTTGGCGCATATCGGTCGCTGGCGGACGCGAGCAATCGCGAGCTTCGAGACGACACCGGCGACTCTCGGAGGTTTGAGCAGGCGGTTGATGACATACAGCTCTTGGGGTCCAAAGCTCAGGCCGAGAAGGCGAGAGAACTGGCACAGGTGATGGCATCGAAGGGCGGAGCTAGTACGGACGGTCTGCTCAGGACGCTCCGTGACGACCTTCGCCAAGAGCTTGGCCTTCCAGCCCTGCCGAACCCGCCGGTCCACCTGCGGATTGTCGAAAAGACCTAGTAGTCCTGTCTGTGTCGATTGAAGCGCCTCGACTGACCCAAACCATCGGCAGCGACAGGCAAGACGGTCAGTCGCGCTCGGCCTCATCCTCCGGGTCAGGCAGGGGAACACGGCGCAGCGATCGGCCGTCTGGTCCCCAGATCACTGCCGTAGCACGCCCACCATCCCTGCTCCTGAACCGGAAGCGGGACCGCGCCCAATTCGTCACGACTGCACTCACCGCGCCAATCGCGGCGTCGATCGCGTGCGCCTCTGCCTGGTCGAGAACAACGTTAAGGACATCGAGCAGCTCGTGCGCCGCACTCTCTTCGAGGATCGCGTGAAACGGACCGTCGAGCGGCGCGACTTCAACGTTGAATCCCTCCCCGCGCAGCTTGTCTGCGAGCCCCTGTAGCTCTGCCTGTGACTCGGGACGAGCGTCGCGTTCCAGGTTCTCCAGCGTCAGCACACAATCAGTCCCTTGACGGCTTCGCCAGCTCACGATTGACCGCCAGCACCAGGGCCGCGAGTGCCCGGTCCAGATCGTCTGCATTGTCCCCAGTGACGCCGGACGCAACAATCTCATCGGGAAGCGAGCCTGAGATTTCAACGTCTGGGGGAAGGCGCGCGACCTCATTTAGCCACCGGCTCAGCATCCGATCCCAAGCCCGCCACCACTGCTCTGACGGCTCGGGCGCGAGCTGAAAGACCCGTTCTCCAAGGTCCTTCGTGCTGCTCAGAATCTGGACCGCCTGCGCCGCCATCCTCTACATGCCCTGGGTCGCGACGTTGCTTAGAAGGTCGATCGCGAAGTCTCGACCCACGCTAGCGAATCCGTCTCGGAGCTTGATCCATTTTGACTTCTCCTCCTCGGTAGAAGCCGAGTCGATCCGCTGCGCCAGAGCAGCGAGAAGCTGCTCGTAGGTGTCGTCACCGGGTTTGGCTGGCCAACCGGCGACCATCTGCAAGCCTTTCTCATCGAGCGTGCAATCCGACCAGCCGTCGCTGCCTCGGTAGCCCTTGATGAATTTGGTTTCCCGAAGCTTCGATAGGACACCGTCGGTAGCGTGGTCATCTGCTTCCCGTTCTAGGACGGCGTTGATCTCGGCTCCATCCGCAAAGCCGTGGCCGTTGCGATCAAGCGCCTCCTTCACCGCATCGAGGACGGGGCGGATCTCGGCGTTCCAATCGAAGACCATGCAGCGAAACTAGCGCTGCGATCGGCTGCCGAGCATTTGGGCAACGAGGTCAGGGTTGTAGCCCGGACGAGTTGCCTGTACCTTCGTCTTGCCGTGCAAAAGCGCGGCAACGACAAACCCCCAGGGACAATGAGTCCCGGAAGGAACGGTGGCAAATGTCTACTCCAACCTACGGTTGGCGCACCCTCAAGGCAGTAGGAGAGAGCGTCGGAACCCGGCTCATGCGGGACGAGACCGACGAGACGCTGTCGATCCAAGCTCGCGAGAGCTACGGCGGCCCAACTGCGGGTTATCTGTTCCTCCGCATCTGGCGCGAGGATCAGGGCTACTCGATCATGGCGTTTGACGATGCCGGCAATCTCGCCGCAATGGCGTTCGGCAAAAAGAACGCGCAGGCGTGGGACAACATCCACGCAGCCCTTCGCGAAAAGGGAATCAACAGCCAGGGCTAATTCGGCTGGGGGCGGCTCCGACGTTGGGGTCGCCCTCAGCCCAGAACTCTCGGCTTCCGACGCGGCCTTCGAGTCCGGCGCTGGATAACGGAAGTGGTCAATTTGCCCGCCGTCGCCGGTCCTACTCTCGGCATCGATGTCCGACCCCGACGACAGCTACTACAGCGACGACGAGACGCGAGCGATCCACGCAGCCCGGCCGCTGCGAGAGCTGGACGTGAATCAGATTTGGCTGCTGGATCGGCACCTGCTGTGGGCGGCCTATCAGCGCCAGCGCTTCGAGGCGGTGTTTCCGGGCTCGACTCCCCCCGGTGACGATTCGGCTTGGATGGGCGAGGAGTGGTTCGTTTCCTTCGCGCTTTGGGCGGCGCTGCTGTGGGTGGTGATCGAGGGTTTCAACGATCGGGGAATAGAGCTGGCCGGTCGGCTGGCCGAAGACGTTGCCGCGCTCGAACCGACGCTTAAGGGATTCCGCCATACCGTCTTCCACGTCTCCCAGCGGAGCCACCATGACCCCCGCCTGTTCAAGTTCCTGGGCGACGCCGCCAACGTCGCCCGCATCTCTCGGGTCTCCGAGGGCATGGCGGGACTGTTCTGGCACGAGGGAGAGGAACGCAAGCGCGAAGGGAAGTTGCCGCGCGACTAGCGCCGTCGGGCGGCATCGGGTTAGTCCTCAGCGAGCAAGGCTGCCGCGATCTTCTGGGCGATGATCTCGACGGAATCGCGCGAGGTCTCGAACCCAGCGAGGTCCGGCAGTATCCCGCTGTATTCCGCGACCTGCTCGAAGGTCACGTTGTGCAGGACCGGGATCAGCGTCTTCTTCCCCAGGAGAGCCCCTAGCTCTCGCTCGGTCCAAAACCGGCCAGCGACATAGGCGGGGGTAAGCAGGACGATCCCAGCTCGCGCCTTCTGGAGACCTTTGTCCATCTGAAGTGCCTGGCTCTTGCCGGGGACGATCGTCAGTTCGTCAAACCAGACGCTCACCCCCAGCTCATGCAACCGATCGCGTAGCTCAGCCCCGACCCCCGCGCCATCTATCTGGGCGTAGCTCAGAAAGCTGTCCCACTCGCGTTTATCCCGATCGGGCAAAGCAACTTGCACTCGATCTGCCAGCGCTTGCTCAGACGGGGTGTATCGCGGACCAGCCGAGGCAGCGCGAAGCTGGCGGTTGATATCTGCGATGACTTTCTTGTTGTGGGCGTCAGCTTTGCGGTTGTGGGCGGCAACGTCGCGGTTATAAGCATCAACGCGCCGTTTGTTCTCGCGGTTGACCCGATCGACTTCACGCTTGTTGTGGGCATCGACTTTGCGGTTGTAGGCATCGACCTGTCGTTTGTTCTCGCGGTTGACGCGATCGATCTCGCGTTTCATTTCGCGTTCGGCTTTTCGAGGGTCAAATCTGGCCACGCGATGACCATGCCAAACGCTGCGGCGGAAGACTCCGAGTGATGAAGGATCTTTCGCCTTATTCGCCGAGTCAAATCGCGGTGACCTCGGGCACCCCGGAGGGGGTACTCAATTCAGCCGTCGATATAGACAGCGGTACACCCGTGCCAGCTCCCAGGAAGACCCCCTTGGGTGGAATCAATAGGGGGTCTACGACCGCGACCGCAACCAAAACGCAACCAGATCGGCCGATTGACTACCTGGCGGTTACGTGCCAAGAACGAGAAATCCCCGCCGTAGCGGGGATTTTGTTGAGAGCCGACGCCCGGATTCGAACCGGGGACCCCTTCATTACGAGTGAAGTGCTCTACCAACTGAGCTACGTCGGCGGGTTGGTGCATTGTAGGAGCGAGATGGTGCCTTGGGGTGGCTAGTTGCGCTTGACGACGAAGGAGATCGAGCGGCCGGGGCGGGCGCAGCTGACCGCGAGGCCGCGCTCGGTGGCAGCCGTCAGGCAACGGTAGGCACCGACCGTGCAGGACATTCGCGAGGCGCTCGCGGGAGTCGCGCAAGCGGGTTTATTGGTCCAGGCGACAAGGATTTCACGTCCCGTAGCGCAGTCGACGCCGCTCGCCCGCAGCATCCCGACGCCCGCCGGTGCAGTGGTGCAGGCCGGCACGGCGGCGCCCTGCGGGGCCGCGGTCTTACTTGACCTCTCACTCGGGGATTCCGTGCCCGAGGAGCCGCAGCCGCTCGCCAGAATCGCGATCAGAGCCACGGCGAGCATGCCGGTGCCGAGCGAGCCGGCAGGGTGGCGGGCGCCCCTCATCGCCCGCCACCCTATCTATGGCGTGACACTCCCCTGCCGAATCGTTTTGCTCGCTCCGCGCGGCAGGTCCCCGCAGATCGGGCAGTCCGGCTCGGGCACGACGGGTTCGCGCTCCACCTCCATCGTGCGCAAGTCGTAGATGTGGCCACAGCCGAGCGTGGAAGCCTGGGCAAGGCCGGTGAGGTGGTGCATCACGTCGAGGCCGATCTGGCCGCCGATCAGACCACAGGCCGGGCCCAGGGTCGCCGCCGGGGATTCTTGGCCGCGCTGCTGCTCGATTGCCACGTCGAAGAGCGGATAGGTGCGCCGGTAGCCGATCTCCTGGCATGCAAAGCAGCCGGTCCACCCCGGCACGTAGAGCGGTCCGACCCGGGCGACCGGCGGGAAGTGGCTCATCGCGATGAACGGGATGCGCGCCGCGAAGCAGGCGGCGTTGATCCAGTGCTCGATGTCGTGGGCGGGCCAGTCGCAGGCGTCGATCACCATGTCGTAGCCGGCGATCGTCTCGGCGATCGCCGCTTCGCTGTCGAGCTTTTGCACCCGTGCCTCGACCTGGATCGAGGAGTTGAAGGCGCTGAGCCGTTCGGCCGCCGCCTCAGCCTTGAGCCGGCCGATGTCCGACTCGCTGTAGAGGACCTGGCGATTGAGGTTGCTCAGCTCGACCCGGTCGAAGTCGACGAGCAGCATCTCGCCCACCCCGACGCAGGCCAGGTTCAGCGCCGACCAGCCGCCGAGCCCGCCGACGCCGAGCACCGCGATTCGCGATTTTTCGAGGCTTTCCTGGCACTCCGACGCGGTCGGCCCGGCCGAGATGTCGCTGAAGTAGCGCAGCTGGCGATCGAAGCGAGCGACGACGACTTCGTCGATCCGGTCGTCGTCGGAGGCGTCCTCGACCACTCCGAGCTCCTCCAGCTGGGCGAGCAGGTCGCAGACCTCGTCCTCGCCGAACTCCTCGATCAGCTGCTCGCGGGTTCTCTCTCCGTCGAGGGCGTTGAGAAGCCGTTTCCCCTCAGCATCGGGAGCCTCGATGTGGATGTCGGCACCGGCGCTCGGTCTCAGCAGGTAGAGGTCGCCGTTGGGCGCGTGCATCTGCTGGGTGGTGCGCTTGACTCGCGGTCGATCCATCGAGCGGGCCTCCTTGTTGGCTTACTTCGATACAGACCGGACTATTACTCTAATTAGTTTCAACTAAAACACATCGGACAGATCGCAAGCAAATCTGAGCCACATCAGGTACGAAAGTAACTCTATTTCGGAACTACAGAATGTCCAAACAATTGAGCGCACGATTGCCGTGTCGGACAAGCGCGCCTGCTGCTGACTGACTAGGAGCCGGCCAGCTCGCGAGCCCGGGCAAATATCGCATCGAGCATCGGTTCGGTGAGGCGGCGGGTGAAGGTGTTCTGCTGGCTCGGGTGGTAGCAGCCGAGCAGCATCCAGCGTCCAGCGGCGGCCTCGGCACCGTGGCCGAAACGCGGCTTCGGGCGCGGTATCTCACTGCCGAGGGCCGCGATCGCGCGCAGCGCCCCGTCCCAGGCGAAGGCTCCGAGGGCGACGATCGTGCGGGAGCGCTCGAGCAGGACCAGCTCCCGCTCTAGATAAGGCAGGCAGTTGTCGCGCTCTCCCGGCGTCGGCCGGTTGGCCGGCGGCGCGCAGCGGACCACCGCCGTGACGTAAGCATCCTCCAGGTGCAGGCCGTCGCCACGGCGCTCCGAAGTCGCCTGGCTCGCGTATCCCGCCCGGTGAAGCGCCGCGTATAGCCACTCTCCTGAGCGATCGCCGGTGAACATGCGGCCGGTGCGGTTGGCGCCGTGTGCGGCGGGCGCAAGGCCGACGATTGCCAGCCTCGCGGCCGGATCACCGAAGCCGTCAAGGGGCCGAGCCCAGTAATCCTCACCGCGAAAGCGGCGCGGTGGATCGGCGGCCCGTTCCTCACGCCACTCGACCAAGCGCGGGCAGTGACGACAGGCGTGGATCTCGTCTGCCAGCGCGGCAAGCTCAACGACGCTTGGTCGTTGCGATGGCGGGAGGCTACTCATCAGGGAACTGAATCACGAACAGCGTGAGCCCCGGAGAAAGGCGAACCCAATCCTGCAACGAGGATCGGGTTCGCCGCCTCCTCTAGCGCCCCTTGATGGTCGAAAGCACAGGAACGACATCTCCACTTGCGCAGATCTTCACCCCGCCTCACCTCCCCCTTCGCAATCGTTAGCCCTGGCGTAGGAATCGCAACTTCCGATCCAATACTTCTGACCAATCGATTGGTTGAGAAAGTTCCAGTAATGAATAAACCGGCTGTAAAAAGGCTATTTTCGGTTTGCCGATTACCTATGTGTTCAATAGGATGGAGTGGTTCTAAGAACGCCCAACGAATCGGAGGAGTCGCTTTGGCCACAAAGGGCAAGACCAAGACATCGAAGAGGGGCAAGAAAGCCATCGGTGTCGATCAGAAACTTGTAAAGGCGCTGGCGCACGCGCTTCGCGTGCAGATCCTGATGATCCTCAACGAGAGGATGGCGAGCCCCAACGAACTCTCAAAGGAGCTCGATGAGGGCCTTAGCCAGGTCAGCTATCACGTCAAAGTCCTCAAGGATTTTGAATGCATTGAGATGGTCAAGACCGAGCCGCGCCGCGGTGCTGTCGAGCACTACTACAGGGCGACCTCCCGGGCTTTCCTCGCCGATCGCGATTGGAGGCATCTGCCCGACTCGATCAAGCCCGGGGTATCGGGGTCGGTGTTCGAGAGCGTCGTCGATGACGTGGTCAGGGCAATGGAAGGCGGCACCTTCAACGCCCGCGACGACGTTCATCTCAGCTGGACCCCCGGCGTGGTCGACCAGCAGGGATGGGACGAATCGGCCGAGCTGGTCAACGATACGCTCGACAAGCTGATGAAGATCCACACCGGCAGTTCCAAACGACTCTCGAAGTCCGGTGAAAAGGGCATTCCCGTTACCGCGGTGCTGATGAACTTCGAGAGCGCTGGGGCCGAAGCAAAGGCCTCCCAGGGTCGTAAAAAGCGCAAAGCAAAAGTAGCGAAGAGAGCGACGAAAAAGGCTTAGCGACCCCGCAGGCCGGAGTCCATAAGCTTCGCGCCCTTGATGGGCACGAAGCTCGATCGACTCGGTCTCCGAAGGCAGCGGCGCGGCGTCGGCCGCGCCGCTGCCTGTTTCATCTCCTGTTCGCTGGCAATCTTCGCTGCCGGCTGCGGAAGCAGCGGAGCCGATACCCCGGCCGACAGCGAAAAGGCCGCCGACGTGGAGATCCTCACCGAGGCTCTCGCACAGGAACTGACGACGGTCGCCGCCTATGGGCAGGGCCTGGCGTTGCTGCGCGGCCCGACGCTCGCCGTCGCCGGCGAGTTCCGCGGCCAGGGCCAGTCCCATGTCGACGCCTTGACCAAGGCGATCCGCGGGCTGGGCGGCGAAGTCGAAGCCGAAGCGAGCGAGCTCGAAACCCCGGGCCCGCAGAGTCGGATGGAGGCGCTCGTGCTCGCCTACGAAGGAGAGAACGCGGCGCTGGCCCAGGCCCTCAGTGCGGCACCGAGCCTGCATACCCCGGCGCCCCGCACCCTCGTCGCGTCCCTGGCCGCCAGCCACGCCCAGCACCTGGCCGTCCTCCGCCAAACCCTCGGCGCCGGCCTCGCCGAATCAGTCCCGGACGCCTTCGAATCCGGCTACCTACCGCCACCCGCCGCGGCGGGCAACACGGGATGATGCGGGCGTGACGGGGGTTCTCTACGCGCTCGGACGCTTCTGCTCGCGGCATCACTGGCTGACGATCGGTGCCTGGATCGTCCTCGCCGTCGGCCTGGTCCTTGCCGGGCAAACCGGCGAGAGCAAGACCAACGACAACCTCACCCTTCCCGGTACGGGCTCGACTTCGGCCACCGAACTGCTCGAAGACAACTTGCCCGAACAGGCATACGGCAGCAACCCGCTGGTCTTCCAGGCTAAGGCGGGGGCGGCGCTGACGGCGCCCAAGTACGCGGCCGCGATCGGGCAGGCCGTGAGCCGGCTGAACGAAATGCACGACGTCAACTCGGCCGTCAACCCGCTCAGCCCGGTGGGTGCGAACTTCCTCAGCAAGGATCGCTCCGTCGCCTACGTGCCGGTCGTGCTCGGCATCGGTCCGGGGGAACTGACGGAAGCGCAGGCACAGGCGGTCCTCGACGCTGGCGAGCCCGCCAAAGCCGCCGGCCTCAGGGTCGCCGTCGGCAGCTACGTAGGCCAGGCACTCTCCAAGCCCGACACCGGGGCAAGCGACGCGATCGGCATCGCCGCCGCGATCGTGATCCTGCTCTTCGCCTTCGGCACGGCGACGGCGATGGTGCTGCCGATCTTCTCCGCCATCCTCGGCCTCGCCTGCTCGCTCTCGATCATCCGCCTGCTCGAGCACGTCGTCCAGGTGCCGAGCGTCGCCTCGACCCTGGCGACGATGATCGGCCTCGGCGTCGGCATCGACTACGCGCTCTTCCTCGTCACCCGCCACAAGCTGCAGTTGCAGGAGGGGATGGAGCTGCGCGAGTCGGTCGCCCGCGCCACCGCGACCGCCGGCGGCGCCGTCGTCTTTGCCGGCTTCACCGTGGTGATCGCGCTCTGCTCGCTCGCCTTTGCCGGCATCCCCCTGGTCAGCACGCTCGGCTTCACCGCGGCAATCGCGGTGGTGATCGCGGTCGGGGCGGCGACCACGCTGCTGCCGGCCATGCTGGGGGCGTTGGACTTCCGGATCGACTCGCTGCGGGTGCAGCTCGGCAAGACCCACCCCGACGACGTGAAGCCGCGCGGATGGACGCGCTGGGCGCGCGGCGTCGCCGATCGCCCCTGGCGCTCGGCGCTCGCCTCGCTGGCGGTCCTGGTCGTGCTCGCGATCCCGCTGCTGCAGCTCGAGCTGGGCCAGAACGACCTCAGCGCCCTGCCCAAATCGACGACCGCGCGCCAGGCCTACGACAGCCTTACGCGCGGGTTCGGGCCAGGCGTCAACGGGCCGCTGCTGATCGCCTCCGAATTCGACAGCCCGGCCGAAGCGAAGCAGGTGTTGCCCGGGCTGGAGGGGGCGGTCGGGAAAGCTCCCGACGTCGAAGCGGTGTCCGAACCGACTCTCGACGAGGCTGGGACGGTGGCGGTCTTCACCGTGATCTCCAAATCGGCGCCGTGGGCGGATCAGACCGTGAGCTTGGTCGAAGGTCTGCGCGACACGACCATCCCGGCAGCGCTGCAGGGGACCGGCGCCGACTCCTATGTCGGCGGCCAGACCGCCGGCTACATCGACCTGGCGACCCAGATCGGCGACAAGCTGCCACTGATGATCGCGATCGTCGTCGGCCTCAGCTTCATCGTCTTGCTGCTTGCCTTCCGCTCGCTGCTGGTGCCGATCAAGGCGGCGGCGATGAACCTGCTCTCGGTCGCCGCCGCCTACGGCGTCGTCACCGCGGTCTTCCAGCTCGGCTGGGGCTCCTCGCTGATCGGCCTCGACCACCCGATCCCGATCGTCAGCTTCGTGCCGCTGCTGATGTTCGCGATCCTCTTTGGCCTCTCGATGGATTACGAGGTCTTCCTGCTGACCCAGATGCGCGAGCACTTCAGGCAGAACGAAGACGAGAAGGAGGCGGTGATTCAGGGCTTGGCGAACACCGGCCGCGTGATCACCTCGGCGGCGGCGATCATGGTCTGCGTCTTCACCAGCTTCGTCCTCAACGGCAACCCGATCGTCAAGGAGTTCGGCGTCGGCCTGGCGGTGGCGATCGCGATCGACTCGACCCTGGTCCGCTGCCTGCTGGTCCCGGCGATCATGGTCCTGATGGGCAAGTGGGCCTGGTGGCTCCCAAAGTGGATGGACCGCCTGATCCCCCACATCAGCATCGAGGGCGAGGACTTCTTCGCCGCCCGCGAAGCGGTCCCAGCCGTCGACGGGCCGAAAGTACGCCATATAGGCGTATCTGAGGCCCGTCGGCCCCCGGAGGAGGGGGATTGAGCGGTGTTTCCGCTCAATTTGCCCAACGCGCTGACGCTGTTGCGGATCCTGGCGGTGCCGGTGGTCGTCGTCGCCCTGCTCGGGGAGACGCCCAATGGGGACGCCCTTGCCGCCGCGGTCTTCGCCTTGGCGGCGCTGACCGATGGGCTCGACGGCTATTTCGCCCGCTCGCGCGGGGCGGTCACCACCTTCGGCAAGCTGATGGACCCGATCGCCGACAAGCTGCTGATCGTCGCCGCGCTGGTCTCGCTGGTTTCCCTCGACCGCCTCGAAGCCTGGGTGGCGATGGTGATCATCGCCCGCGAGTTCGCCGTCACTGTGATGCGGGCGGTCGCCGTCGAGCGCGGCATCGTGATCTCGGCCAGCTGGCTGGGCAAGGCCAAGACCGTTCTGCAGATCGCCGCCGTGATCGCCTTGATCGCGGCCAACCCCGCTCCCGCCTGGGTCGACGTGCTCGTCTACCTCGCTGTCGCCGCGACCCTGATCAGCGGCGCCGACTACTTCTTCGGCCTGCGCCGTCGGATCGAGGAAGAGCGGGCAGCGCGGGCCGGGCCGAAAACGAAGCCGAGCTAGGCGCCCGGAGCCTCCAGCCACTCCCGCATGGTGGTGTGGCGCTCCTGGTGCTCGCCCGAGTCGAGCTCGTGGCGGAGGTCGCCGAGGGTTCCGTAGCGCTCGGCGACGACGTTGTGGCGGTGGATCGTCTCCAGGTTTTCCTGGCGGGCCATGACGAAGGCTTCGGCGGGCAGGTCCGGGAATCCCTCGACCACGGCGCGCAGCATCTCCCGCACGCAGTCCTCGACGAAGCGCGGCCGTTCGTGCGCTTTTGCCACCACGGCGAGCTCGTCCGGGCGCTTCATCAGCTCGTAGATCTCCGAGCTCATCGATTCCTCGACGATGCGCAGCAGCTCCGGCGCGTCGATCCACGACTCGCCGCCCTCCGGGCAGCCGATGTAGAGCGTGCCGATGCCGCGCTGGTTGTGGGTGGCGACGGGCACGGCCTCGATCGCCCGCTCGACCTGCTCGGGGTCGAAGCCCGCTGCGGCCAGCCGTTCGCGCCCCAGCTCGGCGACCATCTCCTGGGCGCACGGGCAGGCCGTCATCCCTTGCGCCTGCACGCCGGTCAGGGTTCGCGTCCCCCGCTCCGAGGCGACCGCGGTGCCGAAGAGGCCGTAGATCTCCTGGGTCGAGTGCCCGGTCGCCGGGGTGCTCACAGTCTCCGGGTAGCGCGCGGCGACCGAGACCTCGGCGCGGCGTCCCCGCTGGCGCTCGCGCACGCGCTGGGCGATGTGGGCGGCGAGGACCTCGGCCCGGAACGCCTCGCCGAGCACGACCTCGTCGATCGCCTCGCCGACGATCTCCTCGAAGCGCGACATGTGGACCCCGGCCTGGCGCGGCTCGAGGTCGACGAAGCACTCGAAGTTGGCGTGGTAGAGGTTCTCGGCGCCGTCCGCCTTGACCCGGATCACCTTCTCGACGCAGGTCACGCCGACCCGCGAGAGGCTGACCTGGGTGGACGGGACCGACGCCTGCACGTCGGGGGCGCTGAGCGGAGCTGTCGGCGTCGTCGGGATCGGCACGGCTTATGAAGAGTAAGCAACCGCAGGCGCCGGGGGCGGCCGGCCGCGGCAAGGCGATTCGTTTTTTCTGCCTATACTTGGCCGCGGTCGGAGCAATGGGGCCGGCCCCCCGGTCAGGGGAGAGGGTTGCACCGGAGGCAGTGAGATCGAACCGTTGGAGACGGTCCCGCGGGGACTGGATCGGGATTCGGATGAACAGCCGTTCGCGGAGCCGGAGGGGCTGCGCGGGCTGATCGCGCTGGGCCGCGAGCGCGGTTACCTCACCTTCGAGCAGATCGCCACCACGCTCGAGGAGGCCGAGGTCACCAAGGAGCAGATCTCGGGTTTGCACGCGCACCTCCTGGAGCAGGGGGTCGAAGTGATCGCCGAGGAGGGCCTCGACGCCTACAAGGAGCAGCGCGCGGAAGCGACCAACGGCAGCGAGAAGAAAGGCGAGCTGGACCTTTCCGTCGAGCCCAGCCTCGACTCGCTTCGCCTCTACCTGCGCTCGATCGGTCAGGTCGACCTGCTGACCGCCGCTCAGGAGGTGGAGCTGGCGAAACGGATCGAGCGTGGCGACATGCTCGCCAAGCGGCAGATGGTCGAGGCAAACCTGCGGCTCGTGGTCTCGATCGCAAAAGGCTATCTGGGGCGCGGGCTCAGCTTCCTCGACCTGATTCAGGAGGGCTCGCTCGGCCTGATCCGCGCGGTCGAGAAGTTCGACTACCGGCGCGGCTACAAGTTCTCCACCTACGCGACCTGGTGGATTCGCCAGGCGGTGACCCGGGCGATCGCCGACAAGGCGCGGACGATCCGCATCCCGGTCCACATGGTCGAGAAGCTGAACCGGGTCGCCCACGTCGAGCGCCAGCTCGTCCAGTCGCTCGGGCGCGAGCCGGAGCCGCGGGAGATCGCTGCCGAGCTGCGCTGGCCGCTGGAGGAAGTGCGGGACATCCTGCGCGTCTCCCAGCTGCCGGTCTCGCTGGAGAAGCCGGTCGGCGACGAGGACGAATCCGAGCTGGGCGACTTCGTCGCCGACGAGGAGGTGGCCGAGCCCTTCGAGGAGGCGAGCGAGCACCTGCAGCGCGAGGGGGTGCGGAAAGCGCTCAACTCGCTGCCCGAGCGCGAGCGCCAGGTGATCGAGCTGCGCTACGGCCTCTCCGGCCTGGAACCGCTGACGCTCGAGGAAGTGGGCCGCACCTTCGGCGTCACCCGCGAGCGGATCCGCCAGATCGAGACCAACACGCTGAAGAAGCTGCGCGGCCTGCCCGAGGCGCAGATGCTGCGCGACGTCACCTGAGCGCCGGGCTCCGGTTCAGCGCGGCTCGAGCACGATGACCGAGGCTTCGCGGTCGAGCTTCTCCTGATAGTCGTCGAAGCCGGCGTACTGCTCGTTGTGCCGGTGCCAGAGGTCGGCGCGTTCCTCGCCCTCGGCGATCCGGGCTCGCACCCCGTAGCGCCGCCGGCCGCGCTCGACTTCTGCTTCGGGGTCGGCCTTCAGGTTGAGCGACCAGGCAGGGACCTTGGCGTTGCCGGCGTTGGTGTTGATCACGACGACGTTCTCACCGTCGGCGAGGTAGACGACCGGTGCCGTGCGCGGCTTGCCGGACCTGCGGCCGGTTGTCGTCAACAGCAGGACCGGCGCTTGCCCGACCCGCCCGCCGACCCGCCCGTCGCTGAGCCGGTACAGCGGTACGTTGAGCTTGCCGGCCCAGCGCAGCCCTCTCGCCCCGAGCGAGTTCGAGATGCGCGCGATCGCGTGGTCGCTGGGCACGCCGCGAGTATCCCAGCCGGAGGGGCCTGGCGCTTAACTCGGACCTATTCCGAGTTAAGCGCCAGGCCATAAGGTTGTGTCGATGGCCGATTCGCATCCGTTTCGCCGCGCCGCCGAAGCCAAGAACCTGGAGCTGCTGGCGGAGGCCTTGCGCGAGGACGTCGAGCTGCATAGTCCGATCCTCTTCCACGGCTTCGAGGGCCGCGAGGTCGTCAGCCAGGTGCTGACCCATGTCGCGGCCACCCTCGAGGACCTCACCTACACGGACGAGCTGACCGAGGGCAACACGGTTGCGCTCCGCTTCAAGGCCCGCGTCGGCGACCGCGAGCTGGAGGGAATCGACTTCCTCGAGCTCGACGACGAGGGCAAGGTCGCGGTCCTCACCGTCTTCATGCGCCCGATGTCGGCACTCACCGCCTTCAACGAGCAGATGGTCGCGCGGCTCGGGGTCTAGAATCGCCAGCGTCTCCGGGGGAGTGCCCGAGTGGTTAAAGGGGACTGGCTGTAAACCAGTTGGCTATGCCTACACAGGTTCGAATCCTGTCTCCCCCATATGAGCGACCTCGACGGTCATGTCATCGCGATCGCCGGGATTGCCGGTGGGCTGGGGCCCGTGGTGGCGGAGCGGCTGGCCGCGACGGGAGCGACGATTGTCGGGGCCGATGTCTCGCAGGAGCGGATCGACGAGGTCGGGGACGGGCTGGAGCTGCCTCCCGAGCGCTGGGACGGTCGCGCGGTCGATCTGCTCGACGAGACGGCGACGCGAGAGTGGTGCGCGGCGCTGCTTGAGCGCTTCGGCCAAGTCGACGCTCTACTGCACCTGGTCGGCGGCTGGCGCGGTGGGCAGCCGCTGCACGAGGAGCCGCTCGCCGACTGGGACCTGCTGCACGACCTGCTGATCCGCACCGTCCAGCACACGACGCGCGCCTTCCACGACGCCCTGCTCGCCGGTGAGCAGGGTCGCTTCGTCCTGGTCTCCGCCAAGCAGGCGCAGGCGCCCTCGAACACGAATGCGGCCTACGCCGCCGCCAAGGCTGCCGCGGAGGCCTGGACCCTGGCCCTCGCCGACGGCTTCGAAGGCACCGCCGCCACCGCCAACGTCATCGTCGTCGACGCGATCCTTACTCCGCGCATGCGCGAGGAAAGTCCCGGCGAGGAGTTCCCCACCTTCACCCCCGCCGAGCAGATCGCCGAGGGGATCGCATTCCTCTGTTCAGACGCCGCCGAGAAGATGAACGGCCAGCGGCTGCCGCTTACGATGCGGGGGTGAGCAAGAGCCCATCGAAGCCCGCCAAGGACGAGATGACGATCCGCGAGCTGGCCGAGCGGACCGGGATGACCGTTCGCAACGTCCGCGCCCACCAGACGCGCGGGCTGCTGCCGCCGCCGCTGGTGCGCGGACGCACCGGCTACTACAACGAGGAGCACGTGGCGCGGATCGCGCTGACGCGGGAGATGCAGGCCGACGGGCTCAACCTGGAGGCGATCCGGCGGGTCCTCGAAAGCGGCAACGGCGCCGCCACCGAGATCTTCGACTTCACCCGGGCGCTGCGCGCCCCTTTCGAGGACGAGCCCCCCGAGATCGTCGAGGCCGATGAGCTGGCGAGTGTCTGGGGAACGGGGGGTACTCCCGATCCCGACCTGATGCGGCGTGCGGAAAAGCTCGGCATCCTGCGCGCCCTGCCCGACGGGCGCATTGAGGTGATCAGCCCCCGCCTGCAGCGCGCAGCCGTGGCACTCGCCGATCTTGGGGTCGGTCCCGAGGGCGCGCTCGCCACCGCCGAGAAGCTGCGGCGCCATGCCGACGGCGTGGCCCGCGCCTTCGTCGACCTCTTCGTCAAGGAGGTCTGGCAGCCCTTCGACCGCGCCGGCCGCCCGGAGGCGGACTGGCCCAAAGTGCGCGAAGCGCTGGATCGCATGCGTCCCCTCGCTTCGGACGCCCTGCTCGCCGTCTTCCAGATCGCCATGGGCGAAGCGGTGGAGAAGGCGGGCGAGCGCACGCTCCGCGTTGCCGGTCGCCGCAAAAAGCCGGCTGGTCGGAAGGGGCGCCGCGGCTCGGCTTGACCCCTTAAAACAACGCATATATCGTTCTGACCGATTGATGTACTGCAGCGTTTAGAAAGCACGTAAACCAATCGGATCGACGGCGGGCGGCGGCGCCGGGGCATGGATGACATCCCGCATTCCTCGGGCGACTTTCCGGCTGCCTTTTCGGGGGCGGTCGGCCGCCTCCAGGTGGCAATTCTCGAGGCATGCGGGCGAGAGGAGATATGGCCGGCGAGAGTGGCTGCCGCGGTCGCGGCGGCCATCGATTTCGCCGCGACCGAGCCCGAAAGCGTACGGCTGCTCACCGTTGAGGCGCTGATCCAGAGGCCAGACGGCGGCCGCCGGTACGCGCGTACGATCGAGCACTTCGCCGAGCTGCTCCGTGCCGAAGCACCTGTCGACGAACGGCGGCCGAAGAGCACCGAGGAGGCCCTGGTCGGCGGCGTCGCCACGACGATCGCCGATCGCATGCGCCACGACGCGCCGAGCGAGTTGCGGGCCGTTGTCCCTGAGCTGGTCGAGTTCATGTTGCTGCCCTACGTGGGGAGTGCGGAGGCCAAGCGCTGGGCCGCCTGGGTCCAATCACGCCGCACATGATCGGCCTTCGCTACTCCGGCGTTATTGTGCAGTCGGTCGGGGCCGCGCCTTGGCCGGCTCCGGCGTGTTCGGGTGGGAGCGGGTGGGATGACGATGAAAAAGACCAAGCGGACGATCTCGGCACTGGCGCTAGGCGTCGCGGCGATCGGGCCCCTGGCGCTTTCCGCCTCGGTCGGCTCCGCGGAGACGGGGTACAAGGAAGGAGTGACCGTCTCTGTCAGCGGAAAGCTGACGCCGACCACGTTGCCGCGGCGAGGGACGGCGCCGATCGGCATCAGCTTCGGCGGCACCATCACCGCGACCGATGCAGTCGGGACTCCCAAGCTGACCAAGCTGACGATCGCGCTCAATCGCAATGGTCGGCTTGACACGCATGGATTGCCGCGCTGCCGCCGCGGACAGATAGATCCCTCGACCAACCGGGAAGCGCTTACCGCCTGTGGCTCCTCGCTGGTCGGCGAAGGTAGCTTCGCCTCGAAGGTGAAGATCCCCGAGCAGTCGCCATTTCCTTCCAAGGGCAAGGTTCTCGCCTTCAACGGGCGCCTGCATGGCAGGCCGGCGATCCTCGCCCACATCTACGGCATACGTCCGCTGCCCATCTCCTATGTCCTTCCGTTTACGGTGAGCAGGAGCGGCGGTACCTACGGCACGCTGCTGGAAGCGTCGTTCCCCAAGGTGACCGGGGAATGGGGCTACGTCACCGGGATCGCGATGAACCTTCACCGAAGCTTCTCCAGCCGGGGGAGGACCCATGGCTACCTCAACGCGGGCTGCCCGGCGCCGAGCGGCTTTAGGCGTGTGGCCTTTCCGCTGGCCCGCGCCACCTTCGTCTTCGACGGAGGATTGACGATCGCCGCCCCGCCGCTGGTCCGAAGCTGCACGGTCAAGGGTTGAGAGAGCTCAGCTGACTGCTGCGGCGGTGGCCAGCTCTTCGTTCGCGGCTTCGTGCCCCTCGTAGGGCAGGACGGCGAAGTACATCAACGACGGTAGAAGAGACTTGAGGTCCTCGCAGTCTCCGCGCTGCAGCCGTGAGTAGAGGACCGCCTCGATGCCGCCGACTATGCCCGCCGCGGAGATCGCCGATGGCGGCGGCAGCTCTGGGAGGTCGGCGCGCACTTGCCTGTCGATGCAGGCGGCGAAGTGGTCCAGGAGCTCATCGCGGCGCTCCAGGGCCGCCGAGCAGGCAGCGCGGGCGTCGATGACGAGCGTAATAGCGGCGTCGGGTTCCTCGACGACGAAGCAGAGAAGATCTTCCAGCTCGAGGCGAAGCTTCTCGCGCCAACTCCCGGCGTCCTCGCCGGAAACGGCGTCGAGCCGCATGCGCAGTCGAAGCGCGGCGGCATCGAGGGCGGCAAGGAAGCAGTCCTCCTTGTTCGCGAAATGCTCGTAGAAGGTCGGACGGGAGACACCGGCTCGATCGAGCACGTCCTGAACGCTGAACTCGCGGTAGCCGAGCTCAGCCGTAGCCCGCAGCGTCGCCGCCAGCAGGCGCTCGTGCTGGACGGCGGTTACGAGATCCGAGGGAAGGGATCTGATCCCGGAGGGGAACTTGCCGTCGCCTCCCGCGAGCATCTCGGCGGCGGCACTCACCTCATCGGGCGGCCAGTTGTCGCCGAACGCGGCGATGAGCCTGTCCTGGCTGAGTTGGATCCTGGTCGTAGCCATAAAGAACCCAGTCGTTTTTCTTAAAAACCCAACCGGTCGCCGCACGGTACCACTCGGGGGGATGACGTACAAGGTACTTTGGCCTTCGCGAGTATCCTCCGCCGATGTTGCCACGGGCACAATCGGCGCGCGCCCGTCAGTTCGGGGGCCCGGCCCGGCACGATCTGCCGCGTGAGTTCGTCGCCTTCCACAAGCGCCGTCGCATTATGGATGCGACGGCCGAGCTGACCGCCGAGCATGGCTACGAAGCGACCAAAATCGGCGACATCGTGCGCCGGGCCGGCGTCGCGCGAAAGACGCTCTATGACAACTTCGAAGGCAAGGAGGAGGTCTTCCTAGCGGCCTTCGACGCCGCCGTCGAGGAGGTGATGGGGCGGGTCGAGGGGGCCTGCGCAGAGCTCGACGGCAGCTGGGAGGAACGTGTCGAAGCGGGGCTCGGCGCCTTCCTCGCCTATGTTGTCGAGGAGCCGGCGCGGGCCCGCATGTGCATGATCGAGGCGATGTCCGCCACTCCCGCGGCGACCCGCCGCTACGAGGATGCCGTGCAGGGCTTCGTCGAGCTGACCGGGCGCCACGTTCGCCACTCCGACCAGCTTCCCGAGACGACCGAAGAGACGCTCGTCGGCGGCGTCGCCTGGATCGTCCACCAGAAGATCCGCCGCCGCGAAGCCGAGAAGGCGATGGACCTGCGGCCGGAGCTTGCCGAGTTCATGCTCGCCCCCTACCGGGGCGTGGCGAAAGCGGAGCAGGGTCGGGTACACGCGTAGGTCTTCGCGCTGGCAGACTCCAGCGCGAAGTGGAACGACTTCCCCGCGGCCGCCACGGCCTTCCCCCCGAGTTCGTCGCTCAGAATCAGCGCGAGAGGCTCCTCGCCGCGCTCGCCGAGATCCTCTACGAGCGGGGCTACGAAGAGACCACCGTCGCGATGATCGGCAAGCGGGCCGGGGTCTCCAAGAGCGACTTCTACAAGCGCTACGAGAGCAAGGACGCTTGCTTCCTCGCCGCCTACGACGATGTGGTCGAGCGGCTCCGCGAGACGGTTGGAGCCGCGTGTGCCGATGGGGGCGACTGGGCGGGGGGAGTCCTCGACGCACTCGAAGCGCTGCTTCGCTTCGTGGTCGATGACCCGGCAAGAGCAAGGCTGGTGCTGGTCGAGGGCCTGCGCGCCGGCAAGGGCGTCTACGACCGCTATCAGGAGGCCCTGCAGAGCTTCGTGCCCTATCTGCGAGACGGAGCGCCCGCGCCTGACGGTGGGCCGCACCCGCCGGAGGCGACCGACGAGGCGGTCGTCGGCGGCATCGCCTCGCTGCTTGCGCGCCGGATGCTCGCGGGTGAGATCGAGCCGGTCGGCGAGTTCCTGCCGGAGATTGGGGAGTTCGCTCTCACTCCCTACCTCGGCGCAGCCGAGGCTCGCCGCATAATCTCCGAGCGATGAGCGAGCCGGCCGCAGCGGCGACGGATGCGCCCGGGGGCACCGCCACCGAGGCCGTGCCCGGCGTGCTTCCATCGCAGGCGCTTGGCGAGGCGATCGAGGCCGAGTGGATCAGCTCCGGCGATTACCGCATCCGTCCCGAGGCGATCCAGCCGGCGAGCATCGACCTGCGACTCGGCGACTTCGCCTGGGCGCTGCGATGCAGCTTCCTGCCCGATGTCGACTCGACCGTCGAGGAGAAGATCGAGGGGCTCGCCTTCCAGCGGGTCGACCTCCGCGACGGAGCCGTGCTGGAGCGCGACCGGCCATACCTGGTGCCGCTGATCGAGGAGCTGGCGCTGCCGGAGGGCGTGCGGGCAAAGGCCAACCCGAAGAGCTCGACCGGGCGCCTCGACGTCTTCACCCGCGTGCTGACCGATCGCCACCACCGCTTCGACGAGATCCGTCCGGGGTACCGCGGCAAGCTCTACCTCGAGGTGGTGCCGCGCTCCTTCGCGATCCAGGTGAAGACCGGGCTCTCGCTCAACCAGCTGCGCATGGCGCGCGGGGACGTGCGACTCGGCGATCAGGAGATCCGACGGATGCAGGCCGAGGCGCCGCTGCTTTACCTCGACTCCGAGGCGCTTGAGGAGTCCGAGCTGGCGCTCGCCGACGGGCTGTTCCTCAGCGTCGACCTCTCCGGGCCGGCCGACCGCATCGTCGGCTACCGGGCGAAGAAGAACAGCCTGCCGATCGACCTCTCCCGCATCCGCGCCTACCGCTGGACCGACTTCTGGGACCCGGTCTTCCCCGAGGAGGGCGAGCGGATCGTGCTCGAGCCGGAGATCTTCTACCTGCTCCTCTCCGCCGAGGGGGTCTGCATCCCGCCCGGGATCGCGGCCGAGATGATGGCCTACGACCCGACCGCGGGCGAGCTGCGCACCCACTACGCCGGCTTCTTCGACCCCGGCTTCGGCTATGACCCCTCCGGGGCCCGCCACGGCAGCCGCGCCGCCCTCGAGGTTCGCGCCCGCGACGTGCCGTTCATGGTCGAGCACCGACAGCCCGTCTGCAAGCTGGCCTTGGAGCGGACTAGTGCTCCCGCTGAGCGGCTCTATGGGGCGGACCTGGGGTCTAACTACCAGGGGCAGGTGACCATGCTGAGCAAGCACTTCGAGGAGCAGGGGGCTGGGGGAGGAACGTGACCCCCTCCCAAACGCGCGGCTTGCGCCGCGCTTGAGTGTTTGGGAGGGGGTCACGTTCCTCCCCTTCCGCGGCTCGGTCCTAGCTTTGTGGCAGGCTTCCCTGAATTACGTAGCGGAGCACGTCTACTACTTGCTCTGCGGTGCGGGCTGTTGCTTGGGCGGCGCGGTCGATCTCCTTGAGAGCGTGGTCGAGATCGGGGTCGTGGAGGGTGATGATTGGCTTGCCGAGCGCGGCGGCGTAGCCCGTGTCGAAGGCTGCGTTCCACTGGCGGTATTTGTCGCCGAAGCGGACGACTACGACATCGGCGGCGCGGATCAGAGTTTGAGTGCGAATCGCGTTTACGCCGGCGCCCATGTGGTCGCGCCAGAACGGCGTCGGCTCCTCGCCCAGTGTCCCTGTCCCCGCGTCGTCGGAGGAGGCGTGGTCGGTGACCGGCGCTGAGAGCTCAACCGGCAGCCCGGCCTCTCTCACACCGGTCTCGATCCGCTCGCGCCAGTCGGAATGGATCTCGCCCGACAGGTAAACGCGCCACACCTTCTCAGCCATATGCCTGAGCTTAGCCGCGGGGGAAGGAGCAGGAGGCCTACTCCCAAAACACTCAAGCGCGGCTCCTGCCGCGTGTTTTGGGAGTAGGCCTCCTGCTCCTGTCTCCATCGTATGCGAACATCTGTTCGTATGCGATGGGACGAGCAACGGGTTGAGAAGGAGGACGAAGGCAGGTTGTTCGGCCTGGCCGAGGAATCGGTCGTCCGCACCTTCGACGCGCCGGAGGCGATGGGGATCAACTTCCACGAGGTGCGAGCTCGTTCGGCGCTGAACCGGGTGCCCGGGGGGCGGTACGGATTTGGCTGGACGATCAATCCGTATCGGGGATGCACTCATGCCTGTGTCTTTTGCTTCGCCAGGCGGACGCATACCTATCTCGATCTCAATGCCGGTAGGGACTTCGAGCGGGAGATCGTGGTCAAGGTGAACGTTCCCGAGCTGCTGCGGGGGGAGCTGGCGCGGCCAAATTGGCGACGGGAGCTGGTCGCATTGGGGACGAACACCGATCCCTATCAGTGGGTCGAGAGCCGCTACCGGATGATGCCGCCGATCCTCGCGGCGCTGGAGGAGGCGAAGACCCCCGTTTCGGTTCTGACCAAGTCGCCGCTGGTGATACGCGACGTCGAGATCTTCGAGCGGATGGCGAAGCATCTGCCGATCTCGGTCAACCTCTCCGTCCCCACCCTTGACGAGGAGGCCTGGCGCGCCACCGAGCCGCACACCCCCAGCCCAAGCGCTCGCCTCGACGCGGTCGCGGAGCTGCGCCGTCGAGGCATCGACTCCGGCGTCCTCATAGCCCCCTTGATGCCCGGCATAAACGACAGCCCCGAGCAGGTCCAGCCGATAGTCGACAGAGCAAAGGAAGCAGACGCCACTTTCCTTGGAGGCGTAGCCCTTCACCTCAGAGATGAGGTCAAAGATGTCTTCTTCGCTTGGCTGGAGCACAAACGCCCAGACCTCCTACCCCGCTACGAAAAGCTCTACAAAAAAAGGGCGTACCTCCCGTCTGAGCAGCGCAACCAGATCGGCAGTGTCGTATCGGGGTGGGGGAAGCGCCGGG
>JBJMKO010000087.1:0-1569 GCA_045805805.1 Solirubrobacterales bacterium | reverse complement strand
GCGCTGCAGCTCGTCTACCCGGGCGACTTCGGCGTGCCCTACCGGCTGGTCAATGGCGCGCCGGGCTGGCTGACCTGGGCGGTCTTCGCCGCGACGCTGGCGGCCCTGCTGGCGGCGGCGCTCTTCGGCCGGCGGATCCCGCAGGTGCAAGGCCTGCCGCTCGTCGCCGCGGCGGGGGTAGCGGTCTTCCTGCTGCCGGTGGCGGTGCACGGCTACTCGCACTGGACGCGGCCGCCGACGTCGCGGCTCGGGCTGCCGCAGAAGCTCGTCGCTGCTGTGCACCGGGACGTGCCACGCGGAGACGTCGTCTTCTCCGACCCGCTAACCGCCTACGAGCTGGCGGCCTTCGCGCCGGTCTACATCAACGCGGCGCCGACCTCGCACGTGGCCGACACGAAAGCCAACCGTCCAACCGCCCGACGCAAGGACTCGCTGCGCTTCTTCCGCGACCAGGGGCCGCTCTCCGTGCCTCGCCGCTACGGCGCGCACTGGTTGCTCGTCGACCGCGCCCGCGCCGGCCCCGTCCGGTTCCGGCTGCCGCGCGCGTACTCCGGCTCGCGTTACGTTCTCTACCGGATCCCATGAAAGTCCTGCTCATCACCATGTACTTCCCGCCCGCGGGCGGCGGCGGCGTGCAGCGGCCGCTGAAGCTGGCGACCCACCTGCCCGCGCTCGGGATCGAGACGCACGTGCTCGCGCCGGACGACCCGAAGTGGCTGCACCGCGACGACGAGCTGCGGTCACCGACCCAGGCCTTCGTCCACCGCGCGCGGTACCTCGGCCCGAAAGCGAGGCTCGCCTCGGAAGAGCTGCGCACGCTCGAAGGGGCCGCCCTCGCGCTGGCCAAGGCGCGGGTGATGGGCCGGCGGCTGCTGCTGCCGGACGCGAGCGTCACCTGGGCGCCGACGGCGATCCCGGCGGCTGCGCGGATCGTCAAGAGCGAGGGCATCGACGTCGTGATCACGACCAGCCCGCCGCTCTCGCTGAACCTGATCGGCGCGGGCGTGAAGAAGCTGACGGGCGTGAAGTGGGTCGCCGACCAGCGCGACTCGCTCGTCCAGAACGCCGACCGCCGCTTCGAGCGCAAGTCCGTCCAGGCCAAGGAGAAGGCGCTCGAGCGGGTGGTGCGCCTCGTCGCGAACAACGCCGACGGGATCGTCGCCGTCTCCGAGTCGATCGCGGACGAGCTCCGCGCCTACGAGCCCGCCGGGCCGGTGCGGGTGATCCCGAACGGCAGCGACTTCGACGATTTCACCGGCCTGGAGTACCACCCGGGCGACCGCTTCCGGATCACGCACACCGGCAGCTTCTTCGGCAAGCGCAACCCGCGGGCGTTCCTCTCGGCGCTGGCCGCTTCCGGGCTCGAGGACGTGGTCGCGCGCTTCGTCGGCGACTTTCGCTCGGTCGACCGCGAGTGGGTGCAGGAGCTCGACCTGGGCGACCGGCTCGAGCTCCTCGACTTCCTGCCGCACCGGCGCGCGCTCGAGCTGCAGCGCGACTCGGAGGCGAACCTGCTCCTGCTGCCGGAGGCTGCCGGCCGGGGCAAGGTCGTCCCGAGCGGGAAGATCT
>JBJMKO010000086.1:0-94318 GCA_045805805.1 Solirubrobacterales bacterium | reverse complement strand
GGAGAAGGGCAGCAGCTCATCGGACTGCCGGTCGATGCAGCCGTCGGCTTCGCCAAGCAAAACGACCACGCCCTCGCCGACAACGCCAGCTGGTGGGAGTGGTATGACCGCTACACCGCAATAATCGCGGATTACCAGCGCAAGGTCGCCGAGTTCAACGGGAAGCAGGGTCGGAAGAAATGAAGACCCTCGGCGATGAAGCCGATCAGGCGAACCGGCTGGCGGAGGCCGAGCGCGAGAGCATGATTGCTCGCGTTCGAGCGGCTGCGTCTGCTCCGTCGCCCAAGCCGACCGGCGAGTGCCGGGCGTGCCTCGAGCCTGTTCAACCCCCCAAGCTGTTCTGTGATGCCACCTGCTCTGCGGATTGGTCTCGCAGGACGCGCCGTCGCTAGGAGACCCCCCATGCGCGAAGCAAGCGCGACTGACATTTTCGTGGAGCTGCCGGACGTCGGCACCTTCCGCTACGCCCGCCGCCAGATCGGCGATCGCCTCGCCATTCGCCGCGAGTATCTGCGCTACACGCAGGAATTCGGCGACGGTGACCCGGACCTGTCGCTCTATGCGGCGCTGATCGCCACGCACGAGGTGCTCTGCGTCGACTGTCCGCCGGGCTGGGAGAACATCGCGGCGCTCGACGCCGACCGTCTCGACAAGGCTTTCGAGCTGGGCACTCTCTTGAAGGCGAAGGAGGAAGCGATCGCCAAGGGTGCGCCCAAAAGCGGCGCGGGCGAAAGCCCGGGCGATGGTGGAGACAGCGGAGTTCATGTGGCGTCGGATCTACCAGCTGGCACCGACGGATCCGCGCTTTCTGGAAATGACGCAGGAGGATCTGCTCGCTGACCTTCTGGCCCACCACTACGCGGCGAAGGGCACGCCGAGTGAGGAGTTCGAGGACGACGACTTCGACGCCGAGGAAGTGATGGCTGCAGCTGCCGCCGGGGACGATTGGGAGACACTGATCAATGGCTGAACCAAAGATCAAAGTCGGCGCTGATATGTCGGCGGTCGAGAAGGAGCTGGGCAAGCTTGATCAGGCCGCCCAGCGAATTGTCGACACCCTCGCCAGCAGTTCGGTCGGTCTCGACGTCAAGAAGGCGAAGGCGGATCTCGAGGAACTCGAGCAGGCCGCCAAAGCCGTCGCGGACACGCTCAAGGGCGTCGGCGATATCAAGGGCGGCGACGTTTCGAAGATCGCCGAGAAGCTGGGCCTCGCCGCCGAGGCGGGCGAGCAGCTCGAGAAGGTGCTTGCCGCCGTCGGTCAGTCCACCGGCTTCGGGCAGTCGGTCCGCGCTTCCAAGCAGTTCGCCGACAACATCGAGCGCGCCCGGCGCGCGCACGAGCTGCTGACCCGCGACGGCATCAAGCTGTCGTCGGAGCAGGTGAAAGCGGCCAAGGCCAAATTTGACGAATATCGCGGATCCGGCGCGCGCGGCACGTCCAAGCTGAAAGGCGTCGAGTTCGACGATTGGCTGGGCGGCGGCTACCGCAAGCACTCGATCGACGCGAGCGAGTCCGAGCGCAACCGCCGCAAGATCCTCGAGTCCCTCGGCGTCAGGCCGGGCGGCGCGATGGACGATATGCGGATGCAGTTCGGCAGGCGCGGCATGGGCGCGGTCGGCGGCGCGATTGGTGGCATCGCTGGATCGCTCGCAAGCGGCGGCGATGGCTTCTTCTCGGCGGTTGGGAACGCAGGTGGCGGGTTGCTCGGCGCGGGCGCTGGCGCGCTCGTTGGCGGCCCTGCAGGCGCGGTTATCGGCGGCATCGTCGGCACGGTCGGCTCCAAGGTGCTCGGGGCGTTCGGCGCGATGCTCGATCAGTCGCTCGAGCGCGTGCTCAAGGACGCGATCAACCTGACCGACCTGCGCCACTCGATCGGCGCGACGTCGACCGACTTCAATCAGATGCGGCAGGACATTCGCTCTTTCACAGCGGACCTGCGGCTGACCAACGAGGAAGCGAGCGCGCTGGCGCGCACCTTCAGCGACAAGGTCGGTCGGTCGATGGACGAGCGCGAGCTGGCGGGCGGGACGCGACTCGGTGCGGGCCTCTCCCGGTCGTTCGGCATGGACCCGTCGATGGGCGTGGCCTTCATCGGCACCATGCGCCGCATGGGGCAGGAGGGCGACACCCGGCTTGCCTTGAAGATCAGCGAGGCCGTGACGCGCAACGGCGTCTCGCCGCAGATGGGTGCGGTCCTGTCGGCGATGCAGAATTTCACCGAGTCCCAGACCCGGATCTCGTTCACCAAGGCGAACGCCGAGGGCTACGCCAGCTTCATGTCGTCGATGCTCGGCGGCCCGCTTGCCGGGTCGAAGGACGTCGGCACCGTCTCGGGCGCGATGAGCGCGGCGGATTCCGCGATGCGGCAGGGCGGTGCGTTCGGCGAGGCGTCGAAGGCCTTCATGCTCGGCACCTATCAGCGCCAGCTGCCCGGCTTCAATGTCTTCGATCTCGACTACATGAAGGATCAGGGCGCGTTCGGCACCGTCGGGCAGGCGTTCGGCAAAGGCTCGGCGGCCATGCGCATGGCCGAGCTGCGCGGCGACAAGGGGACCATGGCCCGCTACTCGCGCTATGCCGCGAAGGGCGGCGATCGCTCGGTCCTGTCCATGCAGATGGGGGGCATCGAGCAGTTCTACGGCAGCAACACCGACGAGCTGCATAAGGCGATCATGGGGCACTTCGGCGTCAGTGCTGGTCAGGCGACCGCGCTCTATGACGCCTACAAGCGTCCGGGCGGTCTCGGCGGCCTCGAGAAGCAGCTGCGCGGCGCTGGCGTCGATATGTCGAAGATCCTGCCGCAGCAGATCGGCGATCTGGCGCAGGTCGCGGGCATGGACAATGGCCAGATCAAATCGCAGGCAGCCAAGCTGCTCGGCGACTCGAGCCTCAACCTCTCCGATCGGGAGAAGAAGGCGCTCGCCTCGGCCTCGGTCGAGGAACAGCGCAAGGCCGTGCTCAAGATCACCGCCCTTCACGACACCCAGAAGGACGAGGGCGAAAAGATCGATCAGGCCAACAAGACGCTGACCCGGTTGGCCGATGACGTGACCACCCGGCTGACGCCTGCGGTGATCGCGATCAAGCAGGGCATCATCGGTCTGCTGCAGCACTTCATGCCGAACACCGCCGTCCTCGACGCGCCGGGGTCCACGAAAATGGATCCCAAGACGTTCACGCCCGGCCAGAAGAAGATCATGGACTTCATCGTCGAGCATGGCCGCAAGGCGGGCTGGTCGGAGGAGAAGATCAACGGCGCGCTCGGCGAGGCTTGGTATGAGTCGAAGTTCCGCAATGTCCCCGGGCCGCTGATCACCAGCGGAACGCACGCCGGGACGCGCGCTGCCGGGCCGCTGCAGATCATGCCGAAGACCGCGCGCGGCTGGGGCGCGGACCCGAGCGATATGTGGGGCACGCTGTCCACTGGCCTCGATCAATACGGCAAGCTTTACGACAAGTATGGCGCGCTCGGCGCGGCGGTCGGCTGGCAGTCTGGCGAGGGCAATGTCGGCCCCGGCGGCATGCCGAAGGTCAACCGCTCGGACGGCTACAAGACCAATCTCGAATATGCCCGGGGAGTGCTCGCCGATATCAACGGCATCACGAACATGCGCCAGACGAGCGACACCGTGGTGATGCCCGGCGTCGGCCCGGTCAGCGGTCCGCATGGTCCGGCGCAGGCCGCGCCGACCGCGCTCCATAGTTCGGTCACCATCCGCCTCGAGGATGCGCACGGCAAGCCGATCCCGCACACCGTCGTGAAGACGTCTGTCGGCCCGCCCAAGCCCGCTGGCGTCCACATTGAGCCGGTGCACGGCGGCTGATGCGCGTCTTTGCTCCCCAGATCAGCGTCAAGCTGGTGAAGGCCGTCAAGCGCGGCGACATCGTGCCCGGTATGAAGGCCGCCGATCGCTACGCGAAGCTGGACGCGATCGATCTGACGGCGTTCCTCGGCGAGACCGGCTCGGTGCAGGTGACCAAGTCGGTCCGCGAGCCTGCAGGCGGCTTCAATATCACCTTCCGCGACAGCCTCGGGAACGACGGCAAGGGCGAGCATCTGGTCGCCGACACCGTCGCCGCGCTGGTCGAGCCGATGGATCTGATCGAGATCCGCTTCTGCCGCGACCCGATGCTCTATAAGCCCGGGGAGTGGCCGCCGGTCGTGATGCGCGGCCTCGTGTCCGAGGTCACCCGCGTGGAGAGCATGACCGGCGATGCGCCGTCGCGCACGGTGACCGTCGCCGGGCAGGACTTCGGCAAGGTGATGCAGATCATCCAGATCTACTATCTGAACAACTCGCAGATCGGCGACAATCTCCTGTCGGAGTGGGGCTTCTTCCACAAATATGCCGACGCCTCGGACGCCAAGATCATGCTCGCCAAGGCCTTCGTCGAGGATGTGGTCTCGGGCATCATCGACAAATATCTCAAGGCGCTGACCGCTCTGGCGAACGGTGAATCGGTCGGCGCGAAGGTGATCAACGAGTGGTCGATCGACGTCTCGATCGACGGCGCGGTCTCGCCGTGGGCGGTGCAGACCTTCAATAATGTGAGCCTCTACCAGATGCTCTGCTCGCTGCTCGATGTCGGCCCCTTCAACGAGCTGTTCACCGAGGACACCGTCGACGGCGTCAAGCTGGTCGTGCGCCCCAATCCCTTCCTCGCCGCCGACGGCTCGCCGATCAACGGCAACAAGCCCGAGGAGGTGAAGCTGACCGACAAGGAGATTATCTCCATGTCGCTCACCCGGACGGACGCCGGGGTGGCGAATTATTATTGGGTCTCGTCGTCGCGCCTGCCATTCATGAACAACGAGGACGCGCAGTTCGCCGCGATGACCGGCGATCCCAAGACGTTCATCCTGTTCGACTATCTCAACTGCAAGCGCGACTTCTACGGCTACCGGAAGATGGAGGTCGAGACGACGATGGTCGACCCGTCCTATTTCGCCTCGGAAGCGACCAAGGAGCCGACGATCGACAACAACAACGACTCGCTGACCGGCTGGCTGGACAAGCGCCGCAAGGCGCTGTCGGAATCGAACAAGGACAATGTCGTCTTCGAGGGCGGCACCATCCAGTGCATGGGCGACGAGCACTTGAAGGCTGGCCGCCAGCTGGTGCTCACCCGCGCCAACGCGCTGCCGGTGACCGCCTACATCCCGAAGGTGCAGCACAACTTCCAGCCGCTGCAGGGCTTCACGACGACGCTGACGCTCGAGCGCGTGACCACCTTCATCGAACGGGCGAAGGCCAAGACGGCTCAATACCTGCCCGAGATCAACGCGGACGGTGTCAAATGAACGGGCTTCAGTTCGGTCGGGTCGTGAAAGTCCACCCGGAGGCCCACGCGGTCGATGTGGTGCTCATGGCGGATGGACGCCGCCTGTCGGGCGTCCAGATGCTCTCCGGCTCTGCTGGCGGCGACTATGGGCGGCACGGCGGCCTCGGGATCCCGACGGAGGAAGGCTACGAGGCGAAGACCACCCGCAAGCGTGACGTCTTCTGCGCGATCGCTTGGGTCGGTCGCAACCCGGTCGTCATGGGTTTCCTGTTCCCGCAGGTGACGCAGATGCTGTTCGAGGGCGAAGACGATCGGACCAAGCAGCGGATGATCGATCGCCACCCGTCGGACTTCTATTCGCACATCGACGGCGACGGCAATTTCGAAGCGCGCCACCCGTCCGGGGCCTACATTCGCATCGCCGAGGATCCGAGCCACGAGGATCTGGAATCGAAGGATTACCTCGCGCGCTGGAAGATCGAAAAGAACACCGACAAGCGGGTCCACATTCACGTCTCGCAGGCGGGCGGCGCGGCATGGGTCGATATTGACCCGGATGGCAACATTGTCGTGAACGGCCCGGTCCTGCTCTGCCAGACGCCCAAGATGATCGTCGAGGGCGACGTGACGATCACCGGCCACATGCACGTCGAGGGCGACATTGGCACCGAGGGCAACCTTCACGCCGACGGCGACATTGGCGCGGGCGGCGACGTGGTCTCGGGCGGCGGCACGATCTCGCTCAACGAGCATCTCCACACTGGCGTGCAGACCGGTCCTGACCAGACCGGCGGGCCGATCGGCGGCGGCAGCATGCCCGATATGCCCGAGGCGGACGACTTCACTCCCGATGAGCACCTGCCCGCGACACCTTGAGCGCGCTGGGTCGTGACTGCAGTCCGGTGCCATGTCGACGCCGCAGCAGAAGGCCGAAGATCGTCCGATTTCTTTCGTCCTGCACAACATGGCGAAGGGCGAGGATCCGATCGAGCTGACCATGGTCATCCGACCCGAGGATCTGACTCGGTCGGATACGTCGCGCATGAGCGTGACGCAGACGCTCGGCGGCGGCTTCGTCGACAACTTCGGCCCGGGTATCCCGACGGTCCAGATTTCCGGCCACACCGGCTGGGGGTCCGGCTCGCGGCCCGACGGTCGGCAGGCTTTTTTCGAGCTTCACGATCAGATCTTCTCGCAGTGGCACCAGCAGCGCGCCCAAGCGGTCAAGGACAACCTCAACCCGGACCGCGTGAAGCTGATCTTCAACGACGTGCTCGACAGCTTCACTTGGGTGGTCGCGCCCCAGAACTTCGTGCTGCGCCGGTCGCGCTCGCGCCCGCTGCTCTCGCAGTATCAGATCAACCTGACGTGGGTGTCCTACGACGTCGCCGAGACCCTTAGCGCGCTCGACGCGCTCAAGGCCAAGCAGCTGGGGTCGGGTCTCAAGAAGCTGAACGCGCTCGAGTCCCTCGCCGCGTCGATCAAGTCCATTACCAAGTCGATCGCCGACAAGATCACCAAGGTGCTCGGGCCGATTCGGGCGGCGGTGGACAAATTCACGCAGCTGACCACGTCGGTCCTGCATTCGGTCAACAATATCGTGCTCGGCGTCCTGTCGGTTCCGGCGGCGATCGCCACGCAGGGCCTGCTGCTCGCGCAATCGCTGACCAAGGCGGCTTCGAACATCTACCACGCGGTGGCAGCGTCGGCGGCGATTCCCCTCATCACCAAGGCCTACTTCATGCGCGTGGCCTCGGCTTTCGAGAACGCCTTTTGCGTGCTCAAGAACGTCCTCAAGCCGCGCCTGCTGCTGCCGAACTATGACGATCTTTACGGCGGGTCGAACTGCTCGAGCACGTCCGGCGGCCACGCGCTGTCGCCCTACGACCTGCTCAACCCCTTCTATGTCTACCAGCCGCCCAAGCGCGGCGCGGTCTATGTGCAGGACAACGACGGCGTGTTCCGCGACAACACCGGCACGCCCATGTCCTCGGCGGCCTCGTCGTCGCTTAATGCGCTCGCTTCGATGGATCCGGTCACTCCGCTGTCGCTCGACGTGCAGGCGGCCCACATGGACGCGGTGACCGCTGGCCTGAGGCTCGCGGCGTGACGGAAATGCCGACCCGCGAAGCGCCGCCTATTCGGCTTGCGCAGGTCCAGTTCGGTGACACCATTCAGGGCCTCGTCCTGCGCGAGCTGGGCGATTCGTCGCTGTGGCTGGACGTTATCGTGCTCAACGACCTGCGCCCGCCCTATATCGACGAGCAGCCCGCACTCGGCGTGCTGGCCTATGGCGACGTCATCAAGCTTCCCGCCGGGATCTCGGCGATCGAGGCGGAGATTTCGCCCGCCGATCTCTATTTCACCGACGTCGCGGTCGACCAACAACAGCAACTGCCTGTCGCGGCTGGCGACTTCCAGCTGGTCTCCGGTGTGCCGAACCTGCGCGCGGCGCTCGCCCGTCGGGTGATCGTCGATAAGCGCGAGCTTGGCTTCCGTCCGGAGTTCGGCTGCTACGTCCGCCGCCTGCTCGGAAAGAGCAACGGGCCGACGTCCGGCCAGCTGGCCGCCTTCTACGTCAAGTCCGCGCTGCTCGAGGATTCGCGCGTGCGGGAGGTGCCCTCGTGCACCGCTGAAATTGTCGGCGACCGCATCAGCGTGGACGCAACCGTGCTCGCAATCACTGGCGAGTCACAAGACGTGAGGGTGATCATCTAATGGCGTTCCAGCTGAAAGACTTCGCGTCGATCGTCGCCGCGATGATCAACCGGGCCAAGGCGACCCAGACCCGCCTGACCGACTTCGAGATTGGCTCGGTCGCGCGCACGCTCATGGAAGCGCCCGCGATCGAGATCGAGCAATTCTACCAGCGCATGTTCGCCGGGATCATGGACGCGATTCCGGTCTCGATTTACCGGGGCTTCAACTTTGCTGTCGCGGATCCGGTCAAGGCTCGCGGGCGGGTGATCATCACCTTCGCCGCTCCGCTCGATTCTGCCGTGACCATCCCGGCTGGGACGATTTTCGTCAACCGGACGACGACCCAGCGCTATCTGGCCGTCAACGCGCTGACCGCCGCGATCGGCGCAACGACGGCTTCGGTGCTGGTCGAGGCCGAGCGCGTCGGCTCGAGCTATAATGTCGGCCCGGGCCAGATCACGCAGGCGGCCAACCTTCGCCTGCCGGTCGGCGCGACCATGACCAACACGGCGGTCCTGACCGGCAGCGACGGCGAGAGCGACGAGGAGCGTGCCGCGCGCTTCCTCGACTACATTAAGTCGATCTCGCGCGGCACGGCCTTCTCGGTCCGCTACGCGGCGGGCACGGCGGTGATCCGCAACGGATTCGACGAGGTCGTGGAATATGTCAGCCGCGTCGATCTGGTCGAGACGCCCGGCTTTGTGCAGGTCTTCGTCTACGGGGCCGACGAGCTGCCGACCACGGAGCTGATCGCCGAGATCCGCAAGATCATCGACGGCTACTTCGATCAGGCAGCTGGAGCCTATGTCTCCGGCTATCGTCCGGTCGGCGTGGACGTCGACGTGCTGCCCATGACCGAGCAGCTGGTGAGCCTGACTGCCTCGATCGGCGTGGCCTTCGGCTACACGCTGGCGGATATCTCGAGCGCGGTTGAGGAGTCGATCGGCGCTGCCATTTCCTCGGTGGTCGCGGGCGACACCCTCTATGTCGATGCGCTGCGCAACGCGGCGCTCTCGGTGCCCGGCGTGGCCTCGGCGCTCGTGTCGACCACTACCAATCTGCTCTGCCCTGCCAACATCGTGCTCAAGCCGGGCACGATCACGGTGGCCGAGGTCGCCTGATGGACGTCCGCGAGAAGCTCGCTTCGCACCTTTACCGGAGTGCGCTGGCGGTCTCTCCGGCGGCCATTGTTGTTGCGCGCCTGACCCATCCATCTGGCGTGACGTGGGATCTCGGGCCGGGGATGATCAAGGTCACCATCGCTGGCATCAGCACCTCGCTGACCGCCGACGGCACGGTGTCCGACCTTCTCTCCGATCTGGGCGATCTGGGCGTAACCACGACCTTCGCGGATCCGGACCTGCTGTCGATCCCTGCGGCGGCGATCCTGCAGGGCTTCGGCTCGAGCGCCAGTTCCGCCGACGACAAGCTGGAGGTCTTCACGACTTCGCTGTGGACGTTGCTTGACGCCTACGGCTCCGAGCTGGACTCGGCGGATGCGAACCTGATCGCCGCGCTCGAGCAGCTCTACATGAACACCGCCGACGGCGAGATCCTTGACGTCTGGGGCACTTACTTCGGCGTGGCTCGTCGGTCGGGCGAGGACGACGAGACCTATTACAATCACATCGTCCGCGAGGTGCTGCGCCCGCGCGTCAACCGCTTTGCGATCGAGGCGGCGGTCTTTGACGACACTGGCTTGCTCGTTTCGCTGTTCGAGCCTCACCGGAAGATCTTCCGCCTGTCGGTCTCGCCGCTCTCGAGCGACCACCACCTGCAGGACGGCACCTTCTGGACGTGGAATGTCTTCCAGCCGATCTACCATTCGCCAATGACGTTCGAGCAGCGCCAGCAGGTGCTGGCGATCATCGAGCGCAACCGGCCCGCCGGGTGTCTGATCGTCGGGGCCGACGTGCAGCCGCCGACCGGCTACGTCGAGGGGCACTTCGCCGAGTCCGTCTCGAGCATGATCACGCTGGTCGATACACTCGGCGTGTTGCCGTTCCAGCCGGGCCTCCTGTCCGCGACCCTGTTCCTGTCAAACTATCGCGAGCGGCCAAACTCCGCCTTCTTCTGGACCGAAAACGGCGAGATTTTCAAGAGCACCGTGGTCGATGGACAGCTCAACCTGTTCGCCACTCTGCGCGGCTGGAGTGGCTCGTGGGACTCCGCCACGTGGAATCACCCTTCCGTTTACGGGGTCGTGACACAAGACCCGGCTTAACGAGGGAGGGTGAATGTCGATCTTCGTCCAAGGAGCTGCCACCGCCGTCGCGCAGGCGCTTAAGGCGGCTGGTGTCTGGGTTGCGTGGGGCAACGGCGATGCAGCGTGGGACACCGTCCCGGTCGCCGAGCCGGTCGGAGCAACCGCTCTGGTCGCCGAGCGTGGCCGCCGCCGCGCGTCCGTCATCGATTATGTCGTGCCCGACGTGGCTGGCTCGATCGTGCTCCCGCAGGGCACCTTCTCGATCAGTCCGACGCCGACCAACCAGCTTTACGTCCGCTGCAATTTCAGCGCGACCGAGGAAGTCGGACAGTCCATTCGTGAGGCCGCCGTCTTCATCGGAACCACCCTCGTCGCCGGTCTGCCGATCGGTCAGGATTACTTCGTTCCGGGCAATATCGACGCGCCCGGGACAATGCTCATCCTTGAGCGGTTCGCCAAGATCATCCGCACCTCGAGCTTCAGCGTGGCGCTGGAGTTCGTCCTGACTCTGTGAGGCCCGCCTAATGGATATGCCCGCCGGTTACTACAATCGCTATGTCGATTCGAACAACTACGATGAGCATCTGTTCATCGCTGGTCCGGCGCTGCAATCGGCGGAGCTGAACGAGATTCAAGCGCGGCAGAAGTCGCGCCTCAAGGCGATCGCCGACAGCCTGTTCCGCGACGGCGATATCGTCCGTGATGCGGTCGTTATCGTCAACCCGACGACGGGCACCGCCACCTGCTCGAGCGGCGCGGTCTACCTGCGCGGCGCGGTGCGCGGCGTCCCCGCTGCCACCCTGACCATTCCGACGGGCACCCACTCGATCGGCATCTACCTCGTCGACAGCGTGGTCGACGCGACCACCGACACGAGCCTCAAGGATCCGGCCTCCGGCCAGCTCAACTATCAGCGTTCGGGCGCGGCCCGCCTCAAGGTGCAGCCGGTCTGGGGCTATGACACCGACGGCACGGTTGGTGATTTCTTCCCGATCTACATCGCCGACGATCGCGTGCTCCGGCCCAAGACTCCTCCGCCGACGATCGACGCGGTGGCGCAGTCGATCGCCAAATATGATCGCGATTCGACCGGCGGCTCCTACATCGTGCGCGGCATGGAAGTGTCGATGCTTCCCGACAGCGGCTCCAATCAGGTCTACTCGGTCGCCGAGGGTGCCTGCCGGGCCAATGGTCAGGACATTGAATTCGCCACCTCGCGCCGTCTGACCTTCAACCCGGCTGCGGATCTCAAGCTGATCCAGAGCGAGCCTCACGTCTCGGCTGGCGCTTCCTCGCAGCTGGTCACCACGACCTACGGCCCGATCGCCAGCATTCAGACGATCACGATTACCAAGCAGGTCGTCGAGACCGTCACCCACGGCGCGTTCGCTGGCGTCTCGGATGCTCTCGCCAACACGTCGGTCCTGTCGATCGTCGCGGTCAATCAGGGCGGCACTTGGGGCGGCTCGAGCTTCACCGGAGGCACGACCTACACCCCGACCACCGATTACACGCTGACCGGCAACTCGGTGAATTGGTCGCCTGCCGGTGCCGAGCCTGCGTCCGGGTCGACCTACACCGTCGTCTATCAATATATCGCCACGGTCACCGCCGATTCCTCGACCGACGACGGCTTTTATGTGACCGGCGCGGTTACGGGGACGCTGATCCTCGTGACCTACAACCAGAAGCTGCCCCGCATCGACCGCATCTGCGTCAACGAGGACGGCCAGCTGGTCTGGCTCAAGGGCGTGGCGACAAACTACAATCCGCGACCGCCGATGGTCCCGGTCAATATGCTCGGCCTCGCGTCGGTGCAGCAGACGTGGCGCACTTCGCGCCCGGTGACCAATGACGCCGTGAAGGTCGTCCCCATGGCGGACCTTGCCCGCCTCAACGACCGCATCGACTATGTGCTCGGGCTGGTCGCACAGGCTCGCCTCGAGTCGTCCGCGAACCTCAAGAAGACCGGCATCGGCAAGGGCGTCCTCACGGATCCGTTCCTCGACGATACGCTGCGCGATGCGGGCGTTTCGCAGACCGGCGCGATCATCGACGGCATCCTCACGCTGCCGGTCGACGTGACGCCCGCGTTTGTCGATAGCCGCCCGTCGGGCACGCTCTCGAGCCTCTCTTACAACCATGCCGTCCTGATCCAGCAGACGGCCCGCACCGGCTCGATGCTGGTCAACCCCTACATGGCCTTCGCGGTGCCGCTGGTGCCCGCTACGGCGGCTCTCAGCCCGGCGACCGATCGCTGGACCGATGTTGTCGAGACCTTCAAGTCCCGGCGCACGCGCCTGATGTTCGACCTGTGGCGCTGGTGGCGTCCGGGGCAGCTGCTGCGGACCGACACCTTCCGCGATTGGGGCTTCTGGTGGAAGGTCGATATCTTCCGGCAGGACCGCGTCGGCACGCAGGTTATTCCGGCCTCGACTCTGCGCCAGATCTCGATCGCCTTCACGCTCAACGGTTTCACGACCGGCGAGACGCTGACCAGCGCCACCTTCGACGGCGTGACCGTGACGACGGCTGGCACCGCTCCGGCCAACGGCGCGGGCCAGATCACCGGCACCTTCACCATCCCGGCGAACATTCCGGCGGGCGCGAAGGACGTCGTCTTCACCGGCTCCGGAGGCCACGTCGCCACCGCCACCTTCGTCGGCGAGGGCGTGACGGTGATCGAGCACCATCGCATCCGCAATCGTCGGGTCCGCACCCACGTCGATCCGCTCGCCGAGACCTTCACGCTGGACAACAGCCAGCAGGCCACTGGCGTGGATCTGTGGTTCACCGCCAAGGGCACTTCCTCGATCGAGGTCCAGATCCGCGAGACCGCGAATGGCTTCCCGACCAATGTCGTGCTCTCGAGCGCGCGCCTTGCTCCGGCGGCAATCAACCTCGGCGGCGCATCGACCCGGTTCGTCTTCGACGCGCCGCTGTTCCTGACCGGTGAGGTCGAATATGCGATCGTCGTTCTTTCCGACGACGCGGTGGCTGCCTGCTCGATTGCCGAGCTGGGCAAGCAAGACCCGAACACCATGCAGTGGGTGACGGCGCAGCCCTATCAGGTCGGCGTGCTGCTTTCCTCGTCGAACGCTACGACGTGGACCGCGCATCAGGACCGCGATCTGGCTTTCGCGCTGCTCGGCGCGGCATTCACGCAGACGACCCGCACGATCTCGCTCGGCTCCACGACGGTGACCGCCGCAACGGATCTTGCGGTTCGCGCAACGCTCGACCTGCCGACCGATGCAGCGGACGTGAAGTTCCTGCTGACCCTGCCGGACTCGAGCGTGCTGACCGTCGGCGTCGATCAGTCGGTCCGTCTCGCGGCGGCAATCACTGGCACGGTGAGTGTGCAGGCGGTGCTGACCGGCACGGCCAGCATCTCCCCGATCCTGTTCGCCGACGTGCAGCTGCTCTGGGGCGTGATCGGCACGACGGGCACCTACTACAGCCGCTACATTCTCAGCGGGACGAGCATCACGGCGAAGGTCGTGGTCGAGGTCTTCCTGCCGGGAAGTTCGTCCATCACGGTCGACGTGAAGGGCGACGACGACGGGACGTGGACGAACCTGACCAGCCCGGTCGCCGTGTCCATGGACGACGGTTGGGTGGAGCTGACCTACGTCTCGGCGTCCCGCACCGACAACACGACCGCAGTCCGCCTGACCCTGTCGGGAAGCACGTCCGCCCGACCGGCGGCGCGCAACCTGCGCATGCTCACGCAGTAACAGGTGACAGGGGGGATTTGAGTTGCCGATCAACAACACTACCAGCAACTTTGGGTGGCAGCTTCCGGACGCGTCCAACACGCTGTCCTATGACGTCCTGCGCATCATCGCGGCGCTCAACGCGGCGGACTCGGCGGTCGCGGCCCGCCCGACGACGGCGGTGGTCGACACCAAGATTGCGACGGCGATTTCCAATCTCGTCGCCTCGTCTCCGGCGGCGCTCGACACCCTCAACGAGCTGGCGACGGCACTCGGCAACGACGCGAACTTCGCTACCACCATGACCAACGCGCTGGCGGGCAAGCTGGGCCTCGCTGGCGGCATCCTGACCGGCCTGTTGACCCTCGCGGCGGCGGGCCTGCAGCTGGCGTCTGGCGCGGAGCCGGACGTCGACGGCAAGCTGACCCTTGTCTCCGGCATGCTCCATTATGCGCGCGGCGGCACGGTCTACGAGCTGGTCGACAACGGCGCGGCCCAGACGCTGACCAACAAGACCTTCACCAACCCGACGATCAACACGCCGACGATCAACACGCCGACCGTCAACGGCGCGGCGGCGGCCTCGACCATCAAGGACGCGACGGGCGCTAATCAGCAGATCGGCTACCTCGGCGTTCCGGCGGTTGCGGCCAAGACCGCGCCCTACACGCTCGACCTGCCCGACGCCTTCCTCGAGATCCCGACCAACTCGGCAATCACGATTCCGGCGAACACCGCCAAGGCCTTCGCGGTCGGCACGATGATCGGGATCCGCAACACCAGCTCCGCCGGGATCGCAATCTCGATCACCACCGACACGCTGACCCAAGAGGGCACGACCAACACCGGGACGCGGACGCTCGCTGGCAACGGAGTGGCGCTGCTCAAGAAGATCACCGCGACCAGCTGGCTAATCATGGGTGGTTCCGTCACTTGATGGGCTTCCTCGCCCTTCAGGCGGCTCTGGGGGGCGCGCGCAGCCTTCCACCGTCCGTCTCTGTTGCTCCGGCGTCCCTGACGATCGCAGGCGCGGCGGCGTCCCAAACGACGGGCGCGGCGACGGCCACCGTGACCAACGGCCTCGCACCGTTCACCTATAGCTGGGCGCAGGTCTCCGGCGGCGCGTTCACGATCGATTCGCCCAACACGGCCTCGACCACCTTCACCGCCGCGAGCTTGTCGGCGGCTGGCGAGACCCGGACCGGCGTCTTTCACTGCACGGTGACTGATCATGTCGGGCGCGTCGTGACCAGCTCGGATGTCAATGTCTCGATCCAGCGTTATGCCACCCTGACCGCTTCGGCCTCTCCGGCCAGCGTCTCCGGCAGCGGCAATACCGCGACGGTTAGTTCCGGTTCCGCCACCTGCACGCCTTCTGGTGGCTCGGGCAATTTCACCTATTCGTGGGTCCGCGTCTCCGGCAGCACGTCGGTCAGCGCGGTGTCGGCGACGGCGGCGACGTCGGCCTTCCGCGCTACCACGCTCACGGCTGGTCAGACCCTTTCGGCGGTGTTCCGCTGCGATGTGACCGACACCACCACCGGGGTCACCGCCTCGTCGGGCAACGTGAGCGTCAGCGTCAACCGCTACGCGGCACTGACCGCTTCGGTCTCGCCGACGTCGATCTCCGGCTCGGGCACCACGGCGACGATCACCACGGCGACGTCAGCGGTCGTCACTCCGGCAGGTGGATCCGGCAACTACAGCTTTTCGTGGACCAAGGTCTCCGGCGGCACGATCACCGCCGTGTCGCCGACCAGCTCCTCGTCCAAGTTCCGCGCCGCGAGCACGACGGCGGGTGAGACCCGGACCGCAGTCTTCCATTGCACCGTGACCGACACCACGACCGGCTCAACTGCGGTCGCAGCCAATGTCTCGATCACGATCAACAACACCTCCTCGTCCGGCGGTGGCTACACTCCTGCGGCGGGCACCTATTCGGCCACTGACAACGACGCGAGCGGCGCGGCCTTCTCGATCAGCAACACGGCGTCGGTCGCTTGGACGTTCAGCTTCACCGGCTCTGCTCCGGTCTTTAAGAACGCCGCTGGCGGCACGATCACGAGCGGCGGATCCTCGACGCAGCTGAACATCACTCTGGTCGCGGACGCTTCCGTCGACAAGTCGGCGACCGTGACCGTCACCAGCGGCGGCAACACTTGGACGATCAATATGTTCGCCACCGCCACTGGCGGTGGAGCCGTCGTGCTGCTGTGATCTACAGCTTCGACGGATCTCCGTCTCCTGTTCACACCTCGCGCTCGAGCGGCGGCATGCTGCAAACCGGAAGTGGTTTGTCCGACGCCGAGATCCAGCGCTTGCGCGACTTCGGCGACACGCTCGACACCACCAATGTGAAGCTGTTCGGACGGTCGGACGCCGAGCGGGTGCTCGCAACCGGCTCCCGTTTCGATCGGTGCGAAGAAACGGAGTGGCTCTACCAGCTCATGGCCGAGCGCATTCAGCAGATCAACGCGGAGTTTTTCGGTTACGATCTGACCTGCTTCGCCGAGACCTTTTACTATTTGAGCTATGGCCCGGGCGAGCACTTCAACTGGCACGTCGACGCCGGTTCAAAGCTGTCCGCGCCGCGCAAGCTGTCGATGGTCGTGCAGCTGTCCGACCCGTCGGAATATGAGGGTGGCGAATTCGACGTGCTCGAGGCGGTTGACTATGCCCGCGCCGATCGCGTGAAGGGGCTGGCAATGGTCTTTCCGGCCTACAAGATCCACCGGGTGACGCCGGTCACCCGGGGGAAGCGCCGCACGCTGGCGATCTTCGCCTGCGGCCCGAGCTTTCGTTAGTGCTGCGGCGGCTCCCACGGCACGAATCTGTGTTCGGTTAGCATGCGCCGGTTCGTGCGCGGCCCCACTTCCTTCTGGAGCGCGCGCAGCCGCTGGATCTCAGCTCTGGCCTCGCGCGTGAAGACCGCCTTCGCCTTGCGCAGGTTCTTGAACACCGAGACGCCGAGGTCCGGGTCGTCGCGGTAGAAGCCGGAGGGCTTTTCCTCAACCGAGACGCCGTGCTGCAGGTCGACCCGGTAATAGGTGACCATCTGCGGCATCAGCCCTGCTCCTGATCCGGTTCCGCTTTGTGCTCGAGCAGGATCGCGCCGATCGCCGAGGCGTGCACGTCGACTTCGCCGCGCTTCGACATAATCTCCACCAGCCGCTCGGCGGTGATGCCGTTCGTGTTGAGCACGTTGGTGGCGAGGTCGCAGACCATGACCGAGAGGGCCTCTTTCGCCTGCTCGTCGAGTGTCTCCTGCGTGACTGCCGCGAACAGCGTGGCCGTGAGCGCCGAGGCGACGGTGAGCACCGGCCTGCCTTCGATCAGGCCTTGAATGCCCATGACGATCTGCCCGCCTTCGTCCTGAAAACCTTCGGGAAGGACGGTCTCGGGCTGTCCCCGCTTCGCGTCTTCCTTGATGGTCTCGAAACTGTCGTCCATGTTCTTGCTCCTTGGTAAAGTCAGATATCAGATTGCAACCGACCGCCGGTCAGTTGGAATCTGACCTAAAATGGCACGTCATCGTCGAGGTCGGTGTCGAACGCGGCGGGCTGGGGCCGCGAGCCGCTGTAACCGCCGCTGCTGCTCTGGTCGCCGCCACCGCCGGAATAACCGCCACCGCCGCTCGCACCGCCGCTGTAGCCACCACCGCCGCTGCCCGAGCCTTCCTCGCGCTTGTCGAGCAGGACGAGCGCGCCGTTGAACGCCTGCAGCACGATCTCGGTCGTGTAGCGGTCGTTCTGGGACTGATCCTTCCACTTGCGGGTCTGGATCTGGCCTTCGATGTAGGCCTTCGATCCCTTACGCAGATAGTTTTTGGCGACTTTCCCGAGACCTTCATTGAAGATCACGATGTTGTGCCATTCGGTCCGCTCCTGCCGGTTGCCGTCGCGGTCCTTCCAGCTTTCGGACGTGGCGATCGAGAAGCTGACCACTTCCTTGCCATTGTTCATCGACCGGGCCTCGGGGTCTTTCCCGAGGTTGCCGACGAGGATTGCTTTGTTCACTCCCGCCATGTTCCTGTCTCCTTAGCAGCGAGCCGAGATTCCGGCGGTCGGGACCGCCTTCACGCCCGGAATATTGAGGTTGTCTTTCAGCGCGACCGCCAGCTGGTTGAGCGGCTTCATGTCGACCTGCAGGGCGTCAAAATACTGCGCGCCAGCGTCGGTCAGGCAGAATTCGATGAAGGCGCGCTTGTCGGACACTTCCGCCGACCAGCGGGTGACCGTGCCGATGCCCTGCGCGCGGGGCGCTGGGCGGGCGACAGGCTCTGCCGCCGTCATGACGTCGCTCGTGTGCTCGAGCACGCTGGCCGTAGCCTCGTCGCCGCTCTGGCGGGCTTCCTCGGCCTCCCTCCGGAGTCGCTCCTGCTCGCGCTCGTGAGCCTCGCGCTGCTTGCGGTTTTCCTCGTCGCGGATGCGCTCCTGCTCCTGCGAGTAGGTCAGCATCGACTTCTTGATGATGTTCTCGGCTTCGGTCAGCGACTCGAGCGGCGCGCGGAACAGGTCCATGACCGATTTCTTGGCCAGATCGAGCGGCCCGGTGATCGCCTTGCGGCGCTCCTCGAGCACCTTGAACTTGGACTTGATGTTGCGCAGTTCCTCGCCCGCCTCGCCATACATCATGTCTGAATCGACCTTCAGCTCCTTGGCGGCGGCGACGACCGGCGCGACTTCCTTGGCCAGTTCCTCGGCCTTCGGCGGAGCCGGGATCGCGGGCAGCTTCGTGGTGGTGTCTTCTGGCACTTCGTTCATCCTTTCGGTTCGTAGTGAATGCGTTGCTGGTTGCGGTTGGCCCATTTCCAGAGCGTCAGGGCCGAGACGAACACGCCGAAGTCGGCGGGATCCTTGTAGGGGTGGAGACGGTAGGTGCCGTCTTTGCAGAGCTGGACGGCGTAGCGATCGTAAGCCTTCGGGCCGTCCGGCTCGGTCACCTTCAGCAGCGTCTCGTAGGCGGCCAGCTGCGGTCCGGTGGAGGGGTAGGTTTTCACCACGGCCTTGATGTCGACGATCGCCGGGCGTTCGTAGAGGATGCCGGTCCGGTCGAGCGTCCCGGCGAAGCGCATGCTCGGGTGGAACATGCGGTGCTCGATCTTGTCCGGCACGAATCCGGTCTGGCGGCGAAACTTGATCCACGCCTCGACGTAGGGGACCAACTCCGCCTCGAGCGTGTCCCAATCCAGTTCGTCGGTGTCGTGCAGTTCGCAGCCGTAGTGGACCGCGTCCCCGCGCTCGGCGGCGTAGCGCAGCTTGTGCGCGGGGATCTGGTCGAGGTCGGTCAGCATGTCGAGCACCTGCGTGACCGACGGCAACCTTTCGCCGCCGATCGTGTAGGTGTGCGTGCTGGCGTCGAAGTGGAGCATCAGGCCGGGGCCACCTCTTTCGCCGGGGCGGTCTTGAGCCAGCCGAGGATCTCGGAGGCCTTCTCCTCGGTGATGCCGCGCAGGGCGTTCAGCTCGAACCGCTGGCAGAGGGCGATCGCGTCGTAGCCCTTCGCCTCACCCTTCCGCCGGATGAACTCGAGCGTGCCTTCGCTGGCCTGTCCCGGCTCCGGCTGCCAATCGTCGGCGGTCGCGCCCTCGCCGCCGCCGAAGAGAGACCCGTCGTCCGTCGGCGCAGGGCCGTCGTCCGCCGTCTCCGCCGCCCGTTCGTCGGCGGCATTCGGCTGTTCGTCGGCGACCGGCTCGAACTCGGCATCTGTAATGTCTTCAGCGCGCGCCTCCTGCTGATCGCCAGCCTCGGCGCGCTCGTCGACTCCGGCGTCGTGCGTCCGGCCAGCCGGAGGAGCGTCAGTCTTCGCGTCGGCCTTCGACCTGCGCTGGGGCCGGGCAGGGCCGGTGCGGCGCGGCTCGGCGGAGAGTTCCCGCTCCTGCTGCTCGATCACCCGGTCCGCTTCGTCCGGGTCGTAGATTCCAGCGAAGCCGAACGCCACGCGGGCGCACTGGATCAGCACCTTGTGGCGGTGGAACCGCTTCGGGTGAGTCTGCCACGGTCCGTCATAATTGCCGCGCACCTTGTAGACTTCATCGAAATACTCGCGGACGACGATCGGCTTGTCCCGGTCTTTCCGGGTGATGATGCAGTCGACCCATTCGTGGACCGGTTTGCTCGGCGCTGCGGGGTCAATCTCTTTCAGGTCGCGCATCTCGGGTGAATAATCGAACTCGATTCCGTCGAGCATCGGCTGCTCGTTGATGATCCGGATCCAACCGTCCACGCCGACGATCGGGACGATGCCCTTCTTCTTGTCGGGGTAGGCGTAGATTTCCTTGGTGAACGGGTTGAGCCGGTATTGCTTGGCCACCACCACGAGGGCGACCAGCTGGGCGGGCGTCGGCTCCTTGTCGCCGCTGAAAGCGGTCTGGATCAGCACGTCGGCGAGGACGTCGCCGCTCGCCTCCATGTGGAACAGCTTGCCGAGCGAGCTGACTTCCCTGACGGCGGCCTGCTGGACAGGCGTGAGGGTGAGGGCAGTTCCGGTCTGTTCTTCGTCGGCCATGGCACTTCCTTTGCTGATTTGGGTCGTTTGGCTTATACCGCTGCGGTTGATGGGTCTAGCGTTTTACGCATCGCGGCTGCGGATTTATGTCGTTTTCTGTGCATAGCGTTGCACAAAGTCGCCAGCACTTGCGACCTAAGCGGTCGAAAGGTATGAGGCAGGCCATGACGATCGCGGATTTCTACGAGAAGCACGGCCTCGAGGGGCTGCGCAGGCTTGCGGCTGGGGCTGGGACGGATCTCTCGTATATCCGCGCCCTGCTCTACTCGCCGAACAAGAATCCCTCGCTCAAAATGGCGATCGCGCTCGTCCGTGCGTCTGAAAACGAGCTGACCTATGTCGGTCTCGCTTTCCCGCAGGGCGTGCCCGAGGTCGCCGCGCCCCAAGCCGCTCCCGCGCTCGCCGCCGGATAATCCGGGGTGGCCTTCCAGAAGGGCCAAGACACCAGACGTGCGATGTTCGCCGCCGCGCGGCGGCGCAAGCCCGGCGAGATGAACAAGACCGAGGCTGCCTATTGCGCCCACCTCGAGGCGGAGCACGCCGCTGGCCGGGTCGCGTGGTTCGCCTTCGAGGGAATCAAGCTGCGCCTTGCCGATCGCTCGTTCCTCACCATGGACTTCGCGGTGCTCCCGGTCGACGGCGGAATCCTCGAGCTGCATGACACCAAGGGATCCGAGCACATGATCTCGGAGGACGCCAAGGTCAAAATGGCCGTCGCCGCCGAGCATTATCCCTTCATCTTCAAGGTTGCCATTCCCCGAAAGAAGAGGGACGGTGGCGGCTGGGCGATCAGGCAAGTCTGAGCGGGCGCATCAGAACGCATTGCTAAACGGGCGCTTAAGCGGTCGCTTGCATCTTATCTTGGGTTATGCGCAAAAAGGCGGGCGGGTGGCCGAGTTGCGTCGGCCAGCCCGCCCTTGTCCAATCGCTGATGTGGGAGCGACCGAACCGTGCCATCACTACCGAGGCCTTTCGGCCAGCGCAACTACCCTTGCTCGCCACCGTCCGAAGTGGAGGCCGCGTAATGGCGTCGTTCCCTTACATGCCGTTCTATTGGGGCGACTACTTCCGCGACACGCATCAGATGACCACGCTCGAGCATGGCGCTTACCTGCTGCTGATCGGCTCCTATTGGTCGCTTGGCGGCCCTCTGCCGGACAACGACAAGAAGCTGGCGAAGCTGGTGAAGCTGTCGCCGCCCGAGTGGCTGGAAATGCGCGAGGAGCTTCAGTCGTTCTTCGAGGTCAAAGACGGCCTCTGGCGTCACCCTCGAATCGATCGTGAACTGGAGAAGGCAGCCGAACGGTTCAAGCAGTCCCGGGAGGCCGCCCGTCGGTCAGCGGAGGTCCGCGCTGCCCGAAAAGAGCAAGGAGCGGGCGCTCAAGCGGGCGTTAAGCCAACCATATCCATATCCAGAACCAAGGAAGGTTCCGATGCTAACGCATCGGGCGGCGAGCCGCCGGATCTCGGTCTCAACGGAGGCTCGTCAGGCCTGCCTGATCCGACCGACTTCGAGAACAAGGTCGATTGGTTCTTCCACCCTGCCGTGGTCACCTTCATGTGTTCGGGCGGCGCGAACGAGAAGAGCGCTCGAGCCTTTATCGGCAAGTGCCGGGCGACCCTCGGCGAGCAGCTGGCACTCAAGCGCATCATCGAAGCCTTCGATGAAAAGGTCTCCGACCCGGTCGGCTGGTTGACCAGCCGCTTCCCGAAGGCGCGCAACAACACTGGCGTGAACCGCCGCACCTTCGACGATGTCGACTATGGCCCGAGTGGAAAACTGTGATGGAAAATGTTTCAGACGACGCACCGCAGCATCCGGCGACCAAGGTTCGCACCTGCAATAAGCATGGCCCCTATGAGGCGGAGCATCTGCTCGGCGGCATCTACATGCCGTGCGAGGCCTGCATGGCGGAGGCCGACGCCGCCCGGGAAGCCGCGAAGGCTGCCGAGCCTGAAAAGCCGGTTTGGGATCCCGAGGCCGCCCGGCTCCGCTGGGCCGGAGTGACCAAGCGGTTCGAGCATGCGACCTTCGAGACCTACCATGCCGAGAACGCCAAGCAGCGCGCTGTGCTCGAGCTGGTGCTGGGCTACGCCGAGAATTTCCGCGACCACTTCAAGGCTGGCAGGTCACTCCTGATGGTCGGTCGACCGGGCACCGGCAAGACCCACCTTGGCTTCGCTATCCTGCGCCAGCTGATGGGCGCTTCGGACAAGTTCACCGGTCGGCTGGTGTCGGTCGCCGAGCTGTTCCGCACGGTCAAGTCGACGTGGACTCGTGGCTCGAAGAAGACCGAGGCGCAGGCGATCGGTGAATTTCTCTCGCCGTTCCTCCTGATCATCGACGAGGTCGGCGTCCAGTTCGACAGCCAGACCGAATCGAACCTGTTCTACGAGGTGATCAACGGGCGGTATCAGGCGATGCTGCCGACGGTCGTCATCTCGAATCTGTCGCGCAATGAGCTGATCGAGGTGATCGGCGCTCGATCGTTTGACCGGATGCGCGAGAATGGTGGCCTGCTGGCCACGTTCGATTGGGAAAGCCACCGGGCGCGCTGATGGACCTGTTCGCTGCCGCCGAAGGAATCTCGTCGGGCGAGGTGCCGCGCGAGGTGTGGCCCGGAATCATCTGGGACGAGGCCGCCGAGGACATGTTCGACAAGATCTACCGGGATTGGGCCGATCATTTCCCGGCGATCGCGCTCGAGGAGCGCGCTCGAGCGCAGGCGCTGCAGACGTCCTGCTGGCATGTTGAGCTGCATCTGCTCCGCTCGACGATCGCCCGGGAGGCCGCCGCTGCGCTCGAGCTGTTCGACGCCGCCGAAAAGCGCCGCATGCACACCGAGTGGCTGCTGACCTACGGAGCCAAATTGACCGATGCGATCGTGCGGGCCTGCAAGGATCCGCAGCTGCGCTCGCCGGATCTGGGGAGGCGTCTGTGAAGTGCATTTTCGAGAAGGGGCCGGGCGATGTGCTCGTCGCGGTCGACGAGAACGCGAAGAAGCTGGTCGCGTCCGTAGCGTTGGGCGAAGGGTTTTCCGTTGAGGCTAAGAAAGCCCGGAACATCAAGTTTCACCGGCTCTTTTTCGCCCTGCTCAATTTCGCTTTTGAGATGTGGGATCCACCGGAAGACCGCCAATTTCGAGGTCAGCCTATACAAAAGAACTTCGAGCGTTTCCGCGAGGAAGTGCTGATCCTCGCCGGTCATTATGATCCGGTATATTCCCTCGACGGCAGCCTCAAGTTAGAAGCTAAGTCGATCGCGTTCGCAAATTGCGATGAGCACGAGTTCCGGGAAGTCTACGGGGCCGTGCTGAATGTCGTTTGGGACCGCGTGTTCAGGGGGGCGCACTTCCGATCCAAGGACGAGGTCGAGGAGGTCGTTCGCCAGCTGCTGGCGTATGGGTGAATGGGCGAGATCGAGTATCGATCAATCGAAGGGGTCCGGGGGGACTATTTCCGCTGCGAGAGGCTGAAGGCCACGCTGTCCACTAAAGCGTGCTCGGGCTTCTACCAGCAGGCAATGTCGTCTCAAGGGCTGGAATCGGGAACGCGGACGCAGTGCCGTGGCTGCCCGATCGGCGCTTTGCATTCGGGCATCGTGCCCGAGACCGCTTCCTCCTCCCGTTTTCTTGGCCGCCTGATCTGCTCTCGGTGCCACGAGCTGACTCGTCGACTCATTCGCAAGTCGATTTGCGTATCGTGCTACAACCGCGAGCGGGAAGTGATGATCGGCAAGAACGCCAAGGGCGGTGCTCCCGTCCATTGTCGCCAGCTGTCCTCCGCCATGCTCGCATGTGTGTTCGGCGCTGATTCCAGCATGAAGGTTCGCCGCTTCGACCGGGTCTCGTCCCGGGTCGAGGCCGTGCTCTCGACCATCCGGTCGGAAGCGCGGACGGTCGCCTTCGGCTGGGTCGCTCCGCCGATCGTGCGAGAGGGGCAACATGGGATCCGAGCGTAAAGGCGGTTGGGACTTCACCGACCACGCCTGTCGGCAGTGCATGGGTCGTGTAATGACCCGCGAAGATCCTGATGGCGGCCCCGCCGAGCATCGGTGCGCCGAATGTGGCCAGACCGCGCTCGGCGAGGCTCACGCGCTGTGCTGGTGTGGTGTTGAGGTCAAAGGCCACGACCACCCGTTCGAGTGCTTCGCCAACGACAACCCGACCGTCTCGACGCCCCAGCAGATCCTCGTCCGCGAGCGAAAGTCTGGCTGATGGCCAAGACACCGAAGACTCCCAAGCGGATCATTCTCCCGGAAGAGTGGAAGAAGATTCGCGCCGTTTGGGAAGCTGATGCGGCGATGACCTTCGCCACGCTCTCGAAGCGCCTTGGCGGCCAGCCGACCGGGCAGGCGATCGGCCAGCGCGCCAAGCGTGAGACGTGGACGCGGGTCGATACGAAGAGTCCCGAGATCCAGAAGAAGATCGCGGAGCGGGCTGACCAGAAGTCGGCAAGAGCGCCGCATCCGCCGCAGGCACAAGACACCTCGGTTCCCGCCCTGCCCGGCGAGCCGCTGCCGCTGTCGAAGCATGCGGCGATCGAGCAGCGGGCCGCCGTGCTTGATCGGCACCGCCGCGAGCTGAACCTACCCCGACAGCGGATCTACGCTGCGCTCAACGAGAGCGATTTCAACAAGGCCAAGCTGGCGAAGATCTCGGCGGAGACGCTGTCGATCGTGCAGGCCTCAGAGCGGAAGGCGTGGGGCCTCGACGGAGACCCGACGATCGTCTTCCAAGTCATTCCTCCAAGCCCGAGAGACGAGCGTGAATAAGCAAACCACCCCCAAAGACGACGTGTTCAAGGTTCACATTGTCGCGGCGTCTCTGCTCGCGCCCTATTCGAACAATGCCCGGACGCACTCGCCAGAGCAGGTTCGCCAGATCAAGCAGTCGATGCTCGAGTTCGGCTGGACGAATCCGATCCTTGCCGACTTCGCGGAATGCCACACGGTCGTTGCGGGCCATGGTCGGCTTATGGCCGCGCTCGAGCTGTATAAGGAGGGGCACGTCATCAAGACGCCCTCCGGCGCGGATATCCCGGCGAACCACGTCCCGGCGATCGATTGCACCGGCTGGTCGGAGCCGCAGCGCCGGGCCTATGTGCTCGCCGACAACAAGCTGGCGCTCAACGCGGGCTGGGACGTCGAAATGCTCAAGCATGAACTGCTCGAGCTGCGCGATCTGGACTTCGACCTTGGCCTGACCGGCTTCCTTCCGACCGAGATCGATGATCTGCTTGACCCGAAGGCTGGCGATGCGAATTGCGATCCGGACGATTTGCCGAGTGTGGTGGTCGACGTTGTGTCCACGCTCGGCGACGTCTGGATCTGCGGCGATCACCGCGTCATGTGCGGCGATGCGACCAACTTCGAGCACGTCGAGCGGCTGCTCGACGGCCCGGAGGTCAAAGCCGACATGGTCTGGACCGACCCGCCCTACCTGATGGACTTCACCGGGGCGATCGGCACGCATGGCGAGAAGCGCCAGCGCCACGAGGCGATCACCAACGACAAAATGACCAAGGAGCAGGGCGAGCGCTTCCTCCGCGACATTGCGTCGATGATCAAGGCGAAGTGCAAGGGGGCGTTCTACATCTCGTTCTACCGGCTCGGCATCGAGTGGATCATGCGGGCAGTCACCGATTCCGGCCTCCACTGGCGGAACCTGATCATCTGGCGGAAGAACAACATCAACCTCTCGAACAGCGACTATAAGTCGCAATATGAGCCGCTGGTCTATGGCTTCATCGACGATTATCAGTCGGTCCTCTATGGCTGGACCGAGCTGCATTTCTTCCGGGGGCCGAAGGGGCAGGCGGACGTCATGGAATATGGCGTGCCGTCGGTCTGGGATATCGACAAAACCAAGAAGAACGAGCTGCATCCGACAGTCAAGCCGGTGGCGCTGATCGAACGATCGATCATGAATTCTTCGCTCTCGGGGCAGACCGTGCTCGACTTGTTCGGCGGCTCCGGGTCCACGCTGATCGCGTGCGAAATGACTGCGCGCAAAGCGCGAATGATGGAGCTGGAACCGAAGTATGTCGACGTGATCTGTCGGCGCTTCCATATGTTCACCGGAATCGTCCCGTCTCACGCCGAGACCGGCGAGCTGTTTCCCCTCGAGCGCTTCGCCGAGGCGCTCCCCGAGCAGCGTTAAGGCTTCCCTTCGGCGGGTCGTGACGGCTCTGTCGTCTTCGACCAGCCGAGGGGGCAGACCGCCGCATGTTCGACACCAGCCTGCTCCGCCGCCTGTCCGGCCATCGGCTGTTGCTCAAGGCGCTGTCGAAGAAGGAGATCCTCGTCCCGGCTTACACCCGGGCCGACGGCACCTACGTTCCGGCGCACTACAAGCACGTCAATTACAACCCCAACGCGCAGGCGGTTCTCTCGGGCAAGAGCAGCCACTCCCACAAAGAGGCGCTGAAAAAACTGTCCAAGGTGCCGGGCTTCAAGGATCTGCCCGCAGAACACCAGCACGCGCATATCCTCTCGAGCGCGCAGAACATCCAGACCGCCGCGTCGAAGGCGGCGCAGGTGTCGGTGTTCAAGAAGGAGCTGCTCGCGGGCGTGAAGCCGAAGGCGGCGAACATCGCGGCGTTCAACGAGCTGAAAGAGGCGGACCCGGCCAAGGCCGCCAAGATCCTCGACGACGCCAAGGCGGCGATCGGCGATGATAAGGTGCAGGAGCTGCTCGGCGCGACCGCGCTCCCGGCTGCGCCCGAGGCCGCCGTGCCCGCCGGGCCGTCGCCGGACGAGCTGGCGATCGCGCACCAGAAGCTGCTCGAGATCGGCTCGAAGCCACCGGGCATGCATTACCCCTACCTCGCGTGGAAGAAGCTTTCGGACGACTTGAAGGTCTGGGGGTCGTTCAAGAACTCGGTCGAGAAGCTGCAGGCCGTCGTCGATCTGGCGAAGCAGATGCAGGCGGAGGCGACCGCCGCCGCGAAGATCTCGACGCTGACCAAGAAGCTGGCGGCGGGCAAGTCGCCGTCGCCGTCGGAAATGGAGGCCTTCGTCGCGCTCGCGGACGACGCGAAGATGAAGGCGATCAAGAGCGCCGTGAAGAAGTCGGGCAACAAGCTGTCGCTCGAGAAGATCAACGAGCTGCTCGATCAGGGCGCGGCCAAGGCCGGAATCGAAATGGCCGAGGCTCCGCCGCCCAAGGCTCCTCACTTCGGTCAGCAGCACGAGGGGCAGGCCGTCGGCACGCCCAACGGGCAGTCGAAGTTCAAGTTCGAGGACGGCAAGTGGGCCGTCTGGAATGGCTCGGGCTGGGGCAAGGTCAACAACGCCGAGTGGGAGAAGGATCTCGGCGAGGGCCAGCACCCGGTGCTCAAGAAGCCGCTCGTCGTCGTGACCGACCCGACCAAGGGCTTCGGCGAGCAGAACGCTGGTAAGGTCTACGACGGCGGTTCCTATGTTCTCAAGTTCGAGGACGGCCAGTGGTTGTTCAAATACAAGGACACCAAGGATCCGAAGTGGGAGCCGGTTGCCAACGACCAGATGGTGGCGGCCCTCGACCAAGGTCAGAAGTATGGCATCGGCAGCGGCCCGCTCGAGCAGGTCGACGACGAGGCCCCGCAGCCGGACGACGGCCAGTGGCAGTATAGCGCGTCGGATCCCGGCATGTCCGGCAACCCGACCATGACTGCCACCGGTCCGGACGGCACCCTCTACTACATCGTTGCGCTCGACCCGATCGACGCCATGGGCGGCGGCCTCTACCAAGTCGGCACCTTCGCCGAGGGCGACGAGGAGCCGGACTTCAAGGACTTCGCCTCTGCCGAGCGAATCCAGCAGTGGCTGCAGAAGAAGGGGCTTCACCCGCCCGAACTGGCCTCGCTCGAGAAGATGCTCAACGACGCCGAGATCCCGGGGCCGCAGGAGGGCGACACCAAGCAGGGCGTCGGCGGCGTGCTCACGCTCAAGGACGGCCACTGGACGCTCGACAACGCGGCCACGGTCTCGTTCTTCAACCAGCACGCCATTCAGCCCGCTTCGCCGCTGGCCAATGTCGTCGTGCAGATGCTGCAGCAGGCGGCGTCGGGCAAGGGTGCCTCGGTCATCGAGTCGACGCTCGCCAAGGTCAAGGAAACGGCCAAGACCTACGGCTACGCCCCGGCGCAGGTGAATGATCTGATCGAGGATCTGAACGGCGTCTACTCGAAGGTGCTTGCCCAGCAGCTCGAGTCCCAGACCGCCGCCGAGGACGAGGGCGACCCGATCGCCACGAATTTCATCTACGACCACAAACTGACCTTCGTCGGCGGCGGCTCCAACAAGTTCTGGCAGGTGACGGCCGACCCGATGAAGGCGACCGCGACGACGACGTGGGGCAAGATCGGCGCGGCCAACCCGCAGTCGAAGACCTACAAGCATGCCAACGCCAAGGCCGCCTACGAGGCCGCCACGGCGGCGGCGGCGGCCAAGCAGGCGAAGGGCTACAAGACCGATTTCGTGCAAGACGGCGCAATCACCATCCCCAGCGCGAAGGCATCCTACTCCGCGTCGGTCGCGGCTGCCCAGCAATCGTTCGGAGCGCTCAACGATGGCAAGATCTACGAGGCGGTCCTGTCGACCGGCAAGAAGGTCGCTTTCAAATGGTCCCAGAACAGCGGGTGGCTCTCGAACAACCAAGGCGTCTGGGCGAAGGCCTCGAGCCATTGGGCGACGGCGCTCGACAAGGGTGTTGACATAAATGGCAACAAGGTCGTCCCGTTCGGGGCCGACGGCACTGTCTACACGCCAAAGTCCGCACCCGGCCTCGTCTTGTTCAAGCGTGATTTCGACGGCGTCGGCTGGCTTCTCTCGACCAATCAGGGTGAGACGTGGCAGCCGGTCAACCCGGATTCGCCGCTCGGCAAGAACCTGCCACAGGGCGTCGACGGCATAGGCGACGAGCTGCAGCCGCACATCGAGGACGCCTACGGCAATCCGCAGGCGACCGACGACGGCCCGCACGAGGGCGATATCAAGCCCGGAGCCAAGGGCTGGCTGATCCTGAAAAACGGCCATTGGGTGAAGGCCTCGCTCGAGGAGGCGATGGTCAAGCTGTGCCCGGTGCCGGATTCGATCACCTCCAGCGCGCTCAAGGCCACGCTCGCCGAGCTGGCGAAGGATACCAAGGTTGGCGGCACGCCGATCGAAAAGCGGTGGAAGAAGGTCGCCACCACCAAGAACGGCCTCCCCAATGTGAACCTGTCGATCCCCGCCTTCGGCCCCTTCGGCAACCTCGGCGGCAAGTGGATCGGCTACGCGAAGAAGACCGATATCGGCAAAGCCGGGGAGTGGGTCGGAGTCGTAGGGTCGGCTGGTCACAACGTCGCGCATGCGCTCAACTGGCTCGAGCACGCCGAGAAGGTGCAGGACGCCTTCCTGTCCAGCAAACCGCTCGCCCCGGAAAGCCCGTTCGCTGGCGCAGCGCAGCCTGCGCACCAGCCCGCCCCGGCGAAGCCTGTTCCGCCGGGCGTGGAGTCGATCAACGGCTGGGCGAAGACCGGCGGGCAGGGCGGCTTCAACGAGGGCGGCACCTTCAAGGATCCCGACGGCGACGAATGGTATTGCAAGTTCCCGGCGGGCGGCGCGAAGGTCGCGCGCAACGAGCTGCTGGCGAACAAGCTCTACGACGCTGCCGGGGTGCCGGTGCCTGAGGTCAAGCTGGTCAGCCGAGACGGCAAGATCGGCCTCGCCAGCCGTGTCGTGAAGGGCGCGGTGCAGGACAAGGCCGCGCTCGAGGCGGGCAAGGGCGATGGTCTGCTCTCCGGCTTCGTCGCGGACGCGTGGCTCGCCAATTGGGACGTCGTCGGAAACAACCCGGCGTCGGGCAAGGGGTGGGACAACATCCTGTTCCTCAACGGCAAGGCCGTTCGCATCGATCCGGGCGGCGCGTTGCTCTACGGCGGCGCTGGCGGCAAGAAGACCGCGTTCGGCGCGGAGGTGATCGAGCTGGACACCATGCGCGATCCGAACGTCAACGCGCGAACCGCCAAGGTCTTCGGAAAGATCAGTCAGGCCGACCTTCAGGCGTCGGCTGAAAAGGTGCTCTCGATCCCCGATTCGGCGATCGAGCAGATGGTGCAGGAGCACGGCCCGGGCGACGATACCGAGAAGGCTGCGCTCGCCAAGACGCTGCTCGCGCGCAAGGCGCATCTCGAGTCCAAGTTCCCGAAGGTCGCGGCCAAGGTGAAAAAGGGCGGCGACGATCAGCCGCTCGTCAAGTCGAAGAAGAAGAAGCTGGATCCGCGCGCGCTGCCGGTCAAGCCGTCGGACCTGCCCGAGCCGCATGACTTCATGAATTGGAGTGGCAGCGGCAAGGCCATTTCCGACAAGCCCTACGTCGCCCAGAATATCGCCGACGAGAAGGCAATCTTCGACTTCGCGCTCAAGGGCGATCTGGTTGCCCTGAAAAAGTATCGCTTCCAGCCGGTCGAGAAGGAAACCGGAGCGCCGATCGGCGAACCGAAGACCATGGCCGAGCACCCGTCGGCCCACGTCAAGTCCTACTATGACTCGGTCGTCACCTTCCTCGACGTCATCGCCAACCCGCCGGAGCCGCTCAAGGCCTTCAGCGGCAAAGCGGCGGACACGATCGCCCAGCTGTCGACCGCGTTCAAGCCGTTCAAATATGGACACTCGGTCGCGTCGGTCCCGCCCAACCAGCGCCTCGGCTTCTGGATCGCGCTCGGCACGGTCGCCAACCCGGCGCACTTCCAGCCGGTGGCGGTGTTCAAGTCGATCACCTCGGCGGCGAAGGCGCTGGCCTACGACAAGTGGAACAAGCTGCCGACGATGGTCCGCAAGTTTCTCTCGTCTGTGCAGGGATCCGGCTCGGCCAACCAGCCCTACCGCGACGGCAAGCTGACCGACAACCAAGGCCAGAACTGCCGAGAAGTGCTGACCGGCCTCTACGCCCATGCTTCGGAGCACCAAGAGGGTTTCACGATCTACAAGTGGATCAACATGCCGGACACGATGGTGCATCAGATCCTGCATCAGCCGGAGGGGTTGGTCTTCCAGAATCCGGGTTCGATGTGCTGCTCGCGGTCGGCGGAGGGCACGCAGGGCTTCGGCAATCACCGCGTCATTATCCACTACGCCAAGGGCGCGAAGGCCATGGACACCTTCGGCTCGAGCAAGTTTTCGGGCGAGCAGGAGATTACAACTTTGCCGGGCGCTCGGTTCATGGTTCTCTCGCGCAAGATGGTCGCTGGGAAGGGCTATGGCGGGAGCAAGCAGCGCCTCGAGCTGGAAGTGCTGATGCTGCCGCCCGACCAGACCTACGTCGACAATCTCAAAGAGGCCGTTTCATGACCACCTTCGTCGACCAGCCCGGTGGCGCGCTCTATCTCGACCACCTCAATGTCGGGCGGCGCTCGGGCCATTCGCTCGCGCTGCTGTCGGACGTCTCGAGGATGGTCAACGAGTTCGCCGGGGGTGTTTTCCTGACCCGGGCCAAGTGGCACGCCGGGGACGCGATCGCCAAGGACCCGCTCTCCCTGATGCGGCTCGATGCGAAGCGGTGCGGCGATATCATCCTCGGGCGCGACCCGACGTGGGCACCGCAGCCGTGGAACGACGAGCGCCGCCTCGGGGTGACCCTGCGCCTGCTCCTGCCCGCCGAGACCGCCGAATATGGCGACTCCGGCACGGCGCTGTTCATGTGGCTGGCGGCCCAGCTGGTCGCCGTGTCGGAGGAGGTCGAGACCGATCGGCTGACCGAGGACGCCGCCAAGCCGCACATCGCGCGGCTGTGCGTCGACGTTGCGGGCCGGATCATGGGGACGGGGAACATTCCGAAATGAGGCTCGCGCTGCTCAAGTCGTGGGTGCCGGGCTACTTCCGTGGCGGGAAGCCGGTGAAGGGCTACGACAACCACAAGTCGAAAAAGGCCGACGAGTCGAAGAAGGGCAAGCCGAAGTCGCACCTGCCGTTCTTCGACAAGCTGATGAGCGGCACGAGCCACCAGCCGTCGCTGTTCTCCGGCATGTCCGGCGGCAAGCCCTACGTTCAGCAGCATCCGACCGTGAAAAGGGAGCCGAAGGTGTATCATCCGTCGGCTGATGAATTCGGCAAGCAGGTGCCGATCTGGGATCCCCACGAGCCGACCGATCCGGCGGCGTGGAACGACCCGGGCGTGTCGGTGACCATCTGCCCCGGCGGCGAGGTGCCGTCTTCGCTCTATGGCGTCCCGTTCGAGCCGTGGACCGACCACCCCAAAACGCTCGAGGGCTGGGATTATGTCGACGGCCAGCTCGAGGATCTCGACGAGCCGGGCATGGAAGTCCCGGCGGGCTTTGAGCCTGCGGCGGGGGTGCTCGTTCAGGAGGACGACGGGCGGGTCTGGGTGATCCACCCGACCAACCGCTTCGCGGGTTACAAGGCCACCTTCCCCAAGGGCCACACCGACGACGACTTGTCGTTTCAGGCTGCCGCGATCAAGGAGTGCTTCGAGGAGTCCGGCCTCAAGGTGGCGATCACCGGCCTTGTCGGCGACGTCAAGCGCGGCAAGACCGTGACCCGCTACTATCGCGCCAAGCGCGTCGGCGGCTCTCCTGCGGCCATGGGTTGGGAGTCGCAGGCCGTCTCCCTCGTCCCTGCCGACGAGGTTCCGGATCTGGTGAACAGCCACTACGACAAGAAGGTCGCCACGCTGGCGGGCTTCGGCAAGCCGCACGCCGTCGAGGTGATGGACAGCTGGAAGCAGGTCGGCCACCAGAAGGGCAGCAACCCGGGCGGCTTCTTCGAGGACGACGGCGGCCAGCGCTGGTATTGCAAGTTTCCCAAGTCCTACTCGCATGCACGCAACGAGCTGCTCGCGGCCAAGCTCTACGAGGCGCTCGGGATCCGCGTGCCGGAATTGAAGCTGGTCGAGGACAACGGCGATATTGGCCTCGCCTCCAAGGTCGTCCCCGGCGTCAAGCAGGATTCGGCGGCGATCAAGTCGGGGAAGATCAAAGGCGTCTTCGAGGGCTTCGTCGCCGATGCTTGGCTGGCGAATTGGGACGCGGTCGGGATCGGCTACGACAACCTGCTCGTGGGTCCGGACGGCGCGGCCATTCGCATCGATCTCGGCGGCAGCCTGCTCTATCGGGCGCAAGGCTCGCCGAAGGGTGGCGCGTTCGGCGACAAGGTCGGCGAGATCGACAGCCTGCGCGATCCCAAGAACCACTGGCCTGCGTCGGTGTTCGGCAAGATCCCCGAGGAGGCGCTCGTAGCTGGCGTCAAGCGGCTCGCGGTGCTGCCGGACAGCGAGATCCGTGGGCTGACCGAGGCCTACGGCCCGGGCGGCGTGACCGGGCGCGCTCGGCTCGCGGAGCGCCTGATCGCCCGCAAGAACGACCTGATCAGCAGGTTCATGCCCGGCGAAGGTTGACCTTAGCGGTAGTAATGAGCGACACGGCGCATGTTCCATGTGGAACAGTGCCAAAGGAGATCGCTATGTGGATTATCACCCGGGGGGCCTTTTTGTCGGTCGTCCTGAAAGATTGCACCGTCAACGAGGTGCTCGTGCGCGCTCGCCGCGAAGGCGACATTGAGAAGCTTTTCCCCGATGCCAAGGTCGAGGTCGGCACCGGCACCGACTATCGCTGCCGTGCGGTGGTCAGTCGTGGCGCGCTGGCCGATGCGCTCGAGAACGAGGTCTTCTCGATCGACTACCCCAATTTCAAGAACGAGGTCGCGCGCAAGGATCCCAAGCTGGCGGACGTGCTTCACTCCGTCTGGCATGCCCTGCTCCGGCTCGCGCCGGGCGGTCGCATGGGGTAAAACCGGCGTTGTCGATCTGTGTTAAGCGGAAATGATTACGCTTTTCCGTCCGTTTCGGCTAAATGTCGTTTGCCAGACAGTTCTCGTCCCCCTCCCTCCCTAACCCGGGCGGGGACGTTTGGTGGGGTGAAGAAAGGGCTGCTTCCCCAACGAGGAGGCGGCCCTTTTTCTTACTGTGGTCGTGACGCCACTATGACCGCATGGCTGACCCGACCCCCGCTTCAGCGCCCCTTGAGGGCGCTTCTGCCATTTCTGACTTCCAGCCTGCTCCGCCGTGGGATTACCGGGTCTACCCGGATCCCAAGGGCGAGTTCGGGCCGCCGTCCGAGGGGCTACTGACCGAGGCGCAGGCCGATCTGGTCTGGCCCGGCATGCGGGACTTCAATTTCTACTCCGGCGGCTTCCGGGCGGGCCTCTCGCGCATGGCGTGGTGCATGGCCACCCGGGGCACGCGCGGCTGCGCCAAGGGCTTCAAGGTTGCTGTGCTCGTGCCGGATTCCGACGCGCTCGCGGTCACCAAGCAGCAGTTCGTGCGGGATCTCGAGCCGCTGTTCCTCAAGCCGCCGTCTGGCAATTTCTTCCTGATCGAGAACAAGCGCCAGCCCGGCAGCCAAGGCTCGCTGCGGCTGGGCACGTTCGAGTCCGGCATCTTCGAGCTATCCCAGCGGGTCGACCTGCTGATCATCGACGGGGCCGACAAGATCCCCGGCTTCAATGAGCTGTGGCACCAGCAGATCCTGCCGGTCGCCGAGGCTTGGGGCATGCGCGTCTGCGCCTTCGGGCGCGCGCGCGGCGGCCACAACGGCTTCGGTCGGCTCTGCCTCGAGTATCGGGACAGCGAGAATGGGCGGCACGTCGCGGTGCCGTCGGCGCTCAACCCCAAGATCGCTGGGCCGTCGCTCGAGGCGCGGCGTGAGACGCTGTCGCCCGAACAGGCGGCGCAGGATCTCGACGGCGAGATCCTTGTCGGCCAGCAGCTCGAGCTGACCCAGAAGCAGCAGATCATCGGCGACGACGAGACCTTCGTCGATTGGTGCGATCGGCTGGCGAAGGACGGCCTGATGGTCGACGGCTTCCCCTTCCAGTTGGACGATCGCCCGGCCATGCGCTGGATCTACGAACAGGTGCCGTCCACGCCGGAGGAGGCGAAGGGCAAGCGGCTCGTCCTGATGAAGTGCTCGCAGGTCGGCTTCACCGTCATGGAAATGCTGGCGATGATCTACTTCGCCCTCAAATTCATGCCCGCGAAGATCGGCATGTTCCTGCCGCAGCAGACGCTCGCCGCCGTCAAGTCGACCCAGCGCTTCATGCCGATCGTGCGGACCGTGCCGGACGCGCACCGGCTGATGATTGAGAATCCCTCGGGCACCAAGGGCGGCGAGGGCAACGTGCTCACCCGCAACATGGGCCAATCGGTCTTCTATTTCCTCTGGACGACCGGCAAGGCGACCACCGAGTCCCTGCCGATGGACGTGCTCTCGTTCGACGAGGTGCAGGAAATGGCGATCGCCGATATGGAGAAGACGCAGGAGCGTCTGTCGGCCTCGCGGATCCGCTACACGCTGATGGGGTCGACCGCCAACTGGCCCGACCGCGACATTCACTTTTTCTACAAGAAGGGGACGCGGCACCGCTTCTGGACGCATTGCTCGAGCTGCGGCCACGACCAGCTGCTCGACGAGAAATTCCCCGGCTGCATCCGCCTCCGCGACGGCGTGGACGTCGTCAACGGGGAGGAGGTCGAGCGGGCCGACTATCGCTACATCTGCGCCGAATGCGACGAGGTGATCCCCGACAGTCAGGTCGGCGAGTGGCGGGCCGAGGCTCCCGACGCCCCGTATATGTCGATCCACTTCCCGCAGCTTCTGTCGCCGACAATCAGCCCGCGCGAGGTCATCGAATCCTACCACAACGCCGACGACATGAAGAACTTCTACAACCGGAAGCTCGGCAAGCCCTACACCGATCCAAGCCAAGTCCCGGTCACTCTCGAGATCCTCAACGACTGCGCGCGAATTGGCATGGAAATGGGCCTCGTCTGGGAGAGCCGGGGGGCGCATTACTTCATGGGTCTCGACCAAGGAGGCCTGTTCAATGTGGCGATCATCGCCAAGCGGCTGGCCTCGGGGCACATGGCGGTCGTCCACGTTGAGGAGATCTACGCCGACGACCCGTTCCTGCGCTGCTCGGAGCTGATGCATCAGTTCGGGGTCGACGTGTGCGTGGTCGAATCGTTGCCCAATTACAACGATGCCAAGCGGTTCGCCGGGCGGCATCTCGGGAAGGTCTTCCTCGCCTCCTACACGCAGATGAAGGACGAGATGATCCGCTGGGGCGATGCCGTCCCGACGTCGGCGGAGCGCAAGACCGCCGAGGAGGACCGCGATCGCTACACGGTCACCCTCGACCAATATAAGTGCATGGACGTCGCCACGTCGCGCGTGACCAAGCGGCAGGTGCTGTTCCCCGATCCTGAGGGCCTCGTTCAGTCGCTCAAGATCAAGGAGCGCTCGGTTATCGAGGAGGCCATGCCGATCCTCAAGGACCGCGTCTTCCTCCACCTGACCCGGGTCGCGCTGGTCGCTGAAATGGACGAGGAGGAGCGCAAGTTTAAGCGCCGCGTCGTCAAGGTCGGAATCGACCCGCATTTCGCCTACGCCTTCATGCTGCTCAATGTCGCGTGGGCGCGCTCGCACGGCACGACCATGTTCCTCAACCCGGAATCAGTCATGCCCGAGGAGCCGTCGGCGATCGCCCGGCAGGTCGCCGACACCATGCCCGGGCTGCCGGAGGGTGTGTTGTCCATGCTCAACCTGCCCGAGGGCACCTGCGGACGCTGCATCGCCTTCGAGGAGGGCCGGTGCATGGAGCGCAATTTCCTGACTTCGGACCGATCGCCCGGCTGCGAGCTGTTCATTGAAAGGTCCGGCGACTGATACCTTAGCGGTTGACATTGGCATGATGTAGAGCGACAGCGGGTCTTCGGCGGATCCCCGCCAAGTGCCAAAGGAGACCTTGAATGTCCCACATGATCGACGAATCCACCGGCCAGCCCGCGATCGCCTACGTCGGCGCTACGCCGTGGCATGGCCTCGGGACCGAGCTGCGCTCTGGCTGCTCGGTCGAGCAATGGACCGAAGCTGCTGGCCTCGACTACGTCGTCGAGCGCGCTCCGGTCCAGTTCACCCGCAAGCCGACGCCTGCCGAGATTGAGGAGTTCGGCTCCGACACGCTGATGGACCCGACGGTCAGCTTCAAGGGCCGCGACGTGCTCTACCGCACCGACACTGGCGCTCCGCTGTGGGTCGCGTCCAAGTCTTACAACATCGTCCAGCCTTCCGAGGTGATGGACTTCTTCGCCAAGCTTTCCGAGATTGGCGGCTTCGAGCTGGAAACGGCTGGCGCTCTGTCCGAGGGCAAGCGCATCTGGGGCCTCGCGCGCGTCAACGACGGCGCTCCTGTCGTCGGTCATGACGTTGTCCGCCCCTATGTCCTGCTGGCAACCAGCTACGACGGCACGCTGGCGACGACGGCCAAGTTTACCGCCGTTCGCGTCGTCTGCCACAACACGCTGACCATGTCGGTCGGCGCGGCGCAGGGCACCAGCTTTGCCGAGGGCAAGATGGAAGCCGACACTGAGGGCAAGGCCGTTTCCTCGCTGGTCCGCATCCCGCACTCCACCACCTTCGACGCGGACGCGGTCCGCAAGTCGCTCGGAATCGTCAAGGACGTGTTCGAGCGGTGGCTGGTCGAGTCGGCCCTGCTCGCCGAGAAGCAGATCGACGACACGCAGTTCGACCTGTTCCTCGAGAACCTGCTTCAGCCGCTGCAGCCGAAGACCGTCCACGGTCGCCCGGCCAAGCTTGCCCGCGAGTGCCGTCCCTTCGCCCGCATCAAAACGATCTACGAGAGCAACCTGATCGGCTCCGATCTGGCGGGCGAGTCGAACCGCTGGCGCGCGCTCAATGCCGTGACGCAGTTCGTCGACTACGAGCGGGGCCGCACGGCCAACTCGCGGCTCGACGGCGCTTGGTTCGGCGTCGGCGATGCCATCAAGACCCGGGCCTTCGACCTGCTGGTCAAGACGCCCGAGTTCGAGGTGGTGTCGTGAGCGCCACCGTCGTTGAGGCCCCGAACCGCCCGCTTGTCGTCTTTACCGACAAGCGGGACGGCTCGCGCATCGTCGTCGATGCGGGTTCCGAGCGCTACTATGGCTTCGAGTGGTATTACGTCGACCCGCAGCCGTGGACTCCGGAGACCGGCCCTGAGCTGACTGCCGACACCCTTAAGGGCAGCGCGCGCTTCCTGCTCGGCGCAGTCCTGTCGCCCGACGGCGAGGTCTTTTGCTCGCCGTGGTGCGGCACCAAGTGCCGGAAGGCTGCCTTCGATCGCGCTGTCCGCGAGGCTGCCATGCTGTGTGATCAGCTCGGCCCCGGCTGGAAGCCGCACGTCTGGGAAAACATGGGCTGGCATTTCGAGGCGCAGATGGGGTCGGCCCGGGTGACGGTGACCACCAACGGCTCGACTATTCACGGCACCTACACCGTGTCCGGCTACACCGGCTGGTGCAATTTCGGCGACAAGCAGGCGATCGAGCGCGGGGCCACGCCTCGTGAGGCGATCGACGCGGCCAAGGACGCCATGCGGGCGATCATCGATCGGCTGCAGGCCAAGCTGGCGGAGGTCGTGTGAGCGACTTCTTCGATCCTAAGCCGATCCCGCGTCAGGATCCTCGGCTGCCCGCCGAGCTGCCGCATCTGGTCGGTGCCATGAACCTGTCGGGGCCGCGTGGCCTGTGCTTCCATCGGGCGGTTGCCTTCGTCCTCGACGTCGGCCCGCCCAACCCGGCCACGCTGGTGATCGGGCGGATCCGCGAGGCCAACGATGAGGAGCGCGCCGTGCTCGGTCCCGACGCCTCGCCGACGCCCTTCATCCACGCGTGGTGCGAGTGGCGCGGGGAGATCTTCGCGCCGACCGTGATCGAGCGTGCTGGTGGCCTGTTCGCGGTCCCTCGGGAGCTTTACATCAACCGCAACGGCGCGAAGGTGCTGGCGACTATGACCCGGGGCGATATTAAGCGCCTCGATCGGGAGTTCGGCTTCTCGGCGCACCTGCGCAAGTTCAAGCCGCTCCGGGGCAACGCCAGCTTCGGCTCGATCCTGCTCGAGCGCGCGGGCGTGGCATGGCGCGACAACGGGCTGGGCGGCGTCGAGGCGATCGACTGATGGGCGCGGTGATCTTCGACACGGAGACGACCGGCTCCGCGCAGCCCAAGCTGATCGAGGCCGCCGGGATCATCTTCGACCATGGCACCGAGGCGCTGGATCTCCGGCCCACGGTCCATTTCCACGAGCGCTTCAACCCGGGCGAGCCGTCGACGTTCGGGGCGCTCGCCACCCACCACATTCTCGACGAGGAGGCGAAGCAGTTCCCGCTCGCCGAGACCTTCGACCTGCCCGGGTGGTTCGTCCGGCCCGAGGACTTCGAGTATCTGATCGGCCACAATGTCGACTACGATTGGGAGGTGATCGGCAAGCCGGAGGTGAAGCGCATTTGCACGCTTGCCCTGTTCCGCCGGTTCTGGCCGCAGCTGGACAGCCACAGCCTCGGCGCGGTCGCCTATTTCGTGCTCGGGCAGGTCGAGGCCCGGCAGATGCTCAAGGGCAAGGCGCACGGCGCGGTCGCCGATTGCGAGGTGACCCGGCACATTCTGGCGCGGTGCATCAAGGCCGTGAAGGCGTCCGGTTTCCCGGCGACGTGGGAGGGCCTGTGGCAGTGCTCCGAATGGGCGCGCGTCCCGACGCACTTCCCGTTCGGCAAGCACAAGGGTGAGGCCATGGAGGCGCTGCCCAAGGATTATGTCCAGTGGTGCCTCAGGAACCTGACCGACATTGATTCCTATCTACGAACCGCTCTTGAGCGGCAGCTCTGATCTGGTATCCTCGCCGGGCGTCATCGGAGACTGTCGACTTCCGACCGCCGGGTGAGGCCCGGGTTTCCCACTTTCCGTAGGAGACCACCCCATGGCCGCCACCTATTCCGGCCCGATTCCCGCTTCCTTCGCGGTCGCACAGTCCCTGTTCCCGCTTCCCGACGGCGGCCTTCTCCAAGGTGTTCACCGGCTCGAGCGACCGCGAGGTCTACGAGCAGATGGACGCCATGAAGGCCGAGGTCGAGGCCGTCGGCGGCACCGAGGTTCGCCGGACCAAGATCGGACGCAACACGCCGTGCCCCTGCGCGTCTGGGCGCAAATTCAAGAAGTGCTGCGGCGGGTGAATTTGGGGGAGGGGTGCGCGGTAGTCTTTCCGCCTCGCCCCTCCCGCCTTCGGCCCATCCCAGACTGTGCCCCTGTCTCCGGTCCGCAGGTTCCGTGGTCGGCCCCGGCGGGTTGCGGTGAGGCGGGCGGGCTGAAACTCGTGGGAGGCTTCTGTTGCCGGGCGGCCCTGCTTAGGTGCCGCGCCTCCCTTCCCCGACTCTCACCGCTGTTTAGGCGGCGATCGCCTGTGCCGTTACCGGCAGGTTGTCGTTGACATTTAAGTCAGCTGTCCCGTCTCGCCTTGCGGCACGGTGGGCCATTCCGGGTCGTCCTCCGCTTCCATCGATGCCCGTCGATCCTGTTTCACCCCCATCAACTGCCCCGAGCGACCTGTCGTTGCGTCCAATCCCTTCAACGGGGGCCGACCTGCATTGACGTCCACTCGGAGCAGATGGTGGAGGTGCCGGGGCACTGCCCCCCGGGTCCGAAACATCTCCGCCACGGTCTCTGCCGGGGATCTCCCAGCCTACGACCATGCGGCAGCCCTACCACCTTTCCGGTCGCAAAAAAAGGGTGGCCAGTTTCCCGACCACCCTTTCCTTCGAGGGGTTTGCGCGATCGCCGCTGCTGGAGGCGATCGCGCTTTCATTGTTGTTCTGTCACGACCGCCGCCGATCAACCGCCGTGCTGACGCCTCCATTCGTCGGTTTGCTTATACGGAGCATCCGGGCCGCCGATCTTTTCCAGAATCCGCGCCCCGGCACCGCCCGGGCGGAATGAAGGGCGCGGGCGCGGCTCAACCGGCTCCGATTCGGTCGGCGGACCGCCCCGACGAATCGCATCGAGCAGGGCCTGTTTGTAGCCGACGTCGTAGCCGCGCTGGTATTCCGCGCTACGCATGGGCCAGCGCCAGCGCTTCGGCCTGCGTCATCTGGTCGGCCCGGTAAGCCACGACCCACCAGCCATCCGTGGCGGGCTGGAATTGATCGGACGCGCCCGGGTTATCGATCCCGAGCTTGATGTTGATTCCGCGCGCCTCGCCGGGGGCGAACGGATAATCCGTGCCGTGGTAGCTGTAGGGGTTGCACAGCTCGATCGACTTCGTCGTCCCGTAGTCGGTGATGCCGTGGACGCGCAGCTTGCCGAAGAAGGCCGCGCCAACGACGTTCGGCTGCTCGGGCTGCTTCAGGTAGACGAGGTAGAGTTCGCACGCCTTCTCGAAATGCACGTCTTCGCCGGTCTCGTAATGCTTGTAGCTCGCGGGCACCTTCGGCAGGTCGACCGGCTTGTCGAATTGCAGATTGGCCTCGCCGCTCGGGCTGTAGCGCGTGAAGACGACGTTCTCGTTCTCCGGGTGGTAGTGCGCCATCAGCTCGTTTTCGCAGACGCAGGTCAGCTTGACCTTCTGGCCGTTGGCGAATTCCTCGGCGGAGGCGACAGTCATTTTACCGATTACACTCATTTCAGCAGTCCCTTTTTGATTCAGCGATGCGCTCTCGAGCGCGCCCGGGGGCGCATCAGCGGTTGATGAGAGCGCCCTGCGGAACCGGGACACGGCGGTCGGAATAGCGCATCGACCTGCCGCTCCGGGTCTGCCCGTTGAGCTGAATCCTTGTGCTGTCACGACCGGCGAAAGGAAAAGGCCCCGGCGTGCAGCTCGCCGAGGCCTTATGGTTGCGGGGGCTGGATTTGAACCAGCGACCTTCAGTTTATGAGACTGACGAGATACCGCTTCTCCACCCCGCCCTTTGACTTGAGGGTCCGGCACTTTGGGGGCCACCCGAAGGTGACCCCCGCCGAAGTGCCATTCGGAGTCGCGTGTGAACGACCAAAGCCGCTAATACCGCTGCGGTCGCAGACCTGCAAGCCTTTTGTGCTGGGCGGTCGTGACACTACCCAGAACGCTAGGAACGCCCCTGCTCGAGGTCCACGCATGTCCGACAACGCCAGTTCCGTCGCCTTTGACCCGAGCGCCCCGCAGGAGGAGCGGCAGGAAGCCTCGACCGAGTTGACCAAGTCCGTCGTCGGCGGCGGCCTTGGCGACCTGATTCCGGCCCGCGAGCTGTCACCCATCATCGACTTCATCCGCGAGGGCCTGGTCGACGACAGCGCGTTGCTCAAGGGCAACATCGTCCCGTTCCCCTCGGCGCGCGCCCGGAAGGGTGAGCGCGGGCCTCAGTCGGTCACTTTCGACGATTGGCAGGTCGCCACGCAGGGCGAATATTGGGAGCGTCCGTCGTTGCTCGGCTTCGACAGTCTGCGCGCCATGGTCGAGCAGACGCCGATCCTCAACGCGGTGGTTTTCACCCGCGTGCGCCAGATCCAGCGCTTCTGCCGGGTCGCCGACAACAACAAGGACAATCCGGGCTTCGAGATCCGGCACATCGACAAGAACCACGAGCTGGGCGCGGATGAGACCGAGTCGATCGAGCTGCTCAACCGCTTCGTCATGAATTGCGGCTGGGAGTTCAAGCCGCGTCGCCGCAAGGCGCTCAAGCGCGACAGCTTCGCCACCTTCATGGCCAAGGTCGCCCGGGACACGCTGACCCTCGACAGCGTCGGCATCGAAACCGAGTGGAAGCGCGACCAGAAACTCGGCATGGACGGCTTCTACGCGGTCGACGGCGGCTCCATCCGCCTGTGCACCGAGCAGGGCTACGAGGGCGACGACGAGATTTATGCGCTGCAGGTCGTGCAGGGCCGGATCTCGTGCGCCTATGGCTATGATGATCTGATCTACGAGCCGCGCAACCCGCGCACCGACGTCCGGGTCTGCGGCTATGGCCTCTCGGAGACCGAACTGCTGATCCGCGTGGTGACCGGCTTCCTCAATGCCATGACGCTCAACATCAAGGGCTTCGACAGCAACGCAATCCCGAAGGGGATGCTTCACCTGACCGGCAACTACGACGAGAAGGATATCAACGCCTTCAAGCGTTACTGGAATTCCATGGTCAAGGGCGTGAACAACGCTTGGTCGCTGCCGGTGATGGTCTCGAAGGATCAGGAGTCGAAGGCCTCGTTCGAGAAGTTCGGGGTCGAGTTCGACGAAATGTATTTCGCCAAGTGGATGACTTTCCTTACGTCGATTATCTGCGCGATCTACGGAATGTCGCCGTCGGAGATCAATTTCGACAGCTTTACTGGCGGCAGCACGTCGGCGCTCTCGGGTTCGGACACGGCTGAAAAGCTGGCGGCCTCGAAGGATTCCGGCCTGCGCCCGGTCCTGTCCTACTTCGAGAACCTGCTGACCGACTACATCGTCGGCGACTTCTCCGACAAATATGTGTTCCGCTGGACCGGCCTCGACCCGCAGGATCCGAAGACCAAGCAGGAAACGCGGATCCTCATCTCGACGCTCAACGAGGTCCGGGCCGAGGAAGGCAAGCCGCCGATCGAGGGCCTGATGGGCGATGCGCCGCTCAACCAGACGCTCCTGCAGGTCTACATGGCCGAGAACGCGCCGGAGCCGGAGGAGGACTTCGGCGTTCCATCGGACGCCACGGCAGGCAGCGATGCTGGCGAAGACGACGGCGCGACCGTCGAGGAGCAGCCGGGCGCGGAACAGCCGGAAGGTGGCGAGCGCCCCGATCAGCTGGCCGAGGAGGGCCGAGCACCCGGGCAGATCGACGCGGCTGCCGAGCCGACCGTCGCTGCCGAGGACGACGAGGACGAGGACTTCGGCAAGTCGATTCCGCCCGTCTTTGTGATCGAATAGCCTATGGCCGGGGCCGCAACTCCAAAGCCGCAGCAGCCGGGGCGTCACGTCATTGAGCGTGACGTCGTTTACTATCACCACCCGGAGGACGGCGTGTGTTCGGGCCGGGTTGCCTCGGTCGGCGAGCACGGCATCCACATCGACCACCCGCAGGGCCTGCGCAAAGTCCGCTGGGAGAAGGTGCTCGGTCACAAGGAGCGCCGGGGCCGTCGGCTCACGCTGCTCGAGCGCGGCGAGGACGGCGGGATCGCGGTCGACGAGGACGGCACCAAGGTCTTCGTCGAGGGCGACCTGCCGCTCGAGGATGATATCGAGGCCGTGGACTCCCCGGAGGCGCTGTCGAAGGCGCTCCCCGGGCCTGCCGCGCCGCTCCTGATCGACATTGGCCACCTCCATGGCCCGGCGTGCGATCACGCGCTGGAAACGCTCTACAAGGCGGTCTCCGAGGGTGACGGCGCGGCGTTCGACATTTGGCAGGCCCACGAAAACCCGTTCATCCGGGCGATCGTCGAGAAATTCAGCGATCGCGGCCTGACCAAGATCGGGCAGGTGCAGCTCGAGCTGCAGAAGTGGCTCGCGGGCGATTACCATGTGCCGTCGAAGGCGTCGGTCCCCATCCCGCCGGGCTTCCTCGGGCGCTGGACCCAGCAGGAGCTGGCGCTGGTCAAGATCTACCTCGAGTCGATCAACCCGCTCGCCATGGAGCTGGAGGATTGGTCGCTCGTGATCGACTTCCTCGTTCAACGCTACATGCCGCTCGAGCTGCTGCTCGAGGAGGGCGAGTGGCTGGCGACCAAGGCGCAGCTGATGGGCCGCGTGCAGGCCCACACCGGCACGTTGGAGGCCGGGGCGGCGTCGGCGATCGCCGAGGCTCTGCCGGGCACCGTGGCTGGCGCGCAGGCCATGTTCGCCTATTCCGACGCCGAGGCGGCCATTCTGTCGTTCGGCAAGGAGTCCTGCTGCGATGCGATCGTGTCGCTGACCGAGGACATGCGGCACCGGCTCCGCCGGGTTGTGCTCGACCACCAGCGCCGCAAGCTGGCGGGCGAGGAGGTCACCGACCAGAGCCTCGAGTCCCAGCTGTTCGACAAGTTCGACTCGCTCAACCGGGATTGGCGGCGCATCGCCGTGACCGAGGCCGGGGAAATGGCCAATCAGGGCGTCATCGCCCACATGGATCCGGGCACACACGTCCGGCGGCTGGAAATGTATCACGGCGCGTGCGCCTTCTGCCGGTCGCTCGACGGGCGGGTCTTCCGCGTCACCACGCCGGATGATGCCGAAAAGGACGGCGAGCACGACGTCTGGCCGGGCAAGACGAACATGGGCCGCTCGAGCGCGCCCAACCGGCGCGTTGGCAACGATCTGGTGCCCCGCGCGCCGGGCGAGCGCCTGTGGCCTGCGGCGGGCGTCCAGCACCCACACTGTCGCGGTCGCTGGGAGCCTATGGCCGAGGATCCGCCGGGCGCGGACAAGGACTTCACGTCGTGGCTCCGCAAGCAGCTCGAGGCGGGCCGTGAGTGACACCGTCCGCATCGAGCGCCACCGGGCGTGGCACGAGCCGACGCAGGCCCAGAAGCGCGCGGGCAACTACGCCAAGCGCAAGATCCTATGGCGCGGGCTGCAGCTGGCGATCGAGAACGAGGCCGGGTCGGTTCGGACCTTCCTCAATCCCGACGGCTCGGTCGGCGAGAAGCGGCTGATCTATCCCTACGGCTACGTCTGCTGCTCGACCGGGGCGGACGGCGACGAGGTGGACGTGTTCGTCGGGCAGGATCTCGACGCGCCGCTGGTCTTCATCATCCGCGCGCAGGCCAAGGGCCGCTGGGACCAATACGACGAGGACAAGGTGATGATCGGCTTCTCGAGCCTCGAGGACGCCGAGCAGGCGTTCCTGCGCAATTACGACGATCCCCGCTTCCTCGGCGAGATCGTGCCCATGCTGGTCGATGAATTCGTGTCGAAGGTGCGCGCCACCGCCAAGGCTGCGCCCGCGATGCTCAAGTCTGTTGTCGTGCGTGCCCGGGGGGGAGTCCCATGCTTTGGAAGGATTTTGTCGCAGCGGTCCTGATCGCGGTGCCGTCAGGTGCAACCTCGGACGCGCATCGTCCGATGGACCCGAAGCCGATCGCGGCCATTGGCGCGACGGTCTCCGTCCTGCCCAACGGGGGCTACGGCCTGCGCGACAGCGATGCCACTCCGCCGGTCCGCTTCCAGCACGATACCACGGCTCGGATCGCCACGGTCAGCACGCAGGACGCGCTCAACGCCGAATGTGGCAAGCCCGCCGACCCGACCAAGGTGCGGGCGGCCTGCAGGCGCAGTTTCGTCGGACGCACCACCATCGTCCTCCCGAATCCCTGCCTGCCGCAGTTCAAGGGTCAGGACTTCGCTTGGCGGCTCTGCCACGAGCTGGCGCACAACGAGGGCTGGTCGGCCAATCACGAGCCTTGACTGCTGCGCACCGACTGTTACCTCTGCGGTTGCTGACCCGATGCTAAACACTTCCAACATCCGGCGCTTGATGGAGCGCAAGTTCTGCCAGCCGGAGTGGGCGCTGTTTCACGAGGTGGCCGAGGCCACCGGCATGGCCAAGCGCCGGGCGGACGCGATCGCGGTCAATCTGTGGGAGAGCCGGGGTCTCGGGATCCACGGATTCGAGATCAAGGTCTCGCGGCAGGATTGGCTGCGCGAGCTGCGCGACCCAGCGAAGGCCGAGGCGATCGCCCGAAACTGCGACCATTGGTGGATTGTCGCCCCGGCAGGGGTCGTCGCCACCGACGAGCTGCCGCCGACGTGGGGCCACTATTCGGTCGACGGGCGCGGCCTCAACTGCTCGGTCAAAGCTCCCAAGCTGCCGAATGAGCACGTCGACGGGGTGCGCCCGTTCCTCGCTGCGCTGATCCGCCGGGCCGGGCAGCACGACGAGGCGGAGCTGCGGCGCAAGGTCAGCGCGGAGACGCTGGCCATTCGAGCGCAGGCCAAGGCCGAGGCCGAGGCGCTCGTGAAGCAGCGCGCGCGGGAGTATGATTTGCTCAAGGAGCAGGTCGACGCCTTCGAGAAGCGGTCGGGCATCAGGATCTCGGAATATGCTGGCGGGGCCAATCTGGGCCGGGCGGTTGCGCTCGTGCAGAAGATCGGTCTCGATGAAACCTATCGCACGGCGACCGGGCTGCAGGCCATGGTCGCCGACATGGCCGACCGGCTCGGGTCGGCGCTCGAGGACTTCAAGAAGGAGGGTTAGACCCATGGCCGAAGGAAATATTGCTGCTGATCAACTCCGTCTGTTCATCGAACGGATCGAGCGACTCGAGGAGGAAAAGAAGGGCATCGCGGACGATGTGCGCGACGTCTACGCCGAGGCCAAGGCCAACGGCTACGACACCAAGACCATGCGGTCGATCGTTCGCCTGCGGAAGATGGAGACCCACACCCGGCAGGAGCAGGACGCTCTGCTCGAGACTTATCGTGAGGCCCTCGGCATCGGGAACGGCGAGCATTATTCGCGCCCGTCCGCCCGGCAGGCCGAGGACAAGACGCCGCTCGAGTCGGCGATCGCTGGCGACAAGCCTTCCGCTGACCAGCTCTACGATCGTGCGGTCGTGACCGTGCGGGACAGCGGCAAGGCCTCAGTCTCCTACCTGCAGCGGAAGCTGCATATCGGCTACAATGCGGCTGCCGCTCTGGTCGAGCGCATGGAGCGCGAGGGGCTGGTCTCGCGGCCCGACAATGTTGGCAGGCGCGAGCTGCGGACGGCGATGGCTGACTACCGCGCCCATCTCGACGAAATGGACGATCAAGGGATTGGCGTCTCCATCTCGGTTGCGGGCGGGCCGCAGATCCCGCTCAACAAGACCGCTGCGGAGCAGGTCCATTGATCGCCGGGTGCATCCTCGCGCTCGCCGTCGTGGTGACCGCCATCCGGTGGAAGTTCCGGCTTGAGCGCGACAGCTCTGGGCGCTGGTGGATCCTGCCCCGCGACTTCTGACTTGACAGCCGCTACCGCTCCGGTAGTAACGAGGCACGCCGCGCCTCGGGCTTTCAGGGGCGGGAAGTGCCATGAAGATCGTTTCGACCACCTACGCCTGCGAGACCTGCGGTTATGAGAGCACCGATAAGGATTCGGTTGCCAAGTGCGAAGCCCAGCCGCTCTCCAAGGTGAGCGCCTTCACTCCGGGCGACGTCGTCGTTGGCGTCGGATCGTCGATCGGTGACTTTGCCCTGCGCGACGGCAACAGCGACCCTGCGTGGTTCCTTGAGGACCGTTCGTCGGGCAATCGCGGCGGATGGGTCAAGTGGGTAGTGCTTGATATCATCCTCGCCACCGAGTCGACGGTCGCCTCCAAGTGCTTCGGCCCGGGCTGGGGCCATGAGGAGGGGCTGCTGCTCTACGCTCCGTCGCATCCCTGCCATCAGGATAAGGGTCCGGCGTTCGGTTTCTACGTCCCGAAGCCGAACACTCGCGTCGTCGGGGTGGTGAGCCAGCAGGATCTCGACGGCTACCGCTCGGTCGGCATGCGCGGGAAGCCGTCGCGCATCTCCTACTGACGTGCCCAAGAAGATCGTCGCCTTCGAGTGCGAGGGTTGCGGGGCCGCTTTCGCCGATCGGGCAGAGGCGGTCTCGTGCGAGGCCACGCACGCGCCTGCCAAGCCCTGCCCCTTCCGGGCCGTCGGCTTCACCGCCGACGCAATCAACTATCCCCTGTCGCCAGCCGGGCAGAAGATCATCGCCGACCACAACGGGGTGCTGGTCGATCAGCTTCCGCCCGGCTTTCGCTATTCGTCCGGCCCGGGCATGCACCGCTGGATCGAGACGCTTGGCGAGCTGCTGCTGGTCGGCGCTTGCGTCCGCGACGACGACGGGCGCTGGTGGACTCTCGCGCGGCTCGAGGCCGCCTATGGGCCGTTGGAACCTCTTTCGCATCCGACCGTTTGACGGCTTGGAAGGATGGGGGTCAGCAGCCCATCTAAGCAAAGCGCAGGAACCGAAGCCCTCCCCCCCCCGCTCTGGTTCCTGCGCTTTTACGCGTCTTCGCTGCGTTTTTTCACTTGCAATCCGCTACCTCTTAGGTAACACCGGCTTTGTCGCCGGGTGACCCGGTGCACCTGCGCCTCGGGGAATTCAGGGGCGGAGCCTACCAATGACCGCTTCGGTCTCTCCCATCCGCCCTGACATGCTCGAGCGGATCCTGCCGACCACTCGGCCTCCTCTCAATCTTGCCTCGCACGGCTACCGCCCTGCCTATCGCGTCGGCGATGCCCCGGACTGCCCGGGCTGCCACCGCTCGCACTGGCTGGTTGGCCGCGTGACCGCCGAGTGCGCGTTCTGCGGAACCGCGCTCCCGATCGTGGAGGGCTGACCCATGGCCAAGCCCACTCCCGTCATGTTCATCGGCACCAAGCCGACCCGCCCGCACTTCATCTGCGATGAGGTCCGGTTCGAGCACTGGGAAGGCCATGCTGGTCTCGTCCCTGTCCTTCGCCTGCGCAATGATCAGTTCGGCTGCATGACGACGCTCTCCCACGAGAGCCTGTCCAACCTGCATGCTGCGCTCGGCAAGGCGCTCGAGCGGATGGAGACCGGTGCTGCCGTCGAGGCCAAGGGCCTGCTCGACAGCATCGTGCAGGCCGCCAAGTCACAACCGAAGAAGCCCGAGGAGGGCGAGTCCAATGCTTAAGGGTTTCAAGCTGCTGCCGGGCTTCCGCCTCCCGTTCCGCGAAGAGGCCACCATGTGCGCGACCGTCTTCATCACCATCATGCTCATCGCCGCGTGCGCGTCGTGAAGATCTCGGAGGTGATCTTCGCGCTCGAAGCGATCAAGGACACGCACGGCGATCTCGACGTGCATCTGATCGACGGCTTCGCCAGCTGGCGGCTGCCGCCCCTGCGCGCCGTCCGCTACACCACGGACCTTGTACCGGGCATGCGCAATCTCGGGGGTGAGCGCTCCCTTGTCCGTTTCGGCGACGTCCGGGTCACTTCGGACTTCTCGCCCGAGTGGCGGCGGCACGTCCGCGAGGCCGGGTTCTATGACGCCGTCGTGCTGACCGAGCACGGCCCGGAGGTGGTGGAAAATGGCGAGCTTTAACCGGAGCCGCTACGAAATTGAGATTGGCGATCGCTGGAAGGAGTTCAGCGAACCGCTCCCCGGGAACAACATGCTGGGGGTGGTGCGCGTCGGCAACATCGAGGGCGCGCTCGTGCGCCGGGTCGCCACCGGCCAGTTCTGGCTCGCCCGCTTCGGGTGCACGCCGCGCCTCCTGCTGGCCCACAAGGTCGAGGCGGCGATCGACGCGCGGAGAGCGGCGTGACGATGCCATGCTGCCGGTGGTGTGGTGTTCAACCCTCCACCTTCATTGCGGCCAAGGATCATCAGAAAAATTGCCCACGTCTCGTGCGGCTCGGCTTTGATCTCGAGACCAAGGTTCGCTCCGGAAAGCTGTCGATCGAAGCCGCCGAGTCCGAACAGCAGACCCGCCCGGAGCTTAAGCTATGAGTACCGAGCTGCTGCTGGCCTCGCGCTGCTGTGATCAGTGCCTCGTAACGCCGGAGCGTATCGTGTCCGGCGAGAAGGCCGCCCAGATCGTCCGCAACTGCAAGGCCGAGGACAACCACTTCTTCTGCCACAAGGGCACGCTGGCCGGGAAGCCGGTCCATTGTCGCGGCGTCCACGATCGCCTCGGCGGCAGCCGCGCCTATCGGTTCGCGCTGGCCTACAACATTCCCATCGTCGAAATTGACCCGGAGGCCCTATGACCGACACCATCCTGCCCATGATCAGCCGCGACGAGGAGCTGGCGATCGCTCGCCTTCATGCCGCGTCGTTCAATCTGCTCGAGGTAGTGCGCAGTTTTGTCCGCAACCGCCGGTCGATCCACGCCGACGAGCCGTTCGTGGATCCACTGCATCGCCTGATGAACATGGCCGAGGCCGTGCTCGAGCAGGCTGGCTTCTCCATTGATGGTGTGGCGCTCGGACGGAGGCTGGTTGATATCACGCTGGCGCATCTGGTGATCATCGAGTCGCCGTTCGCCGGGGAGCTGACCCGGAACATCGCCTACGCTCGGCAGGCCATGCGCGACTCGCTCCTGCGCGGTGAGCATCCGATCGCCAGCCATCTGCTCTATCCGCAGCCGGGCATCCTCGACGACAACGACGCGGAAGATCGTAAGCGTGGCATCGAGGCCGGGCTGGCGTGGCGCAAGGCTGCGGGTAAGGCGGTTTTCTACACTGGCCGGGGTTGGTCGCGCGGCATGGCGGCGGCGCGCGAGGTCTACGATCGAGAGGGCTTCCCTTACGAGATCCGCGATATGGTCGCGGTGCCTCCGGGTGTGACCTATCCCGCCAACATGCCGTTCCCGGCGGATCCGTTCGGCATGGCCGATCGGCACGAGTCGCAGGAAGGGCTATTCGACGGTGAGCGCATCGTCCCGGCGGAGGAGCTGGTCGACGCGGTGGCATGAAAAAGGGGCCGCAAGCGACCCCTCTCTCGTTCAGACTTGCGGGGAGCGCTATCCCGTCGACTCCATCAGCTGACTGAACACATTGGCGGTGGCCGGGTCTTCGCGCAGGTCGCGGTAGACCCGATCGCGCTCCGTCGTGTCCAGCTTGCCGATCGCACCGAAGATCTGCTTCGCGTGGATCACCAGCTGGTCGGGCGACTGATTGCCCCAATTCATGCTGCTGCCGCTGCCAGCGCTCTGGCTGCCCTGATCTGCCATTGGAAGGTTCCTCCTGAGGGGCGTGATCGCCCAGCCCATCAACGCACGGCTGCTGGGAAGGGTTGCACCTTGCCGGTCGTGACTGAACCGTCTGTTCCCAGACACCGAATGGAGTTCCCATGACCCGTCTCGTTCTCCGCCGCACCGGCTCGAGCCTGTTGCTCAAGAGCCACGACGCCGGGCGCGATGACAAGCCGCAGAAGAAGGCCGGGGACGCCTATTCGCATCCTCACGTCGTCGGCAAGGCGACGGTCACCGACGAGCACTCGACCGGGCCGCAGGACGCCTCGACGATGCAGTTCGCGGGCACAAACTATTCGACCACCGGTAAGCAGGGGAAGTCGTTCCACGACGAGACGCCGGTCCGCGAGTTCGAATCCGAGGGCGACGGGCACCGGGTCTGGATGGACCATCACGCCCGCGTGCACGCCGATTCCAAGGACGAGGTGCCGCACCTGCGCAAGAAGGCCGAGGCCCACGCGGCGGATCAGGGCGGCGAGCCTGCCCCGGGGGAGGAGGATACTGCTTCGGGCGGCGCGGACGCCTCCGGGGGTGAGGACAGGCCCGACAAGGTCGACAAGGCTGCCGTGCTCGAGGCGGCGCTCGGCAAGTCCGGCTCCAACCCCATGCTGCTCCCCGCCAAGGACGTGCAGGCGAAGATGGCGGCGATCGCCGACAAGGTGAAGCCGCTCGGCTTCGAGGTTTCGGAGACCAAGGGCGTCGACAAGGCTGGGAACGGCTCGATCACGCTGACCAACGAGGCCGGGCAGCGGATTGTCATCCTCGCGCAGCGCGACGGTGATCGCGCCAAGGTCTCGGTCGCTCTGCTTGACGCCGAGCCAAAGCCCGAGGGTGAACGGAAGGATCTTTTCAAGACCATCCGCGAGGCGGCTGGTCGCCTTTTGCTGGGGAGGGGAAAGTGAAAGAAGTCGGCTTCGCGCTGATCGGCGCGTGCGTCTATGCTGCTCTGCTGTGGTTGCTCGGGCCGCACGTCGGCCATTTCCTGATCGCGTTCCTGTTCGGCTATTGCCTCGTCGCCACGGTGGATCTGTGGCGGTGCTGGCGATCGGTCCATCTCGATCGCGCCCGGGCGACGACGCTCGAGCTGGCCTATGCGGCGGTGCTCCTGTTCCCGCTCGGCTCGCTGCTCTGGCTCCCTTGGGACGCCTACCGCGCAATTCGGGCTTGAACCGCTACCTCTGAGGTGACAGGGTGGCCGGTGAGGGGGACATTCGCTGGTCGTGACTGCAACCTTGTCTCCCATGATCGAGACCGTCCACCCGGCGCGCGCGGCTGCCTCGAGCACCGCTGGCCTGTTGGCTGCTGCCGGGGTGCAGTGGCGGATGATCCCGTTCGATCGTGAGGGCTGGGAGGCCGAGGTTCCGGGCAACGCGGTGGAAACTCCGTTCGGCCCGGTTGAGGTTAAGCCTGAGTGCATCGACTTTCCTGATGTAGGCGTTTCGCTTATTGGAATCATTCGCCCTGTGCTCGAAGCGCCATCATTCGTGGTGAACGAGCATGAGGGGACCGACCCTGCGCTGTCATTCTGGCGCGCGGTGCTCGGTCCCGCTGGCGAGGTCCGGGGGTATGGCGTCGTCCAGCTCGTGAGGGAGCGAGTGCGGGTCTACGTCACCGAGAGCCTGCCTGCCCCTGTGGCGGGCGGTGATCTCCCCCCGGCTTCCTCCTCCATCCTCGCGGTGGATCCCGACGCCGACGGCGACTGCACTTTCAAGGCCCTCACGGTCACTTTCGCCGGGGGATGTGAAAGCAACGGTGAAAGGTCGCGTGAAAGGTCACTAATCGTAACCGACTCCGCGCTCGCGTGGCACCTGCTCGCCGCCCCGATCGATATGCTCAAGGGGGACGCAGGCCCCATTCCTCCCGACGCCCGGTGGATCACGGTCCACCCCAATGGTCCCGGCTCCAAAGGTCAGCCGGTGCTCGTCGTTCCCGCTGGTGAGGGGGGAACCATGCGCGTGATCGGCGGGGCCGGTGGCAAGCTTAACATGTTGAAATTGCGGGGAGTTAAGTCGGAGGGCGAGTATAAGGCCACGGCGGCTGCCAATCAGGCGGAGAAGCGCAAGGCCCGCAAGGACATGATCGCCAAGGACAAGGCGCTCGGGTTGCACGAGGCCAAGGAGAAGGCTCGCAAGCAATTGTTCGAGCAGACCCGGAAGGCCCGGGCGGCTTTCGTCAAAGAGGTGGCTTCGGCGCTCGGTTGGAACGAGGCGGCGCTGGCTCTCGACACGTCGGACCTTTCACCGGACGCCGCTAAAAAAGCGGTGCGCCGCCACGAGGCCGAATTGCTCAAGAAGGCCCGGGCTGCGGTCGACCTGCAGAAGCGCGCGCTGGTCGCCGATGCGCAGCGCCGAAAGTCCGCCGGTCTCGACACTGTCCCGTCCAATCCCGGGGCTGATGAGCTAGGGGTTGAGGATCTGCTGCCGGGCAAGGTGCCTGATCAATCGGGGATCTCGGTCTCGTTCGGCAAAATGGCTGCCGAGCATGGCTTGACCGACGAGACCGTGAACGCCGTCGAGGCGCAGGTGGCCGCCGGGCAGGGCAAGACCGTGGATTTCGAGGCCAAGCTTGAAAAGGACAAGGTGAAGGCCGCCGTCGAGGCGGAAATGGCGAAGCTCGCCGAGCCGGACCTGCTGGCGTCGATCGTGGACGCGAACAAGGCCGTGGATCTGGTCAAGCAGCTCAAGGCGCTCGCCAAGCTTGAGAAGCAGGCGGCGAAGGCCCGGGCCGAGGTCGACACTTCGACCGTCGAGCCGAAGGCCTACGTCCTCGCCACGACCGCGCCGACCGACGCCGAGATCGACAAGCTGGTCGAGGAGGAGGTCTCAACCCAGCAGGCCGCCGCGTTCCTCGCTGGGGCTGCCGAGGCGGGCACCGAGGGTGACCTGCGCTCGCACGTCTCCGCTGGCGCTTACAACGCGATCAACGCGCTGCAGCAGGCCGTGGGCGGCGCTGCGCTGGTCGATCGGGCCGTGGTCGACGTGCTTGGGGTGGCTGGGGCGGCGCAAGTGCTCGCCGGGCGGCTCCATGCGTCCTACGGGGCCAAAACGGCGGGCATCGCCTCGGGTCTGGCTGAGTATCACGTCGCCGAGGCCCCGAAGCAGCAGGCCGATGCGCTCGAGCAGGCCAAGGAGCTGCAGGACGCGGCGGCGGCGATCGAGCTGGGCGAGGCCCACTCCGCCTATGATCTCGTGACGGCGGCTGCGCTCAACCAGAAGCGGCTCGACCTGATCGGCGAAGCGCGCAAGGTGCTGGGTCAGGCGCTCGGCGAGCAGGAGGCCCGCGCTTCGCTGGTCGCCGCGCTCGAGGCCCCGGCCAAGGATTCGCTCGAGGTGTCGCTCGGCAAGGCGTCGATCGAATCCGCCGTGCAGCAGCTCTACGCGATCGGCCTGACCACCGACGACTTCACCATCGACAAGGCCGGAGGAAACACGTTCGCCAAGATCAACGCCGTCGGTCTCGATCGGCTCGCGGCGCAGGTCGACCATGCCAACCTTGAGCGCGTTGCTCGGAATCTCGCTATCATGAATGGAGCGGAAGATGAGGACGATTGGCTGCCCGATGGGTTCGCAAAGCGACCCGATCTTGGCTTGGACCTTAAGCCCGGAGTCGCGCCCCGAATGGCGCAACCTTTCGCCTTCGCGGCAGGAGACCTTGGAGCGGCGCTGCGCACTTATGTCGGCGCTCGCACTGCTGATGGTGACCCGCCTGCCGATATCCTCTCCGACATTCAGTCCGCGTCGTTCTTCCAGCAGGTAGGGCAGGCCCGGGCCGAGGAATACGCCAAGGCGCTCGACGCCGTGGTTCCGACCAAGAAGGCCGACGGCGGTCTCAACCGGGTCGAGGATCTGTCGCCGGTCTTCGAGCAATATGCCGACGACCATGTCGCCTCGCTCGGCGGCACGCGATCGACGCTCAACCGGCAGAAGTTCGAGCCGGACGCGCTCGCGCAGGAGGCGCTCCATCGCGCCCTGTCCGACGAGCCGACGGGCAAGCTGGCCTATAAGCAGGTCGGCGAGCTGTCGCCGTCCGATCGCGGGGATCTGCGCGATTGGTTCTTCAAGAACGTCGCCAAGGAATCGCCCGAGGAAAAGACGCTCCGGCAGGACGCCGAGAAGCTGGCCGCCGCCGAGCCGCCCAAGCAGGTCCACGATATGTTCGGCGAGCTGGCCGCCAACCCCGAGTGGACGAGCTGGAAGGCCGAGCACGACGAGGCCGCCGCCAAGGCCGCGTCCGCCAAGCTGGATTGGCCGCGCTACTGCAAGCTGATGGGCGGCCCTGCCAAGGCGCTCGAGTCGGTGCAGGATCTCGTGCGATCGCGTGTCTCCGAGCATTTCGCCGAGGCCCACAATCGCCTTCGCCCGGGCAAGCCGCTGGCGATCGGCACGACCGTCATTCGCAATAACCTGCGCTATCTGTCGGCGGTCGACCCTGCCGAGCGCGAGAAGCAGCTGGCGCAGCAGCGCGACCTGATCGACTCCATGCGCAACCGCGTGAAGGGCAAATATGCGGGCGGGTCGGTCGCCGAGAAGATCGACCAGCACAAGTCCTACGAGGCCGCGTTCGGTCAGGCCCAGATGGGTTTCTTCTCGTCCGACGAGCTGGGCGGCGACGACACCGGTCCCAAGTCGCTGGGCGCGGGCGAGCGCCGCACCATCGGCCACGCGGCGGAGTCCATGATCGGCAAGATGATGGGCGTCGTCGGGCGGCAGTTCGAGCCGGGTCAGCCGGTCAAGCTGTTCCAGCCGACCATGTCCGGCCCCGACGGGGTGAAGCGGCAGCGGGCGATCAAGCTGATCGTCGAGAATAAGCGCGTGGCGCTCACTGCGGGCGTCGGCTCGGGCAAAACCGCGATGATGCTCGGCGGCTTCTCGCAGCTGGCGTCCGAGGGCAAGATCAAGAAGGGCATCTTCGCCGTCCCGTCGATCGTGCAGGGCCAGTTCGGCGCGGAGGCCCTGCGCTTCCTCGAGCCGGGCAAGTTCCGCTGGCACGCCGAGCCGGGCGCTTCGTATGAGGACCGGCTGGCGTCCTACAAGGATCCGGGGAACAACTTCACGGTCGTGACCCACCAATCATTCCGCGACGACCTGCTCAAAATGGCGGTCGCGGCGGGCAAGGCCACGTCGACCGACAACGCGGCTGCGGCGCTCGACGCCATGGACGAGAAGGGCCGCCGGGCGTGGATGAAGGGCGTGCTCGAGTTCCACGGCATCTCGCCGGATTTCGTCGCGGTCGACGAGGGTCACGGTCTGCTCGATCGGGAAGGCAAGCAGGACAGCCGCATGTCGGAGACGATCGGCGCGGTCTCGGGCAACGCGGAGTATTATGTCCATGCCTCGGGCGACCCGGTCAAGAACGACGCCAGCGAGGCCTTCTCGCTCCTGCAGAAGATGGACCCGGAGCGCTACGCCGATCGGGATGCGTTCCTGCGGCGCTATGGCGGCGACACTGTCGCGGCCAAGGAGGGGCTGCAGCGCGAGCTGGCGCGGCACGCCTATTCGTTCGCGCTCAAGCCCGACGTCGACATTCAGCGCGAGGAGCGCCGGGTGAAGGTGTCGCCGACCCAGACGGCGGCGCTCGGGGTGCTCGAGTCCCGCTGCGCGGCGCTGCGCATCGCGGCGATGGAGGGCAAGGCCGACATTGAGGCCGCCAAGGCGCTCTCGCCGCATCTGTTCGAGGGCGTGCCCGAGGAGCACTGGCCCGCGATCGCCCAGAAGGTCGCCAAGTCGGTCGGGATCATCAAGGACAGTGCCGTGCGCCGGATCCTCGACAATGATCCCACGTCGGGCAAGCTGGACGATCTGGTCAAGGTCGCCGACGAGCGGAAGGGCAAGCAGGGCGTGGTCTTCGCGCACTCGCTCGAGGCGGTGGAGACGATCGCGTCCCGGCTCGAGGCCGAGGGCCACAAGGTGATCCGGCTCACTGGCGCGGATTCGTCCGCCGAGAAGGCCGCCAAGCTGCGCGCCTTCAACCCGGAGGACGGCAAGTCGGACGCTGACATTGTGGTCGCGTCGGACGCCGGGGCGACCGGGGCCAACATGCAGTCCGGCGCTTGGCTCACACAATATGACACCCCCAACACGGCCATGACTCACGCCCAGCGGAACGGGCGGATCGAGCGCATCGGCCAGAAGCAGGACGTCGAGCTGATCGACCTTGTGTCGGACCATCCGTCGGAGGACAAAAACCGCGCGCGGCTGGCTCGCAAATATGGTCTACGAGACATGCTGACTTCGCCGCTCGACGGCATCGATGATTCCGGGCTGGCCTTCTACCTCAAGCAGGCTGGCGTTCTTCAATCGGCTGCGCAGGCGGCCATGCTGTAAGGAGAGGCCCCATGGGCAAGAATTCGAAGACCGTTCCCGCTCACAAGATCGCCAAGGCGATCGACGCTCCTGTCCCGCTGCGCGCGCGCTCGGTCCATGAGCTGGCCCCGGGCGAGGCCGACAAGCAGGTGGCGCTCTACGAGGCTGCGCTTCGTGGCGACAGCACCGAGTTCGAACGCATTCGTGATGGAGGGGAATGATGGCTTCTTTTGCTGACAAATATCCGTGGGCCGGGTGGACGATTATCGGGCTGATCGAGGCGATCGCGCTCGCGGTCGCCATTGCGCTCTGCCACTTCGGCTACCTCGCTTGGTATCTGGTGCCGCTCTCGCTGCTGGCGTTACCGGTGGTGGCGATCGTCGCGCTGTTCGTCGGCCTGATTGTGGCGATGGCTCGGGGCGAAAACCCGTTCCAGTGACCACTCGCCCGCTTCTCGAGCTGGACCCGGCGTGGCTGATCCTCGAGGGTCGCCGCGTCGGCTTCATGTTCCGATCGCCCAAGGATCCGCAGTGGTTTCAGATCGTGCTCGCCGAGCCGGTCAATCAGCGCCGCGAGCAGTGGCGCTTGGCTGCCGAGGCCGTGCCGGACTCGAAGTCCCAGACCGCCGGGCCGGGCGTCGTCTGGACGTTCGAGGGAGGAATCGACGCGGGCGACTTCTCGACGCTGACCGTGTTCCCGTCGGTCGACGGCTCGGCTGGCGGCCTGTGGCACGGCTGGATCCAGAACGGCGAGGCCCGCGATGCCTGACCGTCCGGGCCGCCTGTTCGTCTGCGGCGACATTCATGGCTGCCTCGAGCAGTTGTTGCGCGCGCTCAAGCTGGTCGGCTTCGATCGAGAGCGCGACACGCTCTGGGCGCTCGGCGATCTCGTTGACCGTGGCCCGGACTCGGAGGCCGTGTTCGTGCTGCTCAATGAGCCGTGGTTCCGCTCGATCAAGGGCAATCACGAGGTCATGATGGAGCAGGCCTTCGACCAAGGCGGCGCGTCGTCGGCCTTCCACATTCGCTTTGGTGGCGGGTGGTTCGCGCTGCTCGAGCCGGAGCGTCAGGCCCAGCTCGCCGCCATGGTGCGGGATCTGCCGGTCGCCGTTACTCTGGCTTCGCCGTCCGGTCGGTCGATCGGGCTGGTGCACGCCGACGTGCCGTTCGGCGATTGGCGGCAGTTCATGCAATGGCTCGCCACCGAGCGCGTGCAGGACACGGCCATGTGGTCGCGCGCGACGATCGACCGTGTGCTCGCTGGCGAAGACGTGCCGCGCGTCACTGGCGTTGATCAGGTCTATCTCGGCCACACGCCGATCGCTGACCCGATCGACGCGGAGAATATGCGCTTCATCGACACCAAGTGCTTCGAGACCGGACGGCTTACGCTCGAGGAAGTGCTGTGACCCGCCCGAGCAATCGCCGCCCGCTCTGGCAGGTCGCCCTGCTGCTGCCGTTGTTCCCGTTCTACATCGTGGCGCGCAAATTCGTGGATTGGATGGACAATGGCCCATTCTGATCTTCACCGCGCCTGCGGGCGCAACCTCGCGCTCGAGCGGCAAGCCCAAGAACAGAGCCGCCTGATCGACGACGCCGGAAACCGCGAGCTGGACCGGATCGATCGGGAGCTGAAAGCCATTCGGCCCGGGCTGACTCTGGTCGACCCGTCGCTCGCCGGTCGCTACGTCGATCTGGTCAACCAGCGCGCCCAGCTGTTGCAGTCCCTCGGGTGACCACGGCCCATCGCCGCATCGCTCTCCTGACCGGCGTGTCGCTGCTCGCTCTGGGGCTGTCCCAGCGCCGTTAGGCGCTGATGCGCATCTCGGGCTGCTCGCGCTCCCGGGCGATCACCGGCTCGACTTCCGCCGCGTGCTCGCTCGAGCGCGGCATCGGGCTTCCCCGATCGTGCGCCTTGGAGCGCAGGACAGCGGCCAGCGCCGCCGCCGACCGGTTGCAGCCGTAGCCAACCACCTTGCTGCCGTCGTCGCGTTCGAGGATGCAGCGCGCCCGGTGGCCCGGTCCCGCGTCCGACAGGCTCTCAAGCCGCCACCCGGGCGTCAGGAGGCCCAGCGCGTCGTCCACGCTGTTCATCAGCTTGGGCGCGAGCCACGTCTGAATCCGCGCGGCTCCGGTGCTGTCGCGGAACAGCTCGGGCTGGGATCCTGCGGCCCGCTTGAAGCCCTGCGGCTGCAGGTTCAGGAGTTCGACGACGTCGCCGTCGATGGATCGGTTGGAATTCGTGGCCCGTTCAACGGCTACGATCTGGTCGTGTAATCTCATAGTGGAAGAGGCCCCCCTCTCACTTGTTGATGTTGGTGCTTTCGAGCGCGGTGATGAGTCCGTCGACGCCCGCCCGACTGAAAGCGTCGGCAGATTGCAACCGTTCCGCCCTAAGTGCAAGAGCATAGGCGAAACAACTGTCGCCACGGAGCCACAGTCCCGGCCAATCATCGCCGAACTGGACGGGGCCGGATTCGATGCGCGGCGGCACCTTGCCCCGGTAATGATCGATCTCGTTGACCGGATTGCCGTGCTCGTCCTCCTCGAGCATCGCGGGCATGGTGAACCGCTGGATGCCGTGCGGCCACTCGGGCGCGAAAACCGACGCGGCCACGGCCCGATTGAGCGCCTCGAAGCCACGCTTGGCGTCGGTCTGGTCGCGGTAGCCTTCGCTGGTCGCCAGCGGCTCGCCATTCGCGCCCTTGACGCGGTAGCGCCACTCTCCGGCCTCGTCTTTGAAATAGTCGATCATGGTCCCTCTCCCATTCCTTCGTTGCTGGTTGCCGTGCCCCGTTCCCCGGTCCCATCGTCGACGGCCCCGATATTCGTCGTGTCGGCCTGCCATTCAGGCGCGTTCGGGTCGAAGGTCGGCACGGCAAGCAGGAACGCGAAGCCGATCCAAACAGCGGCGATCGAGGCAAAGATCCACAGGCAGCCCGACGCCGATCGGCGCTTGTGCCCCTGCGGCAGGAAGCGGTTGAACAGCGGGGCCATGGCCATGCCCGCGAAGACGCAGGCGGCGAGAAGGCAGGCGATGCCGATAAAAGCCACGGCTACACCATGAAGGGCACGGCGTGCCCCGAGCTGATCATCTGCTTGTCGATCGTGACCGCCTCGGGGTCGCCGTTGGCGTCGGTCCGGCGGATCTCGGCGAGCCAGCGGCCCCACTTGTCGCGTGGCTTGCGGGTGCTGATCAGGACTTTCGTCCCGACCGGCAGAAGCGACACGAGGAACGCCTTGGCGTCCGGCCCGGCGGGCGTCTTCATCTCGGGCGCGTTGATCCCCAGCAGGCGGAATCGGTCCTGCATCCACATGCGGAAACCGACGTCGACCGTGAGATCCACGGTGTCGCCGTCGACCACGTTGAGCACGGTGGCCCGGTAGTTGTAGAGTTCCATCTGGTCTCTCCTTAAGCGTCGACCTTGACCGGCGTGTCCTCGCCTTCGTCGATCGGCTGGGTCAGGGATTCGGCCAGCTCGTCGGCCTCGGTCCGCGTTTCGTCGATGAATTCGAGTGCGTCTGCCAGCTCGCGCATGCCGTTGATGATGTTCACGGCCTCGAGGCCCTTGGCTTCGGCTGCAACGACGACTTCGGCGACGAGGTCGTATTCGTCTTCCTTGGCCTTGGTGCGGATCTCAACGATGCGCCCGGCTTGCTGCTTGAGTCCGGCAGGGGTGAAGTCGATCGCAGGGGTGACTGTCATTATCGTTTCCTTCCGTATGCGCGCATGTCGCGCTTGATGCCGAGGCGGGCTGCCTCGCGCTTCGATGATTGTCCTTTGAGGAGAGCCTGCTCGAGCGCGCGGCTCTCGTGCTCGAGCAGCGCGCGGGTGCGCGACACGGCGTCGAGCCGGGCGATCAGTTTCTCGGGTGGCAGCTCTTTGCTCATTTCTTCCCGTTTCGCGCAGGCTTGAACGACGCTTCTCCCGGGCCGGTGAAGGTCGGGCGCATCGACAGCGGCTTCCTGTCGCCCAGCGCGGCGATCGCGCGCGGGTCGCGGCAGGTGCCGCCGCAGGCTGCGCAGTAGGCGTCGGCGCGGTGCTTCGTCATGTCTTGATTCCGAGTTCGTCGTCGCAACCCGGGCAGATGCCGTTCTCCGGGCTGCGGACGTGCGGTCGCTTGCGCGGGCGCGGCGGGATCTCGGGATCGCACCGGCTCGAGCATGGGCCGTGGTGGTGGCCTTTAAGGCGGCAAGTCATACGGTCAGCCTTTCCTCCGGTAGGGCGTAGACGGCAGGGCGGCCCCTTCCCTTGGCTCCATCGATCCGGCGCGCGCGTTTGGTCGCTATCAGCCTCGCCATGTAACGGGCGATGCTGCCGCTGTGGTCGCAGGTCAGCTCCTGCAGCTGGGCGTTGGTGAGCGGTCCGTTTCGGAGAGCGCGCAGAATGTCGAGCGGTCCGCTCATCCCTCGACTGCCTCCTCGCGCACGCACTCGTTCCCATCGGCGGCGATCGCCTCTGCGCAGGCCGCGTGAAGGCGGCGCATGCGGTCGGCTCCGTTCCCAAGGGGCCGGAAAGTCGGGTCGCCCTTGTGGATCTTCTTGCGGCAGTTCCAGCAGGTCGCATCCTTGCGCGCCGTGCCGCTCTCGAAGAAGCGATTGCCCCGGAACAGGACGGCGACGAGCTTGCCCGTCATGGCCACAGACTCCCGTTGACAAGAAAGTTGGCGAGCGCGAGCGGCGACATGATCACAGCCACGCCGAACAGCATCGCCGCGATTCCCGAAGGAACGCGCCACCACAGCTCGTGCGCTGGAACTCCGCCGCCCGGTGAACCGTCTTTACCGCCCATCATGCTTCTCCTGACTGCGCCCGAAAATGAAGGGGACGGTGCCCTCGCGCTGCGCCTTCTGGCAGCCCGGACAAATGTCCTTTCCGTCGACGCGGATCCAGCCGATACGCTTCGCATCCGCTCGAGCCGATCGCGGCGTGTTCGACGTCGGCGATCGACCGTTGTGAGTGTCGCAGATCCCGTTGGTTACGTCGTCCGGCCACGAGCCGTCGATCCGCACGTCGCAGTGGATCTCGCAGATCATGCCCATCAACCGCGCCCCTTGCCGAGCCGGAAGCCCATCTTCTCGATCGCCACCGCGCAGTCGGCCTGTGTCTCGCCGTAGGTGATGATGCAGGTGCCCTTGAGGCCGAGTTCGGCCATGTCAAACATGATCGGGTCGCCTTTCTTGAGTCGCCCGATGTTGCCACTCTCGAGGCCAAGGATGATGATCGGCTCGCCCTTGTCGTCGGTGGCGCGGGCCTTGATCACCGCTCTTGTCCATGTCGAACAGAAGGTTGGGTGAGAGACATCAGCAATATCTCGCACCGGGGAAGGTCACAAAGCTGTCACCCTCGTTGAGCATCAACGCCTCGAATTGGTCGCTGATATCTTCAGCTTGCTCCCCACCCTCAATTTCTCGGGCCAAGTGGTAGTCATTGCTATTCCGAACCTTCATCAGCAGATTGATCCCCATCGTCTGCCTCGGAAAGTCGAACGGCTCTCCATCGATCTTGACCCGCACGATCTCCAACCGGCTTTCCAGATCGGCGATGTGTGCGCGTAATCCCCCATCCCCACGGGCCATGACTTCGTAGGCGGCGCGGGCGAGGTGTTCGAATAGCTTCCACTTTGGCATCATGCCGAGTTGACCGCGCGGCGCTGGCGTGAGGTCGTCCGGGTTTAAGCCGGGTCGTGAAACCGCAAGCATCGCCCGCGCAATCTTCTCGATCTCGGGTTCCACTATATCCGTCATCGGCTCCACCCCGTGAACACCGACATCTCACGCTTCGCCTCTTCCTCGCGGTCCAGCTTGGCCTGCTCGCGGATCAGCCGGGCACGCAGCTCCGCAATCTTGTTCTCGTAAAACTGTCTGACGATCTCGCGGCGCTCGGCAAAGTCTTCTTTCATCGGCTGGCCTCGCGGATCTCGAGCGCTTGGACGTCGGTCAGGCGGCAGCGGCGGCAGTAGCGCGTCTGGATCATGCCCTTGTCGGAGAAGCCGAGGCTCCACCGGCTCCATTTGTGAACGAGGACGCAGAGCAGACTCACGGCTCGATTCCGTAGGGAAGGGCGATCAGGTCGCCCGGCTGGATCTTGCGCGGGTCCGCGATGCGGTTGACCGCAGCCAGCAGCGGCCACGCTCGAGCGCGGCCCAGCTTCGCCTTGGCGATCGCGGACAGGGTATCGCCCTTCTCGACGATCACGGCGGGAACGGGCCTCACGGCTGCTCGCTCCACTGCATGCACCAATCCCTCTCGGGGTCGACCGGCGGCCAAGTCGCGGCTCCGCCCGGCGTCCGGCCCGGCGGGTTACGGCGGCAGATCGCGTGGCCGCCCGGCATCAGTTCGCAGGATCCGCAGCTGGCGCAGCTGTTGCGCTCTGCCGCCGTGCCCTGCGGCGTCGTGATCTGGATCTGGTCAACCATGGAACAGCGTCAGCACGGAGTTGTGGCCGATCGAGTAGCGGTCGATCACGCCCTGAAAGGCCTTCTCGTCGTAGGCGATCGTCTGGCCGTTGGCGGTGCGCTCGGTGTTCGCCGCGACCATGCCCATGGCGTCGATCATCGCACAGGCCGCTTGCGCGTTGATGAAGGCGGCTTTCTGTTCGTCGGTCATTTGCCGAGTGCCTCGAGCATGTCGCGGCAGAGCCGGGCGACGTTGGCTGGATGCGGACGTTTGTTGCCGTCCGCGCCCTCGCAGAAGTCCCTCATATCTTCGATCCTTTTGACCAGAGCGTCGTGCTTGCCGACCACTTCCACGGCGTCTTCGGAGTGGCGCTGCGCGCTGACGATCGCGCCCCTGTCCCACTGGCCGAGCATGATCGCGATTCGAGGGATGGAGTGGATCGCATAGGTCCGGGCGGCCCGGATGCGCGCGGCGCGGGTCTGGCGGTCGACTCCCCGGTTGTTCGGGATCTGCAGGCGCTTGATCGTGGTCGTGTCGTTCATGGCGGCTCGTTTCTACCGGAGAGGTCGCAATCAGTCCAGCGGCACTTCGTCGCGCGGTTCGGCGTCCAACCGCCGTTCGACTTCAGCCTCCAGTTCGGCGATCGCCTGCTGGCGGGTCTCGCTGTAATTCCACGCGCGCTCGGCATCCCAGCCCGGGTCGGTGGCGAGGTGCATCCCCTCACATTCGGCCTGCGCCTCGAGCGACAGGCGCGGCCCCTCGCGCTTGCCCTGCTCCCGGTAGTATCGCTGCTGGCGCGTGAAGGCGGCCACGAACTTGGCCTTGCGGGTTTCGACGAGGCGTCGGATCAGCTCGCGGCGCAGCCCCGCTTCGCGGGCGCTCTTACCGCGCTCGATATCCTTGAGGAGTCGCTTGAGGCCTTCGCTCACCCGGCGGCGGACCCTGACTTCGGCGGCACGACAATCACGGTCGGCATGTGCGGCGTGACGTTCTGATCCTTGAGCGCCTTCCAGTGCTCGGGGAAGTGCTCGGAAAGGATGCCGAGCCATGACCCGGCGACCGACGCCAGCGCCGCCGTCCGCAGGTTCGGAGGGGCGGTGTCGATCACGCGGATCGCCGCCTCGACGGCGTGCTCGAAGGCGTGCTTCGAAATGTCCACGAGGACGGAGGCGTCGGACTTCGACAGCCCGGTCTTCATGGCCCCGACGACCATTCGGTCCCGGTCGGCGTCGTTCATTGAACTCTTCCCCCGCGTTCAAGCGCGTCGGCAATTCTCTTGAGGCTAATCGCGCACGATTGAACCATGGCGAGCTGCGTGTCTCGTGCGATGTTCTCTGGGCCAAACTCGCCGCTGATGACGCGCTTCAGAAAGATCGCTGCGCTCGGCTCGATGGAAGCCTTCGCAATTTCCTCTTTTTCTTCGTTTGTCATTCGATCACCTGTCCGTGCTGGTCGACCACCTGAATGTCCACGTCCATGCCGATCGCGCCGCGCACCGCCGCACTGATTGCGTCCACGTCGATCTTCACGGCGCTCTCGCCGGGATCCGCGATGTTGATGGTGGCAGCCAGCTGGGGCGTGCGGAACAGCGCCAGCGGCACGTTCATCTTGAGATTGATCGCGCGCTCGTTGCGCTTGAGCTGGGGCCGATCGGCGCTGACCCGGACGCTGGGCCGCTGCATGCCTTCGATGTTGTCGCCGACGACGAGGTGGAAGTCGAGTTCGAGGTGGGTCCGGCCTCGATAGCCGAAGTGTTTAGGCACGATTACTTCCTCCTGCTCGGCGCATCATGCGCTCCATGGGGCTTTCTGGCGGAGCGCTGCGCGACTTGTGGCCGTAGCGGGCGAGGTAGGACCGCCGCGCCTTGAGCCACGTTTTGTAGGGTGAATATTTCCGCTCGCCGAAGGGATAGGCGTCGTCGATCGCCTTCTTGCGCTGCTCGAGCGTGGCGTCGTCCGGCAGCGAGGCGTGGACGCGCTGGATGGTCTCCTGCGCCATGTCTGACCAGCTGCCCATCAGGCGAAGAAGTCCGCGACGATGACGCGCTCGTTGTGCGGCCACCGCTCGGGCGGCAGGCCTGCCCGGTTGAGGCAGATCGCAATCACGCGGGCGGCCTCGGGCGAGGCCACGTCGGCGAGGTGCTCGCCGTCGAGCATCAGCTGCTTGCAGCCGTCGTGGACGGTGACCCGCTCGGTGTCGTCGTCACTTGCCATCGCAGAACACCTTGTGAGCCAGCCGCAGGGCCTCGACGGCGTTGGTGTGGTAGCAGACCAGCTTCCACTCCCGGTCGTTATGGCCACCTTGGCTCTGGTGGACCCGCCAAGCACATTCCGACAGGTCGCCTTCGACCGCGTCCCAAGACAGGTCGAGGTCGGTCCGCTTGTTGAACCACTCGAGCAGCTGCAGCGCCTCCTCTGGCGTGCCCGCCACTTCGAGGAAGTCGTGATGCGTGACCGCCCTGCGGTGCTCGTCCAGTTCGGCGACCATGGCGTCGATCTGGGCGTCGAGGTTAATCCGCAGGTCGCGCTTCCCGAGGACGAGGACGTTGTTCGCCTCGAGCAGCCCGTCCACGCGCTTCTGCAGCGGCTTGATCTGGTTGACGCAGGCCTTGGCGATCAGCTCCGCCGTGTCCCGCTGTTCGATCAGGCTGTGGATCCATTCGGTGATCCGATTCGTGCCGTCCGGCAGCGCGAGCGTGCCCTTGATGTAGTCTTCGTCAATAATCTGCATCATCAGTCCGTCCCCTCGAAATTCGCCATGTCCCACCAGCCGCGCCCGGGATAATCCTCGTCCGCGAACGCATCGCCGGAGAGGTATCCTTGGCGGACGAGCGCTGCGATGCGCTCGAGTTCGTCGGCGAGCATTTCGTTGGTGGGTGTTTTCTCACCCCAGCCGCGCAGCGTGAAAGTGGCTTCCTCTTGTTCGGCTGGCATCAGGAACCAACCTTCTCGTCGGCGTCCGCAATCTTCTCGGCGAGGTCGCGGGCTTGAGAGGCGCGCGGCTCGGCTGCGCTTGTCGCGTAGTGCCGCAGCGCATCCTCGATCAGCTCCAGTTCTTCGTCGTTGAGCGGGATTCGAAAGTAGGGCGTCATGCTCCATCCTCCATCGCGGCGTCGATCGCCGCGTCCGTCCATGGCCCGCGCCCCGGGGAGGCGGGAAAGTTGTTCTCGGCCAGCCAGCGAAACCGTGCCGCCGTCATGTGAAAGCCGAATCGGCTGTGGTTGATGGCGCGGCGCTCGCGGGTCCATTTGTGCTCGGCGTGCCAGCTGGGCGTCGTGAAGCCGTCGCGGTCGTCTTCTGGCTCCTCGATGCAGAGCCATGAGCCGTGCTGGATCTGGCCTTCGCCGTCGCTCACTTCACTTCCTCGCTTTCCGTCGGGCTGATGTGGCGGCAGCCGCACTTCGGGCAGTCGTCGTCGCATTGGGCTGGCCATTCATCGGTCCACTCGTGCCTGCACTCCGGGCAGGTGTAGCGGTTGAGCCACATGGTCTCGCCTTCCTCCGGCTCCGGAGGATCGATCGGCGGCGGCGGAATCGGAACCGGGCGGACGATCGTCATCGTCATAGCGCTCGGCTGGCCACGGACGAGATTGATCATGTCGCTGTAGTGCTCGGCGAACCTCTCCCAATCGTCTTCGTCGTTCGGGTTCTTGTCGCCGTAGGTCTCGCTGCGATCGGCGCACTCGACGCGGCGCTTCTCGAGTTCGGCGATCAGGTCTTGGCGGTCGATCAGGTCGGTCACTTCGCTTCCTTCCGGGCCTGCTGGCGCGCGCGGCGCTGCTGCTCGCGGGTGCCCTTGTGTTCCCGATCGGCGATCGAGCCGCTCGCCTTATCGACGTCGGCGATCTTCGCCTGCTGGCAGGCGCGTTTGATGCCCTCCGCGCCAAAGATGCGACCGCCCTTGCTGCGGCTCCCGCCGGGGTTGAGGTTGCTCAAGCGACCGCCTCCGCTTCCTGCGCCTGCGCCTCTAGCCGCACGACGTGCGCGGTGAGGATCGCGGCGGTGATCGCGGTCGGCTCGTTACAGCAGCCTTCGACTTCGCCGAGGCTGTCGTCGCCGCCAAAGTGAGCATAAGCCCAGCTGTCGCCCTTCACGTTCGTGCCGAACTCGAAGCGGCGGCCTTCCTCCGCCCCGGCCAGCCGCAGGGCGGCGTCGTAGCGTTTCGTGAAGTGGGGCACGAGCATGTCCGGGGACTGCCCGGGCGAGACGATGCCCGGCCCGTCGCGGTAGCCGTAGCGCAGCCCGCCGCCCGGGTAACATTCTGGCAGCTGGACGTAGCCGAGCGCGAGGGTCGCCACCCGGCAGTCGATGTCGCGGGCGACCTGCTCGTCGATCTCCTCGAGCGTGAGAGCCATGAGGTCCACGGTCAGCCGCTTGAGTGGCTCGCGCGCGTCGATCGATGCCTTGGCGCTGATGATGCGGTAGTCACCGACGTCGCGCAGCTCCGCGTCCGCCGCCGTCCGTCCGCAGGTGAAGCAGGTCCACTTGCCGTCGTCGCGCTGCTCGGCGATCGAGAGGGCACAGTGCCCGCAGTGCACTTCCTTGGTCACTGGCTTTTCTCCTGACTGTGGTCCTCGAGCGCCGGAGCGTGCCGGGTCTCGAGCGCGAAAGGAGGCTGCCCGCCGGTCAGCGCCTGCAGGCCTGCCCGCTCGATCGTGTGGTTGATGTAGCCGTGCACTTCGGCCTTGGCCGCCTCGACCGTGCCCTCCATGTGCTCGTCGAAGGACTCGGCGATGAAGTCGACGTTGCTGGTCAGCTCCATGATCGCGCCTTCGATTTCCTTGCGGTGCGAGACCGTCTTGGCGTTGGCCGCCGCGCTCTTGAGGCGCTCGACGACCTTGGGCAGCTTGCCGCGCATCTCGCCGCTGAATTGCTCGGGGCGCGCGACCGGCGCGGGCAGCTCGGGGATGGACTCGAATCCGCGCCGCTCGATCGTGCAGGGCGCTCCCTGCCGTCCCATGCTGGACACGAACGCGGCCCACTGTGCCTCGCTCATCGCCACCCGGATCAGCGGCTTGTCGCCGTGGTAGCGGTCGCGGTTGAGGCTGCGCACCAGCTGGCAGGTCTCGATCTCGACGATCACATAATGCTGGTGCGTGAAGTCGCTCCCGAACAGGTGCGCGCGCCCGCTGACGCGGTTGACGCGGATCTGCCCGAAGGCGGGGTGCTCGTAGGTGTCGCCGTGGGTTCGGTCTTTCTCGACCAGCTTCGGCTCTTGGACGTTCGGCATAATCTCTCTCCGGTTGGCACTCGGTGTCACCGGCTTATACCGGAGAGGTAGCGACAGCAAGCAGAATATGCGGGTTTCTATGCGTCTTTCGGCTCGAGCATGGTCAAAAATGCCACAGTCGCTCGCCGCATCCACAGTTCCCGCTCGGCTTGGTTTTCCTCGCCCCAGCTGACAGCCCGCGCGCTCCCCCGTCGCGCCGCCTCGTCCTGCCACATGGCCTCCGCCATGCTGTCGATCGTGCCAAGCGCACGATCGAGCAGGGTTTCGGGCTTCAGCTCCACAAATTGGGCCATCAGTGCAGCTTCACTTTCTCCGGCAGCGGGCCGCCGTCGCTGCCCTCAAGGTTGACCGGCTCGACGGTGGCCGCCACTGGCGTATCGACGACCGGAGCGGTGGCAGGTTCCGCGCGCCAGCCGCGCCACCGGATCACCCTGTCGGTCACCACGGATTCGATCGCGCTCGGATCGAGGTAGAGCGGCGCGTCCCGCGCGCCCTGCCAATTGTAGCCGACGATCTTGGCGAAGCCGTCCACGTTCACCGTAAGCGATTCGGCGGTGAAGCGGACCGTATGCCCGCTGCGGAAGCGCATGGTGACGCCGACCGCAAGCGCGATCGGCCACCGCAGGCGGCCCTTCACTTCTCGCCCTCGGATTCCGTCTCGATCTCGTCGTGGATCGGGTGCCGGTGGAGGTCGGGCTTGTCGTCCTGCTGGATCCCGGCCTTCATCGGGTGGAGGTCGGGCTTGTCTTCGCCCGGGAAGCCGTTGGCCTTCGCCCAATCGAGCGCGGCCTCGGCCACGGCGGCTTCGGCGAGGTTGTCGACCGCGTCTCCCTTTTGCTGGGCGGCGCGCTTCAGGCGCTTGTGGGTCGCGTCGTCAACATAGACTTGCAGAATTGGCATCGGTCCCTCCTTCGTTGAACTTGTCGGTCTGATTGCCCCACGACGTCCAGCCCGGGCGCTGACTGCGCGCGAACAGCTCGAGGTAGCGCTTCCCCGGATACATGCGCTCAATGTCGTCGCGGATCCGGTCAGGCTTGCGGCTGTGCTCGCGCACCGGCTCAACGACGAGCTGGCGCACGCCCTTGTCCGCCGGGCGTCCGATGCGCCCGTTCGTGGCGAGCAGGCAGGATTCGGGGTTGGCTCGGGTGTAATAGCCGGTGCCCATGTGCCAATCGGTGTCGAGCTTCGTCCGCTTCACCCACTCGAAGGCCCGGGTCACATAGCGGAAACCCCAGAGCCGGATGGTGTCGATTGCTTGGTCGAGCATCGGGTCGGTGACCCAGAGGAACAGCGCGCAGTTGCCCGCCGCGAGGTGCCCGACCTGCAGCGCTTGGATCTGCTCGATCGCCATGGTCGTGTAGTGCCGGTTCGGGTTGCGGCTCTCGCCCTTGGTCGAGTAATTCTCGAACGGCCACGGCGGGTCGGCGTAGATCACGTCGAAGCCGAACATCGGCAGGCCGTCGAAGGCGTTGCAGACGCACTCGAAGCCCCACTTGCCGTCATAGTCGCCAACGACCTTCCGGCAGCGGTTGCAATAGGCGAGGTCCGTCGGGACGGCCTCCTGCGCTTCAAGCGAAAACATCAGTCTCCCCACCCAAACATGCGATCGATTTCCCGCTGGTCGAGATCCCCGGCAGCGGCGCTTTCACACCGTGCCTTGAGCCACGCCCATAGTCTACCTCCCCGGTAGATGCGTTCGTCTGTCCAGCCGTAGCGCCGGACGATGCGTTTGAAGCGCCGGAACACGGCCCGTTGGGGCGATCGCGGCGGGACGCCTGCTTGCCAGTGCTTGTGGCAGATCCATTCCTCGCCGACGATCTTCTCGCGCAGCTGGGTCCGCTTGCAGCCGGTAATGATGCACTGGAGTCGCTCACGCGGCACAGCTCTCCTCCCACAGCCGCTCCGCCTCGACCCAGAGGTCGACGCCGAACCGCTCGAATATGCCCGCCTCGTGGATCTTCTCGACCGAGTCCGGGCCGTGGTCGTGCAGATGGTGTGGTGGACAAAGCGGCACGACGCGGCGGTCGACTCGAGCAAAGGTGCCCGATCGGGTGATCTTGTGCCGGACATGATGGACGGTCGACGGTCCGGGCTTGCGGCAACTCGGAATGATGCACGGCATGGCGGCCACGCGCTCGAGGTGGCGCTTCTCGGCGACCTTCTTCGGCTTGGCGGCCCGCCTGCGCATGGGCGACCGGGTTGGCAGCCCGGCCTTCCGATTGCGCAGGGGGGTCTTACGCTTCAGTTCGGTGCGCTTCATGGTGTGCTCGAGCGTGGCGCGGCTTGCCCTTCGGGTATCCGCCACGGTGGCGGGACGCGACCCAGCGCGCTCCGTCGGGCAGGATCATGTGCCGGGCGTGGCACTTCTTGCAGCGGATCTCGCCTTTGCGGACGTGCGACTCGTGCTGGCAGTCGATCATGAGTTGGCCAGCTCGAGCAGGACGTCGGCGTGGCAATCGTCGTGAGGGCCGCACCAGCAGGCGAGGTTCTTGCCGCGCAGCTCCTCGCGGGCGGCTTTCACCAGCGCCTCGTTGTCCGGCGCTACGGCGCGGAACAGGACGAACGCATGGCGCTTGTCTTGCACTTTCCGCCCGCCCGAGTAGGCGCTCGGCTTCCCCGGGATGAAGGGATTGCCCCACTTCGTCGTGCGGTCTACCTTCACGGTGTTGGGCGGCATGCGCCAGCCCTTCGTGCGCCGCAGCTGGATTCGTTCAACCACGGCGCGCGGCCTTCGCCTTGCCCCGGGCGCGGCGCTCGGCGCGCTTCGAGAGGACTTCCGGCTCGTGCATCGCAGGCTCGACCCGGAGCGGCTCACCCTGTCGCTGGCGGCGGCGCGGCGGATCGTCGTCGCGCACTTCGGTGGCTATCCCCATGCTCGTGAGCGCCATGATCGCCACGAGCGCGAATGGATTACGCATGTGCTTCTCTCCCCTTGGGCCAAATGTCGGCGAGGGTAGCACGCGGCTGCTCCCCGATTTCGATGTGCGGCGCGACGTCGGTCTCGGGCGGCAGGTGCAGCCGCTCGAGCACGAGCGCGTGAAAGATCAGCTCGCAGCCGGTCGGCGCGCGATCACCCTTCCGGCTGTTGCAGCCGACGTGCATGGCAACGGCGTTGCGCGGGCAGTTCGTGCCGTTCCGCTTGCGCGGCACCAGATGATCGCGGCTCGCGTAGAGTAGATAGTTGTGATGGGGGTGCCGCTTCGGCAGGAACATTTCTTCGCCGCAGGCCGCGCAAAAGCCATTCTGCGCGTCGAACAGGCGTTCGACGAACCGCCGTCCGTTCGAGAACCGGCTGTGCTCTCCCCACTTCACGCTCATTGGACGTAGCGCCACTCGAAGGTGAGGCCCCAATCGTGCTTGCGCGCCCGAACGACCTTCGTCCGGTGCGTCCCGATGATCCGCCACTGGATTCGGCGGTGCAGGTCGGTGATTTCAACGGGCACCTGACCGTCGCCGTCGTGCCGCCGCCAAGGGTTGGGTTTCGCCATCAGAGCACCATCGTCACCCGCTCGGAGGCGCGCGTGATGGCCGTGTAGAGCCACTTGTCCGCATCCTCGCGGAAGACGTGTGCCTCGTTGATGATGCCGACGTGCGGCCACTGGCTGCCCTGCGCCTTGTGGCAGGTGATCGCCCAGCCGAAGGTGAATTGCTGGTGGTCGACGATCGCCCGCCAATCGAGGTCGGCTTCCTTGCCCTCGAAAAACTCGCGCGGCGTGTTCACGTCGATCGGCTGGCGGTTCGGCTGGTCGAGCGACTTCACCCGCATCTTCGCGCCCGGCAGCTTCTTGTGGATTGCCAGCTCGGAGTTGATGCAATCGAACAGCATGCCGTTGAGGATGCCGTGCTCGCGGTTGTTGCGCAGGCAGATCAGGCGATCGCCCATGACCGGCAGCCATTCCTTCGGGTCGCCTTCCTTCGCCAGCCCGGCCTCGCGGCGGATCTTCGTGTTCGAGTGCGCCCGCGTCTTGTTCATCCCGCAGAGCAGTTGGTCGGCGTTCGAGACGTCGGTCCACACGGTGAGCCGGTCGCAGGTCGCGCGGTCGAACAGACGGGTCTCGCCGTAGGTGCCCGGCTGCAGGCGCTTGCCCTCGCGGACCATCATCGAGAGGTGGATGATCGGATTGTCGCGCGCCTGCCGGTGGACTTCGGTCAGCATGACGTCGGGCTTCGCGTTGATGAAAAACCCGGTATCCTTGACCGGCGGCAGCTGGGCCGGGTCGCCGAGCACGAGGATCGGCTTGCGGAACGAGAGCAGATCTTGCGCCAGCTCCTCGCCGACCATCGACACCTCGTCGATGATCAGCAGCTTGGCGGTGGATAGTTCGGATTCGGGGTTCAGCTTGAAGGTGAATTCTCCGGTGATGGGATCCTGTTCGGGCTTGTAGATCAGGCTGTGGATCGTGCTCGCGCCCCAGCAGCCCTTCGACTGCAGGACGAGGCTGGCCTTGCCGGTGAAGGTGGCGAACAGGACCGACCCGCCAGCCTTCTCCGCCAGCTCGCGCGCGAGCGTCGTCTTGCCCGTCCCGGCGAAGCCGAACAGGCGGAAGATCTGCGGCGTGCTGCCCTTGCCCGGCCCGTTCTTGAGCCACCGGTCGACTTCCTCGAGCGCGTGCTCCTGCTGGGGAGACCACTTGGCCGTGTTGAGGTCGACCGGTTCCATGACGGCTGCCGCGCTCATTTCCCGCGCGCCTTCTTGTTCATGTCGCGCCGGACCGCCTCGGGCGTGTGCTCGCGCTTGTATTGGACGTCCCGGCAGATGCTGCAGCGGTCGCTCTTGTTGTTCGGGTTGCGGATTGCCCGGGCGGTGCGGACTTCGTAGTCGCCGCACGCGCAGCGCACGAGCCATGCGCCCATTCGCTTCGGCGGCTTGTCCGGTCCCTTCCGCTGGCGACCGCAGCTGCCGCCGATCGCGCCCATCCAGCCGACGACCGTGAGCAGCCCGAACTTGGTCCCGGTCAGGTCGATCGACTGCGGATTGCCCGCTTGCGGGATGAACCGGTAGTGCGGCGGCGGCACCTTCCAGTGCTTGGCGTCGGGATGCAGTGTCTTCTCGTAGTGGACTCCCGGCATCATCACCCGGGCCGCGTCCCGATTGACCGGCCCGCTTGTGCTGCGCACCAGCTCGCTATGAGTCGTCATAGATGCTCCAATCGAACGGTTGCGGCTCGAGGTCGCGCGGGATCCGGTAAAGGCCCCGAGCCATGGGATGCTTGGGCCGTCCGTCGCTCGTCTTGCCGAGGCAGATTGCCGGGAGGTCGTGCGCGAAGCTGGCGAACCGTTTGATCGTCGGCTCGTCGCCGAGGTTGCCCCACGCCAAGAGGATCGGAAGGTGCTGGTCGCGGGCGTAGCCGATCGCTTCCTTCCACGCGACGACGTTCGGGTAGGGGCAGGTCTCGACGTCGTCCGCTTGCAGCCGCCGGATCGCGCTCGGCTGGCTCGACACATGGCTGTGCAGGTTGATGACCAGCAGGCCGCCGTATCCCCACATCGTGGCGAAGTGAATCAGTGCGCTGATCGTCGGGTCGTTGCGTTCGTCGTCGGCGTCCGACGGGTTGAACATGACCACGACCAGCAGAGGCCGGGCGCGGTCCCAGATGCGGATGAGCCAATAGCGTTGGCTGCGTTCGCGGTTGAACACGGCGAAGGTCGCCCGGCCCAGCAGGTCGCCGGGCGGGTCCGTCGTGAAGTCCGTCATGGGGGTGAGGCGAAGGTCGTCCATTAGTAGCCGATCCCATGGCGGTCGAGGATGCCTTGCAGGCGCTTGAGTTCGGCGTCGACCTGCTTGCGCGTCGGCTTGATCTTGCGCGGCAAGATCGGCGGCGGGTTGCTCACAAAGTCCCGGTGGATCCACACATGCATCTCGTTCCCGAGGTCGTTGATCTGGTCGCGTCCGGTCGAGAGAATGATGTTCTCCTCGGTCAGCTCGGTCCGGCGCTTGCGGGCGGTGCTTTCCGCCCAATCGGGCCGCATCTTCTGCATGGCTTCGTCGGTGAAGCCGTTGGGCGCTCGCTTCGCAAACTCGATCACGAGGGCGCGGGCGGTGCTCTTTCGTCCAGCAATCTTGCGCGCGGCTTTCTTGCTGGTCGGGTGATCGCCGCTCCCGCGCGTCATGGACGGCGTCGGCTGCTCAGTGTCGAAAAGGTCGGTCATGGCTGGTCTCCGGTGGCACTTCGATGGTGTATCAAGGTTCGTGGCGGATTGCTACCGCTCAGGTTGCTTCCGGTGCGATCGCTGCGGTCTCCGCCTCGGCAAGCATTTCGTCGATCAGGTCTCGAGCGCGCTTGAGGGCGAGCCGCCGGTTGCGCGCGCCCTGCATCGGGATCTCGTCGGCCTTGAGGCCCGGGCACACCACGGCGGCGGCCTTCATGTGCTGCCCTGCCGCCCGCAGCTCTTGCGGAAGATCGAAGCCCATCAGCATTAGGGCCGCGACCACCTTCTGGCGGCGGTCGAGTTCAATCGGCAGTTTCAAGGTCGGTCTCCACTTCGTATTGCAGGTAGATGCTGTTGAAGGTCTTTTCGGCGATCGCCTTCTCCCGCCGCAGCGCCTCGTCGCGGATCTCGGCCATGCGCTTGAGCTGACCGATCATCTCGTGCGCCTTCTCTGCGCTGCCCGGGTTGACCAGCCGGTGGCGGGGCGTCGGGTCGCGGTATTTCTGCTGGCTGCTCATCATGGCGAGTTCGACGATGCCTTCCTCGCCCCGATCCTCGAAGACGGTGAACAGGCGTCCGCCGTTGTCGTTCTTGAGGACGAGGGTCGTGCCCGGCGGGTAAGGGCGGCCCATCACGACCACCCTTGTTCGCGGCTGATTTTGTTGAGGCGTTCGGTCAGCTCGGTCGCCTTGCGCCGGATGACTTCGGCCTCGGCGGTGGCGTTGCGCTTGATCTCGTCGGCAGCCTCGGTCGCCTTGCGCTCGAGTTCGGCGGCGGCGAGGCGCAAGGTGCCGATTTCTGCGCTGATGCCATCGAGTTCTTTCGGCTTGTCGAGGAGGCCGAAGAATTCTTCGCGGATTTTCTTGACTGCATCCTCGCTGCAACCGGTTTCCTTGGCGATCGTCGCGTCGGTTACGCCTGCCTTGTAGCGGCCCTTCTCCGGCCCGGTGAGTTCGAACGATTCTTCGAGCCATTGCATGACTTCTCGGCGAGCGGCTTTTGCTCGCGCGCTCGGGGTAAGGGTTGCTGATGCGATCGCGGTTGCGCTGGTGTCCATGGGCGGTTCCTTCTCTGGCACTGTCGGTTGCGGGACGATGGGTTCGAGGTCTTGCTGTGGCGGTGGCGCTGCCGGGACGACGGTCAGCTTCGGCTTGGCGCGCGGCCCCTTGTGCTTGTCCGCCTCGACGCAGTCCGGGCACACCGGCTTGCTGCCGTGGAAGACCCAGCCTTGCTGCATGAGCTTCTTCTTGACGACGTCGTGCGGGAATTTGGTCGGCATCTCGATTTGGACGCCGTGCCCGCGCGAGCACGGAATGGTCAGGACGCCTCGGATGCCTGTGTCGGATGCGCGGTGGTTCATCCACTCGATTCGTCCGACGCCAAGCGCCAAGGCAACCTTCGACTCCCAATCGGTCGCGCGGCTGCTTCGGTTCTGGGCCATTGCTTGCGTTCCTCCCTCTGGCACTTACGCCACCCAAGGGCGGCGATGTTGCACTGATACCTCTCCGGTCGAAGAGGTCAAGGAGAAAGTTGCAGCAATTCGGACTTTTTATGCGCTTTTCTGAAATTCGCCGCACCAATCCCCGGCTTGGACCTTCGGGTGCCCCTCGCTGGCGCTGGGCGGTAAGCGTCTGCAGCGCATCGAGCCGATGCCGACGATGTGAGCGAACCGGCAGCCGCCGCACGCCTCGCGCGGTGACTTCATCGGATCCTCCGGCATCTCGGCGCGGACGATCGGTGGATCCTCGACCCTCGAAGCCTCGAGCTGCATGCGGACGACCGGCGACGACTGCTCGACCGGTTCCTCCTCGACGGCCAGCTGCTCGACCGGTTCGCCGGGCGGCACATGCAGCACCCGGTCCTGCGTGATTCCGTGGACGAGGTAGCGGGTCTTCGCCCGTCCGCCCTTGCGCTCAATGATGGAGACGAAGCGCCGTTCGATCAGGCACTGCATCAGCGGCGCGACCGTCGGCGGGTGCGGGACGCCGATCGCTTCGTTGAGGTCGGAGAAGCTGACTTGCACGGTCCCGTCCGGCCCGGCGCGCTCCAGCATCTCGGCGAGCAGCGCCCGGGTCTTGGGCGTCAGTCCGTTCTCGTCCCGCTTGCGGCTGATCCTCGGGACGGGAGCGGTGGGCATGACGGGCACCTTTCGTGGCGGCTGGTATGCCCGGGCGCGTTCGACCCGGGCGATGATTTCAGGAGCCACGTCGACCGGCGCGGCGATCGGTTGAGGTTCGGCCACGAAACCGATCCCGTCCTCGAGCGGGAGCATGGCCTTGAGCGTGCAGAACCGGCTTCGACAGGCGCGAGCGGCGGGAGCCAGTTTCAGGCTCTCGCACTGCTCGCACCACTCCTTACCGCCCGTCTGGGGCGAGAACCGCTGCATCAGCCGTGGAAGAAAATGAGGATCACCGCGATCGCCACCACCACCAGCGCCGTGTAAATCACCGTGGCGGGCTTGAGGCCCGTCTTGGTGGCGACGACGTTGGCCTCGCGGTCGATGAGCTGGGCGGCCTCATAAGCCGCCGCGCGGGCCTCCTTGCGGATCGCCTCGGCTTCTTCGTGGATGCGCTTGGCCGTGCGCGCGCTGATTCCGAGCTTCTTGCCGATCGCCGTCCAATCGTGGGGGATGCCGCGAAGCGCGAGCACGGCGCGCTGCAGTTCTTCGCGGGTGTCGCAGATTCCGGTCGTGAAAAGGCGCGGGTGTGGATTCGACATGTGATCAATCTCCTGTCTGATGCAGGAGTTTCAAGGTTCCCTCCCCAAGACCCTGCGAAGCGTTTTCTACCTAAGAGGTTGATGGTGCGCAAGTGGGGCTTTGCGGAAAACAGGTCGTGACAACAGCATGCGCCCATGTTCGACGCACTCGCGACCGCCGAGGAATCTGCGCTGCTGGACGCTGTCCCGCAGTTCTTCGGCGTGTCCGACATGCTCAAGGCCACTCCCCGGGAGGAGGGCGGCGTTCGCCTCGTCTATCTCGAGGCGTCCAACGAGAGCGTCGATTATGAAGGCGAGATCGTGCTGGCGAAAGCCCTGTCGGAGAGCGCCGACTATTACCTGCGCTACGGCAATCTGGATCTCGACCACTACACCCAGATCGGCGCGAAGCAGGGCATTCCCAACTACGAAATGTATGAGATCGGTCGCCCGGTCGACGTGCAGGTTCGTGACGGGAAGACCTTCGTCAAGGGTCAGATCTATTCGGGCACCGGCCCGGCTGCCGAGCGCGCCAACGGCTTCTGGTCGAGCCTTGTCGACCTGACTCCTCCGGCCCGCTGGTATCCCTCGGTCGGCGGCAAGGTGATCACCAAGTCGGTTGCGATCGACCCGGAGACCAAGGCCAAGCGCGCCGTCATTTCGCGCGTCCGCTGGACCAACATCGGCTTCTCCAAGACGCCGGTCAATCTGTCCATCGGTGCCATTTCAACTGTCCCGATCGGCGCGCTCGCCAAGAGCATGTGCGCCGAGGGAATCGATTTCGCCAAGGCCTTGACCGCCGGTTACGGAACCGACGCGGCGGCTATGAGCGGTGGAGCTGCCCTGCGCACGCAGAGCCTCCAAAAAGGTGTCCTCTCCTATTGGGATTTCCGCGATTCGATCGCGGGCCTCATCCGGGGCGGCGCGGTCAACGGGGGTCGTCCTGCTGACTTGGTGAAGGTGGCGCGTGAGCACCTTGGTCTGGCTGCCGATAAGGCCGCCTCCATGGTGCAGCGCTTCCTCGCCGATCTCGATCAACACAGGAGTGCAAAATGAGCTTTCAGAAGCTGCTCGAGGATCTGGAGGCTATCTCCGGTTCCCAGAATGATGGTGGCGAAACCGTCACCAAGTCCATGACTGCCGACGGCGAAGCCGCTGGCGAAGGCGGAGACGACGAGGGTGGTGAAGCCGGTGGTGACGCCGACGACGCCGCGATCGCCGCTGCCGCCGAAGACGGCGCGGACGCTGGCGCTGCCGCCGACGACGGCGACGACGAGCCGCTCGGCAAGTCGCTGCAGATCGTCAACGAGAACGGCGAGCAGGAAGAGGCGATCGACGCCACCGACCTGCTCAAGTCGCTCGTCGAGCGCGTCGAGGGCAACGAGACGGACATGACCAAGGCGCTGACCATGGTCACCGACCTTGTGAAGGCGCAGGCCGCCCAGATCGGCGCTCTGCAGGGTCAGGTGACCAAGCTGGCGAATGCCGGTCGCGGTCGCCGTGCCGTCGTTTCTGTCGCCGACAAGCCCGAGCTGAACAAGGCTCTCGGCGAGGGCGGCGAAGGCGGGGACGAGCCGCAGGGCATCCCGGCCAACGAATTCATGGCGAAAGCCATGGACGCCTGCTCGGCAGGCAAGATCAGCGGTCTCGATGTGGCTCGTGCCGAGTCATACCTGAACCGTGGTCTCGACGTCCCGGCCTCCATCAAGACCAAGGTGCTCGGCTAACCCCGATCGCCCAGACACAAGGAATCGAGTAACATGCTGAATCCCAACATCCTTCCGAATGTCGCCGGGTCGCAGACCATCAGCGGCGAAATGAGTGGCGATGCTGTCGCCGAACTGCAGAAGGCGCTCGCTGCCGGTTACGGCTCCGACGTCGCGTCCCTCAACGGCGGTGGTGCGCTGCGCATCCAGAGCCTCGAGAAGACGATGCTCACCACCATTCAGGAAAACCAGCACTTCGTGCTCTTTAACGAGCTTGCGAAGTCCAACGCGACGGCGACCGTCGACGAATGGACGGAGCAGAACGACGTCGGTGGCTACCTCGGCGGTTCGACCAACACGGAAACCGGCAACATTGCGTCGGCGACCGGCAACTACCAGCGCCGTGTCGGGCTGGTGAAGTATCTCATGACTCGTCGTGAGGTCAGCTTCGTCCAGACCCTGCAGAACACCATCGCCGACTCGGAAGCGGTCGAGGCTCGCAACGGCGCGCTTCAGCTGCTCACCGACGCCGAGTATCTGTGCTTCGAGGGCGACAGCACGGTCGTTCCGACCGAGTATGACGGCATCTACGCGCAGATGGCCAGCCTCGGCTCCGTCGATCACATCATCGACGCTGCCGGTGGCGCGCTCAACTCGATCGATCTGATCGACAAGGCCGCGTCCACGATCGCCGGTTTCGGCAACTTCGGCCGCCCGACCCACCTGTTCTGCTCGCAGCTGGTGCAGTCGGACTTCAACACCAACCTCGACCCGGCCTTCCGCGTCAGCCTCACCGGGCAGTCGCAGGAGACCCAGCTGGGCGCTCCGGTCAAGGGCATCAGCACGTCGTGGGGTGATATCAAGAACTGCCCCGACGTGTTCGTCCGCGACGAGCGCCAGCAGGGCGTGTTCGAGCTGACCTACGCGGCGGTCGCGGCTGCCAACGTCGCCTTCAAGCCCACGATCGCCTCGGCGACTCCGGGTGCGGGCGCGGCGGACGCCAAGTTCGCGGCGGGCCACGCTGGCAACTACTACTATGCGGTTGCGGGCATCAACGCGGCGGGTCAGACCGCTGTCGCGGTGTCGGCGCAGGTCGCGATCGCGGCTGGCCAGCAGGTTGCTCTCACGATCAACCGTTCGGGCGCGGCGACCGAGACCGGCTACGTGATCTACCGTAGCCGCCTCAACGGCACGAACGCTCTCACGGATCTCCGCGAGATGTGCCGCATCCCGGCCTCGGGCGGTGCGACCACGGTCTTCACCGACAAGAACCTCGAGATCCCGGGCGGCACCACGGCCTACGTCCTCAACATGACGCCGGGCCAGATGGCGATCACTTGGCGGCAGCTCCTGCCGATGACCAAGTTCCCGCTCTATCCGACGGTGAGCGCGGTCGTTCCTTGGGCGCAGCTGCTCTTTGGTTACCTGCGGATCGGCAAGCGCCGTCACCACACGGTGATCAAGAACATCGTGCCGACCGGCGCGACGTGGAAGCCCTTCGTCTAATCGGCGAGGACTGCTGAAACCGGTGTGGGAGGCCCTTCGGGTCTCCCCACCAACCAAGGGACAGATCCATGAACCTTCGTTCTCGCCTCATCAAGGCGCTCACCAACAAGAAGCTGGGCAGCGCTCTGGCCGACGCGATCACCGCCGCGCAGGCGGTCGCTCCGATCACTGCTCCGACCACCCTTCGCACCGACACGCTGGCCAATCTGGCGGCGGACTCGACCACGCGGTTCGCCGCGCTCGAGGCGAAGGTCAACGCCCTCATCGCAGCGGATGATCTGATCATCCTCTAGCCCTGATCTGAAAGGACACCCCCCGTCATGCGCAAGCACATTCTCTGCACTCTCCTGAACGCCTCGAGCCTCATCAACGGCATGGCCTTCGCGGAGAGCACCGATCCCAAAGGCATGCTCTCGGTCGACCCGGTCGACGACGAGACTGCCGAGGCCTTCGCCGCGATCCCCGGCTACGCGATCCACGAGGTTGCGGCCCATCCGCACAAGCACGCGCCGAAGGTTGAGAAGACGCCCGAGCCGAAGAAGGCTCCGGCCCCCATTCCTGCTCCGGTGGAAGCCCCTGCTGCTGGTGAGGCTCCGCAGGATCCGGCAGCTGGTGAAGGTCAGGCCCCGACCGATCCGGCTGCCGGTGCTCCTGTCGAGGGTGAGACCGGCGCAGGCTCGCAAGAGCCGGGTGGCGCTGGCGAAGCCGCCGATGCTGCCGCTGCGGAGACCGCCAATGAGCAGACCGAGCAGGCCGCTGATGAAGCGAAGGCCGCCGAAGGTGCCGCCGAAGTCACCGACGAGCAGCCCGCCGACGAAGCCGCTGCTGCCGAGCAGCCTGCCGCCGAATCCCCCCCGGCAACCGCGACCGAGGCCGAAGCGGCTCCCGCCGCAGAAGCCAAGGAAACCGCTGCCCCGGCGAAGTCGGGCGGCAAGGCCAAGGGGAGCAAGTAATTGGCGATCGAGCAGGGCGTCCGGGTCCGCCAGAAAGTCCCGGTGATCGAAGGCGAGGTGATCGACGTCGAATACGACAAGAGCGCCAAGCAGCTCCGTTACCTCGTCGAATATGAGAGCGCTCCCGACGAGGACGGCGACACCAAGACGCGGTGGTTCACCGAGTCCGAGATCGAGGAGGTCGAGTAATGGACCGTTCGAACAGCGAGGCCTGCAGCGGCCTCGACGCGACCAGCGCCTCAATGGGTCGCAACGCCTCGAGCGTCGAGCAGGCGAACGCCTCCGGCCACTATGTGGTCGAGTGCGTGCGCGACGGCGAGGTCGTCTGGACCGACACGATCGAGAATCTCGTCACCACGGCGGGCAAGAACGATGCGCTGGACAAGTATCTTGCGGGGTCGGCCTACACGGCGGCTTGGTATCTCGGGCTGATCGACTCGACGAGCTATTCGGCGGTCGCGGTGGGCGATACTTCAGCCTCTCACTCGGGGTGGACCGAGAACACCGGCTATACGCAGGGTGCTCGTCCGACGACGGCGTGGTCGGCGGCTTCGGCTGGCTCCAAGGCCCTCTCGAGCGCGCTCACGTTCTCGATCAACGCGAACGCGACGGTCAAGGGCTGCTTCCTGATTTCGAACTCGACCAAGGGCGGCACCACCGGGATCCTCTATTCGGCGGGCCTGTTCACCGGCGGCGACAAGGTCGTCCAGAACGGCGACACGCTGAATGTCTCTTACACCGCCTCGCTCTAAGCAGCGGATTTAACAGGGGAAGGGTGGCGTCTTCGGGCGCTGCTCTTTCCTTTTTTGGGGGTGATTGATGGCCTTCGCCAGCAAAGGCACGCTCGGGTCTAACGCGCCCAAGGCCGGTGCAGACCATGTCGACCTCGTCACCGTCACCACGGCGGGGGCCATCGGCGACTTCGTCGTCGTCGTCGTCGGCAAGGACAACGAGGGCACCGCGACCGACGTTGCCACAAGCGAAGTTACCAGCGTAACCGACACCGTCGGCAACAACTACTTCAAAGCTGGCGAATATGCGAACGGCGCTGGAGCACAGGTCAATGGCGCGACCATCGCGCTCTGGTATAGCGTGCTCACCGTTGCCCTGCCGATTGGCAGCACGATCACCGCCGCATTTGACGGCACCGTCATCTCCCTCGCGGGCAAAGCGATCAGCGCGTTCTGCTTCACCAAGACCGCCGGAAGCACCGTGTCGGTCGACGGCTCCGTCGGCCACCTAAGCAACACTACCAGCGGCGGCTCGATCACAGTCTCGAGCCTGACCAATGTCGCGCACTTGGCAATTCGCGCCGGGGCGACGGAAGGTTCGACCGCTCCTGCCACCGCGCAGTCGGGTTGGACGGCGTTCACCGCTGCTGCCACGTCGGGCGGCAGCGCCACCACGAACATGGGCGTCGGGGCGCTGTTCCAAGTCGCCGCTGCCAGCACGAGTATCACCAGCAACCCGACGACCACGACTTCCGGCGACAGCGAATCCATCCTTGTCGCCTTCAAGGAAGTCACCGGAACCACCTTTTCCGCAGGCGTAACCGAGGCGGCGAGCGCCGCCGATGCCTCAACCGCTGCCGCGCAGGATGCGGCTTCAATCACCGAGGCCGGGACTGCCACCGACTCCCCGAGCGCCTCCGCTGTGGATCTCGCGGCACAGGCCGAGGCCGCCGCCGCTGCAGACGCTTCGAGCGGTGCCTCCATCCTCTCGGTCAGCGCCAGCGAATCCGCTTCCGCTGCCGATGTTGTTGCTGGCGGGATCCCGTATTCCGTAGCCTTGTCGGAAACGGCCAGCGCGGCAGACAATGTGAGCGGCGTTCAAGCAGCTGCCGCCAATCAATCGGAAACGGCGAGCGCCGCCGATTCCCCGAGCGCTTCTGCGGTGGATCTTGCAGCGCAGGCGGAATCCGCTTCCGCCTCGGATGCGTCAAGCGGCGCATCTGTTCTCCCGGTCAGCGCCGCCGAACCGGCCACCGCTGCGGATTCGGTCGCTGGCGGGTTGTTGATTGCCGTCACCGCATCAGAGACGGCGAGCGCCGCCGATAGCCTGAGCGGCGTTCAAACGGCATCGGCTGCGCAGGCCGAAGCGGCGAGCGCGTCAGACTCCTCGAGCGGGGCGTCGTCTCTCTCGGCGATCGCGGCGGAGGCCGCCATCGCCGGGGACTCGTCCAGTGCTCTGCGCTTTATCACCTCTGTCGCCGTCGAGACGACGACCGCCGGGGAGTCTTCGTCGGCGATCGCAACGGCCACCTGTGCCGTTTCCGAGGCGGCGTCCGCCACCGACGCCTCGACCGGCGGCAAGGTGACCGCTGCGAGCGTGTCGGAGGCCGCTTCGGCGGGTGAGACCAATTCTGGTGTCGCTGCCGTGCTCGGGTCCGTGTCGGAGGCCGCGAGCGCGGCCACAAGCGCAGTTTCGGTCCTCTTAACCTCTGCAGATGTGGCCGAAAACGCCTCCGCGACCGAACAATCTCAAGGAACGCAGGTCGCCAACGCGGCCAGAATTGAGGCCGCAACCGCCTCTGATGCTGTTGTCGCAGCGGCCACGCTTGCCGCCGCGATCGCCGAGTCCGTGACCGCCTCGGAGGCGTCTCAACCGCTAACCGGCGTGCTGGTCGCAGTGCTCGAGCAGGCCAGCGCTGCCGACTCTTTTGTCGCCGTTGTGACGTTCAACGCTGCCCGGCTCGAGACGGCCACGGCTTCCGACGTGGCGGCTGCCGCCGCCTCCCTGTCAGCCGACCTTGTCGAGGCGGCCAGCGCCAGCGACAGCGGCTCCGCATCGGCTGCGCTGGAAGGGTCTGCGCTCGAGCAGGCGTTGGCGGACGATGTGGTCGACTCCGCGCAAGTGGCGATCGCCGAGGCCGTCGAGGCAGCGCAAGCCGTCGACGTGTCGTCGGTCCCGGTCGGGCAGGATCTGTTCGTTGTCGCGCTCGAGCTGGCTTCGGCCACCGATTCCGCGAGTGCCAAGCTCGTGTTCGAGGTTGGCTTGTCAGAGCAGGCGGTTGCCGCCGCGCTCGCGGCTGTTGTTGAATCGATCCGGCGCGGACGCGTGATCAAGGGCAGCGTCGAGATCCGCAAGTTCGACGTCGAAGCCGAGGATCGCAAGATGCCCGCTCCCGCGCAGACCCGTCGCATTTTCAATCGACCTGTCGGGTCGCGCACCTTCCGGTCGTGACCCTACAAGGGTCGTTGGAGGTGTTCGATGATCTTTGCCAATGAGAGCGACGGCTTTGTCCAGCAGGACGTCGTCTCGCGCCTCGACTACGCGGAGGATTGGACGGCGTTCATGGCGCTCGCGCCGACCGACACCATCCAAACGAGCAATTGGACGTCGGTCCCTGCCGGTCTTCAGTTCGAGGATGGCCAGATCAACAACACCGATATGCTGGCCAGCACCTTCATTCGCGGCGGCACCGCCGGGCTGGTCTACCGGGTCCAGAACACCATTGTCACCCTGCAGGGCCGCAGCGACGTGCGGTCCTTCATCATGCTCGTGCAGGATTCGGCGGTCGCGCCGGACGTCGTGCTGCAGACCGCGCTGTTCGATCGTTTCAACTCGGTCGCCGACTTCAAGAAGTCGAGCCTCGCCTTCCTCGACGACAGCTTCCCGGTCGACAACCTGACCGACTCGGTCGTGTGGGACAACATGGTCGCCGCCGAGGCCGAGGCCTCGCACCAGCTGCGCGTCTTCCTGCAGCCGACGGTTATCCTCCCTGACAGCTCGAAGCAGGACGAGCGGGATGCGCTGGTCGCGGCGGGCACGCCTTACGCCGTCGAGGACGATTACGACTTCGACCCGCTCCATTGGGATTCGACCGCGTGGGGCTTCCTGCAGCTGCGGCAGACGCCGGTTCGCTCGATCGAGTCGATGCGCCTGTCCTATCCGTCGCCGCTTAACCCGGTTCTGACCGTCCCGCCGGAGTGGCTTCAGATCGATTTCAAATATGGCCAAATTCGCGTCGTGCCTGCTGGCTCGATGCTGGGCCTCGGGCAAATGTCGTCGTTCCTGATGAGCACCTTCTCGGCTGGTCGGCTGCTGCCGGGCGCGCTGCAGATCCGCTACACGGCTGGCATCGACAAGAAGGACTATCCGGATCTGGTCAATCTGGTGAAGCGCATGGCCGTGCTGCGGATCCTCAAGAACGCGCTCCTGCCTCAATCCTCGAGCATTTCGGCGGACGGCCTGTCGCAGTCGACGTCGGTCGATATGGTGAAGTGGCAGGAGGGCATCGATAAGGATCTCGGCGATCTGCGCGATCAGATCAAAGGCATCCGGCTGGGCGTGCTCTGATGCGGCTGTCGGCTCGGGCCTTCAACCGGCACCTGAACCACATGGGGCAGGCGTTCAGCTGGCGGCCCGGCTACGCCTGTCCGTGCGTCTCGCGCGAGTCCGGCCAGCCGAATCCCAACTGCAACCACTGCGAAGGCAAGGGACGGCTCTGGTCGACCACGGCGCTCGACGGCACCGCTGGCGTGCTCTCGCAGTCGCGCCTGCGCCGCTACGAGACCTTCGGCCCGTTCGATCAGGACGACATGATGCTGTCGATCGGCTCGGATTCGCCGCTCTACCGCATGGGCCAGTTCGACCGGGTCGAGGCGCTCAACCGCACCGAGCCGTTCAGCCTCGCACTCGTGCGCGGCCTCAATGACGTGATCCGCTTCCCGGTCGTGTCGGTCAGCCGTGCCTTCTACATCGGCGCTGGCGACGTCCTGACCGAGCTGTCGCTGCCGATCGTCAACGCCGACGGCACGCTCGATTGGGGTGGCACGCCGCCGCCCGCCAATCTGTCCTTCTCGCTGACCGGTCGCCGCCGCCCGCAGTATTTCTGCTATCTCGAGCTGCCGACCGATCGCCCGATGCACCACGGCGAATCGCTGCCCCGCAAGGTGATCCTCCGGCGGCTCGACCTGTTCGGTCGGTGAAAACGCCCTACAATATCCGCGTGGATCTCTCCGACTTGCTCGGAGCGAACAGCGTGGCCGTGCAGTCGATCTTCCCGCAGATCGCGGCTGCCGTGCAGATGGTCGCCGAGGAGGCGGCTTTCCGCTGGAAGGGCGCGGTCATGAAGGCCCGGCTCTGGTCGGGCGAGAAGGTGCCCTACGTCGAGTCCATCAAATGGTCGATGACCGGTCCCTACGAGGCCGAGGTCACCACTGATTACCGGCTGGCCGGGGAGATCGAGACCGGGCGTCCGCCGCGCGACTTGAAGCTGGCGCTGCAGACGTCGACCAAGACCCGCGTCGTCCAGAACGGCCCGCACAAGGGCCAGCGCTACCTCCTGATCCCGTTCCGCCACAACACGCCAACGACGTCGGGGGAGGGCGCGCTCGCGCCGCAGATGCCGAGCAACGTCTATGCGCTGGCGAGGAACATGGCCCCGTCGCGCGTGCTGCCATATCTGCCGGGATTCCAGCCGTCGCGGGTGTCCGGTTCGGGGCACGTCGTGCCGGTCCACAAATATAAATGGGGCGGTCGGCTCCCGGCTGGCCTCACCCCGAAACTCTCTCCCAGCCACCATTCCGACATTCACGCGGGCATGGTCCGGATGGACACCTCGAGCGGCAAGCAGAGGTCGTCGGCCTACCTCACCTTCCGCGTTATGGGCGAGTGGTCGTCGGGCTGGGTCGTCGGGCCGCGCGCGGGCCTGTTTCTTGCCCGGGACGTCGCCGAAGGCCTGCAGCCGGTGCTCGAGCAGGCGATCGGCAAGGCCGTGACGCTGGGCATGCTGCGCAAGTAATTTTGCCGTCCGGGGGTCGTGACACGACAACCGGCCCATGATCTGGCTCATCCAGCCTCTGTCCGTCGGGAACGCTCTGCGGATCCTGATCTCGCCGCCGAACAGCGCGGCACGGTGGAAGCTGCTGCGCCGCGACGTTGAGGATTTCTCGGGCGAGGCCGATCCGCTCGCGCTCGTGGTCCACGAGGGCACCGACAAAGCGGTGACCGACTTCAAAGGCCTGCTGAATGGCGAGCAGGTCTTCTACAAGCTTTACCTGCTGATCAACGGCATCTGGGAAGACGGCGGCCCGGTGGCCTCCGCCGTTCCCGGCGCGACCATGGAAGATCTTGGTCCCGACGTCATGACGCTGATCCGCGATCGCCTCGAGGCGGGCTTCAAGGTCTACGTCGAACGCGACGAAATTCGTCACGACCGTAACTTTGTTCCCGTCATGACTTCCTCGCCGCAAGTCGAGGACACCGTTTTCCCGATGGTCACCATTCACCTGCAGAACCAAGCCACCGAGGTTCGCGGAGTCGGCGAGGTGTCCGGCCTCGATTCATTCGACGAGGAGGCCGACCTGTGGCTCTCGGTCGAGGGCGGATTCGACCGCGTGCAGGTCACCATCGCAATCTGGGCGCTCAACGGCGACACCCGCAAGCTGATGCGCCGCGCGCTCCGGGCAATCCTGCAGGCCAATCTGCCGATCTTCGACGCGGCGGGCCTCGTGACGCCCTCTTGGTCGATGCAGGATCTCGAAGATTACCAGACCTACGCCGCCCCGATGTTCCAGACGATTTGCACCTTCGATTGTCTGGCACCGGCCTCTGTTCAGTCCACCACCCCCCCGATCGTCGAGGCGCTCGCGCTCCCGACGGTCCTCCAACCGTGAGGAAACGATGACCAAAGAAACCAAGCCCGCAGCCGCTCCCGTCGCCGAAGCCCCGGCCTCGCCCGACGAGTTCGAGCTGACTCTCGCCGAGGCGTGTCAGCGCATCTCCATCGAGGACCGCCGCGTCGAAATGATCGGCGCATTCCACGCATCCGAGAAGGCCGCCGGTCGGTCCAAGGATCTCGAATCCGCTTACCGGGAACGGTTCGCGGCCTTCTGCAACGCTCCGGCTTGAGCCGGGCAACAAGGAGTAACTGCTGATGCCCGTCTTTTTCAATGGTCGACTGCTGATCACCCCGGCTGTCGCTTCCGTCGTCGACGATTCGGCGATGTTCAACCGCAACCCGTCCACCGGCAACATTCTGGCCATCATCGGTCAGTCTGCTGGTGGCCAACCCGCCACGGCGCTGCGCTTCGGCTCGGCGCAGGAGGCCCGCAACGTCCTGATCGACGGCGAGGCGCTCAAGGCGATCGAGAAGGCCTTCGACCCGAGTGCGCAGGTCAACGGCCCGTCCGAGGTCGTGTTCGTCCGCGTCAACCCGGCCACGCAGGCCGCGCTGGCGATCAAGGACGGCTCCGCCGCGACCGTGATCAACCTTCTGTCGACCGGCTATGGCCGCATCTTCAATCAGGTGAAGGTCAAGATCGAGACCGGCACCAACAAGGGCAAGAAGGTCACCAGCCAGTTCGGCAACGGCGTCTATTCGCAGGACGACGTCTACCGGGACGCGCTGTCGATCACCTACACTGGCGCGAACGCCACGGCGACCGCTGCGGTCTCGCAGACCCAGCTTACCCTCACGGACGCTGCCGCGACCGTGATCGAGCTGTCTGACTTCCCGACCGTCGCCAATCTCGTCGAGCGCATCAACTCGGTGCCCGGCTATGCGGCTGCGGTTATCGATGGGAACGGCGAGAAGCCCACGCTCAACGCGCTCGACACGCTTGCCGCGACGTCGGTGAAGAACCTGACCGTGACGGTGACCGGCGTCCTGCAGGCGATCATCGACTACCTCAACAGCGCCAACGAGGGCCTTCTGACAGCCACCCGCCAAGCGGGCGCGGGCACCGTCCCGGCCAATATTGCGTTCACCTACCTTGCCGGTGCAACCGACGGGAATGTGACCAACACCGAGTGGCAGGCCGCGTTCGACGCGCTGCAGTCGGTCGACGTCCAGTGGGTCGTGCCGCTCTCGAGCAGCTCGAGCATCCATGCCATGGCTGACACCCACGTCGCCTACATGAGCAATGTCGCGCGCATGGAGCGCCGGGCGTTCGTCGGCGGTGCTTCCGGCACGACCGACGTGGCGGCGATCGCGGCGGCCAAGGCGATCAACTCCGATCGCACGGCCTATGTGCATCTCGGCTTCTACGACTACGACGCCAACGGCGCGCTCACGCTCTATCCGCCCTACATCGCTGCGGCGATGGTGGCCGGTGCGTTCGCGGGGATCAACCCGGGCACGGCGATGACCAACAAGACGCTGAAAGTCCGCGGCCTCGAGCGCAACCTGCGCAACCCGACGGACACCGATCAGCTGGTCAAGGGCGGCGTTCTCACCTTCGAGAACACGCCGCAGGGCTACAAGGTCGTGAAGTCGATTTCGACGTTCATCACCAACGGCAACTACAATCGCGTCGAGATCTCGACCGGTGTGGCGGTGGACTATGTCGCTCGCACCGTCCGCGATGCTCTCGCGGACCTGCGCGGCGCGAAGGGTTCGCCCACGGTGCTGTCGGAGGCGGTCAGCCGCGCCGACTCTGCCCTGCGCGAGCTGGCCCGTCCGGAGCCGATCGGCGTCGGTATCATCGTCGGCGACAAGACCAATCCGGCCTATCGGAACATCACGGCCACTCTCGAGGGCGACGTCGTGCGCGTCGAGTTCGAGTGCAGCCCGGTGATCCCGGTCAACTTCATCCTGATTGCGATCCACGCCCGGCCTTGGAGTGGATCTGTTTCGGTCTGACGGGGGGGTCCGCAGGGGAAGGGTCGTCGGGACTTCGGTTCCGGCGGCCCTTTTCGTTTGCGCTCGTGAGGTCGTGACTGGACTTCTGGACCCGTCGCCAAGGCCGAGAGAGCCTTGATGGATTTTTTTAAGAGGGTGCAGGCACATGGCTTCCAAGAATCTGAAAGTCCGCTCCGGCAACCGCGTCGTGGTCAAGCTGGACGGCAAGGACGTGGGGCTGATTCAGTCGGTCCGCATGTCGGACGACTATTCGCCGGAACCGGCGTCGGGAATCGGCGACATTCACGTCGCCGAATACGTTCCGACCATGGCCCGGCACTCGCTGTCGATCAGCAACATGGTGCTGTTCGTCGGCGCGATGCGTGAGGCCGGTCTGTCGGCTCTCGACGGCGACGACGTGCTGCAGGGCAAGGTCTTCGACATCGTCGTCTACTCGAAGGACGATGGCTCCGAGCTGCGCAAATATATGGGCTGCTCCTACGCCTCCGGCGACGTCGAGGTGAACAAGCACGCGATCCTGATGAGCAACGGCATGTTCAATGCCCTGAACGTGAGCGGCACCGGCCTCTAAGCCAGCGTGCCCCGGGGGGGTGTGTGCGTGAAGCTAGTCGAGACTCTGTTTGATCCGGCGATGTGGACGACCGGGGTCGGGGGAGCCGCCCTCGGCCTCGTGACCGGGCACTTCAAGACGAATCGCGGTCGCATCACCCGGCTCGAGAAGGAGGTTGAGGAGTGCCGCGAGCGGGACGCGGACTTCAAGGTTCTGGCCGCCGGTTTTCGCATGGTGGTGGGGGAAATGATGCGTGACAATCCACACAGCCCCGCGCTGCAAATGTGCGGTGACCTGCTGAACAAGAAGCTGGGTCCGGCACCGTCGATCGACGAGTTCGCGCACCTGCTCAACCAAGCCGACGAGGCGTCCCCGCAGGCGTGGGAAGGGCCGCGCAAGAATTGGGGGCAGGACCGTGACTGAGGGCCTGCGCGAGCTGCAGCTCTATCTGCGCGATACGGGCCGTTTCGAGGGCCTGATCGCGGCCAACGTCGATCCTTGCGACGGGATCTACGGCAACGCCACGCGCACCGCGATCATGCGCGCCTTCGACGACGGCCCGGACACGGCGCTGGCCGACGGAGACTATGCCGCCTCGAGCCGGATCCTCGCGGTCCCGGCGGCCTACATCAAGGCCTTCGCTTCGGTCGAGGCGAACGGCTCGGGATTCTTCCACGGCGAGCCGAAGATCCTGTTCGAGCCGCACCGCTTCTCGAAGCTTACCAACCACCGCTTCGACGCGAGCCACCCGCACGTCTCCTATCCGCGCTGGGGCATGCGTCCGTATCCCGGCACGCAGGAGGGCCGCTACGAGCAGCTGCTCGAGGCAATCGGGCTGGATCCTCGCGCCGCATTCAAGGCCTGCTCCTATGGCAAGTTCCAGATCCTCGGCGAGAACGCTGCGGCCTGCGGCTTCCCCGGGGAGCCATGGCTGTTCGCGTTCGCGCAGGCTCGGGACGAGATCCAGCAGCTGCGCGCGTTCGAGAAATTCATCAACTCGACGGGCATCGTCATTCCGCTGCGCGGCGCGCTCTGGGCGCAGGTCGCCGCCCGTTACAACGGCCCGGCCTACGCCAAGAACCAATATGACGTGAAGCTGGCGCAGGCCGCGCACCGCTTCATGCAGGAGGCGCAGACGTGATCGTGCTCGCCTGCATCATCGTTGGCCTCGTGGTCGCCGTGGCGATCGCTTTCATCCTGCTGCGCAAGATCGGCTCGCAGGATTGGCATGCGCTCGCGCACTCCTGCCTGACCAACGAGGGTCTCAAATTCTTCGCCTTCTGCGGCGCGACCGGCGCTGGCGTGGCGATGAGCGCCTACCTCGTCTGGAACACCGCCTACCTGCATGCCGCGAAGAAGGACGATTACGTCTTCTACCTCGCCGCCGGGTCGATGTTGCTGCTCGGGCTGACCCAGCTGTCGCTTCACCGGCTGCTCGGCGCGAAGCAGGCGATCGAGATCGAGTTCTGGAAGCTGAAAGCGAAGCTGTCGCAGGGCGACGATTCTCCTGACAGCACTGTGACCACCACGGCGTCTTCGTCGACCACCCAGACCGTGGCCGTGTCGACGCCAAAACCTGCCGAGCCTCCGGCTCCGGCGGAGGAACCATTCAACCCGGGAGGGAGTGCATAATGCTTGCAGCAATCGGGGCGCGGCTGGCCGCGTCAGTCCTCATGCAGTCGCCGATCGGCGGCTTTATTCGTGGCGCTGGACGTCTGCTCCGCAAGGTGCCGTGGCAGGTCTGGGCCGCGCTCGCGCTGGCGCTCGCCGTGTTCATCGGCGTCAAGATCCACAACCACAAGGTCTCGGCCTTCGGCACCGAGCGCTTCAACTCCGGCTTCACCGCCGGTTACGCCAAGGCGAAGGCCGACGCCGCGAAAGCCGTCCACGAGGTCGAAACCAAGGGCAACACCATGGCCCACGAAGTCAGGAGTAAGAACGATGCGAAAACTGCTTCTATTGAGCGCGATGCTGGCGCTGTGTTCTTGCGGGGCGCAGGGCGTGCTGCCTGCAGTTCCGTCACTCCCGCCGCCGCCCACGGCTCGCCGGGATCCGGGCAAGGAAATGCTGCCGTATCTCCGCTGCCTGCAGGAGAAGGGCAGCAGCTCATCGGACTGCCGGTCGATGCAGCCGTCGGCTTCGCCAAGCAAAACGACCACGCCCTCGCCGACAACGCCAGCTGGTGGGAGTGGTATGACCGCTACACCGCAATAATCGCGGATTACCAGCGCAAGGTCGCCGAGTTCAACGGGAAGCAGGGTCGGAAGAAATGAAGACCCTCGGCGATGAAGCCGATCAGGCGAACCGGCTGGCGGAGGCCGAGCGCGAGAGCATGATTGCTCGCG
>JBJMKO010000085.1:0-1935 GCA_045805805.1 Solirubrobacterales bacterium | reverse complement strand
GGCCTTCGCGGCCGACGTGCTGGGCGAGGCGATGAACCGGCCGGTGCAGCGCGTCAACGGCGGCCTGTATCTGCGGGGCCTGTTGGAGGAGGGGCCGCGCAAGTCGCTTGAGCCGCTGGTCGCGCGACTTGGCGGCGAGGCCGACTATCAGTCGTTGCAGCAGTTCTTGGCTGACAGCCCGTGGGATCCGGGGCTGGTCGTGCGCGCGGTCGCCGAGCGCGTCGTGGGCGAGCTCGACGTCGAGGCGTGGGTGCTCGATGACACGGGGTTTCCGAAGGACGGGGTGCGCTCGCCGGGCGTCAAGCGTCAGTACTCGGGGACGCTGGGCAAGATCGGCAACTGCCAGATCGGCGTCTCGGTGCACGCGGCCGGCCGCAGGGGAACGGTGCCGTTGGGGTGGGCGCTGTATCTGCCGCAGGAGTGGTGCGAAGACCCCGACCGCCGGCAGCGCGCGAAGATCCCTGAGGACGTCGCGTTTCAGACCAAGCCCGAGCTCGGCGTCGAGCTGATCGAGCGCGCCGCCGGCTGGGAGATCGCCGCCGCGCCGATCCTCGGCGATCAGGCCTATGGCGATGACACCAAGCTGCGCGCGCGCCTCGACGCGGCCGACCGCGAGTACGTCCTCGCCGTGGGCGAGGCCGCGAGTGTGTTCGCGCCCGAGACGGTCTTCGCGGTCCCCGAGCGCAAGGGGACGGTCGGGCGCTCGCGCAGGCGGCTGCGGCCCGACCGCCAACCCGAATCGATCGCTGCGCTGATCGCCCGCCTCGGCGTTGCGGCCGCCCAGACGGTCACCTTCCGCGACGGGCCCGACGGCGAGCCCGTGACCTCGCGCTTCATCTTCACGCGCGTGCGCACGCTCAAGCGCTGGACCAACGGCGCGACCGAGCAGCCCCGCGAGGAATGGCTGATCGCCGAATGGCCCGACGGCCGCGACGAGCCCACCGACTACTGGCTGGCCAACCTTCCCGCCGACGCCGAGCCCGAACGACTCGCGCGCCTGGCGCGGTTGCGCTGGAAGATCGAGCTCGACTACAAACAGCTCAAAGGCGAGCTCGGCGTCGACCACTACGAAGGCCGCTCCTGGCTGGGCTGGCATCACCACACCGCACTCGTGACCGCCGCGCACGGCTTTCTCACCCTCGAACGCCTGCACCCTTTTCGCCCGCGGCCGGCCTGACACTCCCGAAGGCCGTGCTGCTCCTGCAGCCGCTCTTCAAGTGCTGGACCGGCCGCTGCCAAACCTGCCGCCAGCCCGTCGACCTCGACGAGCTGCCACTGCACCTCACCCGACCAGACGAGTGAGACCTAACAAAGCACTACTAGACAGGCGTCCGTTTGCGGCGTGCGCGGCTACGGGCCGAGGGCGGCGCGCCCGACACAGCGCCCATGCGCTCGACCCGACTGCTCATCACCTTCGCCGCCGTCGCCGCGGTGGCCCTGCCGACGGCGGGTGCCGAGGCCGCCTCGCGGCTGTCGCTGCGGATCGCCAACAAGGCGGCCCAGAAGTCTGCGGCCAACGTCGCCAAGACGTACTCCGACGACCTCGACACCACGATCGACAGCTACGACCTGTCGCCGTGCGACCGTGCCGGCCGCCGCAAGGCCGACTGCGACGTGACCTACGTCCTCAGTGACGGCTCGCAGTGCGACGACACCATCCACATCCGGACGAGCGTCAAGGGCCGCCTGAAGGTCACCGCCGACTCCGACGACGACGGCGGAACGCACACGTTCGACGACTGCACCGACCCGAGCGATCCGGGCACCGACGACGGCTCGGTCGACGACGGGACCGCGGACGACCCGTCGGCCGATCCGGGCTCGCTCGACGGCTCCGCCGGCGGCTCCACCGACGACGCCGGCGGCGACTTCGTCCCCGGCTACGGCGGGGCCTCGCGCAGCTAGCCCAGACCGTGCTCGAGCGCGTCCTTCACG
>JBJMKO010000084.1:0-20541 GCA_045805805.1 Solirubrobacterales bacterium | reverse complement strand
GGGAGGACTCGCCGGAGCAACAGCGGGGAGGCTCCGTCGAGTCCTCCCCCGACTCCCATAGGCTGAATTGATGCGCGTAATCGATGTCAAGCACCTCGGGCGCCCGCGCGTGATCGGTTGCTGGGAGGTCGACGGGGCGCTCGTCGATCCCGGCCCCCAGTCCTCGATGGAGACGCTGCTCGAGGCACTCGGCGAGGAGCGGCCGCGGGCGCTGCTGCTCACCCACATCCACCTCGACCACGCCGCCGCGACCGGCGCCCTGGTGCGGCGCTGGCCGGACTTGGAGGTCTACGTCCACGAGCGCGGCGCCCCGCACCTGACCGACCCCTCGAAGCTGCTCGCCAGCGCCGAGCGGCTATACGGCGACGCGATGGAGCAGCTCTGGGGAGAGATCGTGCCGGTGCCGGAGGCGAACGTCAGGCCGCTGGCCGGCGGCGAGGACGTGTTCGGCATGCGCGTCGCCTACACGCCCGGCCACGCCTCCCACCACGTCTGCTACCTGCACGAGAAGAGCGGCACGGCCTTCGTCGGCGACGTGGCAGCTGTCCGCATCCCGCCCTCGGACCTGATCGTCCCCCCCACGCCGCCTCCCGACATAAACATCGAGGCCTGGCTCGAATCGATCGCGATAGTCGAGTCCTGGCGCCCCGAGCGCCTCGCACTCACCCACTTCGGCGCGGTCGAGGATCCGATCCCCCACCTGGAGAAGGTCCGCGAACGCCTACGCGAGGAGGCCGACCTGGCCCGCGACCTAAGCGAGCCCGAGTACGAAAAGCACCACCGCGAACACATACTCGAAAGCGTAGGCCCAGAGACCGCAGAGGAGCTGATCCAATGCGTCCCACCTGAGTATCAGTGGCGCGGCCTAAATCGGTATTGGACGAAGCGAGAGACGCAAGGGCCATCCCGGTAGGGGTGGAGCGTCTTGTACTTTTTCGCGAGCGGCGCTCTCGATAGGCCGTCGTCGCCCCTCGAAAAAGTTAAGCGGAACCCCTACCGGGATGGCCCGTCAGCTGAGGTGCTCACGCATCCGCTCGACAGCCTCTGAGATCCGCTCGTCGGGAGTAGTAAGCGAGATGCGGAAGAAGCCCTCGCCGCTGGGCCCGTACATCGAGCCCGGTGAGACAACCACCGCGGCCTCTTCCAGCACCAGCTCGGCGAAGGAGGTCGAGGTGTGGCCCTCGGGGACGGGCGCCCAGACATAGATCGTGCCCTTTGGCGGCGTCACCTCGACGTCGATCTCGCGCAGCGCCCCGACCACGAGGTCGCGGCGGCGGGTGTAGGTCTCGTTCATCCGCTCCAGCGGCCCCCTCGGCCCCTGCAGGGCGGCGACGCCGGCCATCTGCACCGCCTCGAAGAGGCCGGAGTCGACGTTCGTCTTCAGCCGCCAGTAGGTCTGTACCGCCTCGGCGTTGCCGAGGATCGCGGCGCAGCGCCAGCCGGTCATGTTGAAGCCCTTGGAGAGCGAGAAGACCTCGACCCCGACCTCCTTGGCACCCGGGGTGGCGAGGAAGCTCGGCGCCACGTAGCCGTCGTAGGTCGTCTCCGAGTAGGCGTTGTCGTGGACGACGAGGATCTCGTGCTCGCGGGCGAAGGAGACGACCAGCTCGAAGAAGCCCTCGGGGACGACGGCGCCGCTCGGGTTGTTGGGGAAGTTGAGGAACATCAGCCGCGCCTTTGCCGCTACCTCGGCGGGGATCGCGCTCAGGTCGGGCGCGAAGCCGAGCTCGGGAACCAGCGGCAGCAGCTCGGCCGTCGCCCCGGCGAGGACTGGGCCACCCGTGTAGACCGGGTAACCGGGATCGGAGGCCAGAGCAACGCCGCCCGGGTCGAGGAAGGCGAAGCAGAGGTTGTAGATGCACTCCTTGGCGCCGATCGCCGGGATCACCTCGCTCTCGGGGTCGATCTCCACCCCGAAGCGGCGGTCGTAGAAATCGGCGAAGGCCTCGCGGAACTCGGCCCGGCCGCGGTTGCTGGGGTACTTCTGGTTGTCGTTTTCGGCGACCGCCGCCTGCATCGCCGAGACGACGTGCGGATAGGTCGGTTCGTCGGGATCGCCGATCCCGAGGCTGATCACGTCGATGCCGGCGGCGCGCTTGTCGGCGATCGTCCGCTCCAGCTCCTGGAACTTGTAGGGAGGCATCGCCTCCAGCCGCTTGGAAGGGTCCGAGATCCCCATGGGCGCAGGAATCTATTCGTCCAGGCGGGCAAGCGCGGCGAGCAGCTCGGGCGAGAGCTCGCCGGAGCAGACCGGCTCGGCCCAGCCGGTCAGGGTGACGTCGAGATCGGGCGAGATCTCGACCTCGAGCTCGCCACCGTCCAGCGCGACCGTGATCGGGCTGGCGGCACCGCGGAGAAAAGCGGCGATGGCGGCGCCGCCGGCGCCGGTCCCGGAGGAGAGCGTCTCCCCCACCCCGCGCTCGAAGATCCGGGCGCGGACCCGACTGCCGTCGACATCGAAGAACGAGACGTTGGTCCGGTTGGGAAAGAGCTCGTGGCCTTCGATCCCGGGACCGATCGCACCCAGATCCAGGCTTTCTAGACCGTCGCCCACCTCGATCGCGCACTGGGGATTGCCGATCGAGACGTGCTGAAAATTCCACTCGCGGCCGTCGGCGCTGAGTGCGCCGCGGCCGTCGTCGCCCCCCGACGGGAAGTCCTTCGAAGTGATCGCTGCCCGGCCCATCTCGACCGAGCAGGTGCGCTCCGAAGTGATCGTCGGCGTGACCGGTCCCGCCGTGGTAAGGATCGAGAACGTGTCCTCCTTGGTCCAGCCGTGGCGGCGCAGGTAGAGGATCGCCTCTCGCGCTCCGTTCCCCGATAGCTCGGCCTCGGACCCATCCGGGTTGAAGATCCGCAGCTCGGCGACGTAAGCCGGATCCCCGCTGCGCGAGAGCAGCAGCACCCCGTCAGAGCCGATCCCGAAGTGAGGATCGCAGAGCCGCTGAACCCGTGCCCCATTGAGTCCCCAGGGCAGCGACTCCACCTCGAGGATCAAATAGTCGTTGCCGAGCGCCTGCCACTTCTCGAATCTCACGTCCGCAGCCTAATGTCCCGCCCGCCCTCCCCGCTGACTTCGTGTTTATGCGCCCAATAGGGCCACTAAACACGAAGTCAGCGGAGGTGGTTGGCGATCTCAGTGGCTACTTCGGCGTCGGTTAGGCCAGTGCGGTCGATTCGGTGGAGGTTGGGGATCTTGCGCATCCAGGTGAGCTGGCGGCGGGCGTAGTTGCGGGAGCGCTTCTGCATCAGCTCGACTTCGCCGCCCAGCACTTCGTCAAAGCCCAGTGCCTTGCGGGCAGTCCGAGACGGCCCGGCTTCATCTGCCCGCAGGACCTCCTCCCGCGCCCCCGCCGCGACGATCGCCTCGGTCCGGGCATCGATCCGTTCATAGAGCTTGGCCCGATCCATGTCGAGCCCGAAGATCCTCGTCGGATGCCGAGTCTCGGGCGACCAAAGCTCCGAATCCTCCGCTTCGGGCTCGGCCTTGACAAGCGACAACTCCGCCAGCGCGGCCCTCAAATAGAGGCCCGTCCCCCCCACTACGATCGGCCGCCGCCCCGCCTCCAACGCCGCATCGATCTCCGCATGCGCCAGCGGCATGTAGCTCCCGACGTTGAAAGCCTCCGTAATCGACACAAATCCAACAAGCCGATGCTCAAGCTCCTCCCTCTCGGCAGCCGTGGCCACCCCGGTAAGCACCGAAAGCCCCTCGTAAACCTGCAGCGCATCGCACGAAATAGCCACCGGATCCTCGCCCCGCTCCCGAAGCTTCTCCGCAAGCTTGATCGCCACGCCGGTCTTGCCGACACCTGTAGGCCCAAATATCGCGATTACGTCCATGAGCGAATAGTTAAAGCGTTCCGTGAGGCGGGAGTTGGGGCTGCCCCGAACGGCTTGTACTTTTTCGGTGCTTCAACCTCGACAGGCGAGTCCGCTCCACCGAAAAAGTTGAGAGAGGGGCTGCCCCAACTCCCGCCTCGCCGAGCATGCCGTTGAGAGAGGGGTAGCCCCGATTCCCGCTACCCAACCCGGCTCAATAGCTTCTCCGTCCCCATCAACGTCTGCGAGGTGGCCGTCTCGATCTCGACCAAGACCAGCTCACCAGGCTCCGCCGTCCCCTCGAAGTTCACCGCCTTGTTATGCCGAGACCGCCCGCGCAACCGCGTCTCGTCAGTCCGACTGGTCCCTTCGACCAGCACCTCGACCTCGCGCCCGACGAACCGCTGCGCCCGTTCCGTCGCGCGCCGCTGGACCAGCTCGACCAGCCGCTCCATCCGCTCGGTCTTGACCTGGTGCGGCACCTGGTCGCCGAACTCGGCCGCTTCGGTTTCGCGCCGCGGCGAGAAGACGAAGGTGAAGGCGCTGTCGTAGCCGACCTCGTCGACGACTTCGAGGGTCTGTTCGAAGTCGGCCTCGGTCTCACCCGGGAAGCCGACGATGATGTCGGTGGTGATTGCGCAGTCGGGAACGTGCTCGCGGATCAGCGAGACCCGGTCCATGTAGCGCTGCCGGTCGTAGGTTCGCCGCATCCGCTTGAGCACTGTGCTGGAGCCCGACTGCAACGGCAGGTGGATGTGCTCGCAGACCGCCGGCAGCTCGGCGTGGGCGCGGATCACGTCCTCCTTCATGTCCTTCGGGTGGGGGCTCGTGTAGCGGATGCGATCGATCCCGTCGACGGCATCGACCCGGGCCAACAGCTCGGCGAAGCCGATCCGCGACTCCTTCGGAAGGTCGCGGCCGTAGCTGTTGACGTTCTGGCCGAGCAGGGTCACCTCGCGTACGCCGTCGGCGGCGAGCGCCCCGGCCTCGATCGCCAGCTCCGCCGGGTCGCGGCTGACCTCGCGCCCCCGGGTCGAGGGCACGATGCAGTAGGCGCACTTGCAGTTGCAGCCCTGGGAGACCTGTAGCCAGCCCTGGAACTCGCGCACCCGGCGGGTCGGCAGGTGGCCGGAGAAGTCCTCGAACTCGAAGTAGCCCTGGGCGGTGAGCGAGTCGGAGTTGAGGAACTCGGCCAGCTTGTGGATCTGGCCCGGCCCGAAGGCGACGTCGACGAAGGGGAAGCGTTGGAAGACCTCGTCCTTGACCGACTGAGCCCAGCAGCCGCCGACCCCGACGACGCGCTCGGGGTACTCGGACTTGAGCCGCTTCGCCTCCCCGAGGTGGGCGATGAAGCGGTTGTCGGCGGACTCGCGGATCGAGCAGGTGTTGAAGAGGATCAGGTCGGCGGCTTCGCGATCGGCCGCCTCCTCGTAGCCCAGCGACTCGAGCATTCCGCGCATGCGCTCGGAATCGTGCACGTTCATCTGACAGCCGAACGTGGTGACGTGGTAGCTGGGCATGTGCTCAGCGTACCGGGGCCGCGGCCCTCTCTACTACTGGGACTCCTCGCTTTCGGCCTCTTCGGAGGCCTTGGTCAGCTCGGCTTTCTTTTCGGCCTGCTCGTCCTTGGCGTGCAGGACCGCAAGGGTTGTGCTGGCTCCAACCAGAACGACGAACCAGAGCGCGACGAGGGGCGCCGCGCGGCCGGGAAAGCCCTTGAGGCGCAGCCCGATGAAGCTGATCAGCACGGCGGAGACCGCCAGGGCCCCGCCGCAGACATAGAAGAGAACCTCGTTGCTCATGATCCGGGCGGAATCCTATCCACTGAAGCGCAGGCGCCGTCAGGCAGCCTGCGCCTCCTCAACCGGCGGTGCCGCGGTCTCGGCGCTCGCCCCCGCCACCTCGGCACCGATCCCGAGCGCGGTGCGGATCTTGGCCTCGATCTCGTCGGCGACCTCGGGGTTCTCGAGCAGGAACTGCTTGGCGTTGTTGCGGCCCTGGCCCAGCCTGGCCTCGCCGTAGGAGAAGAAGGCGCCCGACTTCTTGACGATGTCGTGCTCGATGCCGAAGTCGAGCAGCTCGCCTTCGCGCGAGATGCCCTGGCCGTACTCGATCTCGAACTCGGCCTGGCGGAAGGGCGCGGCGCACTTGTTCTTGACGACTTTGACCCGCACCCGGTTGCCGACCGCCTCGGTGCCGTCCTTGAGGGTCTCGATGCGGCGGATGTCGAGCCGCTGCGAGGAGTAGAACTTCAGCGCCCGGCCGCCGGGCTGGGTCTCCGGCGAGCCGAACTGGACCCCGACCTTTTCGCGGATCTGGTTGGTGAAGACGCAGACGGTGTTGGTGCGGTTGAGATTGCCGGCGAGCTTGCGCATTGCCTGCGACATCAGGCGGGCCTGCAGGCCGACGGTGGTGTCGCCGATCTGGCCGTCCAGCTCGGCCTTCGGCGTCAGCGCCGCGACCGAGTCGATCGCGACCACGTCGACCGCCGCCGAGGCGATCAGCCGGTCGGCGATCTGCAGCGCCTGCTCGCCGTAATCGGGCTGGGAGACGAGCAGCTCGTCGGTGTCGACGCCGATCGCCCGTGCGTAGATCGGGTCCATCGCGTGCTCGGTATCGATGAAGACGCAGACCCCGCCCTTTGCCTGGGCCTCGGCGATGATGTGGTAGATCAGCGTCGTCTTGCCCGAGGACTCAGGGCCGAAGATCTCGACGATTCGCCCCCTCGGCACGCCGCCTATGCCCAGCGCGAGGTCGAGGGCGAGGGCACCCGTGGGGATCGCTTCCACCGGCAGGGCGCTGTCGGCGCCGAGCCGCATCAGCGCGCCTTGGCCGAAGTCGCGCTCGATCTGGGTCACGGCGGCCTCCAGGGCCGCGTCCTTCGCTTTGGCCTCCTTCGCCGAGGCGTCTTTCAAAGCCGCTTTCTTGTCTGCCATTTCTTTCACCTCACTGCCGCCCGTCTTCGGACAGCTCGACTTGCGCCAGCGGGGTATATCGCGCACCCTGCGGCTGGATTTCAGAACGGTAGAGCGTGGTCCGGACGAGTTTCGTGCGCTGCAAGAGGGCTTTCGGCAGCCTTCCGGGCACCCTCTCTACCCGACGCGGTCGCTTCGACCCGCGACCCTCGGCCTTGACCCGGGCAACTGTGACGTGGGGCCAGAACGGGCGCTTCTCGGGCTTGTAGAGCCGGGCGGCGACGAGCGTCTCTTCCAGGGTGGCCTGCAGGGTCACGGCGCCGGGCGAGGCGGCGGGCAGCGCGAAGAGTCGCGGCCACTTGCGCGAGGGCTTGGCCACCGGGTCGCCCAGCTCGACCGAAGGTGCCGAGGCCTCCAGTCCTTCGACGATCTTCGCCAGCCGACCGATCTCCTTCTCCGGCAGGTAGCCGAGGAAGGCGAGGGTGATGTGCAGCGATTCGCGCGGCACCACTCGCAGCGCCGGGTCGTCCAGCTCCCTCCCTCCCCAGGCGACGATCCCGTCCCGCATCGCCGCGGGCAGATCCAGGGCCACGAACAAGCGCGCCCGGGGGCTCTTGAGTCTCTCCTTCGCCATCCTCGCCCACGCTAAGGGGCCGCGGCGCGCGCAACAACACCCAGGTGTGACTAAAGCGTGCCGGGCGGCTCTACAAAGGCGCTTCGTCGCCACTGAGCAGGATGCGGAGCAGGTGCATCCCGACCAGGGCGGAGCGCTCGCGGATGTCGGCGCGGCCACCGGGGATGACCGGGTCGCGAGCGATGGCGGTGCCGTCGGCGAGGCGGGCGTTGAAGCAGACGTAGCCGACGGGCTTCTCCTCGCTGCCGCCCTCGGGGCCGGCGACGCCGGTGATCGAGACGGCGACGTCGGCGTCGAATCGAGCGAGGGCGCCGAGGGCCATCGCCTCGGCCACCTCCGCGGAGACGGCTCCCTTCCCCGCGATCAACCCCGGGTCGACGCCGAGTAGCTCCGCCTTGGCCTCGTTCGAGTAGGAGACGACGCCCCCGGCCATGTATGCCGACGCCCCCGGCATGTCGGTGATGCGCGCGGCCAGCAGCCCCCCGCTGCAGGACTCCGCCAGGCCGAGGCGGCGCCCCCGCAGCAGGTAGGCGACCTGCGAGTCGATCGTCTCGCCGTCGAGGCTGAAGAGATGCCGCTGGTGGCGCTCGACCAGGCCGCTCCGCACGGCCTCGGCCGTGCCGGCTGCGTCGTCCCGGTAGCGGACGTCGATCTCGATCTCACCGCGGCGCAGGCAGGTGGTGATCTCGACCTCGGGAAGGGCGATCCCGCCCACCTCCATCTCTCGCAGGCTCTTGGCGATCTCGGACTCGGGGACGCCGAACATGCGCAACGTGTAGCCGTGCAGCGGCGTGGCCCGCGCCAGCAGCCGCTGGACCGGTTCCGTCTCCAGTGCGGCGGGCCACATCGGCTGCAACTCGCGAGGCGGGCCGGGCAGGACGACGACCAGGCGGCCATCCGCCGGCACGACCAGGCCGGGCGCGGTGCCGACCGGATCGAGCGCGATCGCCCCATCCGGCACCATCGCCTGCTTGCGGTTGGCCTCCCGTACCGCCTCGGGGTCGAAGTTGAAACGGCGGGCGAAGCCACGCAGGATCGTCTCGATCTTCTCCTCGACTTCCTCGTCGAGGACCAGGTCGCGACCCGCGAACCTGGCGACGATCTCGGCGGTGAGATCGTCGGCAGTCGGGCCGAGGCCGCCGGAGGTGACGATCAGGTCCATCCTCTCGGCCGACATGAAGCGCAGCGCCGCCTCGAGGTCGTCGGGGCGGTCGCCGACGACGAGGATATGGGCGACGTCGACGCCCAGCTCGGCCAGGCGCTCGGAGATCCACGGCCCGTTGCGGTCGGCGATCCGACCGGTCAGGACCTCGGTCCCCGTGACCACTATCCCCGCCCGCACCTCAGCCGCCCCCGGACGGGGGAGCGAACCCCTGTCCATATCCGCTTCTTCAGGCATTCGCGGGAACGGAGAAGGCGGCGTTCGTCGTCATGCGCAGGTGGGTCGTTCCGCTTCGCTCAGCTGGGTCGGGATTCCCGAGGAATCGATCGAGTAGCCGATCGGGCTGGACGTCGCCGGGATTTCAGCTTCCTTGCCGTCGATGAGCATCGATACCTCCCCGTTGCCGAAGGAGACGGTGAAGCTACCGGAGTGGAACGGTCCCTCCACCGCTCCCGCTTCGAGGATCTGGCCGTCGACCAGGGGTTTGCCCGAGGCGGCGAGCAGGCAGACCCAGACTTCGGCGTTCGCGTCGAGGCGCAGGGACAGGCCGCCGGGTTGTGACTTGGCCGCCTGCGGCTGCCTTGGGTGTCCGCCGGTCTCATCGGCACTCCGGGACGGCCGGCGAGCGACTTCGCCGCTTCCGCCACCGCCGTCCGGCAGCGCGACGATCGCAACCGCGGCGACCAGAGCGACGGCTGCGACGGCGATCCAACCGGTCCACCGCGCCGGCCGGCGCCCGCCCCGTGCCTCCGGGATCCTCGCGGGCGCGCGTTCCGTCTCGGTCCCCTGTCCCCCGGCTGCCGCTTCCACGTCGCGGCGGTAGTCCTCGGCGAGGCGCTCCCCGTCGAGGCCCAGGAAGGCGGCATAGGTGCGGATGAAGCCGCGGGTGTAGACGCCGCCCGGCAGCACGTCCCATTCCTCGTTCTCGATCGCGCGCAGGAAGCGCGGGCGGATCCGGGTCGCCTCCTCGACCTCCGAGAGCTCGATCTCTCGGCGCCTTCGCGCCTCGCGCAGGGTGGGGCCGACTCCGTTGGCCATCGACCCATTGTCCTACCCGGCGTCGCACCTGCCGAGTCGATTTGCCGCTGCCCGGTTACTCGGGCACTGGGGCTGGCGTCTCAGCCTCGGGCTCCGCAACGTCTGCGCCGGATGCACGGCGCGCCAGATCGGCCTGGGTGACCAGGACCTGGCGCGGCTTGGAGCCTTCGTAGCCGGAGATCACGCCGCGGCGCTCGAGCATGTCGATCAGCCGCCCCGCCCGCGTGTAGCCGACCCGCAGGCGGCGCTGGATCATCGAGACCGAGGCGGTTTCCGTCTCCACGACGACTCGGATCGCCTCGTCGAGGAGGTCGTCGCTGTCGGGATCGAAGTCGCCCTCGGTTTCGACGCCCTGCTCGCCGTGGACCTCGAGCAGCTCGGCCTCGAATTCGGGTTCGCCCTGCTTGGCCCAGTGGCCGGTGATCCTGGCGATCTCCTCCTCGGTGATGAAGGCGCCCTGGATGCGCTGCAGCTTCGAGGTCCCGGCGCCGCGGAAGAGCATGTCGCCCTGGCCGAGCAGCGCCTCCGCGCCGCCCTGGTCGAGGATCACCCGCGAATCGGTCTGGGATGACACGGCAAAGGCGATCCGGGCCGGGATGTTGACCTTGATCGTGCCGGTGATGATGTCGGTCGAGGGGCGCTGGGTCGCCAGCACCAGGTGGATGCCGGTGGCGCGCGACTTCTGCGCCAGCCTGATGATCGAGTCCTCGACCTCGGCTGGCGAGACCATCATCAGGTCCGCGAGCTCGTCGATCACGCAGAGGATGTGGGGAAGCGACGGTTCGCCGGCCTTGGCGCGGGCCCGGTTGAGCTCGCCGAGGTTGCGGCAGCGCGCCTCTCCCATGATCCCGTAGCGGCTCTCCATCTCGCCGATCAGGTTGGCGAGGACGTTGGCTGCCAGACGCGGTGAGGTGACTACCGGCGTCAGCAGGTGCGGCACGTTCTCGTAGTGGTTGAGCTCGACCTGCTTGGGGTCGACCAGGACCAGGCGGACGTCGTTGGGCGAGGCCTGCATCAGGATCGAGGAGAGGATCGCGTTGACGCAGCCGGACTTGCCCGAGCCTGTGGTGCCGGCGACGAGGACGTGCGGCATCTTGGCCAGGTCGGTCCAGACGGCGTTGCCGTCGATCCCCTTGCCCAGCCAGGCGACGAGCGGCGAGGTCTTCTCGGGGCGGCCGGCGTAGATGTCGCCGAGGCGGACGATGCGGCGGCGCGTGTTCGGCACCTCCACCCCGACCGCCTGCTTGCCGGGGATCGGCGCCAGGATGCGGATGTCGGTCGAGGCGAGCGCGTAGGCGAGGTCGTTGGCCAGCTCGGTCACCTTCTTGACCTTGGTGCCGGGCGCGAGACGCAGTTCGTAGCGGGAGACGTGAGGGCCGCTGACGATGCCGACGATCTTCGCCTCGACGCCGAAGTGCCCCAGTGCCTCGACCAGCTTGCGGCCGACGGCTTCGTGGTCACGCGGGTCGATGCCCTTGTCGGCCTGACCCTTCTCCAGCGCTTTCGCGGGCGGCGGCCTGTAGTCGATCTCCTCCGACGTCGTGACTCCCCGCTTGTTTCCCTGCGGCGTCAAGGCGATCTGCTCGACCTCGGGCGCAGCCGCGTCTTCCTCGGCCTCGATGGCCGCGATCTCCGCGTCGAAGTCCTGGGTAGCGGGCTCATCAACCGCTTGGTCGGGCTCCTCGATCAAAGCCACGGTCGGCTCGACCTCATCCTCCTCGGGATAAGCGCTCATCACATCGGTGGGTCCAGCCGTCTCAAAGGCAAAGGTCTTCTCCTCAGACCGATCCCGCCTGCTCTGAACAGCGGTCTGCGCAACCTCGCGACTGCCAAGGAACACTCGCCGCAATGCCCGCCCAACGCCCCGAACCAAGGTCGAGATCGAAGTCCCGGTAACCAACAGCCCCCCGACCAAGAGCATCAAGACGGTGAAGATCCGAGCTCCAACCTCCCCGACCAAGTACGTAAGCGCGGTTTCAAGTCCATAACCAACCTTCCCGCCCTCCCAACCAAAAAAAAGCACAAAGCTCAGATACACCCCAGCAGCGATCAGAAAGAGCCCAATCAGATCCAGATGCCGCTGCTCAAGAGCCTGCGGCAAATGAAGCTTGGGTCCCCCCCGGGCTTTCGTTTTGGCTTTGGGCTTGCGGCGGGCAGCAGTCTTCTTCTTACGCACGAACATAAGTGCCCGCTTCGACGCCGACCGTCCCTCCCCTGCGCACCGACCTTCGTTGAAGCTTTTTAGACCTATAGAGACGAAAAAGCTTCAACGAGATGCTGGGTTGAAGGGAATCGGGGAGGGCTGGAACGTCTTGTACTTTTTCGCCCACCCGACCGGGGCGCCAAGCCAGTCCCCGCCCCACCCGAAAAAGTTAAGTGGAAGCCCTCCCCGATTCCCTTCCGAACGGCCTAAACCCAAGGTAAATCTCACACGTCCTACCGATTTTCGCCTCTAACATCGGTAGCAGTGCTCACAACCGACTCCGAAACAGCAACCGGCCGAGTTCTCGTCGTAGAGGACGACGCAGAGATAGCCAACGTCCTCCGTCGCTCGCTGCGCCAAGAGGGCTACGAGGTAAAGACATCAGCAGACGGCGTCGACGCCCTCGACATCGCCACCGGCTTCGTTCCCGACCTGGTCGTCCTCGATCTCGGCCTCCCCCGTCTCGACGGGATCGAGGTCTGCCGCCGCCTCCGCGCCGAGGGCGACGTGCCGATCCTGATGCTGACCGCGCGGGCGGAGACCGAGGACCGCGTCGGCGGCCTCGACAGCGGCGCCGACGACTACCTGGTCAAGCCGTTCGAGCGCACCGAGCTGCTGGCGCGGATCCGGGCGCTGCTGCGCCGCCGCCCACCTCGCGGCTCGGCCTCGATCGCTGTCGGCGACCTCACTCTCAACCCCGACACCCGCGACGTCAAGCGCGGGGATCGCGAGCTGGAGCTGACCAACCGCGAGTTTGAGCTGCTCGAGTACCTGATGCGCAACGAGCGACTGGTCGTATCCCGCGAGCGCCTCCTCGACGACGTCTGGGGCTACGACCCGACCGCGGCGACAAACACGATCGACGTCTTCATCTCCAACCTGCGCCGCAAGCTGGAGGCCGGCGGCGAGCCGCGCCTGCTCCACACCAAACGCGGGGCCGGCTACGTCCTGAAGGAGTAGATGAAGGGACTCCTCCGCAGAGCGGCCGCCTCGTGGCCGAGCAGGTTGCGTCCTGGCAGCTGGCCCGTGCGCTGGCGTCTGGCGGGGGTATCCGCCGGGCTGACCCTCGTCATCCTGCTCGTCTTCGGCGCCGTGATCGGGCAGGTCGCCACCAGTCGCATCCGCGATGACTTCAACCGTCAGGTGAGCGGCGCCACACAGACGCTCGCCGCGGAAACCCACATCTTCAGCACCGCGCTGACGAGGAGCTCTCGCGTTCCAGATCTCGATGTTTTCGTCCGTCCCGACGGTGCTTCGGCCCGTGTGTTCGGCGTGGAAGGCGACCTGCTCCGCCTGATCGACGAAAGCCGCCGCGCCCAGCCGCTCGGCTCGCCGGTCGAAGGGCTTTCCGATTTCGGCCAGATGCGGGTAGCGACCGCCCGCATCACGGACGACACCGGGACCACGACCGGGTTCGTCCAGTACGGGCGCAGCATCGCCCACGTCGATTCCACGGTCGACCGACTCTGGCTCTTCATCGTCGCCGGCATCCTCGGCGGGACCCTGCTCGCCAGCCTCGGCGGCGTCGCCATCGCCGCCCGTGCGATGCGCCCGATCTCGGCCCTGACCGCGACCGCTCGCCAGATCGCCGCCACCGGCGATCCCTCGAGCCACATGCCAGACCCGAAGGTCGAAGACGAGGTCGGCGAGCTGGCCCGCACCCTGGAGCAGATGCTGCGCTCGCTCGACGCTGCCCGCGCCGAGCGCGAGGCGGCAATGAAGAAGCAGCGCGAGTTCGTTGCCGACGCCTCACACGAGTTGCGTACCCCCTTGACCAGCGTTCTCGCCAACCTCGAGCTGCTGCAGGCCTCGCTGCGCCAGCCCCAGCAGGACGAGGACCGGGCGATGGTCGACTCCGCTCTGCGCTCCTCGCGGCGGATGAGCCGCCTCGTCGCCGACCTGTTGCTGCTCGCCCGTGCCGATGCCGGCAGGATCAGCACCCGCCGCCCCTGCGACCTCGCCGAGGTTGCCGGCAACGCCGCCGCTGAGGTGACACCGGTTCTGGGAGATCGCGAGCTGACGATCGAGAACGATCGCCCCCTGCAGATCGAGGGCAATCCCGACGAGCTGCACCGGTTGGTGCTCAACCTGCTCGACAACGCTGCCCGGCACACGCCTCCCGGCGCCCGGATCGAGCTCCGGCTACGTTCGGAAGGCGGCGACGCGGTCGTCGAAGTGGCCGATGACGGCCCTGGCATCCCAGCCCAGATCCGCAGCCAGGTCTTCGACCGCTTCGTCCGCGGCGAAGGCCCGGCTGACACGGCAGTCGGCCCCGGCAGCGGCCTCGGCCTGGCAATAGTCCGCGCCGTAGCAACCGCGCACGGCGGCAACGTAGAGATCTCGGAGTCCAAAGCCGGCGGCGCCCTCTTCTGCGTCCGCATTCCCCGGGCCACGGCTAAGCAACCTATTACGACCGCTTAAGAAGCTCTTTAAAGGCCGACCGTACGTTCCTTCGCGGACGAGACACACGGCCCGCCGGAGCTCTCCCCAACGTTCTCCGGCGGGTCTTTTTTTGTTTTTGAAAAAGGCCACCTGGTCATCCTTGAACCTTTGAGAAAAGGCCGCCCGCTCATCCCTGAAGCGTCCCGCCTTCAGCGTTCCTCGCGCGGGTGGCGCAGGGTGAGGGGGGTCGAGGACAGCCCGTGGACTGCCCGCAGTGCCCCCCTCACCCTGCGACAGGACCCGCGCGCCGAAAGCGCTAAACCTCGACGACGACCGGGATGATCATCGGCCGCCGGTGCAGCTTCTTGTAAACCAGCCCCGCCACAGCGTCATGCAGGTCTTCCTGGATCAGGTGCAACTCGCGGTTCCCAGAGTGCTCGGCGGCGTCCTCGAGCGAGTCCTCGATCACATCCTTCAGCTCCTCGACCAGGGCATCGGCCTCCTCGAGGAAGGCAACGCCTCGGAAGATCACTTCGGGGTCGGCGACGACCTGGCCATCCTCGGAAGAGATCGTGGCGACGACGATGAAGATCCCGTCGGCCGAGATCTCGCGGCGGTCGCGCAGCGCGACGTCGTCGGGCTCGCCGACGTTGACTCCGTCTACGTAGATCACCCCGGTGTGGACATCCTCGCCGAAGCGCGCGCCGCTCTCGTCGATCTCCAGCGGCAACCCGTTGCGCCCCTGAAAGACGTTCTCCGGATCGATGCCGACCGAGTGGGCCAGCTCCGCGTGCAGGCGCAGCCGTTGATGGTCGCCGTGGATCGGCAGCACGTAGCGCGGTTTGGTCAGGTTGAGCATCAGCTTCAGCTCCTCCTGCCAGCCGTGGCCGGAGGCGTGGATCGGGGCCTGTTTAGCGGTGACGACGGAGGCGCCGATCTCATAGATCCGGTCGATTGTCTCGTTGACGGCGCGCTCGTTGCCCGGCACCGGCGTCGCCGAGAAGACGACCGTGTCGCCGGAGTGCAGCTCGACGTCACGATGGTCGTTGTTGGCCATCCGGCGCAGGGCCGAGAGCGGCTCGCCCTGGCTGCCGGTGGAGATCACGACGACCTTCTCGTCCGGGAAGTTCTCGATCTCGCGCGGCTGGATGAAGAGCCCCGAGGGCGCGTTGGCGATCCCCAGGTTGGAGGCGATGTTGAAGTTCTTGCGCATCGAGCGCCCGACCAGCGCCACCCGGCGGTCGAGCTTCACCGCGGCGTCGATCACCTGCTGGACGCGGTGGATGTTGGAGGCGAAGGAGGTGACGATGATCCGTCCCTCGCAAGCGGAGAAGGTCTCGATCAGAGCCGGTCCGACGCTCGACTCCGAGGGCGCGACGCCGGGACGGTCGGCGTTGGTCGAGTCGCCGCAGAGCAGCAGCAGGCCATCGCGGCCGATCTCGGCCAGGCGGGAGATGTCCGCCGGCCGCCCGTCCACCGGGGTCTGGTCGAACTTGTAGTCGCCGGTCATCAGCATCGAGCCCAGCTCGGTGGTGAGCAGGACGCCGCGGGCGTCGGGGATCGAGTGCGAGAGATGGATCAGCTCCAGCTCGAAGGGCCCGAGCTTGACCTTCTCCCCCGCCGGCAGCTCCTCCAGCGGCGCGTCTTTGAGCTTGTGCTCGTCGAGCTTGGAGCGGACCATGCCGATCGTCAGCAGGCCGCTGTAGATGACCGGCGGCGAGCCGAGCTCACGCAGCACGTAGGGCAGGGCGCCGACGTGGTCCTCGTGGCCGTGGGTGAGGACGATCGCCTCGATGTCGTCGACGCGGTCGCGCAGGTAGGAGAAGTCCGGCAGGACGAGGTCGATCCCGAGCATCTCAGCGGTCGGGAACATCAGGCCCGTGTCCACGACGACGATGCGGCCGTCGTACTCGACCACGGTCATGTTCTTGCCGATCTCGCCCAGTCCCCCGAGCGGCAGCACACGGAGCTTGCGGTCGGGCACTAGGGATTCACCGGGGTGAGGCCGACGCTCTCCAGGGCCGCCTGCACGGCGGCGCGCTGCTCGGGGTTCGCCGGGATCAGGGGAAGTCGCAGGGTGTCGATCGGGATCAGGCCCAGCATCGCCAGTGCTGCCTTGACCGGTATCGGGTTGGTGGTGACGCCGATCGAGGCGTAGAGCTGGCCGAGCTTGGTGTCGATCTCGCGCGCCCGGTCCATTTCACCGGCCTGGGCCGCATCCCAGATTTCGCGCATCTGGGACCCGACCAGGTGGGAGGCGACGAGGATGCCGCCGGCGCCGCCGATTTCCAGCGTCTTGAGGAAGATCTCGTCGTTGCCGGCGAGTATCTCCATGCCCTCGATCGGCGCCAGGTCGTCATTGTTGGCCTGCTTGACGGCCACGACGTTCTCGATCTTGGCGATCTCGGCAAGCTCTCCGGGCGGCACGTTGACCACCACCCGCGAGGGGATGTTGTAGGCGATCAAGGGCAGGTCGGGCACGGCGGCGGCGATCGTCTCGAAGTGAGCCAGGATTCCGGCCGGGTTGGGCTTGTTGTAGTAGGGCGTCACGATCAGGGCGGCGTCGGCGCCGGCCTCGGCCGCACCCTGGGTCAGCTCGATCGAGTGCCGGGTGTAGTTGGTGCCGGTGCCGCAGATCAGCAGCGTCTCCTCGCCGACCTCCCGGCGGATCGCCCGCAAAAGGTCCAGCGCCTCCTCGTCGGTCAGGGTCGGCGCCTCGCCGGTCGAGCCGGAGATCACCAACCCGTGCGAGCCGTGCTCGAGCAGGTGGGTCGCCAGCTTCAACGCTGCCGTCTCGTCGACAGCGCCATCCGCGTCGAACGGGGTGGCCATCGCTGTGATTACGCCGCGAATCTCCTTCATGGCGCCAGGGTATCGTGGTGGATCGGTCGAGAGACCGTCAAAGCAGCTTCTCCAGTCCCACAGTGAAACGGTCTGGAAGCTCGCCCACGCGGCGGACCGCCAGCAGCACGCCGGGCATGAAGGAACGGCGGTCGATCGAGTCGTGGCGGATGCTGAGGGTCTGGCCCTCGCCGCCGAAGATGACCTCCTGGTGGGCGACCAAGCCCGGCAGGCGAACGGAGTGGATCGGCTGGTGGACGTTGCCGCCCGCGTCCGAGATCAGCTCCGCTGTGCGCTTGGCCGTGCCCGAGGGGGCGTCGAGCTTCTTGTCGTGGTGCAGCTCGACGATCTCGCACTCGGGCATGTGCGAGGCGATCTTCTGCGCGACCTCCATCAGCAGCACCGCGCCGATCGCGAAGTTGGGGGCGACGAAGCAGTTGGCCTGCGACGCCTCGGCGGCGGCCTTGAGCGCGTCGAGGTCGAAGCCGGTGGTGCCGACGACGACGTGCACCCCCGCGGCCAGGCAGGCTTCCGCGTTGGCCAGGGCGGTATCGGGAGTGGTGAAGTCGACGACGACGTCGGCCGCGGACAGCACATCGGCGAGGTCGGCGCCGAGGCTGGGGTCGGCCTTGCCACTGAGCTCGGCGTCCCCGGCCGCTTCGACCGTCTCGCAGACGGCCCGGCCCATCCGGCCTGCGGCACCGGAGACGGCAACCCGGATCATGAGGCCACCAGTGCCTCGCTGACGGGAGCAATGGCATCGCGGAAACGGCTCTGATCGCGGCCGACGCAGGCGGCGGAGAGGCGCTCGGGGCCGTAGAGCTCTGTGGCGAGCTCGGCCAGGCCCTCGACGGTGACGGCGTCGATCTTGGCAAGCATCTCGTCGAGGCTGTCGATCGGGAGGCCGAACAGTGTCGCCCGGGAGTTCCGTGACATCCGCGCCGCCGTCGACTCGGAAGAGAGGACAAGGCGACCCTTGACGTTCTCCTTGGCGCGGGCAAGCTCTTCGGCCGAGACCGGCTCGCTACGCAGCCGCGCCAGCTCGGTGCCGATGATCGAGCACGCCTCCTCGACGTTGTCCTCGCGGGTGCCGACATAGGTGGCGACCAGGCCGGAGTCCGTGTACTGCTCGCTGTAGGAACCGACCGAGTAGGCGAGTCCGCGCTTCTCGCGAATCTCGATGAAGAGGCGCGAGGAGCTGGAGCCGCCGAAGATCGAGTCGAGTACGGCCAAGGCGTAGCGGCGCTCGTCGGAGCGGACGATCCCGGGCGCCCCGAAGCAGATGTGGTACTGCTCGGTGTCCTTCTCGTAGATGCGAAGCCGCGCCTTGGTGTCCGCCACGGCAGCGCCTCCGTTGGCCGGGGGGCCCGCGGAGGGCGAGACCAGCCGCTCGGTGAGGTCGGCGATCTGTCCGTGGTCGACGTTGCCGGCAGCGCCGACGACGATGCCGGCGCCGGTGTAGCGGGAGCTGCGGTAAGCCTCGATCTCAGGCACCGGGACCGAGCTGATCACCTCAGCCTCCCCCAGCACCCGCCGTCCCAGCGGGTGATCGCCGAAGACCGCGCCAGCGAGGATGTCGTGGACCCGGTCCTGGGGCTCGTCCTCATACATCGCGATCTCCTCGAGCACTACGTCGCGCTCCGAGTCGATTTCGGGGTAGGTCGGCGCCAGCAGCATTTCCGCGAGCAGGTCGAAGACCTCCTCGGTGTGCTCGTCGAGGAAGCGGGCGTGGATGTGCGTCGTCTCCTTGCCGGTGGCGGCGTTGACCGAGGCCCCGAGCCCGTCGAGGCGCTCGGCGATCTCGATCGCCGAGAAGCGCTCCGTGCCCTTGAACAGCAGGTGCTCGAGGAAGTGCGAGAGGCCGGCCTGGGCCGGGGTCTCGTCGCGCGAGCCGGTGCGCACCCAGAGCCCGAGCGCCACGGACCGCACCGAGGGAACCTCCTCGGTGACGACCCGGACGCCCGTGTCCTGTAGTGAGCACTGCGCCGACCCCGTCATCGTCTGACCCTTCGGGGGCGGCGCAGAGCGGAACTGGCGTGTCTTAGCTGAGGTGCGCTCAATGCTCGTGTCTAGCCGCGGCGCTCGCGGTCGCCGCCGCGAGGACGGCGACCCTCGCGGCCACCACCCCGACCGCCGCGATCCCCGCCGTTGCGGCGCGGGCCGTCGCCGCCGGAGCCGACCGAGGCCAGCTCCTCCGGGCTCTTGCCGGCGACCGAGGGGTCCTCGGAGAGCCGCAGGCCGATCCGACCGCGCTCGCGGTCGACCTCGACCACGGTGACGTCGATTTCCTCGCCGGCGGAGAGGACGTCGTCGACGGAGTCGACCCGCTCGCCGGGCTTGACGTTGGAGATGTGCAGCAGGCCGTCGGTGCCCTTGACCAGCTCGACGAAGGCGCCGAAGGTGGTCGTCTTGACGACCTTGGCGGTGTTGTAGCGGTCGCCGATCTCGGCCTCCTTGGTCATCGACTCGATCCGGCCGACGCAGGCTTCGACCAGCGAGCCCGTCGGCGCGTAGATGCGGATCGTGCCGTCGTCCTCGACGTCGATTTCGGCTTCGAACTCCTCGCAGAGGGCCCGGATGGTTTCGCCACCCTTGCCGATCACGGCGCCGATCTTCTCCTGATCGATCTTGATCGCTTCGATCCGCGGCGCGTGCTGGGAGAGCTGCTCGCGCGGCCCGTCGATCGCTTCCGCCATCTTGCCGAGGATGAACTGGCGGCCCTTGTTGGCCTGCTCCAGCGCGTCGGTGAGGATCTCGAAGGTGACGCCGGTGATCTTGATGTCCATCTGCAGGGCGGTTATCCCGTCCGCGGTGCCGGCGACCTTGAAGTCCATGTCGCCGAGGTGGTCCTCGACGCCGGCGATGTCGGTGAGGACGATGTAGTCGTCACCCTCCTTGATCAGTCCCATCGCGACGCCGGCGACCGGTGCGCTGACCGGCACGCCCGCGGCCTGCAGGGCCATGGATGATGCGCAGACCGAGCCCATCGAGGAGGAGCCGTTGGACTCGAGCGTCTCGGAAACGACCCGGATCACGTAGGGGAAGTCCTCTTCGCTGGGGATCGTGGCAACCAGGGCCCGCTCGGCGAGCGCGCCGTGGCCGATGTCGCGGCGCTTCGGCCCGCGCATGAAGCCGGCCTCCCCGACCGAGAAGGGCGGGAAGTTGTAGTGGTGCCAGAACTTCTTCGAGGTCTCCAGGCCAAGCGTGTCGATACGCATGTCCATGCGAGTCGTGCCGAGCGCGGCGTTGGAGAGGATCTGGGTCTCGCCGCGGGTGAACAGCGCCGAGCCGTGCACGCGCGGGGAGATGTCGACCTCGCACTCGATCGGGCGGATCTCGTCCTGGGCGCGACCGTCGGGGCGTTTCTTGTCGACGGCGATCGCCTTGCGGATCGTGTCCTTCTCGATCGAGCCGAAGGCTGCCTTGACTTCGGCCACCTGCTTCTCGTCGGGCTCTCCGTCGGTGGACTCGGGCGCGTACTTGGCGACCACCTCGTCCTTGACCTTGTCGATCGCCTCGTAGCGCTCGAGCTTGCCCTCGGTGG